>NZ_JBHLUA010000004.1:0-206771 GCF_042433895.1 Mesonia maritima | reverse complement strand
GAAACAACCTTCTGGAAAACAAACTCCTAAACCCTTATTTTTTATAAAAAGAAATTCCAGACCAAACCAAAACGGATCGCAAAATCACGGTAAGGATGCAAAGGGGCTACGTAATTGGCATTCTGATCCAATAAGGATTGCGCGTTCTCCAACTTGAAAAAAATACGAGTCTGGCGGATTTTGGAGAAAAACTAAAAATTATCTTAAAATATTTTATTTATATTGCAAGCCGATTTACTTATCATAATATAAATATGATTAAAAATTATTTTCGCTGCAATCTTTTATTCTTAATTACTTTCCTGCTAATAGGAATTACCTCAGTTTACGGTCAATGTGCAGGTAGTGATTCTTTCATAACAATTTGCAATATTCCTGATTCAGATAATTCTTCATTAGATTTATTTCCATTACTTAATGGAACTCCAAATACAGGTGGGAATTGGAGCAGTGATGAAAATCTTCCTATTTTTGTAGGACCTTCTTCAAATGGAATTGTCAATCTTTGGCAAATTACTAGTGGAGGAATATATCACTTTACCTATACTGTAAACGATTCAAGTTGTACTGATAACCAAGCTACTGTTACCATAATTTTAGGCGGCTATGCTGGTGAAGATAATTTTCAAGCTAATGCTTGTGAAGATGATGATTCAGTAAATTTATTTCAATTTATAGGAAATAATCCTAATCCACACTTAGGTGGAACCTGGGCAGATATCAGCAATACAGGAGCTTTGAGCGGAAGTATTTATAATGCAACAATTCTAGGTCCGGGTACTTATACCTTTACTTATACTGTAAATAGTGTTGGAACTTGTCCCGCACAAACTTCAACCGTAGATTTAACAGTTCATCCTTTACCTAATCCTGGGAGCACAACTTCGCTTGAGTTTTGTGGAATTGATGATTTAGCAAATTATACAAATGTAGATTTGCTAAACTATATAAGTGGACAGGATCCGAATGGAGTTTGGTCTGAAGATGGCACTTCAGAATTAAATGGACCAAATGATACCGAAATTAATGTTCAGAATATTTTTAATACTTCAGGGTATGGATTTTATTCTTTTAGCTATACTGTATTTCCAAACCACCCAATTTGTCATGAAGAAACTTCAACCATCCCTGTGATCATTAGAAGAATTATTGATTTTACAGGAACAAATTTATCTATTGATTCTATTTGTGAAGATGAAATTGATACGCATGATTTTGTGGTTAATTTTAATAATTTACCCGGGATTGACAATGTACCAACTTATGATTACCAAATAAATTATACCATAAGCGGACCGGTAAGTTTTTCAGGCGCTGCTGAAATTACCAGAGCGAATCCATTTTTTAACATCGATGATAATTTTACTCCCACCGTTGGAAATTACACATTAACTATTGATAGTATTACAGTTGATGATCCTGAAGATATTGTTTGTGATATTATTTGGGATTTAACGACCGATTTTGAAATCCTTGAAATTCCAAATTTAGAAGATGCTTCTATTGACATTCCTGATATTTGCGTAGGTGAAAATAACACAGTAACTATTTCTAATGCAAATTTAACTGATGGAGATTACGCAATTACTTATGAAATTAGCGGAGCAAATTCAGTTTCAAATTCTATAAATCTAACATTTCAAAATGGTTCAGCTTCCTTCGATTTAGATAATTCTCTTCTTCAAAATACAGGAACTACCACCTTAACTATTACCGGTATCAGTGATGATTTCTGTGATAACTCAATAGATTTAAGTACTAATTTTGAAATAAACCCTCTACCCGATCCCGATAATTATGAAATTATAATTGAGAATAGTTGTTTTGGCGAGTCGGTTTTAGTGACTATAAATGATATTTCAAATATTAATCAAATAGAAATTATTTACAATATAAGTGGAGCTAATGGTCTTTCAGATGAAACAATTACTTTAAATATAAACAACAATTCAGTTGAATTTACCATTCCAGCAACAACTTTTACAAATACAGGAACAAGTACTTTTAATTTAATTTACGTTACTAATGTAGAAACCGGATGCGCTTCGCAAGCTACAAACACAAAAGATTTTACACTTTATCCTATTCCCGATGCTCCGCAAGCGCCTACTCCACAAGAATTTTGTGAAGTTGAAGAAGCTACAATTTCAGATTTAATTCCCAATGGAAATAATTATTTATGGTTCGAAAATCAAACAAGCACTACGGAGCTTAACCCAACTACACTTTTGAGTAACCAAGATTATTATGTCTCTATTATAAGTAACGATGGTTGTATTTCAGATAAAACTCTGGTTTCAGTAATTATAAATCAAGTTCCGCCTGTAAATCTTATTCAAGATGGTGCCTCTTTTTGTGGAGCCGATAATCCTACAATTTCAGATTTAACTAAGAATGTTTCTGTAACAAATTTTACGGTCGAATGGTACGATAGTAATGGAAATTTACTTTCAGAAGACACACCGCTTTCAGATGACACTATTTATTTTGGATATAATATCGATCAAGCAAATAATTGTGAAGCGAGCGATGCAATTGAAGTTAGCGTAACCTTAACGAATTGTGATACCGAAAACCCCGATAAAGAATACGACTTTTTTATTCCCGATGCATTCTCACCAAATAATGATGGAATCAACGATACTTTCCGCATTAAAAATATTCAATTTATATATCCTGAATATGAATTTGACATTTACAACCGCTACGGAAAATTATTATTTACCGGCGATATTAAACATCCAGAATGGAACGGAGAAACAGAAAATTCTTCAGATAAAATTGCTCCAAACGGTGTTTATTTTTATGTGATTCGCTTCAACAAAAATAATAAATCGCCAAAACAAGGTCGTTTGTATTTAAATAGATAACATTCAATGAAGAAAAAATTACTTTATATTTCTTTTCTCCTTTTTAGTAATATTCTAATTGCGCAACAAGATCCTGAATTCACAAATTACATGTATAACATGAATGTGATCAATCCCGCATATTCTACTGGAACACCGGGAACAATTAATTTAGGTAGTTTTCACAGATCGCAATGGGTTGGCGCAGTTGGCGCTCCAAAAACTTTTTCTTTTTTTGGTCATATTCCTATTAATGAAAAAGTAGAAACTGGACTTTCGTTTATTTCTGACGATATTGGCGATGGCGCTTTAAAGGAAAATAATATTTATGCAGATTTTGCTTATAATTTAAAACTTTCAGAAAAACATACGCTTGCATTTGGGCTGAAAACCGGTGTTACGTTTTTAAATACTAATTTTAACAACTTCAGATTAGAAAGCGGAAGCGTAAGTTCTGATCCCGCATTTCGGGAAAATTTAAATAAAACCTATCCAAATATCGGTTCCGGAGTATTTTTTTATACCGATAATTATTACGTCGGGTTTTCTACTCCAAACTTTTTATCGAGTAAACATTTAGATGAAGTGGACGGAATTCAGCGGGTTGGCGGAGAAGAAATTCATTTCTATTTAACTGGTGGTTACGTTTTTAATTTAAATAGCGATTTTCAACTCAAACCTTCGTTTCTGGTTCGCAGCGTAAAAGGCGTTCCACCAATGTTCGATGTTTCAACAAACGTTCGTTATCTAAATCGATTTGAACTTGGCTTATCGTATAGAATAGACGATTCTGTGAGCGCTTTAATGAACGTTGGCATCACTCAAAATCTTCGCATCGGTTACGCTTATGATTATACCACTACAAATTTCGGAAATTACAATTCTGGAAGTCACGAAATTTTTATCCTTTTCGATCTCACGTTTAATAATGGCTACGACAAATCGCCACGATTCTTTTAAACTTAAAATTTATGAACCGCTTTTTACGTTTCTTTCTTTTTAGCATCGTTTTTCTAAGTTTTACTTCTCTTACAAAAGCCCAAGATTTTCGTGTAAAAAAAGCTAATCAATATTTTTATAAAACTTATTATTCAAAGGCAATTCCGCTATATGAAGAAGTTATTAGTAAATACCAAACTCCAGAAATTCTTCTAAATTTAGCCGATAGTTATTATTTCACTTTTGAAGTAAAAAAAGCGGCTCGATATTATAAAATTTTCGCTGCTCGTTATCCTGAAAAATTTGATAAACAACATCAATTTCAATTTATACAAACCTTAAAAGCGCTGGGAAATTATCAAGAAGCTGAAAAAATAAGTCTAGATTTTTCATATAAAACGGAAGAAGAACAACAAAAATATAGACAACGGCTTCAGTATTTAGAAAATGTAAAAGCAATTGGAAACCGTTTTAAAATAAAAAATTTACCTTTAAATACTGAAAATTCAGAATTTGGCGGAACTATTCTGAATGATCAATTTGTTTTTGCTTCCGCTGAAAAAAAACAAGGCTTATTCGATAAAGTTTTTTACTGGAATAATTCTCCATATTTAAATCTTTATAAAATTCCTGAAGCTGAATTAAATACTGCTTCTGAAGCAAAACTTTTTTCCGAAAATTTAACCACGCGTTTTCATGAATCGAACGCTGTTTTTTCTGCTGATGGAAACACGGTTTATTTTACACGAAATAATTATTTAAACGGAAAAAAGAAAAGAGATTCTACTAAAGTTACGCAATTACAAATTTATAAAGCCGAATTAAAAAACGGCAAATGGCAAAATGTAACTTCGCTTCCAATTAATAGCGACCACTACTCTACCGAACATCCGGCGCTAAGTCCAGACGGAAAAACACTTTATTTTGCCTCGAATAAACCCGGCGGTTTTGGAAGTTTCGATTTGTATAAAGTAAACACTAATGATTTTAAAAATCCTGAAAATTTAGGTCCAAAAATTAACACCAAACACAAAGAACAATTTCCGTTTATTGATGAAGAAGGAAATTTATATTTCGCTTCAGATGGTCATCCAGGATTTGGATTTTTAGATATTTTTATCGCTAAAGCGGAAGAAAATTCTTTTTCAAAGCCCGACAATATTGGTTTACCGACAAATTCCGGTTACGATGATTTTGCGTTTTTTAAAAACCTAAAAAATGCGAGCGGTTATTTTTCTTCAAATAGACCGGGCGGAAAAGGAAGCGATGATATTTACCAATTTCAGGAAACACTTCCGTTACTAATTGAAGATTGCTACCAATTCATTACCGGAACTGTTTATGATAAAACTACCGGCGAATTATTAGCGAATTCTACCGTAAAATTAATTCAGAATTCAATTATAAAAGACAGTATTATAACGGGAGAAAAAGCAAATTTCAATTTTAAAGTGAATTGTAACAACTCTTATGTACTAATCGGTTCTAAAAAAAATTATCAAAATGATACAATTCAACTAAAAACTTCAAGCATTCGGAAAAAAGAACAAAAAGCAGACTTAAGATTATTAAGTGAAGCTGAAAAAATTCGAATTAAAGAGGAAAATCTTGCGCGAAAACAACGCGAATTAGAAGCGCAAAAAGAAGCTGAAAAAATTGCGGAGCAAAAAAGAATAGAAGCTGAAAAAGCCGCGAAAAAAGAACGGATTACAAAAATTGTCGTTGAAGAAGAAGCGATTATAAAAGACGAGAAAAAAGATCGTTTTTTAATTAAAACCGAACCTATTTACTTTGATTATGATTTGTGGTATATCAGAAAAGAATCGCGCGTAGTTTTAGATAAAGTAATTGCTTTATTGAAAAAATATCCCACTATGAAATTAGAAATCGGAACGCACACCGATATCCGCGGAAACAATAAATATAATATGAATTTATCCCAAAAACGGTCGAATTCTGTAATGGAATATTTTAATGAAAAAGGAATAAATATTAATAGAATTACCGCGAAAGGCTACGGCGAAACCCAACCTATTATTTATTGCGAAACGGAAGATTCTTGCACAGAAGAACAACATGAAATTAACCGAAGATGTGAATTTGTAATTTTATCTTTTGAATAAGATATATTCAAGAATTAAAAATTGAAAAGTTTAATTCCATTTTTGCATACAAGTCACAAAATTAATATCGATGGCTGAAGGGTGTTTTTCAATATCACCTTTTTGAAAACCGCGACGCAAAATATGTTCAATAAAATAATCTTCTTTCACCTCTAGCGGATCAAATTTTTCCTTCAATGAAATATTAAATAGACTTGCGGTTGTGTTATACCAAAACGCACGCCAGCCGCTTTTTAATTCCTTCACAATATCAAAAGTGGTTTCTCCGGTTTGGCGGTACATTAATTTCACCAAAATTTGTCCTTCGGTTTTGGTCAGTTTTTTTAATTCCGTAGTAAATTCTTCTTCAATATAATTTTGTACAATTCGCGTGTATTTTCGCTTTTTATAACCCGATTCTAATTTAGATAATCGCTCTTGAAGTTCACTTAATCGTGTAGAAGCTAAAACGGCGTAAGGCCAAACTTTTTTGGTTTTTCGCTTTAAAATTAAATATTGTCGGCGTTCATTTCTGCTATCAAATTTATAAGCACCAACTACCAAAACTTCATCTAAATCAATTGCATCCATTATTGTGGCGGTAGAATCTTCCTCAATAATTATAAAGCTTTGTTTAGTAGAATCTTGCGCTTTATCAACTTCAGCAAATCTAGTTTTTAAGGTTTGTGAAGAAACCCCAAAAGTGACGAACATTGCTATGTAAAATAAATATTTCAAGTATGAGTTTTAAAATAATACATCGAAAACTGTTCCAAATTTAAGAAATATGATTCGGGAAGATTCTATTTTATTAGTAATTTCGTGAAAAACATAGCAAAATCAATATGGCAAAGGAAACAATTTTAACAAAAGAATCGTTAAGCTTTTTAGAAAAATACCTCAATAATGCCGCGCCGACCGGTTATGAATCTGAAGGACAAAAACTTTGGATGGATTATTTAAAACCTTATGTAGATGAATTTATTACCGATACTTACGGAACTGCAGTAGGTGTTATAAATCCCGAAGCAGAATTTAAAGTTGTCATTGAAGGTCACGCCGATGAAATTTCTTGGTACGTAAATTATATTACTGACGACGGACTTATTTATGTAATTAGAAACGGCGGAAGCGACCATATGATTGCTACTTCCAAACGCGTAAATATTCATACCAAAAACGGAATTGTAAAAGGTGTTTTTGGATGGCCAGCAATTCACACGCGCGATAAAAGTGACGAACAAGCCCCGAAAATTGAAAATATTTGTATAGATGTTGGTTGTTCTACAAAAGAAGAAGTTGAAAAACTCGGCGTTCACGTAGGTTGCGTCATAACTTATCCAGATGAATTTTTTATACTCAATAAAAATAAATTTGTTTGCCGTGCTTTAGATAACAGAATGGGCGGTTTTATGATTGCTGAAGTTGCTCGTTTACTGAAAAAAAATAAAAAAGAATTGCCTTTTGGATTGTACATAACCAATTCAGTTCAAGAAGAAATTGGTTTACGCGGCGCTGAAATGATTACTCAACGCATTAAACCAAATATTGCAATTGTTACCGATGTTACGCACGATACTACCACGCCAATGATTGACAAGAAAAAGGAAGGCGATACAAAAATTGGCGGCGGACCGGTAATTAGTTATGCTCCAGCTGTACAAAATAAATTGCGTGAGATGATTATTGAAACAGCCGAAAATAAAAAAATACCATTTCAACGTTTAGCAGCAAGTAGAATGACAGGAACCGATACCGACGCGTTTGCGTATAGCAATGGTGGCGTGGCTTCTTCGCTTATTTCTTTGCCATTACGTTACATGCATACGACTGTAGAAATGGTGCATCGCGAAGATGTAGAAAATGTTATTAAATTAATTTATGAAAGTTTACTTCAAATAAAAGAAGGAGAAACGTTTAGTTATTTTGACTAATTTTTTCTGAAATTATTGTAAAAAACCTCTCAACATCTTGAGAGGTTTTTTTGTGAAAAACACTTCTTAATAAACTAACAATTAATAAATATTTAAATATTATTCACAAATAATTATTACAAAATGTCTTGCTATTAAAGTATCTTTTCAAGAGAAAACCGAAAAATTATGGCAGTTGCTGCTCAAAAAATAGATACACTTTTGGCTGAACCTCAGCAAATCGCAGATTATACAGGTTTAGTTTACATTACCGATGAGAAATTAACCATTCAGCGTCACAAACACGGAAGAGAATTTTATTACACCGATAAAGAAGGAAATAAAGTTTGTGATGAAAAATGTTTAAGTAGAATTAAAAGTCTTGTAATTCCACCCGCTTGGAGAAATGTGAGAATTACACATTTAGAGAATGGTCATCTACAAGTTGTAGGAAGAGATGATAAAGAGCGAAAAGTTTACCGCTATCATGATGAATGGTCTAAAATCAAAAATCAGACTAAATTTTTTAAAATGATTTCTTTCGGCGAAGCGCTTCCTGCCATTCGCGAACAAGTTGAAAAAGATTTAAAACTAAAAGGAATGCCAAAGCAAAAAGTCTTGGCGTTGGTTATTCGTTTAATGGAAGAAACACACATTCGTATCGGGAATCAATATTACGCAAAAACTAATCATACCTACGGTTTATCAACTTTACGTTCTAAACATGTCGATTTACACGACGAAGAATTAACTTTCAATTTTGTGGGTAAAAAAGGAAAAGAACATCATATTGATATTCACGACGCTCAACTTATTGAACTTGTAAATCAATGTGAAGAAATTCCGGGTTGGGAATTATTTAAATATTACGATGAAGACGGTGAAAAACATTCCATCGACAGCGGATTAATTAATGAATATATTCAAGATTTATCAGGCGCTTATTTTTCAGCAAAAGATTTTAGAACCTGGTCAGCAACTAAAATTTTCTTTGAAAGTTTAAAAGATTTAGAAATCCCTGAAACCAAAAAGCACACACAAAAAAACTTAATTCAAGCTTACGATGAAACCGCCGAAGCGTTGGGAAATACCAGAAGCGTTTGTAAAAATTATTATGTTCATCCTTTAATTGCTGAAAAATATGAAGAAGGAACGTTAACCGATTCTTTTGAAAAATTAGAAAAAAATAAATCGAAAAAAGTTTCAAAAAAATTCTCTCAAACCGAAGAAGTTCTCTTAGAACTTATAAAAGAATTTCAAATTAATATAAATTCATAACTATGAAATACGTACTACTTTTTTTATTAAGCTTTCAATTTGCGGTAACTTCTGCACAAGTTCCGGAAAATCCGAAAGATAAAAATATAACTGAAAATTATAGCATCGTTTTCGCTTCCACAGAAATGGAAAATGACTTTGCGATGCAACAGCGCGATATAATTTTTGAAAATCGAGAAAAACTAAAAGCACTTGGCGTAACTGCTTTTCACGTCACCCCAAATGCTGCTCGATCGGTCTACAATAGTGATATTTCTACCGCATATAATTATAACAAGTACATGGATATGATGGAGAAAGACGCCACTTTTAAAGTTATTCTATTGAATAATAGAAAAGTAATTAAATTTACTAAAACGATACCGATGACGATTGATGAAATTTTAACGTTAACTACTCAAAAAGATTCGTTAGATACCGTTGAAGATACTACAAACCAGCAGATGCGAGATTCAAGAAAAACCACGAAAGATCGCGTTAATAATTATGAAAATAACAATTAACCAAAATTTTATTTAAAGCGATTTTTCTAAATAATTTAAAACGTTTTTTTCTATTCGTTTTTCAATATTTTCGATAGAAGCTTTTTCAAATTTTTCTCCTGTAATATTTTCATATAATTCAATATAACGTTCGGAAATTTTAGTGATGTGTTCTTCGGTTAATTCTGGTAATTCATCACCTTTTTTTCCTTGAAAGCCTTTAGAAATTAACCATTGACGCACAAATTCTTTGGAAAGTTGCTTCTGCTCTTCTCCATTTTTTTGGCGTTCTTCATAACCTTCTAAATAAAAATAACGAGAAGAATCCGGCGTATGAATTTCATCGATTAGTACAATTTCTCCATCGGCAGTTTTTCCGAATTCATATTTGGTATCTACCAAAATTAATCCGCGTTCGTTGGCCAATTTACTTCCGCGTTCAAAAAGTTTTCGGGTGTAATCTTCTAAAATCTCGTAGTCTTCTTTTTCTACAATATTTTTTTCTAGAATTGCCTCTCGAGAAATATCTTCATCGTGATCACCTAAATCTGCTTTGGTAGAAGGCGTGATAATTGGTTCCGGTAATTTATCGTTTTCTTTTAAACCTTCTGGTAGAGAAACTCCGCATAATGTTCGTTTTCCTGCTTTATATTCTCTAGCAGCATGACCGGCCAAATAACCGCGAATTACCATTTCAACTTTAAAAGGCTTACACATTTTCCCAATAGCAACATTAGGATCTGGAGTCGCTTCAAGCCAGTTGGGAACTAAATCTTCGGTAGCTTCCATCATTTTGGTTGCTATTTGATTTAAAATCTGACCTTTATACGGAATTCCTTTTGGTAAAACCGTATCGAAAGCGCTTAAACGATCGGTAGCAATCATAATTACCCTATCATTCTGAAGCATATAAACTTCACGAACTTTTCCCTTATAAACGCTTCGTTGATTAGGAAATTTATAATCTGTACTTATTATGGTGTTACTCATTATTCTCTATTTTCGATTGCGTTATAAGCGGCAATTACTTTTTTAACTAATTTATGACGAATAACGTCTTTATCATCTAAATAAATTACGCCGATTCCTTTTACATTTTTCAGTACTAATAAAGCTTCTTTTAATCCTGAAATTATTCTACTCGGTAAATCTACTTGACCCGGATCGCCGGTGATCATAAATTTCGCGTTTTTTCCCATTCGGGTTAAAAACATTTTCATTTGCGCGTGCGATGTATTTTGCGCTTCATCTAAAATAACAAACGCGTTATCTAAGGTTCTACCACGCATAAAAGCCATCGGTGCAATTTGTATAACTCCTTTTTCGATAAATGAATCTAATTTTTCACTTGGTATCATATCGCGCAATGCATCATATAAAGGTTGCATATATGGATCGAGTTTTTCTTTTAGATCGCCAGGTAAGAAACCTAAATTCTCTCCTGCTTCAACGGCAGGTCGCGTAAGAATTATTCTACGTACTTGTTTTTCTTTTAAAGCTTTTACAGCTAAAGCAACACCCGTATAAGTTTTTCCGGTTCCTGCTGGACCTACAGCAAAAACCATATCATTCTGTTCGCAGAGTTCTACCAATTTTCGTTGATTGGCGGTTTGCGCTTTTATTAGACGACCGCTTACGCCGTGAACTAAAATTTCGCCACTTGCTGCTGAAGTTTCATAATCTTCCTTTTTTTCACTAGTTAACACGCGTTCGATTACATTTTCGTCAAGTTTATTGTATTTGCCGAAATGTTCCATAAGCATGTTAAAGCGTTTATCAAATTCTTCTAGGCGTTCTTCATCGCCATAAACTTTTATTTGATTGCCTCTCGCTACTAATTTTAGCTTCGGAAAGTATTTTTTAAGCAACTCGATGTTTGCATTTTGCAATCCAAAAAATTCTCTTGGATTAATTTCTGAAAGTTCGATGATAAGTTCGTTCAAAAGCAGGTACGTTTATTTGTCATTTATCTTTAAATTCGCATTACAAATTTAATCAAAATTACGAGCAAACCACCGTAAAAATATTAACAAACCTCATTCATGGCGATAATAACATTAACAACCGATTTTGGACAGAAAGATCCCTCTACCGGAGCGGTTAAAGGCGCCATTTTAAGTGAATTGGAGTCGGCAACAATTGTTGATATCTCGCATCAGATTTCTCCTTTTCATATTACTGAAGCGGCTTATATTATTAAAAATGCCTATAATAGTTTTCCGAAAGGAACGATTCATATTATTGGAGTAGATTCTGAAATAACGCCTGAAAATAAACACATTGCGCTGGAATTAGATGGTCATTATTTTATTTGCGCCAATAACGGAATTATGTCCTTAATCGCTTCAGAAATAAAACCGGAAAAAGTAGTGGAAATTAATATACACGATGCTGTTGAAACCAACTTTCCTGTGCTCGATATTTTTGTAAAAGTGGCTTGCCATATTGCACGTGGCGGAACTTTGGAGGTTATTGGAAAAACTATTCCGCAGATTAAGCAATTAAAGGAATTTGAACCTTTTGTAAATCAAGAACAAAATCAATTGGTGGGTCACGTAATGTATATCGATAATTACGGAAATGTGGTCACCAACATTTCTCGAAAACTTTTTGAAGCTATCGGGAAAGGAAGAAAATTTAATATATCGGCACGCTCGGTGAATTTTTCAAAAATATTTGAAAGTTACAGCGACGCGATAAATTTTAGCATTCCGAAAGAAAAACGCGAAGAAGAAGGTAAGAAATTAGCTATTTTCAACGCATCAGATTATATTGAGCTCGCAATATATAAAAGTAACCCAAGAACGGTAGGAAGTGCCGCTACTCTATTTGGATTAAAATTAATGGATTCTGTAACAATTAAATTTACCTAATGCTCGTTAGAATTGTAAAAATGACTTTTAAGGAAGAAGAAATTGAAAACTTCAAAAAAATGTTTGATGAGAAAAAGGAACATATCAGAAAATTTGAAGGGTGTAATTTTTTAGAACTTTATCAAGAAAAAAACCGCCCACAAATTTTCTTCACCTATAGTTATTGGAATAATGAAGAAGCTTTAGAAAAATATAGACATTCCGCTTTATTTAAATCGGTTTGGGCAACCACAAAAGCAAAATTTAGCGAACGTGCCGAAGCGTGGAGTGTAAATAAATTAGTGAGTTTAACGTAGAAATTATGCAAGCAATACTTCAAAAAGAAATAAGCGCATTTTTTTCTTCAGCAATCGGTTACTTAGTGATCGGTATTTTTTTGGTGGTAAACGGATTATTTCTTTGGGTTTTTAATGGCGATTTTAATATTTTAAATTACGGTTTTGCAGATTTATCTTCGTTCTTTTTAATCGCTCCGTGGATTTTTATTTTTCTTATTCCCGCAATTACCATGCGAAGTTTTGCTGAAGAAAAAAAACAAGGAACATTGGAGCTTCTACTTACTAAACCCATAACGACTTGGCAATTGGTTTTAGGAAAATATTTTGGCTCGCTTATTCTTGTAATTTTAGCGCTTTTACCTACTTTACTTTACGTGCTTACCATTCACGAATTAGGAAAACCTGAAGGAAATTTTGATTTAGGTGCAACCATTGGTTCTTATCTCGGGTTATTGTTCTTAAGTGCGGTTTATACTGCAATCGGTATTTTTTCATCGAGCATTACAAAAAATCAAATTGTGGCTTTTATTCTGGCAGTTTTATTATGCTTTTTAAGTTATTTCGCTTTTGAAGGAATAAGCAATTTTCAGTTATTTGGTTCAGAAATTTACGCGTTAGAATATTTAGGAATCAGTTTTCATTATAAAAGTATTAGCCGCGGAATTATAGATACACGAGATGTTATTTACTTTTTAAGTCTTGCCGGTATTTTTTTAAGCCTTACTAAATATATGATTTACAAAACCAGTTTATGAGTTCTAAAAAAAATCAGCGGGTTTCCATTGCAGTAATTATTGGAATAATTATTCTTCTGAATGTTATTGCTTCATTTTATTTTGAACGATTCGATTTAACCGAAAACAAACGCTATACGTTATCTTCAACAGCAAAAAATATTGTAGAAAATGTTGAAGAACCTATTATAATAGATGTTTATTTAAAAGGCGAATTTCCTTCAGAATACAAACGTTTACAACGTGAAACACGTTATTTGTTAGAAGAATTCAGCGCGAATAATTCTCAAATAAAATTCAATTTTATCAATCCGTTAGCAGATGGTGGAGACGCACAACAAATAGCCGAACGTTTTTACCGAGCGGGAATGATTCCGAAAACGCTAAATGTTTACGAAAACGGAAAAACAAGCGAAAGTATTTTATTTCCTTGGGCAGTTGCGATGTATAAAGACCAATCGGTTAAAATAAATTTGCTGAAAAGAAATGTTGGCGATTCGCAAGAAGAAACCGTTAATAATTCAGTTGAACAATTAGAATATATTTTTGCTGATGCGTTTAATAAATTAGTAAAACCGCGTTCTAAAAAAATCGCGGTAATGCGCGGAAACGGTGAATTACCCGATGCTTTTATTGCCGATTTTATTAAAGATTTACGCGAATATTATTATATAGCACCATTTACGCTAGATTCTGTAGCGAAAACTCCACAGCAAACCCTTCAGAAATTAAAAGAATTCGACTTAATTCTTGAAGCAAAACCTACTGAAAAATATACTGAAGAAGAAAAATACGTGCTCGACCAATATTTATTAAATGGTGGAAAAGCACTTTGGTTAGCCGAAACCGTAAATATTGAAAAAGATAGCTTATTTAACAACCCTCAAAATTCAGCTTTAGCGTATCCAAAAGATTTAAATTTAACTGATTTTTTCTTTAAATACGGAATAAGAATAAATCCGAGTTTGGTGAATGATATTAATTCTGCTCCTTTAATTCTCGCTTCCGGTTCTGGCAATCAAACTGAATTTAATCCATATCCTTGGTTTTATTCTCCGTTGGCAATTTCAGATAAAAAACATCCAATTGTAAATAATATTGAAGCGGTAAAATTTGATTTTGCAAACCCTATTGATACGTTAAAAAACAGCATTAAAAAAACGGTTTTATTAAGTAGTTCGCCGTATACAAAAGTTGAAGGAACGCCGCTACAACTTAGTTTAGATATTATTGAAGAACGTCCCAATCCTGAATTATACAAAGATGGACCACAACCTTTAGCCGTCTTGTTGGAAGGGAAATTCAGTTCTGTGTATGAAAACAGAATTAAACCTTTTCCCTTAGAAAATGAAATAGAACACGGAAAAGAAACAAAAATGCTCGTGATTTCTGACGGAAATGTAATTAAAAACGAATTTAGCCAAGGAAAACCAAAACCACTCGGTTACGATCGCTACACCGGAAACACATATGGAAACAAAGAATTTTTAATGAACGCCGTAAATTATATGTTAGACGACACCGGTTTGGTAGATATTCGTTCTAAAGAAGTAAAATTAGCTTTTTTAAACACTGAAAAAATTGAAGACGAAAAATTAAAATGGCAACTAATAAATATTTTACTTCCGCTCGTTTTCTTAGGAATTTTTGCGATTGCTTTTTTTGCAATTAGAAAAAGAAAATATGTGAAGTAAAAAAAAGCACTTCCTTACCAAAGAAAGTGCCTTTTTATAATTAAAGAAAATATTATATAGCTTCTTAAATTCCGGCTATTTCTTTAATTTCTTGCATAATTTTTTCTGCTAATTGATCAGCTTCTTGTTGCGATTTTGCTTCCGTATAAATTCTAATGATTGGTTCGGTATTCGATTTTCTTAGGTGAACCCAATTTTCAGGAAAATCTATTTTTACGCCATCAACGGTAGAAATTTCTTCAGTTGCATATTTCTTTTCCATTTCAGCTAAAATCGCGTCAACATCTAATTGTGGTGTTAACTCAATTTTATTTTTACTCATAAAATACGCCGGATATTCTTCGCGTAATTCAGAAACTGATATTTTTTTCTCTGCTAAATGTGTTAAAAATAAAGCCGCGCCAACTAAACTATCTCTCCCGTAGTGAAATTCAGGAAAAATAATTCCGCCATTTCCTTCTCCGCCAATAATTGCGTTAGTGTCTTTCATAAGCTGCACAACATTCACTTCTCCAACAGCACTGGCTTGATATTTTCCGCGGTGCTTTTCGGTGACATCACGTAACGCTCTGGAAGAAGAAAGATTGCTTACCGTATTTCCGGCTTGCTTTCCTAGAATATAATCGGCAACAGCAACAAGCGTGTATTCTTCGCCAAACATATTTCCTTTTTCGTCAATAAAAGCAAGTCGATCTACATCAGGATCTACAACAATTCCTAAATCGGCGTTTTCTTTCACTACTAACTTACAAATATCAGTTAAATGTTCTTTTAAAGGTTCGGGATTGTGCGGAAAATGTCCATTCGGTTCGCAATATAATTTTACAACTTCAACGCCTAATTCTTCTAATAAACGCGGAATTGCAATTCCGCCAGTAGAATTTACACCATCGACCACGACTTTAAAATTGGCATCTTTTATCGCATCTACATCTACCCAAGAAGAGTTTACAATTTCTTCAATATGTAAATCGATATACGCATCATTAACGGTAATTTTTCCTAAATCGTCAACTTCAGCAAAGCTAATTTTATTACTTTCTGCGATTTCTAGAATTTTAGCACCATCTTTTCCGCTTAAAAATTCGCCTTTTTCATTCAGTAATTTTAGCGCATTCCATTGTTTAGGGTTATGACTTGCAGTTAAAATAATTCCGCCATCAGCATGTTCCATCGGCACGGCCATTTCTACGGTTGGGGTTGTTGAAAGACCGACATCAATAACGTGAATTCCCATTCCTATTAATGTATTCATTACCAACTGCTGAATCATTTCGCCCGAAATTCTTGCATCTCGCCCAACCACAATTCGGTAAGTTTCTTTATTGCGTTCTTCTTTTATCCAAGTTCCATAAGCTGCGGCAAATTTCACGGCATCAATCGGTGTTAGATTATCGCCAATAGTTCCGCCAATAGTTCCTCGGATTCCTGAAATTGATTTTATTAAAGTCATAGTTTTTTTATTGAAATAGATTAACAAAGATACACGCAATAATTCTGCAAGCAAAACCCTTGGATGAAGGAATTATTAAACGTAACTTAGATTTATGAATTACCTTGCGCATATTTACCTTTCGGGAGAAAATGAAGACCTAAAAATAGGAAATTTTATAGCCGATTCTGTGAAAGGAAAAAACTATAAAAAATACCCGGAAGTTGTTCAACAAGGAATACTTTTACACCGAAAAATAGACTCTTTTACAGATTCACACCCTACTGTTTTTAAAAGTACACATCGCCTCTTCCCCATTTACAGCCATTACGCTTCCGTAATTATTGATGTGTTGTACGATCATTTTTTAGCGAAAAATTGGAAAAAATATCACGATACTTCGCTTGCCATTTATGTAGATGAATTTTATTATTTGCTGAAAACTAATTTTGAAATTTTACCTAAACGGGTACAAAAATTTTATCCCTATATGGTGAGCCAAAATTGGTTGCTGAATTATGCTACCATAGAAGGAATTGAGCAAATTCTTTTTCAGATGAATGGTCGCGTAAAAAGTAAAATTCAACTTCATCATTCCATTAAAGAATTCAAAGAAGATTATACTTTATTTGAAAATGAATTCACTTCTTTTTTTGAAGAACTTATTCAATTTTCAGAAAATGAACGTAAAAACTTCAACTGAAAATTTATAAGAATTTTATCAAACCTTTAAGACGGCTGCTTTCTTATTTTCAAGACTTTGAGTAACTTCGCATCTTGCAAAAAATTATGGCAAATTTCGACGAAAATATAGAAGTTTTAGGCGCCCGAGTGCATAACCTAAAAGATATAGATGTTACCATTCCACGAGAAAAATTAGTAGTCATTACCGGGCTTTCGGGTTCCGGAAAATCTTCGTTGGCTTTCGATACCATTTATGCTGAAGGTCAACGCCGTTATATTGAAACTTTTTCTGCTTACGCGCGGCAATTTCTCGGCGGTTTAGAACGACCTGATGTAGATAAAATCGACGGACTTTCACCTGTAATCGCTATTGAACAAAAAACGACAAGTAAAAGTCCGCGAAGTACTGTGGGTACAATTACTGAAATCTATGATTTTTTACGCCTTTTATATGCTCGCGCTGGCGAAGCCTATAGTTACAAAACGGGCGAAAAAATGGTGAGTTACAGCGATGAGCAAATTAAAAACCTCATAAAAAAAGAGTTTAAAGGAAAACGCATTAATATTCTTTCGCCGGTTATTCGTTCCAGAAAAGGGCATTATCGTGAATTGTTTGAACAAATTGCCAAACAAGGTTTTTTAAAAGTAAGAACCGATGGTGAAGTACGCGATATAGAAAAAGGAATGAAACTAGATCGTTACAAAACACACGATGTGGAAATTGTAATCGACCGAATGAAAGTTGACGATAGCAAAAACCTTGATAAACGTTTAGCGGAAAGTATAAATACCGCCATGAATCAGGGTGATAATGTGTTAATGATTTTAGATCAAGATTCTGATGAAATTCGCTATTTCAGCAGAAATTTAATGTGTCCGACTACGGGAATTTCATACCCGAATCCTGAACCGAATAATTTTTCATTCAACTCGCCAAAAGGCGCTTGCCCAACTTGTAACGGAATTGGAAGTTTATATAAAGTAAATCTTCAAAAAATAATTCCCGATGATTCTAAATCTATTAAAAACGGTGGATTAGAACCGCACGGAAATCAGAAAAAAAATTGGGCGTTTAAGCAAATGGAATTAATCGCGGACCGCTTCAATTTTAAATTATCAGACCCGATTAAAGATATTCCAAAAGAAGGATTAGAAATGATTCTTTACGGCGGAAAAGAAAAATTTGAAGTCAATTCTAAAGATCTTGGCGTTACTAGAACCTATAAAATAGATTTTGAAGGCGTTGCGACTTTTATAGAAAATACGTATCATAACAACGATTCTACCTCACTAAAACGTTGGGCGAAAAGTTATATGGATAAAGTGATTTGCCCAAATTGCGAAGGAAGCAGACTGCAAAAAGAATCGCTTTATTTTAAAATTAACGAAGAAAATATTGCTGAATTAGCTGAAAAAGATATTCTGGAACTTACCGATTGGTTTGAAAAACTTCCAAAGAAACTCAGCAAAAATCAATGGAAAATCGCTGAAGAAATCGTAAAAGAGATTCGTACGCGATTGCAATTTTTAGTCGATGTTGGTTTAACTTATCTCTCTTTAAATCGTGGCTCTAAATCACTCTCTGGCGGTGAAGCGCAACGTATTCGCTTGGCTACACAAATTGGTTCACAATTGGTTGGTGTGCTTTATATTTTAGATGAACCAAGTATTGGGCTTCATCAACGCGATAATGAAAAACTAATCAATTCGCTAGAATCTTTACGCGATGTCGGGAATTCCGTAATTGTAGTTGAACACGATAAAGATATGATAGAACGTGCCGATCACGTTATCGACATTGGTCCGTTTGCCGGAAAACACGGCGGTGAAATCATTAGTCAAGGAACACCAGAAGAAATCAAAAAACATAAAACCTTAACGGCTTCTTATTTAAATGGAACAAAAGAAATTGAAGTTCCGAAGAAAAGACGTGAAGGCAACGGAAAATTTATCGAGTTAAAAGGCGCTACCGGAAATAACCTAAAAAATGTTTCGGTTAAACTTCCGTTGGGAAAAATGATTTTAGTTACCGGCGTTTCCGGAAGTGGAAAATCGACGCTAATTAACGAAACGCTTTACCCGATTATGAACGCGCATTATTTTAATGGCGTAAAAGTTCCGCAGCCCTATAAAAGCATAAAAGGTTTAGATAATTGCGATAAGGTAATCGATATTAATCAATCGCCAATCGGGAGAACGCCGCGTTCAAATCCAGCGACTTATACCGGTGTTTTTTCAGAAATAAGAAGTTTATTCGCTAAAACTCCGGAAGCGCAAATTAGAGGGTATAAACCGGGAAGATTCAGTTTTAATGTAAAGGGCGGAAGATGCGAAACTTGCAAAGGTGGCGGACTTCGAGTGATTGAAATGAATTTTTTACCCGATGTTTATGTTGAATGTGAAACTTGTCAGGGAAAACGTTTCAACAGAGAAACTTTAGAAATTCGCTACAAAGGAAAATCGATTAGTGATGTCTTAGAAATGACTATTAATGAAGCGACCGACTTTTTTGATCAAATTCCGAAGATTTACCGAAAACTAAAAACTATTCAAGATGTTGGTTTGGGTTACATTACGCTTGGTCAACAAAGTACAACACTTTCCGGCGGTGAAGCGCAACGTATAAAATTAGCAACCGAATTATCGAAACGCGATACTGGAAATACTTTTTATATTTTAGATGAACCTACAACCGGACTTCATTTTGAAGATATTCGCGTATTGATGGAAGTTTTAAATCGATTGACGAACAAAGGAAATACTGTTTTAATTATCGAACATAATATGGATGTGATTAAATTAGCAGATCATATTATTGATATTGGTTATGAAGGTGGAAAAAATGGCGGAAAAATAATTACGCAGGGAACACCCGAAGAAGTTGCCAAGCATAAAAAAAGTTACACGGCTAAATTTTTGAAAAAAGAACTAAAATAGTTTTAAGTTGAAAAGAACGAATCTATGAGCATTATGAAACATCAACGCCACAAAGGCTGGAACGAAATAAAAACAAACGACAGCTGGGCGTTATTTAAAATAATGAGCGAATTTGTCTACGGTTATGAACGCATGAGTGAAATTGGACCTTGTGTTTCTATATTCGGTTCGGCGCGTACAAATCCTGAACATAAATATTACAAATTGGCTACACGTGTTGCTGAAAAAATTGTAGAACACGGTTATGGTGTCATTACTGGTGGCGGACCCGGAATTATGGAAGCTGGTAACAAAGGTGCACATTTAGCCGGCGGAACTTCAGTTGGTTTGAATATTGATTTACCGTTTGAGCAACACGACAATCCATTTATCGATAAAGATAAAAGTTTAGATTTCGATTATTTCTTTGTGCGTAAAGTAATGTTTGTTAAATATTCACAAGGTTTTGTAGTAATGCCAGGCGGTTTTGGAACCTTAGATGAATTATTTGAAGCCATTACATTAATACAAACTAATAAAATAGATAAGTTTCCGATTATTTTAGTCGGTTCAGAATTTTGGAAAGGCTTATTCGATTGGGTAAAAACTACTTTATTAGATAACTTTAAAAATATTAGCGCCGGCGATATCCATCTGGTACAAATGGCAGATACCGAAGATGATGTTATTCAGATTTTAGATGAATTTTACAACCAATATAATTTAAGTCCTAATTTTTAAATAAATCGCTTTATTATAAAATAAATTGTAATACATTCGGGTTCATAAAAAAGCTTTCCCAACCAGTTTTTAAAGTAATTTTTAATTTGAAAATAATCTACACATTATTTTTAACCCTTTTTGTGGTTATTTTTCTAGGAACGGAATGCTTCGCACAACATAGCATTAAAGCTTCTGCTGCTTTAAGCGTAAGCGAAAAAACACTTTCTTTTTCACAAAAAATTCAATATAAAAATACAAGTGAAAATTCTCTTCAGGAAATTTATTTAAATGATTGGGCAAATAGCTTTTCCTCGAAAACAACGCCTTTAGCCGAACGCTTTGCTGAAGATTATTATAGAAAATATCATTATGCGAAAGATCATGAAAGAGGCTATACAATAATTGAAAATATTCAAGATTCACTTCAACAAAAAATGCGTTGGGTTAGACCGGAAAATATGCCTGATGTTATTAGAGTTGAATTGACCAAACCACTTTTACCAAATGAGACTACAGAAATTCAATTAAATTATGTAATTAAAATTCCCGATGATAAATTTACCGGATTTGGTTACGGAAAAGGTACTTTCAAATTAAAATATTGGATGATTCTTCCCGCGGTTTATAATGGCGATTGGAATGTTTACAGCCATAAAAATTTGCACGATTTATTTATTCCGAAGTTAGATTTTTCAATCGATTTAAGAGTTCCACTCGCTTATAATGTGATTTCAAATTTAGATGTTAGCGAACCTACTTTAATTGATTCTGAAACGAAGAAAGTTTCTCTTACCGGGAAAGACAGAATTGATCTATCGCTGTATGTTTTAGAAAATGATTTTTTTGAAACCTATAAAATTGATGATCTTGAAGTTGTAAGCAATATTCAAGACAACGATATTAAAACTGAATTAAAAGAATTAACCTTAGATCGTGCGGTTGATTTTTTAGAAGAAAAATTAGGCAAATATCCGTATGATAAAATTGTAGTTTCAGAAGAAGATTATGATCAAAGCCCGGTTTACGGTTTTAATCAATTACCACGATTTATTCGTCCGTTTCCAGATGGTTTTCAATATGATATTAAACTTTTAAAAACGATTACCAAAAAATATTTAAACACAACACTTTTACTAAATCCGCGTGAAGAAAAATGGTTAGTTGATGCTATCCATATTTACTTGATGATGGAATATGTAAAAACCTATTATGATGATGTAAAATTAATTGGCAGCTTTAGCGAAATAATTGGGTTACGTTGGTTCCATTTAGCCGATTTAGAATTTAATGATCGCTACCACTATTTATTTATGAATATGGCGCGATTAAATTTAGATCAAGCTTTAACCACGCCGCAAGATTCGTTGGTAAAATTCAATAAAAATATTGCCAACCCATATAAAGCCGGACTGGGTTTTAATTATATCGATAATTTTTTAGCCGATTCTACCCTTCAAAAAAGCATTAAAGAATTTTACGTAGATTATACATTAAAACCCGTTCACCCTGAAGATTTCGAACGTATTCTGAAAAAAAATACTTCTAAAAATATCGATTGGTTTTTTACAGATTTTGTTCCTTCCAACAATTTTATCGATTTTAAAATATCAGAAGTTAAGAAAACTGAAGATTCGCTTTCAGTTGTAATTATAAATAAATATCCCAATAAATTACCTGTCTCGTTATTCGGATTAAAAAATGATTCCATCGTCGCTAAATATTGGATTGAAGATGTAAACGGAATAAAAAAAGTCACCATTCCGCGTGATGAAATCGACCGCTTAGCTCTAAATCACGATGGCGTAATTCCTGAAATTAACCGAAGAAATAATTACCATCGTGTAACAACTTTATTACACAAACCCATACAATTCAGATTATTAGATGATGTTGAAGATCCCGCGTATCAACAATTTTTTATCATTCCCGAATTCGACTACAATTTATATGATGGATTAACAATTGGTCCAAAACTTTATAACAAAAGTATTTTACGTCGAAATTTCAATTACAAAATCGCTCCAAAATATGGTTTTACAAGTGGCGCGTTGGTTGGTTCTGCTTCTATAAGCAATGTTCATCAATACAAAAATCAGAAAATGAACGCTGTTCAGTACGGTTTTAGCGGAACACGTTATTCATATGCGCAAGATTTATATTACCATAAAGTCACGCCCTTTTTCAATATTTATTTTAGAAATCCTTATTTACGCGATAACGAAAAACAAGCCATTGGAATTAGAAGCGTAAATGTTTTTAGAGATCGTGCGGCTACTAATCCGGTAGATGAACCCGATTATAGCGTTTTTAATTTACAGTATAATTATAGCAACCAAAATTTTGCAGATTATTTTACTGCTTCTTTTGACTATCAAATCGCAAAAAAATTTAGTAAACTTTCGTTTGAATCGAAATGGCGAAAATTATTTTTAAACAATCGCCAGTTAGAATTTCGCTTTTTCGCCGGTGCTTTTCTATTTAACGATAGTAAAAATTCAGATTATTTCAGCTTTGCTTTAGATCGCCCAACCGATTATTTATTTGATTATAATTACTACGGAAGAAGTGAAAGCGAAGGTTTATTCAGTCAGCAATATATTGAAGCAGAAGGCGGATTTAAATCGCAACTTCAACCCGAATTTGCCAATCAATGGATTACCAGTTTAAATTCCAGTTTCACGATGTGGAATTGGATTCACGCTTATGGCGATGTTGGTTTGGTAAAAAATAGCGGTAACAAGGCTAAATTTTTATACGATTCTGGAGTTCGCGTAAGTTTAGTACAAGATTATTTTGAATTATTTTTTCCGGTCTATTCCAATCTCGGTTGGGAGATTGATCAGCCCAATTACGATCAAAAAATTCGCTTTATCGTTTCTTTAGACATAAATACGTTACTAAAATTATTTACCAGACGTTGGTATTAAAATATTCGCAAAAATTTACAGAATAATTAAGTATTTTCATTTAAAGCTGAATAAATTACAGATTATTCAATTAAAAATGCATTTAACTTCAAAAAACTCAAACCTCCCTCCTATTTTTAATTGACATTTCGAGTGATTTTTAGTATCTTCGCTACCACGAAAAAAGAAATACTCATGCAGGATACAGAAACACAAGTTAAGAATAAAGATATTTCATTTGAAGATTTTAAACAGCAAGTAATCGAAGATTACAAAACCGCTGTAATTAGTAGAGAATGTAGTCTTTTGGGACGTCGCGAAGTACTTACCGGAAAAGCTAAATTCGGTATTTTTGGAGATGGAAAAGAAGTTCCGCAATTAGCTTTAGCAAAAGCATTTAAAAACGGAGATTTCCGTTCAGGTTATTATAGAGATCAAACTTTTATGATGGCGTTAGGCTTATTATCCGTGCAAGAATTTTTCGCAGGATTGTACGCCAATACCGATATTGAACACGAACCAATGGCCGGCGGAAGACAAATGGGCGGTCATTTCGGAACGCATAGTTTAAATGAAGACGGAAGTTGGAAAAATTTAACCGAACAACCCAATTCAAGTGCAGATATTTCTCCAACTGCCGGACAAATGCCACGGTTACTTGGGTTAGCACAAGCTTCTAAAATTTACAGAAATGTAGATGGAATTATCGAAGCCAATAAATTTTCAGTAAAAGGAAATGAAGTTGCTTGGGGGACAATTGGGAACGCTAGTACAAGTGAAGGTTTATTCTGGGAAACGTTAAACGCTGCCGGCGTTATGCAAGTACCTATGGTAATTAGTGTTTGGGATGATGAATACGGTATTTCTGTTCCTGCTAAATACCAAACTACCAAAGAAAATATTTCTGAAATCGTAAAAGGTTTCCAACGTGATGAAGATAATGACGGTTACGAAATTATGGTGGTAAACGGTTGGGATTATCCTAGCTTAATGGAAACTTATGAAAAAGCTGGCGAAATTTCGAGAGAAAAACACATTCCGGTTTTAATTCATGTGGTTCAACTTACGCAACCCCAAGGTCATTCAACTTCAGGATCTCATGAGCGATACAAAAGTAAAGAGCGCTTAGAATGGGAAAAAGAATACGATTGTAATGCGCAAATGCGTCAATGGATGTTAGAAAGCGACATTGCCACGGAAGAAGAACTTGCCGAAATTGAAAAAGAGGCTAAAAAAGAAGTTAGAGAAGGCAAAAAAGCAGCCTGGAATGCTTTTGGAGATCAGCCGAAAAAAGAACAGAAAAAAGTAATTACTTTACTGAATGATTTAGCTGAAAGTAGTGAAAATAAAAACTTCATAAATCAGCTGAAAAAAGAACTTTCAGAAATAAAAAATGTTCAAAAATTTGAAGTATTACGTACCGCTAGAAAAGCACTTCGCTATGTAATTAATGAAGATTCTTCAGCTAAAACAGAATTGCAAAATTGGATTAGCAACTTTAAAGAAATTACTCAACCAGAATATAGCAGTCATTTATATAGCCAAAGCGAATGGTCTGCTTTAAATATTGAAGAAGTAAAACCAAGTTATGACGACGATGCTGAAGAAGTTGATGGAAGATTAGTTTTGCGTGATAACTTCGATAAGATTTTTGAAAACAAACCTGAAACTTTAATTTTTGGTGAAGATACCGGAGATATTGGTGATGTAAATCAAGGTTTAGAAGGAATGCAAGATAAATATGGTGAATTCCGTGTTTCTGACGCAGGAATTCGTGAAGCTACCATTTTAGGACAAGGAATTGGAATGGCAATGCGCGGACTTCGACCTATTGCTGAAATTCAGTATTTAGATTACATTCTTTATGCCTTACAAATTATGAGTGATGATTTGGCAACACTTCATTACCGAACCAAAGGAAAACAAAAAGCGCCGCTGATTGTAAGAACTCGTGGTCACCGATTGGAAGGAATTTGGCATAGTGGATCGCCAATGGGTGGAATTACGCATTTATTACGCGGTATTCATATTGCTGTACCAAGAAATATGACCAAAGCTGCCGGTTTTTACAATACACTTTTAGAAGGCGATGAACCGGGTTTAATTGTAGAATGTTTAAATGGTTACCGATTAAAGGAAAAAATGCCTAATAATTTAGGGGAATTTAGAACTCCTTTAGGTGTGGTAGAGACAATTCGCGAAGGAAAGGACATCACTTTGGTTTCTTACGGTTCAACCTTAAGAATTATTGAAGAAGCAGCTAGAGATTTAGCACAGGTAGGTATTGAAGCTGAAATTATTGATGTACAAACCTTGTTACCTTTCGATAGAAATCATGATATTGTAAAAAGTGTGGCTAAAACAAACCGTTTATTAGTCATCGACGAAGATGTTCCAGGTGGAGCTTCAGCGTATATTTTATCTGAAATTTTAGATAATCAAAACGCTTACCTTCATTTAGATAGTAAACCGCAAACCTTAACAGCAAAAGCTCATAGACCCGCTTACGGAACCGATGGAGATTATTTCTCTAAACCTTCTGCTGAAGATATTTTTGAAAAGGTTTACGAAATTTTTAATGAAGTAAATCCTTCAAAATTTCCTGCGATAGGATAATTTTTGAAACTCATCCATAAAATAGATTACATCCACGCTTTCGTGGATGTTTCTATTTTGTATAAACTGTAATTCATTTCTTTTAAAATTTCAGCAGGTAAAGCGCGATAAGCTAAATCGCCACCGGCTGTATGAAATACCACATTATATAAATCTCGCTTTTTGTACCAAAAGGGCTGTTTTACGGTAACCGATTGTAATTTATACAGTTCTAAACGCTCGATGGTTTGGTTCCAAACGCCAGATTTTTTTTCAATAAAATTAGCTGAAATACGTAACGATGTTTTGTTGTAAGCGAGGTATTGAAATATGCCGACTAAAATTCCGTAGAACATGAGAATGCTTGCTATATTCCACCAGTTTAACCATTCAAAAAAATAATTGACACCGATTAAAATTACAAATACAGGAAGTATTGTTAAATAAAGATTACGGAACAGCCAAATAATGTTCGGTTTATAAATTGTAAAATTTTCTTCTTCCTTTTTATATAGAAAATAATTTATTTTGTGGAGGTGTTCTTTTCGTAAACCCGGAATTTTTATGGTGTTTTTGTTTAGCGTATCTTCACTACTTGCAACCGAAAGTTGAACTTCATATAAATTTAAATATTTCTGAATTGGGTTTGTATTTTCTTTTAATAATTGAACTCTTTTGGGTTTAAGAGAAGTTCGCGTATTGGTTTTTAATCCCATTTGTAAATCGAGCGTATCGTGGGTTTGCGTAAGCTCTAGTCCGTAATATTTTATAAAAACTTCAACAAAAGTTATAAAAATTCCCAAAACGAACATTACTAGCAAAAAGAAAAATAAAACCGCATAAATTTGAAGAATTTCGCTAAAATTATTTTCCAAATAATCAAAAGCTTTATCTACATAGATTTTTCCTTCAGGTAAGGAATTCAATTCATTTTGAATAGTGGTAAGAAAAATGAGTAAAAGCCAAATTCCGCGAATGTAATTAGAGGTTAAACCGATTTTTATGAGTGAGGAAAGTGTAAGTTTATACGTCCAAGAAACTGATTTTCTTTCTTCCTTAGCGGTTGCTTCTTTTTCTTCAGAAATAAATTGATTTTCTTCGGTTTCAGCTTCTGCTAATTCCATTAAAATTTCTCGTAAACTATTGGCTTTTTCTCGAGAAAGTGCTTTGATATTAATTTCCTTTTTACTGCTTCCGGCGGTATCTACAACGACACTATAAACATTTATAATTTGTTGTAGCAGTGAACGTTTAAAATAAACTTGTTGAATTTTATCGAACGGAATATTAATTAATTCTGTAGATAGAACTCCTTTTTCTAATACAAATTCTTTACTCTTGTAATTAATATGAAATTTAAAATTTCGGTAATTTAAGATACTGAATAGTAAGCTTAAAATAGCCACAAACAATAATCCCCATAAAATATAAACGCCTTCTTTAGTTACTCCTTTAAAAAGAATGTACGCAAAGAAAATCCATAAACCTCGTGCAATTTTATAGAGAGTAGTAAGAAATATAAATAAAACCCCAATCGTAGATTGGCGCTGTGGAATTTCAAAAGCTTTATTGTTCATCTTCTAAACTAACTTTCTTAGCAACTGCTTCCTTCAATTTTTGAGCAAGATCGGGCATTAAACCCGGAATTTTTATATCGCTTCCGTGACCGCCAGCTGTAAAAATCTTTAAATTAGCAATTCCTAAAATTTTATCTATGAATCCGCGAGAAGTCGAGACATGTTGAATTCTATTAAAAGGAACAATGGTTGTTTTTTGCGTGATGTAACCGCGTTTATAGATAATATCTTTTTCTCTTAACGCATAACCATAGGTTTTCTGCAATAAAAATATATTTATATAACTAAATAAAGAGATAAAACTTATAATAGGAATCGCGATGTAAAATAATATTTCAGGCATTTCAAAATAAAAGCCAAAACCTAAGCCGATTAAACAAATAAATAAAAATATACTTACTTGAATAAAACCTTTTGTACGTTGTTTTATTGAAACCGAATTGAAGGATAATTCTTCGTAAGCCGGCAATTCTTCAATAGCGATGGCGCGATTTGTAAAAGCTGAATTTTCTATGGAATCCATTTTTTATCAAAATTTGGTTGACGCTTTTCTAAAAACGCGTTTCTTCCCTCTTTCGCTTCATCGGTCATATACGCCAATCGTGTTGCTTCTCCCGCAAAAACTTGTTGACCGACCATTCCGTCGTCGGTTAAATTCATAGCGAACTTTAGCATTTTTATAGAAATTGGTGATTTCTTTAAAATTTCTTGCGCCCATTCGTAAGCTGTATCTTCCAAATCGGTATGCGGAATCACTTCGTTCACCATTCCCATTTCAAAAGCTTCTTGAGCTGAATAATTTCTTCCGAGGAAAAAAATCTCGCGCGCTTTTTTCTGCCCTATCATTTTCGCTAAATATGCAGAACCGTAACCACCATCAAAACTTGTAACATCGGCATCGGTTTGTTTAAAAATCGCGTGTTCTTTACTTGCCAAGGTCATATCGCAAACTACGTGTAAACTATGTCCGCCACCAACAGCCCAACCGGGAACTACCGCAATAACAACTTTTGGCATAAACCGAATTAAACGCTGAACTTCTAAAATATTTAAACGATGGTAACCATCATCTCCAACATAACCTTCTTTTCCGCGTGCTTTTTGATCGCCACCACTACAAAACGCCCATTTTCCGTCTTTTGAAGAAGGTCCTTCAGCTGAAAGTAAAACTACACCTATTGAGGTATCTTCTTGCGCATCGTAAAAAGCATCGTATAATTCTGAAGTTGTTTTAGGACGAAAAGCATTTCTCACATCAGGTCTGTTAAATGCGATTCGCGCTACTCCGTTAGATTTTTTATAGGTGATATCTTCGTATTCTTTGGCGGTTTCCCACTTTATTTCGTTCATAGTATTTTTATTTTCTTGTAAAATTAAGTTTTTTAAAATATTCAAAGCAAGATTTCAAAAGAAACTGTAATCACAGATTTATTTTACGAAACTATTACCTTAAAATACAATTACATTATATCTAATTTTTTAAACATTTAAACTAAATAAAATTATTCCTTTTAACTAATCCGTATAAATTTCCGAATATTATCCTATCGTTTAAGAAAAATTACTAATCTAAAACCGTAAAGCTGTGTGTGGAATTGTGTGTGCTTTCGATTTAAAAGAGCAAGAAGAGGCGTTACGTCCTAAATTGCTCAAGCTTTCTAAAAAAGTGAGACATCGCGGACCTGATTGGAGTGGTATTTTTAGTAATGAAAATGCAATTTTAACCCATGAACGTCTTGCTATTGTTGATCCTGCTTCCGGAAAACAACCTCTTTTAAATAAAGAGAAAAACTTGGTTCTAGCAGCAAATGGTGAAATTTACAATCATAAGGAACTTCGCAAACATATCAGAAATGATTATGAGTTTCAAACAAAATCTGACTGCGAAATTATCTTAGCTTTATATGAAGAAAAAGGAGCTGAGTTTTTAGATGACTTAAACGGAATATTTGGTTTCGCGCTTTATGATACCGAAAATGATGATTACTTAATTGCGCGCGATCATATGGGAATTATTCCGCTTTACATTGGGTGGGATAAAAACGGAACTTTTTATGTTGCTTCAGAATTAAAAGCTCTAGAAGGAACGTGTACTAAAATTGAGCTTTTTCCTCCTGGACATTATATGACAAAAAACTCCAATGGTTTTGTACGTTGGTACGAACGTGATTGGATGGATTTTGAAAATGTAAAAGATAATAAAAGTGATGTTGAAGAATTACAAAAAGCATTAGAAGCGGCAGTGAAACGCCAATTAATGTCTGATGTCCCTTACGGAGTTTTACTTTCCGGCGGTTTAGATTCTTCTATTACTTCAGCTATCGCTAAAATTTATTCTCAAAAAAGAATTGAAGAAGATAATAATACAGATGCGTGGTGGCCACAATTGCATTCTTTTGCAATTGGTTTAGAAGGTTCACCAGATTTAGCCGCGGCAGAAAAAGTTGCGAAACATCTAAAAACTATTCATCACGAAATTGAATTTACAATTCAAGAAGGAATCGATGCGATTAGAGATGTAATTTATCATCTAGAAACCTACGATGTAACAACTATTCGAGCTTCTACACCAATGTATTTAATGGCGCGTGTTATTAAATCTATGGGAATTAAAATGGTGCTAAGCGGCGAAGGTAGCGATGAAATTTTTGGCGGATATTTATACTTTCATAAAGCTCCAAATGCTGAAGAATTTCATAAAGAAACCGTACGAAAACTCGACAAATTGCATATGTACGATTGCCTGAGAGCTAACAAATCTTTAGCCGCTTGGGGAATTGAAGGACGTGTTCCTTTTCTTGACAAAGAATTTATGGATGTCGCGATGCGATTAAATCCACAAGATAAAATGATTACTCCAGAACGCATGGAAAAATGGATTCTACGAAAAGCTTTCGAGAATTATTTACCCGAAAGCGTTGCGTGGAGACAAAAAGAACAATTTTCTGACGGTGTCGGTTATAGCTGGATCGACACGCTTAAAGAAATGGTGAACGAAAAAGTGACTGACGAACAACTGGAAAATGCGCACTACAGATTTCCTACTCAATCCCCAATGAGCAAGGAGGAATATTACTACAGAAATATTTTCGAAGAGCATTTTCCTAGTGATGCTGCGGCCAAAAGTGTACCATCAGTAAAATCGGTCGCTTGTAGTTCACCTATTGCATTAGAATGGGACGAAAGTTTTAAAAACCTTAACGACCCTTCCGGTAGAGCTGTAGCAAATGTTCACGCTTCGGCTTACCAATCAAAATCAACAGTTGAAGATTAATTCTTCAACTGTTTTTTCTTATCTTTAAGTATGAAAAATTTTATTGCTCTTTTTTTTATACTTTATTTCGTTTCATCTTTTGGTCAAAATTCAACCGAAGAAGATCTTTCTTTTCAATGGTGTGAAAGCAAGTACGAAAAGACAAATTTTGATGTGTTAAAAACTTCTGACCTTTTGAGTTTGACTGAAGAAAATCAATTCAATACTGATTATAATTTTTCTTTTAACGGAAAAGAAATCAATAGAAAAAAGTATTTCGATTATCATTTCGCTGTTGATTATTATTTTAACGAAGCTAAAATTCAGCGCATGTTAAATCCGAATAGCAATTATGTGGGACAGAATTTAACTACCAAATATATTTCTTGCCCGCCTATTTCTCTTTTTGAAATTGATTTAAAATCACCTTTAGGAATTGAAACTACACTAGGATTATTTTAATATTTCTCTTTCTTTCTCTTTTCTAGCATAATATTTGATATTTTTGAAGTGGAAAGAAAGTTTATGAAAAAAATTGTTTTATTATTTTTACTCATCAGTTCTACTTGGGTTTCAGCTCAAGAGTTTCCTAATTATAATTTTGAAAGTTTGCAACGCTCGATAGATCGTTCGTTTTTTATGCGTTCTAACCCGAGTCTTTCTCCTATAACTTTTGCGCCGGAAACGGGAAATTTTATCCTTCCGATAGTAAATATTTATGCGACGCCAGAAACAAGAGAGTTAGATATGCAAGCGATTGCGCAAGCGCGAGAACTTCAGAAGAAACAAGGAATTGTACAAATGGATTTTCCGCAGCGACAACTTAATCAAATTCAATCGAATACGCATGTATATTTCGATCAGACCAATTTTAATAACCGAACAAATAACGATTTAAATTTCTACGGAAGACAAACTCCCGACGGCGGAATTAAAAATGAAGTTTACGAAGACAATAGGCAACCTTTTATAAATCCATTTTATAGAAGCTATAATTCACCATATTACTACCGCAGAAGATCAAATTCTGGTTCTGGTTTTTATTTTACAAGATAAATTCCGTCTTCTTCAATTGTAATATGACGTTTTTTATAAAGTGTTCCAATAGCTTTTTTAAAGCTTTTTTTACTCATTTCAAGTTTTTGCTTAATTTCTTCTGGAGAAGATTTATCGGTTAGTGGTAAAAACCCATCTTGCATTTGCAATTCGTTCATAATTGCATCGGCATTTGGCTCTATACTTCTATAACCGGGACGCTGAAGTGTAATATCAATTTTATTGTCGGTTCTGGTTTTCTTCACCCAACCTTTTAATTTATCACCGGTTTTTAAATCTTGAAAAACATCGTCATGATAAACTAAACCTTGATGTAACTCATTTACAATTAAATTGAACCCAATATCGGTTTTGTTGGTCACAATTAAATCTACTTTTTCATAAGGTTCTACGGTTAATTCTGCATTGGTAAGAAAATGATTTACTTTACTGGAAGCCACTAAACGCTGACTATCTTCATCTAAATAACAAAAAATAAGATACCACTCGCCTTCTTTCATTTTATAAGCTTGTTCTTTAAACGGAACAAACAAATGCTTTTCTAAACCCCAATCTAAAAAAGCACCAATATTTGAAACTTCAACACATTTTAAAAAACCGAATTCATCTAACTTAACATACGGCGTTAAGGTTGTAGCAACAGGACGTTCATCATGATCTAGATAAACAAAAACTTCAAGTTTATCGCCAATTTCAAAATTTTCAGGTTTATATTTATTGGGTAATAAAACTTCATTTTCTTTATCACCACTATCATCTTTTAAAAATAAACCCGGTGGTGTATCTCTATCTATTTCTAAGGTATGGTATTCTCCAATGCTAAGCATAATAACTATTTAAGCTGCAAAGATACGTTCTTTTTAAGCATAAAAAAGCTCGAAAAGAAAAGAAATCCGTTACGGTCATTACATCATTTGCAATCATTTCTTTTTCTCCTCGAGCTTGAGCGGTTGCCCCTTGAGTTTCAAAAAACTATTTAAACAACTGCTCCTTATTGTAGTGTTTAGTTAATAAATAGTACACTACGACTCTATATTTATTACGGTTAGATTTTCCGTATTTTTCTAACACTTGGTTAATTGCTTGGTTTAATTCATCAGAATCTTCTAATCCTAATTTTCCTATTAAGAAGTTTTTACGAATAGTTTTCCATTCTTCTTTATCTGAAGAGGATACTAAGGAAGCGTCTCTGTTATGAATTGAAGGTCCCATACTTTCTGCTATTTTTCGAAGCAAATCAATATCGGGATTGTCTTCCATTTCTTTTACATCGGCAATATATTTTCCTACTAATTCGTCTAATGTACTCATAATAAAATTTTATTCGGTTAATTAATTCACTTCTAAGTTAACTGAATAAATACTGATAAAATGTTAGGAATTAGTGAAATAACAAAAGTTTAAGGAAGACTCTTAAATATTTTAAAATTATTCTTTATTCAAAATATAACGAAAATAATTTTTTAAATACGTATCGTTTTCTTCCCGTGGGGTAAAAATTTCTAAAATCTTTGGGCGCTCGCTTTCGGTATAAAATTCTTCTAAATTCGTTTTTAAACTTTCTTCATCTTCCGCAGTTTGATATTCAAAATTATACATCGCTGCTAAATGTTTTGCGTTGAGTTTATGAACGGTTTCAAAATATTGACTGAAATATTGCGCGTCTTTTGCTCCCGGAAGAATTCTAAAAATTCCACCACCTTGATTATTGATAATGATAATTCTAAACGATTTCGGAATATAATTATTCCACAGCGCGTTGCTATCGTAAAAGAAACTCAAATCGCCGGTAATTAAAGTCGTCGGTAAATTAGCTTTTACCGATGCGCCAACTGCCGTTGATGAACTGCCGTCAATTCCACTTGTGCCGCGGTTACAATAAACTTCTAACGACGGATGTAATCTAAATAATTGCGCATACCGCACAATGCTGCTATTCGACAAATGCAAAACTTGCTTTTCGGGCATTTTAGCTAAAATATGACGAAAAGCTTTTAAATCGCAAAACGGAATTTCTTCCATATATTTTTCGTGATGAATATCGCGTTGCGCATTCACTTCCAGCCATTTTTCTTGATAATCACTTTTCGATGTTTTTATCAACGGAGAAAAATTGCTAAAAAATTCATTCGCATTTACATCAAAATGTTTATTCAAACAGAAAAACGTATTTAATGCTTTTTTAGAATCGACATGCCAATGGTGTTTTGGCTGATAATTGCGTAAAAATGCTTTTATCTTTTTTGAAATAATCATTCCGCCAAACGTCAATAAAATATCGGGTTGCAAATTTTGAAACTCCTCTTCCCTATTTTCAGAATTTTCTATCGGTGCGATTATTTTATCGATTCGAGTAATAAACTTTTCGTGATGTAAATTTGAAGTCGTTTCCGTCATGACTAAAACTGAAGGATCTTCCGCTAAAAAATCTAAATACTTTTGTTCTACAGAATTTGGTTTATTTACACCGACGAGAACTAATTTTCTTTTCGCGTTATTCCAAATTTCAGCATACGATTGTAAAGCCTTTTCGGTAGTAGTTTTTGCTTCGCGAATCGGTTCTATTTGTAGCGGAGCAACAGTCGGTTTTTCAATTAAATTATACAAAGGCTCGTAAAACGGAGCATTTATATGAACCGGACCATTTTGCTCAATCGCCGTATTTAAAGCTAAATTTATTTCGCGCTCGTTATGTTTTTGCGCTTCAAATTGTTTTTGTTTCAATTTTTCATCTAGCGGAAACGCATCTAGCACCAATTCTGAATATAAATTTGCCGAATATAAAATATGATTTTCAAACACATTTTTTTGCCGAATAGTTTGACCATCGCCAATATCGATACGCTCTACCGGTCGATCTGCAGAAATCACCACCAACGGAATATCGCTATAAAAAGCTTCTGAAATTGCAGGATAATAATTCAACAAAGCGCTTCCGGAAGTACAACAAAGTGCTACCGGTTTTTGCAATTGTTGCGCCAATCCTAACGCAAAAAAAGCTGCTGAACGCTCGTCTACAATACTATAAGCTTCAATTTCAGGATGATTTGAAAAACTAATCGTTAAGGGAGCATTTCGAGAACCTGGAGAAATTACTACGTGATTAATTTCTTTTGTTAAACATAATAAAGTGATACTTTGCGCAAGCGGAATGCTAGAATATTGCATAAAAACTGTTGAATTTTCTTCCACAAAAATACAGTTTAAAACTCAATTTCAAGAGGCAACAATTTTAAAATTGATCTTACATTTTTGTTGATGAAAATTTTAAATTCATTTCCTATGTAAAACTCACAAAACTTTCTGCATCGTTTCCGCTTTTTTTACGGTTTCTTCCCATTCTGCGGTTGGGTTAGAACTTGCGGTAATTCCGCCGCCAACGTAAACGATTACTTTTTTCTCTAACACTTGCATACAGCGTAAATTCACATATAAATTAGTTTGATTTTGAACTAAATTATACGCTGAATTTTCTACGTTTTTGCGTCGCGGATTTCGTGTTTTTTCAACTTTTCTATTCAATTCGCCTAAATAACCGGTATAAAAACTCCGATCGTAATTTTCTTCGGCTTTTATAAAGTTTTTTGCTTCTTCTTTTGGCAAACCGCAAACCGCCGGTGTTGGATGTAATTTCTGAACTATTTCTCCTAAAAATTCTTGCTGAAAAATTCCGCTAATCGGTGTTTTTAAATGCAACACATTCCCTGCTTGATGTGTTTGCGTTTCGCCGATTATTAATTTTTCAATTCCATTAACCGATTCTAAATCTGCTTGAATAGATTCGGTTACCAACGCTTGTTCTTCTTTCTCTTTCGCGCCCCATTCAACATCTAAATTTCCTTCAAAAGCTTTTGTTCCGGCCAACGCCATGGTTTTAAAACTATTTTGTTCCGTTTTTAATAAAGTTTCGGGCGTTGCGCCCAACCACAAACCAACGCTAGGATGATACCATACATACACAAAAGCTGTCGGATATTTTTTCAATAAACGCTTAAAATAATTGATTGAATTGGTTGCGGTTATAATTTGTTCAGCTCTGGAAAGTACTACTTTTTTTAATGTTGAAGTTTTTATCTTCTGAATTCCTTTACTGACTAATTTTTCATGGAAAGTTTTTTCCTGTAAAGTAGATTGAAATGATTTTGTTTCGGTGTTTTCTTCCACTTCAATTGCTGAACTTGCAGTTGAAATTATTTCCGCGGAAGCGCTATCGAAAAACACTGTTTTTTTTGAAGAATCGAACGGGGCGAAAATAAATCCTTTTTGCGTGAAGTCTTCTAAAAATTCTAAAGTTGAATTTTCTTGTAATTGCGCTAAAACTTCAGTTTCATTAGGATGGCGATATGCAACAAACGGAAGCTTTTCTTGAAGCTGAGCTTGTATTTTTTCGAAAAAATCTAAACTGTTCATCTATTTATTTTTAGGAAGTGCGATAGTGGTTAATTTTACGGCAGAAATTAAATTCTCGTCGATATCACGAATTTTAATATCCCAAACTTGGGTGGTTTTTCCTTTATGCAAAAATTCCGCTTTGGCAAAAACTTCTCCGCTAGCAATACTTTTTACGTGGTTGGCAGAAATTTCAATTCCACGGATGTAAAAATGTTCGCCGTCTAAAAAAATAAAACTTGCCGCGCTTCCCACGCTTTCGGCTAACGCAACCATCGCGCCGCCGTGCAAAACACCATCGGGTTGATGAACTTTTGGTGTTACCGGCATTTTTGCGATTAAAAAATCATCGCCTACATCTATAAATTCAATTTCGAGCGTTTCCATCATGGTGTTTTTACACATGTTAGCACAACCCGCTAAAATTTCTTCTTTTGTATATTTCATAACAATTTATTTCCTTTTTTAGCCACAAGATTTTACCTTCGTCGGCGATTGTAAAAATACAAAAACCGAACTATATGGCTTCCGTAGAAAAGCAAGTTTCTTACACAACCACAAATTCTTATTCTACCAGAAATGAGCTCACCGAAAACACCAAAAATGTTTGGATTTGTTGCCACGGATTGGGTTATTTAAGTCGGTATTTTATTCATTATTTTGCCCAACTCGATAAAGAAGAAAATTACATAATTGCTCCGCAAGCACCAGCAAAATATTACCAAAAATCAGATTTTAAGCACGTTGGTGCAAGTTGGTTAACAAAAGAAGATACCCAGCAGGAAACCAAAAATGTACTGAATTATTTAGATGCGGTTTTAGCTGCGGAAAAAATTGGTGACGATAAACGCATTATTTTGTTAGGCTATTCACAAGGCGTTTCTGTTGCAATGCGTTGGATGGCTTCTAGAAAATTAAATATTAATACGTTAGTCATTCATTCCGGTGGAATTCCGAAAGAATTAGTGGCTGAAGATTTTTCGTTTGTTGAAAAAACACAGGTGAAATTAATCTACGGAACGAATGATGAATACCTCAACGAAGAACGAATTAAAAAAGAAACTTCTAGAGCTGAAGAATTATTCGGAAAAGAACGTCTTGAAATTATTCCGTTTGAAGGAAAACACGAAGTAAGCCGAGAATTGATAAAGAAAATAGCAGTTAGCGAAAATAAATTTTGAATTATGGATTTTTAATTTTGAATTAAAAAGTAGGTTTTAAAAGATTAGTAAAATGGACTGGAAAGGTTAAAATTTTACTGTAAATATGTTTTAAATTATTAGATCGTGTAATTCTCAAATTAGAACATTTTCAAATTATCAAGTTTTCAAATTATCTTTTCTTCGCTTCTTCCCAAAAAACATCCATTTCCTCAAGCGTCATATCTTTTAAGGCTTTCTGTTTTTCGGCAGATTTTTGTTCTAAATATTGAAAACGTGAAATGAATTTTTTATTCGTTCGTTCCAAAGCATTTTCTGGGTTTACGCCTAAAAAACGCGCGTAATTTATCATAGAAAAAAGTACATCGCCAAATTCGGCTTCTATTTTTTCTTGGTTTTGTTGGTTTATTTCTTGTTGTAATTCGTCTAATTCTTCTTTTACTTTTTCAAAAACTTGGTGTGGTTCTTCCCAATCGAAACCAACACCGGCAACTTTATCTTGAATTCTACTGGCTTTCACCAAAGCTGGTAACGAACGCGGAACGCCTTCTAATACGCTTTTTTTGCCTTCTTTCAACTTTAAATTTTCCCAATTCTTTTTGACTTCTTCTTCATTTTCAACTTTTACATCGCCGTAAATATGCGGATGACGGTCGATAAGTTTATCGCAAATGGAATTGGCTACATCTGCAATATCGAAGGCTTTTTTTTCACTTCCTATTTTTGAATAAAAAACAATGTGTAATAACACATCGCCCAATTCTTTTTTTATTTCTTCTAAATCGTTGTCGAGAATTGCATCGCCGAGTTCGTAAGTTTCTTCGATGGTTAAATGCCGGAGCGTTTCCATGGTTTGCTTACGATCCCAGGGACATTTTTCGCGGAGTTCATCCATTGTGGTGAGTAATCTATCGAAGGCTTTTAATTGTTCTTGACGCGAATTCATAAGTGTTTTTTTGATGATTAAAAATACGTTTTCTGAAGAATATATTTTAGCGTTTTTGTTAAAATAGTAGAATGAGATGCTGAAAAAAATTCAGCATGACTATATATTTTATCTGAATAAAAGTTTTCCGCGTTAGGGATTGAGCGCGTGTTTGAGCTCTTTTAAAATTTTGCTACAGCAAGATTTTAAAAAGCGAGTAGCGAAAGCCCGACCCTTGTGGTAACGCACAAAAAAAGCCCTGTAAATTACAAGGCTCTTTTCTATAACTATTGAAAAATTTATTCTTCTTCTGAAGATTTTTCTTCTTTCACTTCGGTTTTAGCTTCTTCTTTTGGCGCTGAAAAATCTGTTTTTCCGGCTTTTGCTAAAATATTATACCATTGAAATACTTTTTTGATATCGCTTGTGTAAACGCGATCTTCATCGTATTCTGGTAATACTTCTGAAAAATATTCTTCTAACTTTTCTTTAGATTCTTTATGGCTAATGGCTTCTTTTCCATTTTCTTTTTCCGAAATATTTTGAAAAACTTCTCGTAATGGAACTTCTTCGGTATACGTGTACATTGCAATTTCGCTTAACATGCTTACGTTATGACGTACATTGACAGAGATTTTTTTACCGTCTGCCAACGATTCTGCTACAAAACCGCCGCGGGTTTGCGCTTTTAATTCGTATAATCCCGGTTTTCCTGAAATTGCTAATATTTTTTCTAAACTCATGTTCTTACTTTTTTAGGGTCGCAAATATCTAATCTCTCTGAATATTTACAAAAATATTAACGTGCTTTTTTTAGTTTTGGAAATCGCATTCTGTAATCGATACGAATTTCGCCTTTGGAAATTTTTTGCAATTTACTTTTAATTAAGCGTTTTTTTAGGCTTGAAAGCTTGTCTGTAAATAGAATTCCTTCGATATGATCGTATTCATGTTGAATTACGCGAGCTGCGAGTCCGTCGTAAGTTTCTGTTTTTTTATTGAAGTTTTCATCGAAATATTCAATGGTAATTTCGGGTTTTCTAAAAACGTCTTCTCTTACTTCTGGAATACTTAAACAGCCTTCGTTAAAAGCCCATTCGTCACCGGTTTCTTCAAGAATTTGCGGATTAATAAACGCTTTTTTTAATGTTTTTAATTGTTCGCTTTCTTCATCGGTTAAGTCTTCATCTTCAGAAAAGGGAGAAGCATCGACTAAAAACAAACGAATAGATTTCCCAATTTGCGGAGCTGCCAAACCAACGCCGTGCGCGTTGTACATAGTTTCCCACATATTGTCGATTAATTCTTGAAGTTGTGGATAATCTTCTGGAATATCTTTTGCTTTCTTTTTTAAAACTGGATCGCCATAGGCTACTATAGGTAAAATCATTTTAATTTTTAAGTTTTAAGGTTTACTGAATAATTTATATTAAGTAAAAGTTTTAATTGAATTTAACTTGAAACAGTTTTCTGAGCTGTTTTACGTGACGCTATAAAAATTGATGTAAGTTCTTTGGCTTCGTTTAAAATTTCATCATCACTATTTATTAAAAAATTTTCATTTTTCGCGAATTCTATCCAAAAAATAGATTCATCTGCTTCTTCTATTACTATACTTAATTTTGAAATAAAACCTTTCTTCGTTTGTGCTAGCGAAGCAGCTCTATAATTTGCAGCAACAGATGTTGAGCATCTTATAAGCTGCTTTTTCATGTGAAAACCTAAATCATTTTTAGGTAGACTAAGTGATAATTTTACACATTTATGAGCAAATTTAGTAGATCTTATTTTTAAATCTTTTTTCAAATTGAGTTATTCATTAATCATTAAACCTTTTTCATTTATACAAATAAGTTTGTAAAATAATAGTGGCGCTAATTTCATCTATTAAGGCTTTATTTCTTCTTTTTTTCTTTTTCAATCCGCTATCGATCATTGTTTGTACTGCCATTTTAGAAGTAAAACGTTCATCGACGCGTTCTATTTTTTGCTGCGGAAATTTTTCTATAAAATCTTTTAAAAATAATTTAATGGCTTCCTCACTTTGTGAAGGTGCTCCGTCACGTTGTTTAGGTTCACCAACGAGCACTAATTCTACGTTTTCTTCAGCAAAATATTTCTTTAAAAACACTAGCAATTCTGAAGTATTTACGGTAGTTAAACCAGAAGCAATTAGTTGCAATTCGTCGGTTACCGCAATCCCGGTACGTTTTGTTCCAAAATCTAATGCTAAAATTCTCGCCATTTATTATTTTTTGCAAAGGTAACACTTCTCTAACTATTGCTATAATATTTATACGGAAGCCTTATCTTTGACCAAAATTTTAGCCATGCAAGATTTAAAAAATACAATTTTAGAAGCTTGGGAAAACCGAGACTTATTAAAAGAAACACATATACAAAACAATATACGCGAAGTTATTCAGAAAATAGATTCGGGTGAATTACGTTGTGCAGAACCTACAGAAACTGGTTGGCAAGTAAATGAATGGGTAAAAAAAGCAGTAGTTTTATATTTCCCAATTCAAAAAATGGAAACCTTAGAAGCCGGGATTTTTGAATATCACGATAAAATGCCGTTGAAAAAAGGCTATAAAGAAAAAGGAATACGAGTTGTACCAAATGCTGTTGCGCGTCACGGAGCTTATATTTCAAGCGGTGTAATTATGATGCCAAGCTATGTAAATATTGGCGCTTATGTAGATGAAGGAACGATGGTCGATACTTGGGCAACCGTTGGAAGTTGTGCACAAATCGGAAAAAATGTGCATCTCTCTGGCGGTGTTGGAATTGGAGGTGTTTTAGAACCTCTACAAGCAGCTCCTGTAATTATTGAAGATAATGCTTTTTTAGGCTCCAGAAGTATCGTAGTTGAAGGTGTTCGCGTAGAAAAAGAAGCTGTCTTAGGCGCAAATGTAGTATTAACCGCTTCCACTAAAATTATTGATGTTACCGGAGATGAACCCAAAGAAATGAAAGGAATTGTTCCTGCACGTTCTGTGGTTATTCCGGGAAGTTATACCAAAAAATTTCCAGCTGGAGAATTTAACGTTCCTTGTGCGTTAATTATCGGAAAACGGAAAGAAAGTACTGATAAGAAAACTTCACTAAACGATGCATTAAGAACTTATGATGTAGCGGTTTAAGATGAAAATACTTGTAATTCAGCAGAAAATGATTGGCGACGTGCTTACGTCTTCTATATTGTGTGAAGCGATAAAGAAAAAATATCCTTCTGCTGAATTGCACTATCTTATTAATAAACATACTGTTCCGGTTGTAGAACATAATCCGTTTATTGATAAACTGATCATTTTTACACCGGAAACTGAAAATTCTTATGTAAAGTTTTTCAAATTCCTTCAGCAGATAAAAGCTGAAAAATATAATACAGTTATCGATGTTTACGGAAAAATTAGTAGCGCATTAATTACCGCTTTTTCCGGAGCGAAAATTAAAATTGGTTACGAAAAAAAGAAATATGCAGGTTTTTTATACACGCATAAATATGCAATTCAACTTGTACGAAATAAAGCTGTTGGATTGGCGTACGAAAATAGATTCAATTTATTAAAAGCGATTATTCCAGAGGAAGAGATTGATTTTTCAATTCAACCAAAAATCTATATTTCTGCTTTAGAAAAAGAACAAATCCTAAAAATCGCTTCCAACGAAAATATCGATTTAAAAAACCAATCGTTTATAATGGTAAATGTGTTGGGAAGCGAAAATTCAAAAACATATCCCTTAAAATATATGGCGGTGTTACTAGATAAAGTTGCCGAAAACTTTCCTGAGCTTCGCTTTTTATTCAACTATATTCCAAGTCAAGAAAAAGAAGTTAATGAGCTTTTATCGTATTGTAACCCAACTACAAAACAGCAAATCTCTCCTTTTTATGCGCCGAGTTTGCGAGAATTTATTGTGCTGACTTCGTTCTGCAAAATGGTAATTGGTAACGAAGGCGGAGCAATTAATATGGGAAAAGCCTTAAATTTACCAACTTTCGCAATTTTTTCGCCGTGGATTCGAAAAGAAACTTGGGGAACTTCCGCTAAAGATTCAGTAAATAAAACGGTTCATTTAAAAGATTTTGAACCGGAACTTTTTAAAGCGTACGACCCAAAAATATTTAAACAAAACTCCTTAAAACTTTACCAAGCTTTTAAACCGAATTTCATTATTCCGAGGTTAATAAAATTTGTTGAAGTGAATAAAAACTAACGCATGCGATTAAAAAAAATTCTTTACGGAATTGTAAAAAAAATGAAATTTCTTCCACCGGAAATTTACATGAAGTATTACTATGAATATTATACCGGAAGAAAGCTCGATCTTGAAAACCCAACCGAATTCAACGAAAAAATTCAGTGGTTAAAAGTCTATTATCATCCCCCGATTTTAACCCTATTAGTAGATAAATACAACGTAAGAAATTATGTTGATGAAAAAATAGGAAGCGATTATTTAAATGAATTATTAGCCGTTTACGATAACGCTTCTGAAGTAAATTTTGATACCCTTCCCGAAAAATTTGTGATTAAAGGCGTTCACGGTTTTCATTTCAACTTAATTGTAAAAAACAAAAAAGACCTTAACCGCAAAAAAGCGAAATGGCTTTTGCATAAATGGATGCGAAAAAACCAATATTATCGCGGTGGTTTAGAATGGGCGTATAAAAATGTTCCGCCAAAATTGATTGCTGAAAAATATCTTGAGGAAATGGGAAAAGAAGTTATAAACGACTACAAATTTTTCTGTTTCAATGGCGAACCAAAATTTGTTCAAATAGATATAGAAAGAGGAATTAACGATCAACGTGCTTTTTACGATCTTGACTGGAATAAACAAGAATTTTATAATAAAGAAAATACGGTTTACGAAGGCGAAATTCAACAACCTGAAAATTTCGCTAAAATGATTACTGTAGCGAGAAAATTAGCCGATAAATTTCCATTTGTACGGGTAGATCTTTATAATATCAATGGAAAAATTTTATTTGGAGAAATGACTTTTTACCCTTCTGACGGAAGAAAATTATTTTACCCAGAAAAGTATGATAAAATTTTAGGAGATTATATAGAGTTACCCAAACTTCCAAACGGAAAAAAGGAAATCACTTCTCTTTAAGCTCTTTTTTATCTACCCCAAATTTAGTCCACGTTCGGTTTTCATTTTTTGTTTCAGCGCGAATAGCTAAATTTTTATCGATCGATTCTTGTGTTTTATAACCTCGCGGATGATCAAGATGAATACAAATCGCAGAATAACGAATTTGTTTAGATTTAATTCCGCTATTAATTAACCGTTCCCCTAATTCTCTATCTTGCCCGCCATATTGCATTCGTTCATCAAAACCGTTAATCGCTAAAATATCTTTTTTCCAACCGCTAGCATTATGACCATTCCAACTGGCATTTGTAGGTGTAATTTTATTCAATATTTTTTGAAGAACACCTTTAGAACTTAATTTTCGATTTTTAAAAGAAGTATTTAAACCCTTTTCGCGTAACCATTCTAAATCGAAACATTCTTGTGAAAAAATAGTTTCTTTAGAGATAGATTTTGATATTTCTAGCGGAAGCATAAAGTAACCACCTGATAAAAAATATCCTTTTTCACGATGTTTAATATGAGTTGAAATAAAATCGTTTCGTGGAATGCAATCGCCATCGCTCATTAACACATAATCTGCCTTGCAAGCGAGTAAAGCTTTATTTAAAATGCGTGATTTTTGAAAACCATCGTCTTGTTGCCAAATATGTTGAATAGGAAAAGAGACTTGTTGAGCCATTTTTTCAATTAAATCGAAGGTGGGTTTTTTCGAACCATCATCAGCAATTACCAATTCAAAATCTGTAAAATTTTGACACGCATAACCCCAAAGAACTTTTTCTAACCATTCTTCAGAATTATATGTACTAATTATTACTGAAACTTTAATAATGTTCTCCAATTTTATTTTTCAACTCAGTCTACTACAAACAAAAATAACTATTTTTTACCTTTAGCTTTTATTAAATTTAAAAAAAACTTAATATTGCCTCGCAACCTTTTAAAAAAAATCACATCTTTGTGATGATAGATGATTTATCGGTTTCAAACTTATTAGAATAATTTAACTTTGTCAAATAAATAAAAGTTTTTTAACAACGCTTTCAAACTAACCAAGTTGGAAAAAATCACAGCTTTAATACCTACAGGAAACGAAATTCACAATATCGAAGAGGTAATTGCTTCGGTTAGCTTTGCTGATGAAGTTTTAGTGGTGGATAGTTTTAGTAACGACGGTACTTTTGAAAAAGCGTCGAAGCTTGCCGATAAAGTGATTAGAAGAGAATATGAGTATTCTGCTTCCCAAAAAAACTGGGCAATTCCACAGGCTAAAAACGAATGGATTTTACTGGTTGATGCAGATGAAAGAGTTACTCCCGAATTAAAAGAAGAAATTTTAGCGGTTTTAAAAAACCCTCCTAAAGATGGGACGGTTGCCTATTGGATTGGTAGAAAAAACCATTTCATGGGAAAACACGTAAAACATAGCGGATGGAAAAATGACAAAGTGATCCGTTTGTTTAAAAAAAGTAAATGTTCTTACGAAAATAAACGCGTTCACGCTGAAATAATTGCAAACGGAAAAGTAAAAAAGTTAAAAAATAAATTTTACCATAATACCTATATTACACTTGACCGTTTTTTAGAAAAAATGAATCGTTATGCGTGGTGGCAAGCCAAAGATTACGATAAAAAAATAGGGAAATTAACGCCTTACCATTTTGTAATAAAACCAATGTGGAGTTTTTTTAAGCATTACATCATTCAAGGTGGTTTTCGTGATGGCGTTGTAGGTCTAACGATAGCTTATATTCAAGGTTACACTGTTTTTATGCGCTATGCAAAAGTGTGGCTTATTAGAAAAGGACGTAAGTAATAAGTTTTTTCTAAAAAATACTTGGCAATTTTGCAACCGCAAAAATTAGCATTATAAATAAAACTAGTGCTATTGCTGGAAATAAAATATTTATAATTGCTCTGAAAGTCCCAAATTTTTGAGTAAACTTCACTCCTATTATAAATATTATCAATGACCAAATTTGTAAGCTAAAGTAAATAGCCATAAAAATATAATAGAAAATTTCGTAAGCTAAATTATCGCTCGATAAAGAACTGGAAAAAATATCCTTTCCAAATACTAAAATGGCAGGTATCAATAATAGTAAACCAAGAATTGAAGGAATAAGCGCCCAGCCAATTACGGTTCTAAATTTTTTTCCACTAGCTTTTCCGCCTAACCATTCTCCGGCAAAACTCAATATTGCTGCGTAAATATAGAAAGCTATCCAGCCTAATAATCCCCCAAATAAAATACTTCCAAATAAAATTCCACCTAATGAAGTGTCATCTCCTGCATTATCTTGAACTTTATCATTAAAAGCTCTAACAATTCCGCCGAGAATTAGCAAAATTGTAGTGGTTTCATACATTTTATTTTCAAAAATGTAACGAAAAGCGCTGGAAGGATGAAATAATAGATTATAAAACAAGGTTTTTGACATTCCCTTTGTTTCTGCTTCTCTTATTTTCTCTAGATTATTCATAAACTATGTTCTATATTAAATTTAGAAAAAGTATTAAGCCTTCCAAAATTTAAGTTTTTTCTTCATTCTTCTTTTTCGTCGGAATTTCTCCTGAAATTGTTGCGTTTCCATCCACATCATTTCAAATATTTTGTCAGCATCTTCATTTATGCATTTCGCATACTCATCGCTCATCGTTTCTATCATAGATTTATGAACGGTTAAACGTGCGAAGTTTTTTATACGTTCTTCTAAAGAAAGATGTTTAAATTCCATTCGGTTTAAATCGACTAAATAAAACTTATAATTTCCGTTATTTAATTGAATAAGTGTATTTCCCGGCGAATGATCTAAAAATAAAACCCTATTTTCATGAAGCTGAAAAGTAAAACGTGTAAAAGCTCGCAAAATCTGCTCGTGATTCGGGTAATTTAAATCGCGTGTAAGTTCGCGATAAGTTAAATCTGCGGCTAAATGTTCACTCACATAATAGCTATCTTTAAATAAAAATGCGGTGGAATTTTCAAAATAAGCGATAGGTTCTGGCGTTCCTATATTTATTTTTTTAAGGTGTAGCGCATATTCAAAAGAACGTTGCGCTTTACTTTTTCTGAAAAACCGATAAGCGATCTGATTAATTATATTCGGAATTTTAAACGATTTTATGTTTATTGTGCTTCCATTCAACGGAAATAATTTTATAGTATTTCTACCAATTTTTCCGAAAACTTTTCCTTTTTTATCAAAATTTTCAATAAAACCTGAAATGGCTTCTTCCTGCTGAAAAAATTCTTTACTGAAACGTTTATACATATCGCAAAAATACAATTTTCAACTTTTATCAACTTTAAAATAAAAAGGTATTCTTAATTTTTTACCTATTTTGCAAGCCAAACAATTTTTCTATAATGAGATTACTTCAAATAACTGCTTCTAAGGTTTGGCGCGGCCACGAGCAAAAAATAATTTATCTATATGAAGCTTTTAAAGAATATGGCTATGTAGAAGATCAATGGATTATTTGCCCAAAAAACTCTGAAGTTTATGAAGTAGCCACTCAAAAAAATATGCAAGTAATCGGTTTAGATATCGACTCTGAATACGATTTTAAATTTGCCAAACAACTAAAGAAAATAGCGAAAGATAAAAATGCAGATGTAATTTTTATCCATAATAGTAAATCGCATACGCTTGCGGTTTTATCTTCCTTTTTTTTCGGTTTAAAAGTTCCTTTGGTGCTTTGCAGAACGCTTATTAAAAGAGTTGACACTAATTTTTTCAGAAAATGGAAGTACAATTATAAAGCCATAAAAAAAATAATTTGCGTTTCTTATCCGGTGGTAAATGTTTTAAAACACGCGGTAAAAGATCATAAAAAACTTACCGTTGTAGGAAGCGTAACCGATGTAAATAAATTTAAAAAACAACAACCTACAGGTAAACTTCACGAAGAATTAAATATTCCTAAAGATTATCAACTTATCGGGAATATTGCCGAATTCACCGGTTTTAAAGATCACCGAACTTGGGTAAATACGGTAGAAATTTTAGTAAAAGAACATCAGCTTAAAGCAAAATTCATCTTAGTCGGAAAAGGTAAACTTGAAGAAGAAATAAAAACAATGGTTGCCGAAAAAGGACTAGAAAATGATATTTACTTTTTAGGCTTCAGAAGAGATGTTCCAGAAATTTTACCAGAATTCAATTTATTTTTATTTACTTCAAATAACGAGCCTACTGGTGGTGTTTTATTAGAATCTTACGCTTGTAAAGTCCCAATTGTCGCCGCAAATGCCGGCGGAATTCCCGAAGTAATCGTAAATAATGAGACGGGATTATTAGCTGAAGTGGGCAACCCAAAAGATTTTGCCGATAAAGTAATTCAGTTGCTTAACGACAAACCGCTTCAAGAAAAATTTAAGGAAAAAGGCTATGAATATTTAGTGAATAATTTCACGAAAGAAGTGATTTCTAAAAAAATGTACGAGGAATTAAAAGAAGTTGCAGAAAAATATAACCGATGAGAATTTTATTTTTTACAAATGAATACGCGCATCCGCAACTTCCAGCTGCGGGCGGAGTCGGTACGTTTTTTAAAACCGTCGCTAAAGATTTAGCTTCAAATGGGCATCAAATTTTTATTTACGGCTTTTCAAAAAAAAATTATTTCATTGAAGAGCAAAATATTCAAATTACTTATTTTAAACAATATTCTAAGAAATTTCCTTTAGCTGAATTATTTCGTTCACTTTCCTCTAAAACCGGAAATGAAAAAGCTGAAAAATTTTGGTTGATGAAAGAACGAAAATACCTCGCCAAGAAACTGAAGAATTTTTCAAAAAAAAATGATATCGATATTATTCAAACCTTCACTTTTAATGGATTTTCTGCCTATTGGGATAATTCAATTCCGCTGGTTTTACGTTTTCATGGTTCACGCGGATTTTGGGTAAAATATTTAAATCATCACGGAAGCGATTTAAAAATTGAAATGGAAAAAAAAGCCTTACAAGCAACTCCGTTTACGGTCGCGAATTCAAATTTTTCGGCTGATTTTATCGAGGATTTTTACAATGTGAAAGTGAAAAAAATTATTAGAAACGGAATTGACACGAATCTTTTTAAACCCGATCGTTCTGCTGAAATTATTCCGCAATCTATTTTTTACTTCGGAACTTTATCTGACGCAAAAGGAGTTGACCGATTGGCCGCTATTTTTAATAAAATTATTGAAGAATTTCCAAACGCAACCTTACATATTATCGGTAAAAATAAATCGTATTTTCAGAAATTAGTAGCGAATAATTTCAGTGAAAAGGCGGCAAAAAATATTCAGTATTACGGTCACGTTTCCTTAGAAAATTTACCCAAAAAAGTATCGCAAGCGGCCTTGGTAATCGTTCCTTCAAAAGGAGAAACTTTCGGTTTTACAATTGTTGAAGCAATGGCGTTAGAAAAAGTAACCTTGGTTTCAACTATTCCTGTGGCGCAAGAAATAATTATTCAGCAAAAAAACGGAATAATCGCCGATACGAATGACGATTTTGTAAAGCAAATAAGCGAGGTGTTTAAAAATCCTGAAAATTATAAAGCGATGGAAAAAGCAGCTCGCCAACACGTGCTGGAAAATTTTTCGCAAGAACGCATGGTAAACGAAACATTTGCGTATTATCAAGAAATTTTAAATCGATAAACAATGCGAGAAAAACCGACCGTATTTCTTGATTTTCATTACCTAAAAAATCTTAACAAAGGGTTTGGGCAATATTGCTATAATTTGGGTAAAAATTTTTCAAAACTTCCTACTTCAAATTTAAAGCTTACGTATTATTTGCCGTTAAAATTTATCAATAAATTCGGAAAAAACGCGCGTTACCGTTTCGCTTTTGATTTTCATCGCTATTTCAATTTTAATAAACAATATGATGTTTGGCACAGCACCACGCATTTAAGCCGTGTTGAACCTTCAGAAAAAAATAATTCAAAAATAATTTACACGATTCACGATGCTATTTTTTCAATTTTCGATCGTGATAATGAAGCTACGCGAAAGCATTACAAACAACTTCAAGAAAAAATAAATAAAGCGAGCGCGTTGGTTTATATTTCAGAATTTACAAAAAATAATGTTCAGAAAAAATTTGAAATTCCGCCGCATATTTTAGAATATGTAATCTATAATGGAAATCCGCTTGAAGATCAGCAACCTATCATTAGCGAAAAATATGGATTTAATTATTTACTTTCTGTGGGTGAATTTCGCGGCTATAAAAATCAGAAAACGCTCATCCCGATGCTTTCTTTTTTACCACAAGATTTAAAATTAATTTTTGTGGGAAGATGTTCTGAAAAGAAGAAAGAAGAAATTTTAAAATTAGCTGAAAAACATACAGTAAAAGATAGAATTATTATTAAAGGAACAGTTTCAGAAAAAGAAAAAATTGAACTTTACAGCAATGCCAAGGCTTTAGTTCATCCATCTTTAGCTGAAGGTTTTGGGCTTCCTGTAGTTGAAGCCATGACTTTTGGAACGCCGGTAATAATTTCTAATAAAACTTCTTTACCAGAAGTTGGCGGAAAAGCTGCGCAATATTTTGAGAATTATGAACCTGAAAATATGGCTAACGTGGTTAAAAATACGCTTAAAGATTTTCAATTAAATCCAGAAAATTATAAAAAATCGCTACAAAATCAAGCTCAAAAATTTTCTTGGAAAAATACTGCAAAACAATACCTTACAGTTTATCAAGAGGTTGCAAATCTCAAATAAATTATTCATTCGATTTCCCTAAGAGAATTTTATGTCTATAAAAAAAGTATATAAATCTGCTAAAGCTTCTGCAATTAAACGGCAAACTATTTATAAAATTTTAAATCAACCGCAAGAAAACCGGGAGATTATAAATATCCATAATGTCGGTCCGTATAATGTTGGCGATAAATATTGCGCGCCATATCATTATTTCGATGAAATAAATAGCGAACCGCTACATATTCTTAATTACAAACATCAAAATTCAGAAATTAGAAATAATTTTATTGAAAAAGTGGTGAATAATAAACTCATTATTGGCGGTGGTGGTTTGTTAAATAGAAATGGTTTTGCCAAACAAATGCATTTATTTGAAAAACTCGCTGCAAAGCATCCCGAAAAGAAAATCGTTTTGTGGGGCGTTGGTCATAATTCTAAAGAAAAAACGCTTTACGGAAATCTTGAAAAATATAATGTTTCAGTAAATAAGTTTAACATCGCCGGAACGAGAGATTATTCTAGGTCTGGCGAATACGTTCCTTGTGTGAGTTGTTTACATCCTATTTTTAATGAAAATTTTAAAGTTACACAAGAGATAGGAATTGCATTTCATCGTCATACCGCTCAGAAAAAAGAAGTTGTTTCACAATTTAAAAATTACCCCAAAACTTCTAACAATAGTGATTTAAGAAGTTTAATTGAATTTATAGGAAGTTCAGAAAAACTAATTACCGATAGTTATCACGTAATGTATTGGAGTATGCTCCTCGAAAAAAAAGTTGTGGTTGTCCCAAATTCTACAAAATTCTACGATTTTAAATATAAACCTGTGTTTTCAACTTTTACTTCTGCTATTGAAGATTGCAAAAAAGCTGAAAATTATTCCGGTGTTTTAGCCGAATGTAGAGAAATAAACCTGAATTTTGCAGCGAAAGTATTTGACTATTTAAATTCTTAACATGAAAGACGAAATAAATAACGCCTTAACCACTCTAAAAAAAGGCGGACTCATACTCTACCCGACCGATACCGTGTGGGGAATTGGCTGTGATGCGACAAACGCAGATGCGATCGATAAAATTTTCGCTTTAAAAAAACGCGCCGAAAGTAAATCGATGATTTGCCTAGTTTCTGACTTTAAAATGTTAAATCAATATATCGAAGAAATTCCTGAAGTTGCTTACGATATTTTAAAATACGCTGCAAAACCAACCACAATAATCTACGACAACCCAATTCGCGTAGCCGAAAATTTAATCGCCGAAGACGATACATTAGCTATTCGTGTGACTAAAGATAAATTTTGTAATCAATTACTGCGGAAGTTTAAAAAACCTATTGTTTCAACCTCAGCAAACATTAGCGGAAAACCAACACCACAATCTTTTCAGCAAATCTCGCCCGAAATTTTAAAAGGAGTAGACTATGTTGTAAATTTGCAGCCGTCAAAAAAAAGCGCGAAACCTTCAACAATCATCAAATTAGGTTTAGACGGAAAAGTGCAAATTATCAGAAAATAAAATGCCCGAAGTAAAAACGTATAAAGAAGCCCTCTCGCATAAAATTTTTAAATACATTAGTCAAGCAGCCGATAATTTAGGACTTGAAACCTACGCTATTGGCGGGTTTGTACGCGATTTTTTCTTACAACGCGGAACCGCTAAAGATATCGATATTGTAGCCGTTGGTAGCGGAATTGAACTTGCTAAAGAAGTTTCTAAACTCTTGCCACATCAGCCCAAAGTACAAATTTTTAAAACGTATGGAACAGCAATGTTACGTGCTTTTGATGCTGAAATTGAATTTGTTGGGGCACGTAAAGAATCGTATTCCGAAGAAAGTAGAAATCCCGATGTAGAACGCGGAAGTTTAGAAGATGATCAAAATAGACGTGATTTTACCATAAATGCGTTAGCGCTTCAACTAAATAAAGAAAATTTCGGAAAATTACTCGATCCGTTTAATGGCTTAGAACATCTGCAACAGCAACTTATTAAAACGCCGCTGGATCCAGATGTAACCTATTCCGATGATCCGTTGCGAATGATGCGCGCTATAAGATTTGCAACACAATTAGGATTTAAAATCGAAGAAAATTCGCTGCAAGCGATTACCGAAAATCATAAACGTATAAAAATTATTTCCAGAGAACGCATTGTTGAAGAACTTCATAAAATTCTTTTAGCTGAAAAACCTTCGGTAGGCTTTGCTTTACTTCGGAAAACAAAATTATTGCCTTTAATTTTACCTGAACTTTCAGCTTTACAAGGCATTGATGAAAAAGAAGGACAACGACACAAAGATAATTTTTGGCACACCTTAGAAGTTGTCGATAATATTTCAGAAAACACAGATAATTTATGGCTTCGTTGGGCAGCGCTACTTCACGATATCGGAAAAGCGCCTACCAAACGATTCGATAAAAAAATCGGGTGGACGTTTCACGGTCACGAATTTGTGGGAGCAAAAATGGTTTTTAAATTATTTAAACGTTTAAAAATGCCGCTGAATGATAAAATGAAATTCGTTCAGAAAATGGTATTAATGAGTTCGCGCCCCATTGTAATTGCTGAAGAATTCGTAACAGATTCCGCAGTGAGACGTTTAATTTTTGATGCTGGCGATGCTATTGAAGATCTAATGACGCTTTGTGAAGCAGACATTACCACCAAAAACCCAAAACGCTATAAAAAGTATCATAATAATTTTAAAGTTGTTCGGCAAAAATTAAAAGAAGTTGAAGAACGCGATCATATTCGGAATTTTCAACCGCCAGTTTCTGGTGAGGAAATTATGGAAACCTTCAATATAAAACCATCTCGAGAAATCGGAATTATTAAAAATGCGATTAAAGAAGCGATTTTAGAAGGTGAAATCCCGAATGAATATGAAGCTGCACAAAAATTTATGCTGAAAAAAGGAAAAAAACTCGGGCTTACAGCTCAAAGCTAGCAGTAAACTTTACTTTATTCTTAAAGAAGATGTTCAGAAAATTAGTAAAAATATCGATTATTCTAGTCTATTTGGTAATCGTCGCCGGCGCGGTAGTAAGAATGACCGGAAGCGGAATGGGTTGCCCCGATTGGCCAAAATGTTTTGGGTATTATATTCCACCAACAGAACGTGCGCAACTAGAATGGCATCCGGAACAAGAATTTCATAAAGGGCAAGTAATTATTGTAGATGAAACTTTACAAGTCGCTAAAGAAGATTTTACTTCTACTGCAAAATTCAATAAAAATCATTGGAAATTATATACCAAACATGATTACGCAAAATTTAATCCTACGCATACTTGGGTAGAATATATAAATCGATTAGTTGGAGCGCTCTCCGGTTTAGCGGTTTTTATTATGGCAATCGCTTCTTTCTGGCGATGGAAAAAAGACAAAAAAATTACTTTATTTTCTTGGGCAAGTGTTTTTTTAATGGGTTTTCAAGCTTGGTTAGGCGCAACAGTTGTTTATTCGGTTTTGGCGCCGGTAAGAATTACTTTGCATATGGTAGTTGCTTTATTAATTGTAGCGCTTCTACTTTACATTTTGCATTTAGCTTCAGAAAAATCAACTTCTAAAAAATACAATCGTTTCTTCTCAAAGCTTTTAGTTTTCAGTATTTTCTTGACTTTAATTCAAGTAGTTTTAGGTACCGAAGTTCGTCAGTTTATAGATGAACGTGTAAAAGAAATTGGCTATCAAAAAGAATTGTGGTTAAACTCCCCTTCTATTCAGTTTTACATTCACCGTAGCTTTTCCATTCTCGTATTTTTGGTAAATGTTTTTCTTTGGTACAAAAACCGCCAAAAAGAGCTCAATTTTAATTTAATGAATTGGATTTTATTTTTCATTATTCTTGAAATTTTCACGGGAATTTGGATGGCTTATTTCGATTTTCCTTTTGCTTCCCAGTCCCTACATTTGGTTTTAGCTTCTATCTTATTTGGGTTTCAATTTTATATTGTTTTACAAGCTCGGAAAGCTAAAATTCAATTGAAAAAATCATAACTTTGCAATCCAAAAATTTTGAAAATTTATGATTTATAGATTTCGTATAGTGCTCGATACACTGGAAGATGTTTTTAGAGATATTGAAATTGAAGAAAATGCCACGTTAGAAGATTTTCATAATGCGATCACACAGGCTTTTGGTTTTGATGGAACCGAAATGGCCTCGTTTTATATTAGTGATGAAGAATGGAATCAAGGCGAAGAAATCGTTTTGTTTGATATGAGCGAAGGTCATAATCCAGTGCGAATGATGAATGAAACGGCACTTGACACGGTGGTTTCTAAAGACCAAACCAAATTGATTTACGTGTACGATTTCTTTAGTATGTGGACTTTTTATGTAGAATTAGCCGATATAATTGAACCGGAAGATGGTAGAGACTATCCGAATTTAATGTACTTTCACGGACAATTACCCGATAGCCCACCGGAGAAAAATTTTGAAGCTGATGAGGACGATGAACTGACGAATGGTTTTGGTGAAGATGATGTAGATCTCGAAAATTTAGATGATTTTGATTTTGACCAAAATTGGAACTAAACCTTATTTTTTTGCATTAGGGATAGAAATGAAAATCCCGCAGTGACGTGAAGTCACGAGGAATTGTAATGGATAGCCCGACCCGAAGGGAAATGCCCAACTTAATTTAAGTCTAAGATTATGATAAATTTATATGCCGCTCAAATTGAATCACTTTCTATACATCGTGTAGGAAATAAAAGCAGAAATGAAGGAATTTTTCTTTCTGAAAATCCGTATTCGTTAAACGATGAAATGCACGCGTTACTGAAAGAATATTTTTTAAAATCTTTTAGAGAGAAAGAAGAGAATTACTATCAGTTTGTGCACGAAGCAGATTTAGAGTTTCATGAACTTTATAATTTATCTACTGCTATTTTTGAAAATCCTGGCGAAATTCACGAGCATTCTAAAAAAATCGCGCAACATTTATTTGATCAAGCCAAACATCCGCACATTAAAAGTGGAGAAGTTTACGTGGTTTATTTTGAAAATTTAATGTTGAATAATGAGCGTGTTGACGGAATTGGAATTTTTAAGTCGGAATTAAAACACGACTTTTTACAGTTTGATGAAAAAGGAAATGATTTAGAGGCAATTTTACAGCAAGGTGTAAATTTAAATAAGTTAGATAAAGGCGCGCTAATTTTTAATAGCAATAAAGAAGAAGGTTACCGAATTTTATCGGTAGATTCTAATCGTTACGATACAAAATATTGGCTAGAGCAATTTTTGGGTGTCGATATTTTTGCAGATGAAAATTTCAACACTAAAAGCTATTTAAAATTCTGTCAGAATTTTGCTAAAGATGTGGTTTTACCGGCCGAAGATAAACAACAAGAAGTGATGTTTATGAACCGCGCGGTAAATCACTTTGCAAAAAACGATAATTTTGAAGAAAGCAACTTTTTAAATGAAGTTGTAGAAAATCCGGCGCTTATTCCAGAATTTCAGAATTATAAAACTGAAAAAGCCCCAAAATATAAAATTGAAGATTTAACGCAATTCCCGGTTTCAAATACGGCAGTTAGCGCGGCGAGAAAGAAGATAAAAAGTGTCATTAATTTAGATACCAATGTTCAGATAAAAATGGATTTTATTAATCCTGATAGCGCGGAGAAATTCATTGAAAAAGGTTGGGACGAAGAACGCCAAATGTATTATTATTTGGTTTACTTTAATAAAGAAGAAAAAAGCTAGAAATTAAATAATTTCAGATTAAAATTATAATGGATAAAACTGTACGATTTTTATTTGGCTTGGGATTGTCTCTCTTAATTATAGGAATGGGATTTAATGTTGTCAATATTTCTGAAACGCTCTTTGAAAAAATAATCGGGTTTTCTAATATTTTTCTTTTTAGCGGTTTAACGCTTTGGGCGTTTTTTAAAATCATTAAAAATGCGCTAAAAAAAGTGAAATAACGTTATAAAATTAAAATTCCATTCGTTCTTTAGTATTTACATCAACATAATTTCGTTTTACAAAATCAAGCGCGGTTTTTAAAATATTACCCATGGTTTTGGCACGTTTAAAACGAATATCTTTAGAAAAGGCGACTAAATCTTTTTTCAGCATTTTTACATTTTCAGCAGTAGAAACGTGATCGTTAATCATACATCTAATTAATTCGCGATAACGTTTTTGCGAAGTAATTAATCGCTTGGCAACTTGAGAACGTTCTTCCCTCCTATATTGATCGATAGACGAATGTTCTAATTTATTGGTCACTAATTGAACCATTTCAAAATTTTCTTTGAAAAACTGCGGTCTGTAAACTTTTAATTTTCCTTCATAACATTGCTGATCGAAATCGATTGCTCTAATTTGGTAGGCTACGTGATCAAAATCGTGCGTGGGAATAATTACATAATTATACGATCGCATATCACCTAAAAGTCTCAACGTGCAACGCTCATTAAATTTCACAAACTGTTTTGCGATCTGAATTTTTGCACGATCATCGCAATCTGGTAAGTGTTCTTTTATAAAAACATCACCCGGAATTCCGGCAATATGTTCTTCAATTAAGGTGTCTTTATAAATAAGGAAATTAATTCGGTGTGGTGAAAGAATATGTTCAAATTCTAAGCCGTAAATTCGAGAAGCATCGGCTTTTTTTACATAAAAATAGGTGAAACTATCATTTAGAATATTTCTAATTTTTACCCGAAAAGGTTTAGAATTTCCGAATGTACAATAGTCAATCGCATCAACATTTAAATACTGAAAAGAATCGTCGCTACCATCGGAATGTAAAATGGTATAAACGCGTTTTAAGCTGTTATCAATTTCTGTGCGTTCGTGGTCGGGATAATAACAACGAACCCAAAGTGTGTCTTCATCGTGACGATCGTAAACGACAATCGAGCCGGAAAAACGAAGCAAATCGTCATAAAAAACCGGAATTTTTGTATGTCGGTTATGTTTTGCCAAATATTTTGTCAGCCTTTCATTAATCGGAAAGGTTGGCTTTTTTTGTGACATTAGTTTTTCTTCCATTCCAGCTCTTTTTTCAAAAATAGTATTCTCATTTAATTTTTCTTGTAACAAAACGTTAACTTGCCCGTCGTACTTGCAAAACTGATTCTATTTTGAAAACAATTCTCACGCTTAACAAGATTACAAAAAAATTTGGACCTGTTACAGCGGTTCAAGATTTATCATTTACCATTGAAAAAGGAAATGTATACGGAATTTTAGGACCAAACGGAAGTGGAAAATCAACCACGCTCGGAATGGTTTTAAATGTAGTGAACAAAACAAGTGGAGATTTTCATTGGTTTGACGGTTCAGAATCTACACACGAAGCCTTAAAAAAAGTGGGCGCGATCATCGAACGCCCAAATTTTTACCCGTATATGACGGCGAAGCAAAACTTAGATTTGGTCTGTAAAATTAAAAATGTAAAAGACGCTAAAATTGAAGAAAAGCTTGATTTGGTTGGTTTATTAGACCGAAAAAACAGCAAGTTTAGAACATTTTCTTTAGGAATGAAACAGCGTTTGGCAATTGCTTCGGCCCTATTGAACGATCCTGAAATTTTAATTTTAGATGAGCCTACAAACGGTTTAGATCCGCAGGGAATTCATCAGATTAGAGAAATTATACGGAAAATCGCATCGATGGGAACCACAATATTGTTGGCTTCACATTTATTAGATGAAGTTGAAAAAGTTTGCTCACACGTAATTATTATACGAAAAGGTGTGAAATTATATTCGGGAAGAGTCGATGAAATGAACGCCAATCACGGTTATTTTGAATTGAAAACTTCGCAAGAAGAACAATTGCTTCGTTTCTTAGAAAATAGTCATCAGTTTGAAAAGATTAAGAAAAATGAAGAAACCGATTTTTTAACCGCGTTTCCATCAGAAGAAATAGCTGCAGAAGAACTCAATAAAAAATTAATAAACGAGGGAATTATTCTTTCACATCTAGTAAAAAGAAGAGAGAGTTTAGAGCAGCAATTTTTACAATTAACCAATCAAAAAAGCGAATAAATATGTTACGATTATTAACTATAGAATTTCATAAACTAAAATATAGCCGATCTACGCTAATTTTTAGTGCAATTTATCTCGTTTTATTTTGTTTTTTAGCACTTTTTGCTTCTATACATTTTGAATTTGGAAATGTAGATTTTCAGTTAGCAGATCAGGGAATTTTCAACTTCCCATACATTTGGCATTTTAACGCCTATTTCGCTTCTTTTCTGAAAATATTTTTAGCAATTGTAATTGTTTCTATGATCTCTAACGAATATAGCAACAGAACAATCAAGCAAAATTTAATTGATGGTTTAAGTAAAAAAGAATTTATACTTTCTAAAATTTATACTGTTGTAGCGTTTGCTCTAATTTCTACCCTAGTTTTATTTGTTGTTTCTCTAGTATTAGGTCTTATTTTTTCAGATTATAATGAGTTTTCAATCATCTTTTCGGAACTTGAATATTTAATCGCCTACTTCGTTAAACTCTTAGGATTTTTTGCATTTTGTATGTTTTTGGGCGTGTTAATTAAGCGTTCTGCCTTTGCTTTAGGATTATTATTTATTTGGTGGATTGCAGAAAGTATAATTATTAATGTATTTAGATTTGTTATTTTTAAAGATGGTGAATTAACTGCAAAATTCAGTCAGTTTTTACCACTAGAGTCGATGGCAAATTTGGTAAAGCAACCTTTTAGTAGGTTAAGCTTGGTAAAATCTGCACAAAACCAAATGGGAACCGATATTTTAAGCAATGACTACGTTATACATTGGTATCAACTTTTAATTGTATTAATTTGGGTTGCAATTTTCTTTTATGGTTCATATACTCTATTGAAAAAGCGCGATTTGTAAAGTATAATCTTTATTTTTGAAGAAATAAACCTTTTATGAATTGGAAGTTTTTATTTCTCCTTCTTTTTACCCCATTCTTCAGTAACGCTCAAGGCGAGGCTAATAATTGGTATTTCGGACAAAATGCTGGAATCACCTTTAATACTTCTCCACCTTCTGTACTAACTGATGGCCAATTGAATACAAATGAAGGATGTTCTTCCATTTCTGATGTTAACGGAAATCTTCTTTTTTATACTGACGGAAGAACGGTTTGGAATCGTAATCATCAAATCATGAGCAACGCTGACTATTTTGGCGGAAATGGTTTATTAGGCGATCCTTCGAGTACTTCTAGCGGATTAATAGTTCCGCATCCTACAAATTCCGATCTATATTTTATATTTACGGTAGATGAACCTCATCATGAAAACGCTGCTGCGTATCCTCAACAAGGACCTGCAACATCAAATGGGGAATATTCCGATTTACAACCTGGAAACGGTGTTCCTCAAGATGACGATGGATTTAACAATGGACTTAATTATTCTGTTGTCGATATGTCTTTAAATAATGGCTTAGGAAATATACTTTCCACAGAAAAGAATATTCATTTAGTGACATACGACCCAAATGATTCTGAAGAAATAAAATATCAATGTTCTGAAAAAATTACTGCGGTTAAAGGAAGCGATTGTACTTCTATTTGGGTACTAACCCATTTTATTAATAAGTTTTATGCCTTTAAAATTGATAATACGGGTGTAAACACAACTCCTGTAATTTCAGAAGTTGGTCCTACAATTCCTATTTCGGCTTATCGCCGAGCCGCAATTGGATATATGAAAGTTTCCCCAAATGGAAAAAAATTAATTATTGCTCATAATACAAAAACCTATAACCAAGAAGGGACTTCTGATGTTGAAAATGGCGGTGTATATTTAAATAATTTCGATGATAATACTGGAATTGTAAGTAATAACATTCCTTTGGTTGAAAATGTAAATGCTTATGGCGTAGAATTTTCCATGGAAACTAAAAAAGCCTACGCGACGGTTACACAAGGTAACAATGCAAAATTATATCAATGGAATTTAGAAAGTAACAATATTCCAAATTCAATTACTGAAATCACCTCAATTTCAGGATTTAATCAATTAAATAACGCTACTGCTTTACAATTAGGACCCGATGGAAAAATCTATCATTCTTCAATAGGAAATCCAAAATTAAATGTGATTAATAATCCAGAACTGGATGGAAATCAAGTTAATTATGTAACATCTGTTGTAGATGGAGCAATTCCTTTAAATAATCGTGAAGCGGCTTTTGGGCTTCCACCTTTTATTCAGTCTATATTTTCGTCACGTATAAACATTATTAATGATACTGAAGAGATTGTCACAAAATTATCAGTTTGTGGAAGTGAAGATGTCGATCTGGACTATGAAAATATTCCCGGTGCAAGTTATACCTGGAAAAAAAATGATGTAGTTTTAAGTAATACTACTTCATCTTTAACAGTTCAAGCTCCTTCGCTTGGAAATTCACCAATTATAGAAACCTATAGCTTATCGGTTGACTTAAATGATGGTTCTTGTCCATTAATCGGAAATGCTGAAATCACTTTTAATCCATTTCCCACGGCAGAAGATGCTACGCTCACACAATGTGCAGTACAATCTAGTCCGAATTCTTCTATATTCAATTTAACTAATGCCAACCAGTCTATAACCGATGGCGATTTTAGTGATGGAAGTCTAAAAGTTACTTATTTTCCTTCTCAAAATGAGGCAGAGCAGAATATAAATAATATTCAAAATCCTACTAATTATTCAAATATTTCAAATCCTGAACAATTGGTAGCAAAAATAGAAAATATCGAAACTGGTTGTATTTCCTATAGTGAGTTAACAATTTCGGTTTCAGAAAGTTCACTTCAACCTTTAACCTTAACTTCCTGCGCAACGAATGATGATTCTTTCGCAATTTTCGATTTAACAGAGGCTGAAATTATACTTCAACAAACTAACGCTAACTTCACTTTAACTTTTTATCTAACTCAAAATAATGCCTTAACGGAAACTGAAGCGCTAACCAATGTTACAAATTTTGAAAACTCTTCTCCTTCAGAACAAACCATTTATGCTAGAGTTGAAAATTCTGGTTTATGCGAGGGAATAATTCCGGTTAACTTAAAAGTTCTACCCGCAGTTCCTATAGGGAAGGATCAAGCAATAACCTATTGTTTAGAAAATCTACCAGCTCCTATTCAATTAAGTTCTGGTATTCCTGAAGAGGAGAAAAATAACTACACTTACCTCTGGCAACCAAGCGAAAAAACCACTGAAAGCATTCAGACCTCAGAAATCACTACTCATACGGTTACGGTAACCAATATTGAGAATGGCTGTTCTACTATTCGAACCATCAAAATAATTCCTTCTAGTAAAGCAGATTTTTCAGTTGTCAACGATAACTTTCAAACCAATAATACGGTACAAATAATTGTTTCAAACGAGAGCAAAGGAGATTATGAATTTTCAATTGATAATCAATTTTCTAATTATCAAGATACTCCCATTTTTGAAAATATTGCTTCTGGAACGCACACTATTTACGTAAAAGATAAAAATGGCTGCGGAATTACCACTAAAAAAATTGTGATTTTAGGAATACGTAAATTCTTTACGCCGAATAATGACGGCTTTAATGATTATTGGAATATTATAGGAAAAGAATCACAAGATATTTCTTCAATTAAAATTTCTATTTATAACCGTTTTGGTAAACTTTTAAGCTCATTTAATGGCAACTCTCGAGGTTGGGATGGCACATACAACGGAAAAGAACTTCCTTCTGATGATTATTGGTATTTAATTGAAAGAAAGGGAGAAAAAAATATCAAAGGAAATTTCACGCTAAAAAGGTAAGTTCAAAAAATATAACTAAATTTAAAAATCAGAAAATCAAAAGTTTAGTTCGATGAGAATATTATTACCCTTATTATTTTTTTTATGCTTTCTCTCAACTATCGGTCAAGATTTATCCCTTTATAATCAGTTTAATGGTCATTATGATTATACAGCTGTAGGTAATACTATGAATTTAGCTGAAAATGAAACTAATATTCCTGGTCAACCTTGTACAATTCTAACACAATCTTCTGCTGATTTAAATTTATTAAGCACACAAAGTCTCATAGCTGCATATCTTTATTGGGCAGGATCGGGCAGTGGCGATTTTGAAGTAAAACTTAACAATCAAATTATTCAATCGCAACGAACTTTTCAGTTTAATATAACACCTGTTTTTAGTTATTTTGGAGCATTTGCTGATGTAACTAATATTGTAGCTAACACCGGAAACGGTCAATACACATTCTCTGATTTTGATTTAACTCAACAAATCAACACGGGATATTGTTCAGGACGTGTAAATTTTGGAGGATGGTCAATTATTATTGTATATGAAGATCAATCACTTCCTTTAAATCAGGTTAATATATATGATGGTTTTCAAGGGGTTCCGAATAGTAACAGTTCTTTCATTCAAATTAACTTATCTAATTTGAATGTTATAGATAATCAAGGTGCAAAAATTGGATTTTTAGCGTGGGAGGGAGATAAAGGTTTAGCTTTAAATGAAACTCTTCGAATAAATGGGAATATAATTAGTAACCCACCCCTAAACCCTCCTACTAATGCTTTTAATGGAACAAATAGCTTTACTGGAGATTCTAATTTTTACAATATGGATCTTGATGTTTACAATATTCAAAATAATATTAACATTGGTGATGATTCAGCTTTAATTGAGCTGACTTCAAGTTCAGATATAATCGTAATCAATAATGTTGTAACTGTTTTAAATAGTGAGCTTCCTGAACCTTCTCCAGAAATTACCAATATTTCAGGAGAGTGTAATTCTAGAGAAATTGAAGTTGATTATACGATTTATAACACCAACGCAACTGATTTTTTACCGGCAAATACTTTGATTTCTTTTTTTGCTGATGGACAACTTGTCGATCAAACTGCGACTATGAATGATATCCCGATTGGCGATTCAGAAAGCAATCAAATTACCTTGCAAATTCCTGCAACTATTCCTGATAATTTCACTTTAAGCATGTCAGTAAATATTGACGCAAATGGTGATCCAATTCTCACTGAAATTGATCCTACCAATAATTTTGATGATCTTTCAGTACAATTATTAGATCTTGAAATTGCTTCGCCTTTACAGGATTTAGAAGTTTGTGATGATCTCAGTAATGACGGATTTGCTAAATTTGATTTAAGCATAAACGAAAGTTTAGCTATCGGAAATCAGTCGAATGTTAGCGTTACTTTTTATCAGGAACAAAATGATGCAGAATTTGATTTAGACCCGATAACTAATCCTGAAAACTATCAGAATTCTACCGTTCCCGAAATAATTTGGTTGAAACTTTCTTCTACCATTGATCCCGATTGTTATCTTTTAGAATCTTTTAAACTGGATATTTTTTATACGCCGGTCGCTGTAAATCCTCCAGATATTGAGCTTTGCAACGAAAATCCCGAGGAATTAAATGCGAGTTTTAATTTAACCGATAACAGTTCCATCATTCAGGATAACCAACCCAATACGCAACTACGGTTTTTTACAACTGAAAATGATGCGCTCAACAACCAGAATTCAATTTCATTCGTCTCAAATTATCAAAATAATACTTCTCCTGAAACGATTTTTGTGCGTTTAGAAAATGAAAATCACCCGGAATGTTTTACAATTACCGATTTTCAAATTTTAGTAAATGACGTTGATATTTTAGAAATTGAAGGACTTTTAAATTGTGATGAAGGCTTTAATTCCGCTTATTTCAATTTATCTGAAATTGAAGAAAACCTTAACCTAAATTCTTCCGAAGAAATTATTGGTTATTACACGTCACTTCAAGATGCATTTGTTGATGAAAATTCAATAAATAATCCTTCAAATTTTAAAAATGAAAGCGATCCGCAGCAAATTTTTATTCGGATAGATAATTTAACTTCAGATAAATGTTATCGTGTAATTAGTTTTCCAGTTTCAGTAGAAAACTGTCCGCCATTTATTCCAGAAGGTTTTTCTCCGAATGGCGATGGAGTAAACGATACGTTCGAAATTAGCGGTTTGTATGATATTTTTGAAAACTTCAACTTAAAAATTTATTCGCGCTACGGAAATTTAATTTATGAAGCTAACAATAATATTCCCGCTTGGGATGGAACCAGTAACAAGGGAATTGGAAATCAAGGAAAACCTTTACCCACAGGAACGTATTATTATATTCTCGATTTAAACGACCCTAACTATAAAATCTACAAAAGTTGGGTCTATTTGCAACGATAGATTACCAAATTGTAAACATTAGAAATTTCAATAACATTTTTAAATAAATAAACATTTTTGGTTGTAATTTTGCACACCCAAAAATTTAAGTTTTGAAGCGCATTTTATTGTTTCTTTTATTTAGTTCAACGCAACTAATTTTCAGCCAAAACATTTCGGTTAATTCCAATACGTATACTGCTCAAGAGTTGGTGGAAGATATTCTTATAAATAGTGGTTGTATCGAAAATGTAAATGTTACGAATTCCGTTAGTGGCAGTTTTAATAATGAGAAAAGCTTTGGTTATTTTCAAAATAATGGCGGGAATTTCCCCTACGCTGAAGGAATTGTAATGAGTACCGGAAGATTATCAAATGTTCCGGGACCAAATAATAGCTTAAGTGACGACGATGCATCAAATTGGGGAAGTGACCCAGATCTGGAAAATGTTTTAGGAGTGAATAACACGTTGAACGCCACAGTAATTGAATTCGATTTTACACCTAATGCGAACTCTATTCAATTTAATTATATTTTTGCTTCTGAAGAATATCAAGAAGGAAATTCTAACACCTGTATTTATTCTGATGTTTTTGCTTTTCTCATTAAACCTATCGGTGGAACGTACACTAATATTGCGGTAATTCCTGGTACCCAAATTCCGGTTCAAGTTACCACCGTTCATCCTGAAATTCCCGGCGGTTGTGAAGCCGAAAATGAAGAATATTTTGGTTCATTTAATGGAAGCAACAGTCCTATAAATTTTAACGGGCAAACCGCTTCGCTTACCGCGCAAGCAAATGTAACGCCTAATTCTACTTATCATATTAAACTTATTATCGCTGATGAGCAAAATTATCGTTATGATTCTGCCGTTTTTTTAGAAGGCGGAAGTTTTAATATCGGGGCAGATTTAGGACCAGATAAAATTGGACAAAATGCGCTTTGTAATGGTGAAAATTTTACGCTCAATGTTCAAAATAATGGAAATACGCCTCAAAATTATAGTTGGTTTAAAGTTGAAAATGGCATGCAAACTCTACTAATTTCGGGAAGTACAGAAACCGAATATGTAGTTTCAAATCCGGGAACTTATAAAGTGGTTATCGACTACGGAAATGGTTGTACAGCAGAAGATAATATACAAATAGAATATGTGGATTTTTCAAGTATCAATAACCAAACGCTCTCAGAATGTGATGCAGATGACGACGGACTTTCAACTTTTAATCTGAATTTAGCGAATTCTGATTTAACCAACAATAATCAAAATCTCATTGTAAGTGATTTTTTCTTAGATCAATCTGATGCTGAAAATGACATAAACCGAATCCAAAATCCAGAAAATTTCCAAAATACAACGCCAAATCAAATAATTTTTGCTCGAATTGAAAATCAAGCCGGTTGTTATATTGTCGTCTCGTTAACTTTAGAAACTTCTTCTTCCGTTTTCAATTCAGTTTCTTTAGTTGAATGTGCCGAAACACCAACTTCTTTAGTAAGTTATAATTTACAAGCCGCTTCGATGGCTATTGAAACTGAAATTGGTTCGCAAGTACAAGGAATCACATTTTACACTTCTATTGAATATGCAATTTCACAACAAAATTCAATTGAAAATTCCCAAGAAATTTCTGCGGAAAATCTTCCAGAAACGGTTTATGCCAGAGCCGGAACAAATTCTTGTCAAGGTATTGTCCCCGTGGTTTTAAAATCTGTTCTTTCGCCTCAAATTGATTTGGAACAAACCACACAAGGATTTTGCGAAAATGATGAAGAAATAATTATTTCAGCTGGAACAAAAAATAATTCCGATTCCTATTCTTATCTCTGGGAAAATGGTTCAACTTCTTCAACACTTTCGGTAACTGAAAAAGGTGATTACAAAGTTGAAATTACAGCTACCGAAATAATTGATGGAGTGACGTATAATTGCTCAATAACCAATACAATTACCGTGGTTGAATCTGGAAAAGCAAAAATTGACCATAAACTTTTGGGAGAACTTGGCAATTTTTCAGTTGAAATTTTAGCGAAAGGAATTGGAGATTATGTTTATGCTATCGATGAACTTCCATTTCAAAAAAATAACATTTTCACTATAAAAGCCGGAACACACACCTTATATATTAAAGATTTAAATGGCTGCGGAATTGTTTCTAAAAAAATTAGCGTAGTAGATTACATGCGATTTTTCACGCCAAACAACGATGGTTACAACGATACGTGGAAATTAATTGGTGCTAATCGTGAAAACCTGGAAGTTGAAAAAATATTTATTTACGACCGTTTCGGAAAGCTTATTTATCAACTTTCACCTTACCAATCGTGGAACGGAACGTTGAATGGAAAAAATCTACCGGCAAACGATTATTGGTTTACCGTTAGCTTTAAAAACAGTTCAGAATTTAAGGGACATTTCACATTATTACGATAGCAAATGTTTAATTTTAAACTGATTTTGGTTCTAACTGAATAGCGTTTAATTTTAAGTAAAGCCCTGATGAAATTTAACATCGAATCTACCTTTCAACCTACTGGAGATCAACCGGAAGCAATTCGGCAATTGGTCGACGGTATAAATTCTAAAGAAAAATACCAAACTTTGCTTGGAGTTACCGGTTCTGGTAAGACCTTTACAATGGCAAATGTCATTGAGAAAGTTGAACGACCAACTTTAGTTTTAGCGCATAATAAAACTTTAGCAGCTCAATTATATAATGAATTTAAAGCATTCTTCCCGAATAACGCGGTAGAATATTTTGTTTCGTATTACGATTATTATCAACCGGAAGCTTACATTCCTACTTCAGGAACATATATTGAAAAAGATTTATCGATTAATGATGAAATTGAAAAGTTACGTTTAAGCACCACTTCTTCCCTACTATCGGGACGTCGCGATGTTCTGGTTGTCGCTTCGGTAAGTTGTCTTTATGGTATTGGAAATCCGGTAGAATTTCAGAAAAATGTAATTTCAATTCAACGCGATCAGCAAATTTCTAGAACCAAATTATTGCAGCGCTTGGTACAAAGTTTATATTCTCGTACCGAAGCTGAATTTCAACATGGAAATTTCAGAATAAAAGGCGATACGGTAGATATTTTTCCGGGTTATGCAGATGACGCTTTCAGAATTCATTTTTTTGGAGATGAGATTGAAGAAATTGAAGCGTTTGATCCGCAAAGCAATGAAGTGATCGAAAAATATAGTCGGTTAAATATTTATCCGGCAAATATGTTTGTGACTTCGCCTGATGTGTTAAATAGCGCTATTGACCAGATTACCTTAGATTTAGGAAAACAGATAAATTATTTTAAAGATATCGCGAAACCTTTAGAAGCGAAACGCTTGGAAGAACGAACTAATTTTGATCTTGAAATGATTAAAGAATTAGGGTATTGTTCTGGAATTGAAAATTATTCACGTTATCTCGACGGAAGAAAACCTGGAAGCAGACCTTTCTGTTTGCTCGATTATTTTCCCGATGATTATTTAATGATTGTTGACGAAAGTCACGTTACGATTCCACAAGTTGGCGCAATGTATGGCGGCGACCGTTCGCGAAAAGAAAATTTGGTAGAATATGGGTTTAGACTTCCCGCTGCGATGGATAACCGACCGTTAAAATTTGAAGAATTTGAAACGCTTCAAAATCAAGTGGTTTATGTAAGTGCCACACCGGCAGATTATGAACTTCAGAAAAGTGGCGGCGTTTATGTGGAGCAAGTTATTCGACCGACAGGTTTACTAGATCCGGTAATTGAAGTTCGCCCGAGTTTAAATCAAATAGATGATTTAATTGAAGAAATTCAAGTTCGAGTAGAAAAAGATCAGCGAACCTTGGTCACGACGTTAACCAAACGAATGGCGGAAGAACTTACCAAATATTTAAGCCGAATAGATATTCGTTGTCGTTATATTCATAGTGATATCGACACCTTGGAACGGGTAGAAATAATGCAAGATTTACGTCGCGGTTTGTTTGATGTTTTAGTAGGTGTAAATTTATTGCGGGAAGGTTTAGATTTACCTGAAGTTTCGTTAGTTGCAATTTTAGATGCCGATAAAGAAGGTTTTTTACGAAGCAATCGTTCACTTACGCAAACTATTGGTAGAGCCGCGCGACATTTAGAAGGAAAAGCGATTATGTATGCTGATAAAATCACGAACAGTATGCAAAAAACAATTGATGAAACGGAATACCGCCGTGAAAAACAAATCGATTATAACACTAAACATAATATTACGCCAACGGCACTCAATAAATCGTTAGATAACACGCTTGCAGGAAGAAAACCCGAACCGTATAAATTTGAAGCCGCGCCAAATTTAAAAGCTGCGGAAGAAAAAGTTACCTATTTCAATGAAAATCAGTTAGAAGATCGTATTCGAGAAATTCGAAAACAGATGGAAAAAGCCGCGAAAGATCTCGATTTTATGGCTGCTGCAAAATTTAGGGATGAATTAAAAATGTTACAGGAAAAACTGAAAACTAAAAAGGAATAAAATATTTTATAAGTCAATTTTTTGAAAACTGAACTCATTTTAGTTTCCAAAATAATTTCAAAAAATAAAAAAAGCCCGAACTTGCTCGGGCTTTTTTCTGACTAATCAAATCACATTCATTTACGCGATTTCAATCATTCGTTTAGTTTGTACTTTTGCTTCTTCACGTTTGGGTAAGTTGATCAACAAAACTCCGTTTTCATAAGAAGCTGAAATTTTAGCACTTTCTACAGTTTCCGGTAAACTAAAAGCTCTTTTAAACGTACTGTAACTAAATTCTCTACGCGTAAACTTTCCTTTTTCTTCTTGGGTGTTTTCTTTCTTTTCTTCAGAAGAAATAGTTAACACATCATTGTCTAATTCAATATTAAAATCTTCTTTTGTTTTTCCGGGTGCGGCAACTTCAACTAAAAAGTTATCTTCACTTTCTTTAATATTTACCGCCGGAATGCTCACACCAATATTATTTACATTTGATGTTCCGCCTAACCAATCTGTTTTAAACATATCGTCGAAAATAGATGGTAACCAATTGTCTGTTCTTTTTACTAAGCTCATAATTTTATGTTTTAAAGTTATTGTTTAAATTTTTCAATAGCATATAAACAATTTAAGTACCATTTCATTTTTTACTGTCATTTTGACTTAAAAACATTTTAAATAAACGACAAATTGTCATTTTTTCGATTAAAATTTTGTTAAGCTGTAGAAAATTTCTAACGGAATCTTGCTACCTTGGCATCGTAATCTATATTCATGAGAGCACTTTACAATAAGCTTGCGAGTTTTTTTCATACAATTGAAGGAAAAATAGCATTTTACCCAACATTTTTTAGCGTTATTGGTTTCCACTTCGCGATGTTAATGTTGTTTTTGGAGAAAAAAGGAATTTCTTCTTTTGTGATTGAGCATGTTCCAGAACTTGTGATAAACAATCCGGACACGGCTAAAACCTTGTTGAGTTTCCTAACCGGCGGAATTATTTCCATTATGGTTTTTAGCTTTTCGATGGTTATGGTTTTACTGAATCAGGCTTCAAGTAACTTTTCACCACGGGTTTTACCGGGATTAATTTCAAATAGAAAACACCAATATGTTTTAGGGATTTACTTAGCGACCATTCTTTACAATACCTTTACGTTGGTAGGAATTAATCCGAAAGAAGATGCACAATATCAGTTACCGGGATTTTCAGTTTTATTAGGAATTATTTTTACAGTGGGTTGTTTTTATGCCTTCCTGTATTTTATTCATAGTATTTCGCAGGCGATTCAGGTGAATAATATCCTGGATTCTATTTACACCAAAGCAAAAACGAGATTAGAAGAATTAATTAAAAAAGAAGATGAAGAAGTTCCGAATTTTCCTGAAACCGACGATTGGGTAAGTTACTACAGTAATGAAACGGGGTATTTTCAGAAATTTGCGGCGAATAATTTAATGGATATTTGCTTAGAAAACGATATTAAAATAAAAATTCTACCCATTCAAGGCGTTTTTGTACTCAAAGGAATTCCTATTATAAAAGTAAATAAAGAAATTGATGAGGACTTAGTCGATGAAATCTTGTCGAATTTTAATTATGCCCGAGCTGAATTTGTAGAAGACAATTACGCTTTAGCCTTTAAACAAATTACTGAAATCGGCATGAAAGCCATGTCACCTGGAATTAACGATCCCGGAACCGCCATTAATACGATAGATTATTTAACTGAATTATTTGCACTTCGACTTCAAAAAAATGATGATACCGTTTTAACGCAAGACGATCAATCTTTAATTTTTGTAACCACTACTAATTTCCCGGAATTGCTTTACCAAGTTATGGCTTCTTACAGAACCTACTGTAAAAATGATATTTCATGTATGCAGAAATTACTGATTATGTTTAAATATTTATTGTATCAAAAAACTAAAAATGAAATCTATCAAGAAGCGCTGCAAAACGAAGCAAAATTAATTTTTGACGATGCAAAACATACCTTGCAAAACCCAACCGATATTGAGCGAATTGAAAAACTCTATAATTCTTTACCAATTAAAAAATAAACAGTTTTAATTTCAGTAAATTTGCACTTCATAAAAAAACTATGGCTTTAAGCAATAACGATATTTTTAAAAAATTACGTGTCGCTCACAAATTGCGGGACGACGATATTATTAAAATTTTCAAGTTGGTAGATTTTAACGTAACCAAAGCTGAACTTGGAGCAATTTTCAGAAAAGAAGATCACCCAAAATATGTAGAGTGTGGCGATCAATTTCTTCGGAATTTTCTAAACGGACTCATTATTCATCTTCGCGGTCCGATGCCTAAAAAGAAAACTCCCGTTAAAAAACCGGAATAAACTTTCAAGTAAAAATTTGTGTAATTGCTCTTTTAAAAAAAAGCTTCTATTTTATGGAAAAACTTATTGATGAAAATGCCGTTTTATCCGCTAAAGAAATAAAAAAACTCAACAAAAAATACAAACCACTTTCAATAGAAAAAAGAATTGAAGAAATCTATAATGATTTTAATGTGGAAGAAATTATGCTTACCAGCTCTTTCGCTGCAACTTCTGCTTTTCTTTTAAAATTATTTTCTGAAGTAAATAAAGAACAAGAAGTATTTTTTATTGATACCGGCTATCATTTTGACGAAACCTTAGGCTACAAAAAAGCACTTACCGAAAAATATGGCTTAAATGTAAAATCGATTAGCGCCTTAAAAGAAGAACACGATTTTACAACAAAAGACGAAACCTGGAAAAAAAATCCAGATTTTTGTTGTTCCATAAATAAAGTTCAACCGTTAGAAAGCATTAAAAAAAATTATAAGGTTTGGGTTTCCGGTTTAATGGAATGGCAAAGCGATCATCGTGCTTCTTTAAATATTTTTGAGGAACGTGGTGAAATTTTAAAATTCTATCCGCTTTTAGATGTCACGAAAGAAGAACGCGATAAATATATTGAGGAACACCAACTTCCTTTTCATCCGTTAGTTTCAAAAGGTTATCATTCTATTGGCTGTAAACATTGTACCGTTCCTGGTGAAGATCGTTCTGGTCGTTGGAATAACAACCCGAAAACCGAATGCGGTTTGCATTTATAAAAATTTAGCCTGCTTTTTTACTAATTTATTCTATTTGTTTAATAATATCTTTAATTACATCTAGAGTAATAGGCTTCACTACGTACTTCTTAATAACTGAAAATTCTTTGGCTTTTTCTCTATCTGCTGGTGTTTCTGAGGAGGTTACCATAAAAATTTTCAATTGCTTAGGAATATCTATTTTTTCTATTTCTTCTAAGAATTCCCAACCATCCATAATAGGCATATTAATATCTAAAAAAATAAGATCAGGTAAAACCGATTTTTGCTGAATAAGAGTACGTAAATTTTTATAGGCTTCTTGACCATTTTTAAAAACCAAAAAAGTATCACAATATCCTGAATATTCTAAAATTTTCTTAGTCCCAAAAACAAAAATCGGATCATCATCGATAATGCAAGCTAAATTAATTTTATTTTCCATTTTTAAAATAAACTTTAAATAATGAACCTTTATTCACTTCACTTTCAACTTCTATAAAACCTCCCATCGCTTCAATTTGATTCTTTGTTATAAACAAACCTATTCCTCTTGAATCGCTATGATCATGAAAAGTTTTATACATCCCAAAAAGTTTTTCCTTATGCTTTACTAAATCTATTCCTAATCCATTATCTTTCACAGCTAAAGATATAAATCTACCCGAATTTTCTAGTGAAATAGCTATATGTGATTGTCTATCTGGTGATCTATATTTGATAGCATTAGTTAATAAATTTAATAAAATACTTTCTAAGTAAGCCGGAATCGCTAAAATATCTACTTGTTTTTCGTGAGGCTTTTCTATAACTACCTTTTCATCTTTAATAATTGCAGAGATACTTTCTAAACTTGCATCTAAGTATTTTATCAAATTAAGTTTTTTAAATTTCTTTTTATCTGAAGTATGTACCAAAACTACTTCATTTAAATTTTGTATGGTTTCTCCCAGCCCTTCAATAGCTTGATCAAAAAGTGGCATGATTTCATTTTCTTTCAGTTGGTCTTTGTATTGCATGTTCATTAAATCCAATAACATTTTTAAATTACCAGAGTGAGACCTTAAATTATGAGATACAATATGCGCAAAATTTAGCAAACGCTGGTTTTGATCTTTAGTTACATTTAAATATGATTTTAGTTTTTCTTTACTTTCATGTTCTTTGGTTAAATCTATTACCTGTCCTAAGTATTGAATAGGATTTTGGTCTTTATCACGAATTACCGTTAACACTAAATGAATATAAATTGTTTTCCCATTTTTGTGCTTATATCTTTTTTCTTTAGTAAAAGATTTTATTTTTCCCTTCTTTAGTTTCTGAAGACCTATTAATGATTCCTCTAAATCATCTGGATGAATAAAATCCCTAAATGTCATTTTATTCATTTCTGAAGATGTATAGCCCAACATTTCACAAAACCCTTCATTTACTTTAAATATATTAGTGTTCTTATCATAAATAACTATTCCAATACTTGAATTTAAAAACACATTATTAGTAAATTGTAATTGTTTATTTAATTCGCTGTGTTGCCTTTCTTCAACATCAATATCTTGAAACAAGCCATAAACCTTGACGCAGGTACCATTTTCAAAAACAGGCATACCAATGGCTCTTACCCATATTTCTTTGTTTTTTGCCGTAGTTAATAAAAGTTTCAAATCATATTCTTGATCATATTTAACTGCATTTTCAAAGGACTCCGTTATCTTTTTTCTAGAAACAGGATCCTTAAAGAAATTTATAGCTTCATTTAAATTACATTCAAAATTAAGAGGAACTCCATGAATTAACTTGGTTACATCACTCCAATATATTGTATGGTTTATTAAATCTACTTCCCAACTACCCATTTTAGCATAATGGGCAGTCTTTTCAAGTAATTCTCTATAAGCTCTAGTGTGGGGCATATTCGCATATTTAAATCAATAGTTCTATTTATTAATAAAACCTAAGTCGAAGTTAAAATCAATTTCCCCACAGAAAAGAAATATTCGATAGAATGCATAAATGCTTAGTTGAATAGATTATTTTCATAGTTATAAGTCTTACCGTTTTTTCACGAAAGAGCCTAAACTTTAATTTCATAAGCATTTTAGAAATTGAGAATAAATAAGAATGTAATTTTTTAGCAGCCTATTTTCAATAGGTAGAAATTAAAATTATATTAAAACAAAAATCCCGTCCAATTTGGACGGGATTTTTATTATTTAAAAGAGTTTTCTTTACTAGGACAATACTTGGTGAACTTTGTCTGCTGCTTCTTTAAACTGAACAGCACTTTCTACATTCAATCCACTATTATCGATTAATTCTTTTGCAACATCTGCGTTGGTTCCTTGTAAACGTACAATAATTGGAACGTTAATCGCGTCTCCCATATTTTTGTAAGCATCTACAACTCCTTGCGCTACACGATCACAACGAACAATACCTCCAAAAATATTAATTAAAATCGCTTCAACTTTATCGTCTTTTAAAATTAAACGGAACGCCTCTTCTACTCGTTTTGCATCTGCAGTTCCTCCAACATCTAAGAAGTTTGCAGGTTCTCCACCAGCGTGTTTAATTAAATCCATTGTTGCCATTGCAAGTCCCGCGCCATTTACCATACAACCAACGTTTCCGTCAAGATCTACATAGCTTAAACCAGCTTTTCTCGCTTCAACTTCAGTAGCATTTTCTTCACGCTCGTCACGCATTGCAGCGTAATCTTTATGACGGAATAATGCGTTATCGTCTAAAGTTACTTTAGAATCTACCGCTAAAATTTTATCGTCACTGGTTTTTAAAACCGGATTAATTTCAAATAAAGAAGAATCAGATTTTTCGTAAGCTGTATATAAAGCGGTAACAAATTTTGTCATTTCTTTAAATGCCGCGCCTGATAAACCTAAGTTAAAAGCTATTTTTCGAGCTTGAAAAGGAAGAATCCCTACAGTAGGATCAATTTCTTCAGTAAAAATTAAATGCGGAGTTTCATCGGCAACAGTTTCGATATCCATTCCTCCTTCGGTAGAATACATAATCATATTTCTTCCGGTTGCACGATTTAATAAAACCGACATATAGTATTCTTCAGGTTCATTATCTCCTGGATAATAAACATCTTCAGCAACTAATACCTGATTTACTTTTTTTCCTTCAGCAGAAGTTTGTGGAGTTACCAATTGCATTCCGATAATTTCTCCAGCAATTTTTTCTACTTCTTGTAGGTTTTTGGCTAGTTTCACACCACCGCCTTTTCCGCGCCCACCAGCGTGAACTTGGGCTTTAATTACGTGCCATCCGGTTCCGGTTTCTTCGGTTAATTTTTTTGCAGCTTCTACTGCTTCTTCTGTGGTGCTCGCTACAATTCCTCGTTGAATTCTAACGCCAAAGCTATTTAATATTTCTTTTCCTTGATATTCGTGTAAATTCATAATCAGGTTTTTCTTCTAGTTTTAGAACGACAAAAGTAAGAAATGTAAAAGTTAGTACCAATATTTTTTTACCAAAGAAAACTTAAAAGCTTTATGATAAGATTTTTAGTCGACTTTAAAATTATAAATTAAATTATCTTTGCTTTATATGAATGGAATTAATCAAGAAGATCTTATTGAACTCGCCTATGCAAAAATGCATTTCGGAAAATATAAAGATTGGTATTTAACCGATATTCCCGAGCCTTATTTTGTTTGGTTTCAACAGAAAGGATTTCCACCGGGAAAAACTGGAACACAAATGAAAGCGATGTTAGAATTAAAAATAAATGGTTTAGAATGGCTTTTAAAAAACATCAGGAAAACTTATAAAAAACCTTCGTAAAAATTTAATTCCTTAAGATTTTGCTTCAAAAAAATAATTCAAAAAACATTTGGGTGAAGATGCTATAAAATCTTCAATCTTTATTTTGATAAAAGCTTTTTAAAAATCCTTTTTACAATTTACCTGATTAGCGGTTAAAAATAAATTGTTATTCGTACTTTTGCGCTCCGTATAGACAAATTGTAAAAAGAACCTTAAAAAATGGCCAACACTAAGTACATTTTTGTAACAGGTGGTGTTTCTTCGTCTCTCGGGAAAGGAATTATCGCAGCTTCATTAGCAAAACTTCTTCAAGCACGCGGATATAAAACTACTATTCAGAAATTAGATCCGTATATAAATGTAGATCCAGGAACTTTAAATCCTTACGAACACGGTGAATGTTTTGTAACTGAAGATGGCGCAGAAACCGATCTAGATCTTGGTCATTATGAGCGTTTTTTAAATGTAAACACTTCACAAGCAAATAATGTTACGACCGGTAGAATTTACCAAAGTGTAATCGATAAAGAACGTCGCGGTGAGTTTTTAGGAAAAACGGTTCAAGTTGTTCCGCATATTACTAATGAAATTAAAGACCGTATTCAGATTTTAGGCAGAAGCGGCGATTATGATATTGTAATTACTGAAATCGGCGGAACTGTCGGCGATATTGAATCTTTACCTTATATTGAATCGGTTCGCCAATTAAAATGGGAATTAGGTGAAAATAACGCATTGGTTATTCATTTAACCTTGGTTCCGTATTTATCAGCTGCCAAAGAATTAAAAACAAAACCGACTCAACATAGCGTAAAAACCTTGATGGAAAGCGGAATTAGCGCCGACATTTTAGTGTGCAGAACAGAACACGAATTAAGTCAAGATTTACGTGAAAAATTAGCACTCTTTTGTAATGTTAAAAAAGAGGCGGTCATTCAATCGATCGATGCTTCTACAATTTATGATGTCCCAAATCATATGCTAAAAGAAGGTTTAGACACAATTACCTTAAAAAAATTAGCCCTTTCAGACGAAACAAAACCAGATCTTACGCAATGGAACGCGTTTTTAAAACGCCATAAAAATCCAAAAGCTGAAGTTACGATTGGTTTAGTTGGGAAATATGTAGAATTACAAGATTCTTATAAATCGATTTTAGAAAGTTTTATTCACGCGGGAGCAGAAAATGAAGTAAAAGTGAATATTAAAAGTATTCATTCAGAATTTATAAACGCGAAAAATGCAGATCCTAAAATTGAAGATCTAGACGGAATTTTAGTCGCTCCCGGTTTTGGTGAACGCGGAATTGAAGGGAAAATCGCCGCTGTAAATTACGCGCGAGAAAACGATTTACCTTTCTTCGGAATTTGTCTAGGAATGCAAATGGCAGTTATTGAATATGCACGAAACGTACTAAAACTAGCCGATGCGAATTCTACTGAAATGGACGATGGAACTACAAACCCGGTGATTGATATTATGGAAAATCAGAAAAATATCACTCAAATGGGCGGAACCATGCGCTTAGGAGCTTGGGATTGCGATTTAAAGGAAGGAACTTTAATTCATAAAATCTACGGAAAAAATACCATAAGCGAGCGTCATAGACATCGTTATGAATATAATAACAAATACCAAGAACAACTAGAAAAAGCCGGAATGATAAGTTCAGGAATAAATCCGCAAACCGGTTTAGTTGAAGTTATTGAAATTCCTTCGCATCCGTGGTTTGTTGGGGTTCAATATCATCCGGAGTATAAAAGTACGGTAGCTTCACCACATCCTATATTTATTAGTTTTGTAAAAGCTGCAAAAGATTTTTCAAAAAAGAGAACAAAAAAATAAAATGCCAACTTGGCATAGATAGAAAAGATGGAGGCGTTTTTGACAATGCTTCACTATCTAAAAATATAGCGCATTAGATTATACCTATGGAAAATAAAAAATTAGATCTAAATTCTATTATTGGTTTTGTATTGATTGGAGCCATTCTAATATGGATGCTTTACAACAGTCAAGAACAAGGCACTGAAGTAGAAACCGTAGATTCAAAAAGCAAAACCGAACAAATCGATGAGATTTCAGCTGAAAATGAAAACCAACCCATTGCAACGCAAGAAAGCAGTGAAGAAAAATTAGCTGATAATGATTCGCTAGAATTAGCACGAGCACAATCGCGTTTAGGTGCTTTTGGATATTCGGCTACTTTACCTTCTGCTCAAAATAAAACCACTACGCTAGAAAATGATGTTTTAAAATTAGTGGTGAGTAATAAAGGTGGACAAATTGTAGAAGCTAAGTTAAAGAAATTTAAAACCTATGATTCTATTCCGGTTCACTTAATAAAAGATAACAACGCTACTTTTAATATCAGTTTTACGACCAACGATAATCGAAAATTAAACACCAAAGATCTTTATTTTGAACCTTCGCTAACCGAGAATGGAAATGCGCTTTCCATGAAATTGAAAGTTGCTGAAGATGAATACTTAGAATATTATTACAAATTGAAACCAAATGATTACATGGTTGATTTCCAACTACGTTCGCAAGGGTTAAATGATGTAATAAATCAAAATAATGAAATAAACCTCGATTGGAGTTTAAAAGGGTATCGCCACGCAAAAAGTATTAGTTATGAAAATAGGTATACTGAAATTTTGTGGGAATATGAAGGTGATTTAGAAGATTATACTGGTCAAGGCGATTTAGAAGAAGAGAATGATGAAGATATTACCTGGGTAGCCTTTAAGCAACATTTCTTCACATCTGTATTATTAACAGATTCTCCTTTTGAACGCGGAAAATTCATCTCTAAAAATTTAGTAGAAGATGAAGAAATTGATACCGTTTACACCAAAGAATTTGCGGCAAGTCTTCCGTTGAAATTAAAAGGCGGAGAAATAAACGAAAGTTTAGATTGGTATTACGGACCGACAGATTATAAAGTATTAAACGATTACGACCGAAATTTAGATGAGATCGTTCCCTTAGGTTGGGGAATTTTTGGATGGATCAATAAATATTTCACCATACCTTTTTATAATTTATTAAGTGGATTTTTACCTGCGGGAATTGCCATTATTTTCTTAACCATTTCAGTTAAATTATTGCTTTCTCCGGTTCAGTACAAACAGTATGTTTCACAAGCAAAAATGAAAGTGCTTCGCCCAGAAATTAACGAACTGAACGAAAAGTACAAAGATAATGCGATGAAAAAGCAACAGGAAACAATGAAGCTTTATAGCAAAGCCGGCGCGAGTCCTATGAGCGGTTGTATTCCAGGTTTAATGCAAATCCCTGTTTTTTATGCGCTTTTTCACTTTTTCCCAAGTGCGTTTGATATTCGACAGAAAAGTTTTTTATGGGCAGATGATTTATCGAGTTATGATGTAATTGCTGAATTACCATTTCATATCCCATTTTATGGAGATCACGTGAGTTTATTCCCAATTTTAGCTTCCATTGCTATTTTTATTTATATGACGATGACCACCGGGCAAAATATGCCGCAAAGTCAACCTGGAATGCCGAATATGAAATTCATCATGTACCTTTCGCCAATATTTATGTTGGTATTCTTTAACAATTACGCAAGTGGATTATCGCTTTATTATTTCACTTCAAATTTAATTACGATCGGAATTATGTTAGTGATTAAAAACTTCATTATTGATGAAGATAAGATTCACGCGAAAATTCAGGAGAACAAGAAGAAGCCTAAAAAGAAAGGGAAGTTTGCAAGAAAATTCCAAGAAATGATGGAAGAAGCTGAAAAGCAGAAAAACAAAAAATAACCTTCACTCCTTATAAATAAAAAGCTCCGAGGAAATTCGGAGCTTTTTTTATGCTAAGCAATTTAGATCGTTAATCGTCGTCAACCTTAACTTGATTCAGGTTCCCATACTGATTTGTAGCTAAATATGATGGGATTGTGAAATAAATTCAGACTGACGTTTTTTTTAATACTTCTCAGATAGCCTTTAAATATTTCTAAATTTTATAAATTATTTTAAGGCAACAAAACTGTTTCCAAACTGTGTAAAATTCCGTTGGTAGCTTGGGCATTTAACGGGATTATTTTAGCGCTTCTTCCATTAGAAATTAATGTTGAATCGGAAGCGTTTAACTGAATTGAACTTCCTAAGGTTTGTAAATTCATATCAGAAAATTCGCTACTTTTCAAACTTGTGTTTGGCACAATATGAAGATTTAAAATATCCGTTAAGGTTTGTTGCGGAACATCGGTCAACACTGCATTTTGATCTGGATAAAGCTCTAACAAAACTTCTTCAAAAGCATTATCATCAGGAGCGAAAACAGTAAACGGCGCGTCAGTAGAAGTTGAAGAATCTTCACTTAAACGCTCTAAATATTGTTCAGTTGTTTGATCGTCACGGGTAAAAGCTTCAACTATTGTATTTAAAGTTCGATCGGCTCGAATAAAAATGGAAAGATTTCCTAGTGGAATAAATTCATCGGTTACGTGAATTACGCCATTCACACCTACAATATCTGGAACAACAATTGTCGCTTGATTATTTATAAATGCACCGATTTGAGTATTAATATACGCATTCAAGAATTGGTTGTTTCCACTATAATTTTCAGTAGCTTGAGTTGAAATGTAGCCGTTACTAAAATCGGTGGAAATTTTTAACCCTGTTAATAAATGATTTCTATAAATATTATCTAATTGGTCGGCATCGGTAATATTTTCGTCTTCAAAACTTGCAACCGCGTTTTCATTTGGAACAAATAGCGTGATAAAACTTTCTTCCGAAGTCACTTTTTCTTCAAAATCAGTATCAATAGAAGCTTCTGTGATTTTATTGTAAAAAGGAGTCATATTCTCATCGGCAATTAAAAAAGTTTTAAGTGTCGGTAAGTCTAATACGTGATTTATTTGATGAAAAACGCCATTATCAACTTCAATATCACCGGAAGTTATTTTTGTATTCGCATTAAAAATCAAGTCTTCATTAGCATTCACAAACAAACTCATATTTATAGTAATGCTGTCATTTTTAGGCACAGTAGCTAATGTTTTTAAATAACCAGTAGTAAAATTGTCTTTAAAATTTAAACTTTCCAAAATATGATTAGAAACCAATTGAAATGCTAGATCCTTCGGGATATCATCCACACTCGCAAAATTATTTTCTTGCAGATAAGCTTCCATCGCGGTATTTGTAGGACCAAAAAATGTATACGTCCCGGCATTTCCATTTAAACGTCCAGAAAGCCCCGCGCGTTCTACCGCTTGAGCGAACAAAGAATATTGTTCATTGGTTTCCATATAATTTACAATAGAATTTGTTCCTTCAATTACATTCCCATTATCATCATCGTCGGTACAAGAAGTAAATAAAAAAAGCGGCAAACTTATTGCGATAAAATAAATACGTTTTATACTAAAATTCATCTTTTAATGTTTTATTTGCTAAAATAAAGCTTAAATCAACAGATAAAAAAATTTAAACTCCATGTTTGTACAAAAGCTAAACGTCTTCTTGCTCTTATTTATTTTAATTACTTCAAGTAGTTTCAGTCAATCTGAAAAAATTAATCAATTCGATAAACAAGGAAAACGTCACGGCGAATGGATTAAAAAATATGAAGGGAGCGATCAAATTCGCTACGAAGGTACTTTTGAACACGGAAAAGAAATCGGAACTTTTAAATTTTACAAGCCAAAAAGTGAAGATCAACCTACGGCCACTAAAACTTATTTTGCTGAACACGATAGTGTTCAGGTTAAATTTTTCACTAAAAAGGGAGAATTGGTCAGCAAAGGAAATATGATCGATAAAAAAAGGGAAGGGATTTGGAAATATTATTTCAAAGATGGAAACCTGATGATGCAAGAAACCTATAAAAATGATGTATTAAATGGGTGGAAAATCGTTTATTTCCCTAATGGAAAAATTACTGAAAAAAAACACTTTGAAAATGGCGTGGCAAATGGCGAAAATTTAATCTACGCTAAAAATGGAACGTTAATTCAGTCGTACACCTACAAAGATGGTAAACTTCACGGTTCAACCGAAACTTATAACGCGAGCGGCAATTTAATTTCTGAAGGAAATTATAAGCAAGGTAAACGAACCGGCGAATGGAAATTCTACAAAAATAATTCACTAGATGAAGTCAAACAATATTAACTGAAAGGTAGGCTCTTAAACTGCGACAAATTGGTTAATTTTGCAATCTCAAAAATTAGTTTATTGTGAATAAAAAGCGTGTTGTTGTTGGTCTTAGTGGTGGCGTAGATTCTAGTGTAACTGCCTATTTATTAAAAGAACAAGGTTATGAAGTAATCGGTCTTTTTATGAAAAATTGGCACGACGATTCCGTTACGATTAGTGATGAATGTCCGTGGTTAGACGACAGTAACGATGCCATGTTGGTTGCCGATAAACTAAATATTCCTTTTCAAACTGTCGATTTAAGCGAAGAATATAAAGAACGCATTGTAGATTATATGTTCAATGAATATGAGCGTGGAAGAACGCCAAATCCCGATGTTTTATGTAATCGTGAAATAAAGTTTGATGTCTTCATGAAAATCGCGCTTTCTTTAGGCGCCGATTATGTAGCCACCGGTCATTATTGCCGAAAAGGAGAGATTGAAAAAGAGGGAAAAAAAATTTACCAATTATTGGCGGGAAAAGATAAAAACAAAGATCAATCTTATTTCTTATGTCAACTCTCGCAAGAGCAATTGGCAAAAACCCTCTTCCCTATTGGTGAACTTCAAAAAAGTGAAGTTCGTAAAATCGCAGCAGAACAAGAATTGGTGACCGCCGGAAAAAAAGATTCACAAGGACTTTGTTTTATCGGAAAAGTTAGACTTCCAGATTTTCTTCAGCAAAAATTACAGCCTAAAAATGGTGATATTGTAGAAATTTCTTCTGAAGACTCGATTTATCAATCCGTAGAAAATAATTTCAGTTCAAAACAAGAAGAATTAGTAGTGCTTAGCGAAAAATACAGCTATCAACCTGATTTAGGAAAAAAAGTAGGTTCGCATAATGGTGCGCATTATTTTACAAAAGGTCAACGAAAAGGTTTAGCTGTTGGCGGAACACCCGAACCTTTATTTGTTATTGAAACCGATGTTAAAAATAATATTATCTACACTGGACAAGGAAAAAATCATCCAGGATTATTGCGCAAAGGTTTATTTATTGCTAACGATGAAATTCATTGGGTTCGCGAAGATTTACAACTTCAAAATGATGAATCTTTAGAAGTTAGTGCAAGAATTCGGTATCGCCAACCGCTAGAAAAAGCAACGCTTTACAAAACTGAAAACGGTTTGTATGTTATTTTTGAAAATGCGCAAACTGCAATTACCGAAGGGCAATTTGTAGCGTGGTATCAAGACGAAGAATTATTAGGTTCTGGTGTAATTTCTTAACTTTGAAATTCACTTAACGAATAATTCATGCAAAACAATAAAATCACTTCTTTATTCAATATTCAATATCCATTAATTCAAGCGGGAATGATTTGGGCGAGTGGCTGGAAATTAGCCAGCGCTGTTAGTAATTCCGGCGGATTGGGAATAATCGGTTCAGGTTCTATGTATCCTGAAATTTTTAGAGAACACGTTCAAAAATGCAAAAAAGCAACCGATAAACCTTTCGGTGTAAACGTCCCGATGTTATATCCAGATCTCGATAAAATCATGGATATTATTATTGAAGAAGAAGTTGAAATTGTGTTCACTTCCGCAGGAAATCCTAAAACATGGACGCCAATTTTAAAAGAAAACGGAATTAAAGTTGTTCATGTAGTAAGTAGCGTAAAATTTGCTTTAAAAGCTGAAGCTGCCGGAGTTGATGCAGTTGTTGCTGAAGGTTTTGAAGCCGGCGGACATAACGGGCGAGAAGAAACCACTACATTTACATTAATTCCGATGGTAAAAGAAAAACTGAGCGTTCCATTAATTGCCGCAGGCGGAATTGCTACCGGTAACGGAATGCTAGCCGCAATGGTTCTCGGCGCCGATGCGGTACAAATCGGGAGTCGTTTTGTAGCGAGTAACGAAGCTTCATCGCACCAAGCATTTAAAGATTTAGTAGTAAATTCTCAAGAAGGCGATACACAACTTACGTTAAAAGAATTAGCACCAGTACGAATGCTAAAAAATAAATTTTTTAATGACGTGTTGGAACTCTACAAAAAAAATCCTTCTAAAGAAGAACTCATTGAATTATTAGGAAGAGCACGTGCTAAAAAAGGAATGTTTGAAGGTGATTTAGAGGAAGGAGAATTAGAAATCGGACAAATTAGCGGATTGATTCATGAAATAAAACCTGCCGCCGAGATTGTAAAAGAAATTATTAAGGATTTTGAAAAAGCGAAAAAAGAAGTAGCTAATTTTTAAGTTTAGGAAGTTGCGATAGCAAATCTTTTACTTTCTCATTCCATTTTTGTTGCGCTTCCTTATTTTTAGAATGATCGGTTTCCTTATCATATTTTTGTTGCATTGTTTGCCGATCGTTTTCTATTTTTTGATAGATTTTTTGTAAACGCTGCTGAACTTGTTTTAAGCTTCCGCTATCATCAAAATCAATTAATTCTTGGTTGAATTTTCTTGCGTAATAATCAGAAATATCAAAATGAAGTTGTTCGTGGTTTAATAAATAATCGGTTTCTTTCCCATCTTTTACCCAAGATTGATTTGGTAAAAAATAGCTTTTTATTTCATATACAAATTTTCTTCCATCTGCATCGTTTTGCAGCGACCATGAAAAAGAAAATCCTGAATAGGTATTTGCTTGATATGGATTTGTAGGGTCTGGTTTTCCTTTAAAATCTTTCCACGTTAAGGTAGTTTCACTCCAATATAATTTTTCCTCATTTTCTTGAGCGATTCCCAAAAAGCTTCCGAAGAAAAATAATATGAAGGATATGTTACGCATTAGGATAGTGAAAATTAATTATTTTCGAGATATCGGGATGTAAACTGTAAAAAACCGGACAAGTTACAGCTGCTTTTTCAAGCAAGCTTTTTTCTTTTTCAGCATACGATGAAGGAAAATGAACTTCTATTTCAATTTTTGAAATTCTTCTGGGATTTGAAGCCATTGTTTTGGTAATTTCAGCTTTGGTTCCGTTCATATTAATTTTATGCTGTTCCGCTTTAATTCCCATGATGGTTAACATACAATTTGCCAAAGCAGTCGCGACCGTGTCGGTTGGTGAAAAAGCTTCTCCTTTTCCATTATTATCGACCGGCGCGTCTGTAAAATAAGTAGAATTGCTTTGTAAATGTGTGTTTTCTACTCGAAGATTTTCTTTATAAATTGCTGTTGAAGTCATTTTAATTTAAAACTTTTAATTCTAAATTTTCACCGTATTCAATTAAGTAAACCGCGTCATTATAATAACCGCCAATCATTTTCTTATGATAATTGAATCGGTTTTCTACATACTCTGTAGTTCCTTCTCTTTTAATCGATTCTGCTAAATTTTCAGCAGTAGCCAATCTCAATAATACATCAAACGTAATATCGAATCCACGAACAGCATATTTGCTTGGTATAATTCCATAATTTTTTGAATACGCTTCTGCAAAACCATTTCGGGTTTTTAAATCATATTCTCTAGCGACTGAAGCATAAGTAAATTTTAAATTACTCAGGTATTGATTGGAAACTTCATCGTCATAAGGTTCACTTTTATTGGAAGTAAATAAGCGAATCTTATAATTGTCTGCCATAGAATTTAAGTAAGAAGTCGCGTTGCTGATTAAGCCTAATTCATCTGACTCAAGAATAACCCAATTTTCCTTGTCTTTTGACAACGCATTGGTTAAATCTTTTCGCTGAAGATATTCTTTATTCGATTGCTTAATAACGTTTGCATTAGGAAAACGGTACGCCAATTTATCTCTTAAATACGAATGTTTTTCATCGGTAAGAATTAAAATATTTTTTCCTTCCTTTAAGCTATCAATATAAGTCACTAAGGCTTTTTCCATTACCATTGCAGAAGGCCGAGTTTGGTATAAATTATCTTTTCCGTGCAATTCACTATTGGTTAACGGCGATAAAACCGGAATATCATAAGAAGCCAATGCCTTGGAAACTTCCTCTAAATTTGAAGTTAACAACGGACCGATTATGGCTTGATAATTTTCAAAATTCTCTTCGTTTAAAAGCTTTTTTACGTGTGATGTACTTTGTTGTGTATCAAAAATTTTCGCTTTTACAGAAATTCCCATTTTTTCAATGGAATCGATTGCGGCAATCACGCCACTATAAAAATCTAGTGAAATTCTAAGTACACGGTCTTTTTTTAATTGTTCCGCTTTATCAATACTATCGCGTTGAAACTCTTGCAAATTAAACGGAAGCATAATTGCAATTCGTTTAGGTGAAGTATTGGTAATATATTTTTCAAGTTTTATAATATTTTTATTTCCAACACTTAATGTATCTCCTTTTAGATAATCAGGTTTTGGAATTTTTAGCGTCATTCCGGCTTCTAGACCTTCTTTTGCCAATTGCGGATTTAATTCTTCTAAAGAATCTTTTGAAATATTAAACTGACGAGTTAAGCTATAAAAGGTTTCTTTCGGTTGAACTTCATAACTTAAAAATTTATCGGAATTCGCTTCTTTTTCTTCAGCGATAGCTTTCGGGTTATTAACGTTTAAAACTTGTCCCGGTTGTAAATCGCCCATTTGAGGATTTAAAGCTTCCAGTTCTTCAACCGTCATTCCATATTTTTTAGCGATTCTGTATTTTCCTTCTTTTGGTAAAACAATATGTTTTAAGTTTTTGAAGGTTGAATTTTGTACCGATTCATTAAAATCTACGACTTCTCGCTTATTAAAAATCGGAATTCGAATACGATCGCCTTGTCCTAATTCTTCTTTATATAAATAGGGATTGTATTTTTTTAGATCTTCAACGCTAATATGATTTTCTTTTGCGATGCTGTATAAAGTTCCTTTAGGTTCTACTTCATATTCTTTAAAACGCAAAACGTTAGAACCCGAAACGCCATCTGGCGTTTCACCAAAAGGAATTACTAAAACGGTTGCAACTATCTTTCCATTTTTAGCATCAGGATTCAGTTTGTAAATTGCCTCTTCGGTAACATCATATTTTTTAGCGATCGATGAAACAGTTTCACCTTCTTGAACACGATGTGTTTTATAGCTTTGCGCAAAAGCGAAAGCATTAAAAAAAACGGCAACTAGTAAACAGATTACTAATTTTCTCATGAATTTTATTTTTTTATTCCCACTCAATCGTAGCGGGTGGTTTAGAGCTTATATCATATACAACTCTATTTACCCCTTTTACACGATTTATGATCGTATTCGAGGTTTTTTGTAGAAAATCGTATGGTAAATCTACCCAATCGGCTGTCATTCCATCGGTAGATTCTACAGCTCTTAAAGCGACCACTTTTTCATACGTTCGCTCATCTCCCATTACACCTACAGAACTTACCGGAAGTAAAATTGCGCCAGCTTGCCATACTTTATCATACAACATCCAATCTTTTAAACCTTGAATAAAAATATGATCTACTTCTTGTAATATACGAACTTTTTCAGCGGTAATATCACCTAAAATTCGAATTGCTAATCCTGGTCCGGGAAATGGATGTCTCCCTAATAATTCAGGATCGATTCCCATTTCTGCTCCTACTCTTCTTACTTCATCTTTAAAAAGCATTCGTAACGGTTCAACTATTTTCAGTTTCATAAAATCTGGCAAACCACCAACATTATGATGCGATTTTATAGTTGCCGATGGACCATTTACCGAAATAGATTCAATAACATCAGGATAAATTGTTCCTTGTGCTAAAAAAGTAACATCGGTAATTTCATGTGCTTCATCATCGAAAACTTCAATAAATGTATTTCCTATTTTTTTACGTTTTTCTTCAGGATCGCTTATTCCTTTTAGAGCATCCAAGAAACGTGCCGAAGAATCTACTCCTTTAACGTTTAAGCCCATATCTTTATATTGATGCAATACGCTGTTGAATTCATTTTTACGTAACAACCCGTTATTTACAAAAATGCAATATAAATTATCGCCAATGGCTTTATTCAGTAAAACTGCAGCTACTGTAGAATCTACACCGCCACTTAATCCTAATACTACTTTTTCGTTTCCAATTTGCTTTTTTAAATCTTCTACCGTTAAATCTACAAAAGCTTCAGGCGTCCATTCTTGGGCTACTTTCGCTATTTTCACTAAGAAATTTTCCAGCAATTGCTTTCCATCGGTAGAGTGATAAACTTCAGGGTGAAATTGAATGGCAAAGGTTTCTTCCCCTTCAATTCTATAAGCGGCATTTAAAACATCGTGCGTACTTGCTATTCTAATTCCGTTTTTAGGCAATTCTTTTATCGTATCACTATGCGACATCCATACTTGAGAATTTTCAGTAATCTCATCAAAAAGTGTTTCGCCATCTTTAATTAACGATAAGTTTGCTCTTCCATATTCACGCGTATTAGAAGGTTCAACTTTTCCGCCATGAAAATGTGCTAAATATTGTGCGCCATAACATACCGCAAGCATGGGAACTTTTCCTCTAATTTTTGATAAATCTGGATGTGGAGCATCTTCTGCGCGAACAGAAAACGGACTTCCTGATAAAATTACTGCTTTAAATTCAGATACATTATCAGGAATTTTGTGGTAAGGATGTATCTCGCAATAAATATTTAATTCTCTAACTCTTCTCGCAATTAATTGCGTGTATTGCGAACCGAAATCTAATATAAGTACGTTATTTTGCATAGGCAAAAGTAATAATTTGAGTTAAAATTTAAAGGACTAACTTGAGTTTTTTCTACCTTTATTTTTTCTATTCTAAAAAAGTATTTACAATGAAATATTTAAGTGCAGTCATTTTTTCAATTGCAATTGTTTTAGCTTCTTATTTTTTAGGAAATGCTTATATAAAAAGAGCCAATACAAATGATGTTATTAATGTTACTGGTTCGGGAAGCAAAAATTTCACTTCAGATTTAATTGTTTGGGAAGGAAGTTTTAATCAGTTTAATACCAATTTAAAACAAGCTTATGAAAAAATTGATATCGATAAGCAAGTGGTAAAAAATTATTTAGTTGAAAAAGGGATTGCTGCGGAAAATATTATTTTTAATTCCGTTCAAACCAACGAACGCACACAAAGTCAATACGAAAACGGAAAATTTGTAGGTACAAAATTTGAAGGTTATGATCTCACGCAAACCGTAAAAATTGAATCTAGCAAAGTAGAATTAATTGAAGAAGTTTCGCGTGAAATAACTGAACTTTTAAATAAAGGTGTTCAATTTAATTCTACGCCTCCACGTTATTATTACACCAAATTAGCCGATTTAAAAATTGAAATGATTTCTAAGGCCACGGAAGACGCTAAATTAAGAGCCGAACGAATCGCTAAAAATGCCGGCGGCGACTTAGGAAAATTAAAAAGTGCCGATATGGGTGTTTTTCAAATTACCGGGCAAAATAGCGGTGAAGATTATAGCTGGAGCGGCGCTTATAATACCTCTAGTAAAAATAAAACTGCTTCTATTACTATGCGATTAGCGTATGAAATTGATTAATTCATTATTCCATCGAAGCTAAAATTTCTTGAATATCTTTTTCTGTGGTATCTGGATTTATAAAACAAAAACGTGAAATTGTTTCCGATTCACCATTTTTTGTCCATTTTGTAGGGGTCACCAAAGCAAAACCAGATTTATGATTTTTATAAGTCCAATCTTTATAATCTTCAGCATTCCACCCTTTTCTTCTATAAAGTACACACGATAAACTTGGTTTTCTTACCAATTCTAAATGTTCGGCAGCTTCAATTTGTTTGGCTGCATTTTGGGCAAGTTCTAAACCTCTTTCAATTGCTTCTGTATATTTTTCAGTTCCGTGCATCGCTAATGAAAACCAGAGTGGTAAACCGCGTAATCTTCTGGTAAGTTGAATTTGATAATCTGCCGGATTAAATCCTTGAGCTCCTTCATCTTTAAAAATATCTAAATAAGCTCCTTTTTGCGAATGCGCGTTTTTGGCTAATTCTATATTTTTATAAATTACAGCGCCACAGTCATAAGGAGAAAACATCCATTTATGCGGATCTATGGTAATACTATCGGCTCGTTCAATTCCTTTAAATAAATGTCGAACGGAAGGAGCAGCTAAAGCGCCTCCACCATAAGCAGCGTCTACGTGAAACCAAATATTTTCATTTTCACAAACTTGAGCAACTTCATCTAATTCATCAATAATTCCGGCATTTGTAGTTCCTCCGGTCGCTACTACGGCAAATAAACGTTTTCGATCAATTTCACTTAACTTATTAATCGCTTTTTGCAACCATTTCCCGGTTAATTTATCTTCATCGTCATCATCCACTAAAATAATATCAGCATCGATTACTTTTGCCATCGATTTTACAGAAGAATGCGCTCCGTTTGATGTGATTAACAAAGCTCTTAACGCCTGGTTTTCTTTATTCTGATCTCGCCAAGCTTCGCGCGCTGCAATCATTGCCGAAAGATTTGCTGAAGTTCCGCCGCTGGTAAAAACACCAAACGCACCTTCGGGCAAACCGGTTAAGGAAACTAACCATTTCATGGCTTGGTTTTCACAGAAAATTCCGCCACCGCCGGTCATCCAATAGGCGCCATGAATACTCGCTGCGGAAGTTACTAAATCGAATAAAACCGCTGCTCGCGTCGGTGCAGCAGGTACAAAAGCCAAATGACGCGGATGATCTACCGGAACGGTGGCTTTTGAAAGCACATCTCTAAATAATTTAAATGCCTTTTCGCCGCCAATTCCTTCTTTCGTAACTGTCTCTCCTACTTTTTTTAATAATTCTTCTTCCTTTTTGGGCGAACCTAAATCTGGCGCACTATTAGAAATTCTATTAATCGCGTATTTCATGATATCTAGTGTCATTTCAACAGTATCGATATCAACGGAGTGCATACTTTTCATAAGGGGAGAATTTTCAGTAGAAATTATTTTACTCGATAATCGAGATTTAAAAATATAGATTTTAAGTCTTGAGAATTATTTTAATTCAATAATAGAAAATTTTTGCTTTAACGGATCTAATTCTTCTTTTAAAAGTTGAATTAAACCATTTCCATAAGCTTCATAAAATTCACTAAAATTTGCTTGGCGTTCTTGTAAATTCTGTTTCGGAAATAGTTCGTTTTGTAAAGTTGTTAAACGATCGAGTTCATCTTTTAATTTTCGCTTTTGTGCTTTTAATAAACGTTTTTCTAAATGGCTTAGTCCGTTAATTTGCTTTTTTTCTTGAGCGGCAACTGCACCGATAAAAGATTTGTCGGTTTTTTCAGCTAAATTATATAATTCTGAAAATTGATTTTCTAAGTGTTTTTTTTGTTTAGAAAAATCGATGTCAATTTCAGAAATTTTCTGAGTATGTTTTGTTTTTAAATCGGCTTGGTTTAGAAATAAATCTTGAAGGGAAACTCCTAACCTATTTAATTTTTTTTGTTGCTTTTCTGAAATTAATAAAGCAGAATTGCGAAGTAAAAGAATTGGAAAAGGAACTTTTTCAGCTTTAAAATATTCTTTTAACTGAAACCAATATGCCAATTCGCCACCACCGCCAATGTAGCTTAAATTCGGAAGAATTACTTCTTGATAAAGCGGACGCATAATTACATTCGGTGAAAAACGTTCAGGATGATTTTCTACTTCTTCTAACATTTCTTTTTCAGAAAAACGTAATTCGGTTTCATGAATAAAATACTGATTTTCTTCTTCAATTATACGTTCCCGTAAATTTTCTTTGAGGTAAAAAAGATTAATTTCACGCGGATTTACTTGTATTTTGTAGTTTTTTTCTGAAAGTTGAGTAGTGGTTTCCTGAACATAGGTGTGTGAAGTTTGCTTAAGCAATTCATCTTTTACAAAGGGAATGAAAAGTTTTTTTAAGCTTCTCTGGTTAGCATCAAGAATTACAAGTCCATCTTCACCGAATAATTCATTAGCAAGATAGTGCGTCGCAGCGGAAAGATTTTCATGTTCTACATAAGCTTCTTTAAAAAGTTTTTTTAATTCTTCTGCATTTTTTGAAGCGTTTAAGTTAGTTGAAAATTCTTCAAAAACTTTTTCTAATCCATTGGTATTTAATTCTCCTACGGCTCCGTTTGCCTTACGATTCCATTGGATTTTATTTTCCTTGAAATTGAAAAAATTAATTTCTTCAAAATCGTGGTCTTCGGTTGCCATCCAATAAATTGGGACGAAATTGCAGGTTGGGTATTTTTCTTTTAATTTCTCACACAGATTAATTGTGGAAATTATTTTATATAAAAAATAAAGCGGACCGGTAAATAAATTTAATTGATGTCCGGTAGTAACGGTAAAGGTATTCTCTTGTGCTAAAAGTTGGAGATTTTCTTGCGTTGCTGTTGAAATAGAAAAATTGGCATATTGCTTTTGCAGCGTTTCTACTAAAATTTTTCTATTCTCTACCGAATAACTCTTTTTCTTTTCTTCAATTTGCTTTTCAAAATTTTCAATCTTGGGAAAATTACCGTAAAACGGATCGAGCTTTTTTTCTTCAGCTAAATAATCTGTAATTAAGTTTGAAAAATAATTGGTATCGCGGTAAGAAATACAGTCAGCCATAAAACAAAAAATCTTGAAAACCTCAAAGATACGTTTGTTGAATGTTTTTTCTACTAATTTTTAGTTAAAGACGATTTTTTCTAAATAAACCTAAACCGGCTCTCCGTAAAGATCGAAATCTGCAGCTTCGGTAATTTTAATTTGTGCGAAATCTCCTGTTTTCAGGTAATATTTATTGGCATCGATAAGCACTTCGTTATCAACATCTGGAGAATCAAATTGTGTTCTTCCCACAAAATAAGTTCCTTCTTTTCGATCGATTACGCATTTAAAAACCTGTCCAATTTTTTGCTGATTCAGCTCCCAAGAAATTTGCGATTGAATTTCCATTATTTCATTTGCGCGTTCTTGTTTAACTTCTTCAGGAACATCGTCTTCTAAATTATAAGCATGCGTATTTTCTTCGTGCGAATACGTAAAAGCTCCTAAACGCTCAAAACGCATTTCTTTTACCCAATCTTTTAATTCCTGAAAATGGGCTTCGGTTTCTCCCGGATAACCCACAATTAACGTGGTTCGAATTGCCATTTCTGGAACTAGCTCACGGAATTTATTTATTAAATCGGTGGTTTTTTTATGGGTAGTTCCGCGGCGCATCGACTTTAATAAATCGTCTGAAATATGTTGCAACGGAATATCAAGATAATTACAAACTTTTGGTTCTTCTTTAATTACATCGAGCACATCCATCGGGAAACCGGTAGGAAATGCGTAATGTAAACGAATCCATTCTATTCCTTCAACTTTTACCAACGCGCGGAGTAATTCTGCTAAATTTCTTTTTTTATAAAGATCTAAACCATAATAAGTTAAATCTTGTGCTATTAAAATTAATTCTTTTACGCCATCTCTTGCTAAACCTTCGGCTTCTTTTACCAATTGTTCGATTGGCGTAGATTTATGTCCACCACGCATTAACGGAATCGCACAAAATGAGCATGGACGATCGCAACCTTCAGCAATTTTTAAAAATGCGTAATTTTTTGGCGTTGTGGTGATTCGTTCTCCTAATAATTCATGTTTATAATCGGCACCTAGCGCTTTTAACAATGCAGGTAATTCTGTAGTCCCGAAATATTGATCGATATTCGGAATTTCTTTTTCTAAATCAGGTTTATAGCGTTCCGACAAACATCCGGTTACAAAAACTTTATCTACTAAACCTTCTTCTTTTTTCTGAGCGAAATCTAAAATGGTATTTACCGATTGTTCTTTCGCGTTATCGATAAATCCGCAGGTATTAATTACAACAACATTTCCTTCTTCTTCGTGAACAACTTCTTTATTGTTGGCTTTTAATTGCCCCATTAACACTTCAGAATCATAGATATTCTTACTACAACCCAGCGTTACTACATTAATCTTGTTCTTCTTCCGTGATTTTGTTCGCATAATATTTTAAAAATGTGTGCAAAGATACAAATCTAATCGTGAAAAGATTTGTTTAAAGAAAAGTCTTAGAATAAATTAATTTTCTAAAAATGAATAGTTTAGATATTCGCTTGAAGCCATTCCATCATTTGAACTTCATAATACCGGACAAACGAAATTAAAATAATCCCTAATACTACATAAAACCAAGAAAATTTCTGATTTTTTGTCATCCAAAATCCAATGGCTGCAAAAATTAAATAAGGTAAGGTTAACACTAAATTCGGTATAACCCAAAGTCCTTTAAAAGCAGCGATTACTTTCATTACCACGTAAAAAATACTGTAAAAGAAAATAATTTTACAGAGTGTGGCTTTTGTTCGTTCTTTTGAAAAAGGTTTAGGTCTATTTTCGTTTGTCATTATTTAAATAGTTTGTTTGAAGAACGAATCTACAAATTCCATTTTATTGAAAACTTGCAAATCTTCAACGCCTTCTCCTACCCCAATATATTTTACGGGAATTTTGAACTGATCGCTAATTCCAATTACTACGCCACCTTTTGCTGTACCGTCAAGTTTTGTTACCGCAAGTGAAGTTACTTCTGTCGCGGCAGTAAATTGTTTGGCTTGTTCAAAAGCATTTTGTCCGGTAGAACCGTCTAATACTAATAAAACTTCATCAGGAACATCGTCTACCACTTTTTTCATTACACGTTTTACTTTCGTTAATTCATTCATTAAATTAACCTTGTTGTGTAATCTTCCCGCAGTATCGATTATAACAATATCGGCATCTTGTTTAACAGCACTTTGAATAGTGTCGAATGCTACTGAAGCCGGATCGCTTCCCATTTTTTGTTTTACAATAGGAACATCTACGCGATCTGCCCAAATTTGTAACTGATCTATTGCTGCTGCTCTAAAGGTATCTGCTGCTCCTAAAACTACTTTTTTACCTTGCTTTTTAAATTGATATGCTAACTTCCCAATGGTAGTGGTTTTTCCTACGCCGTTTACACCAACTACCATAATTACGTATGGTTTTTTTGTTGGAAGTGGAAAACTTGTATGCTCTCCCGAACCGGTTTCACTTAAAAGAGCCGCTATCTCTTCGCGCAGAATTTTATCGAGTTCGTCTGTACCTAAATATTTATCGCGTGCCACGCGTTCTTCGATTCGATCTATAATTTTTATAGTCGTAGCAACGCCAACGTCACTTGAAACGAGTACTTCTTCTAAATCATCGAGTACTTCATCATCTACTTTCGATTTTCCGGCAACGGCTTTACTTAGTTTGCCGAAAAAACTTGATTTAGATTTTTCTAACCCTTTGTCTAAGGTTTCTTTTTTTTCTTTTGAAAATATTTTTTTAAATAAGCCCATACGTACACGTTTTTGCGTTAGGGATAAAGGCTTTGTTGAAGCTCATTTGTTTGGAAAAACAAATAGCGACTGCCGATAGCCCGCCCCCGTGGTAACGGGGAAACGCCCTAATTATTTTTAAAAAGCAAATATACACAAAACAAAAAAGCCGTCCCGAAAAAAACGGAACGGCTTCACTATTATATAATGAACTTATTTTTTATTGAAAAAGTCATTTACTTGGTCTGGAGCCATAATTTGTTCTACAAATGTATATGCGCCAGTTTTTTCAGACTTTACCATTTTCACGGCTTTTGTAAGTCTTTTAGATCCTGTTTGTAATGATGCTACCGATTTCTTTGCCATAACTTATTACTTTATTTCTTTGTGAACCGTCATTTTATTAAGAATTGGGTTAAATTTCTTTAACTCCATTCTATCCGGTGTATTCTTTTTATTTTTTGTAGTAATGTATCTTGAAGTACCTGGTTTTCCAGATGCTTTATGTTCTGTACATTCTAATATAACCTGAACTCTATTTCCTTTCTTTGCCATTTCTCTTAGGTATTAAAGGGTTTGATTACTTTTTTAAGAATCCGTTTGCTCTTGCATCTTTGATGACAGCAGAGATTCCTCTTTTATTAATATTTTTTAAAGCAGAAGTAGATACTTTTAAGGTAATCCATTTATCTTCTTCAGGAATATAAAAACGTTTTTTAACTAAATTCGCGTTGAATTTACGTTTAGTTTTATTCATTGCGTGAGAAACGTTATTCCCAACCATTGCTTTTTTCCCGGTAAGTTCACAAACTCTTGACATTTTTTCTGATCTTTTCTCGTTATTTCAAAACAGGATGCAAATTAACGATTTTTTTACTTAAGTTACAACTATTAAGATATAATTTTTATTATATTTTTTCTAAGTGGTTTAATAGCAATTCAAATGCTTTGTTTACAGCTTTTTCAGTTACTTTTTCTCGTTGATTCCCTAAATTAAATTCAAACACCTCAACATTTTCTTTACTGGCGATGGCTATAAAAACTGTTCCTATTTCTGCATCGCTATCGCCTTTTGTGGGCCCGGCGTTGCCCGTAGTAGCAATAGCAAAATCGGAATGAAATAATTTTCGGGTACGTTTTGCCATTTCTTCTGTGATCTCGGCGCTTACAACAGAATATTTTTCAATAAAATCTTTCGGAATTTTTAAAACATCATTCTTAGCTGAAGTTGCGTAGGTCACGATGCTTCCTTTAAAATAACTTGAAGCTCCGGGAAAAGTAGTGAAACGAGCCGCTATTTTTCCGCCGGTACAACTTTCTGCGGTTGCAACAGTGAAATTATGTTGATTCAATTTTTTTGCAATTCGCTCTTCTATGGTTTCTTCATCTTCATAACCGCGTATAATATCACCAATGAGTAACTGAAGACTTTCAATTTGGGTATCGATTGCCGCGATTAATTTTTGTTCCTCGTTTCCACGTGCTGAAAGACGTAAACGAACTCTTCCTAAACCCGGCAAATAGGCCAGTTTTATAAAATTAGGAAGTGCGTTTTCCCAATCTGCTATTTTTTGAGCAATCGTACTTTCTCCCACTCCATAAGTAAGAACGGTTTTATGAACTATAAACGGACGCTCGAAACGGTCTTGAATTCTTGGAATAACTTCTTCTTCTAGCAGATGTTTCATTTCGAAAGGAACACCGGGAAGCGAAACATACACAATTCCGTTTTCATCGAAAAACATTCCTGGAGCGGTTCCATACTCGTTGTGTAAAGCAATTGCTTTGGACGGCAACATTGCTTGATCGCGATTAAGCTGAGAGATTTGAGTATCTAATTTTTCAAACAGTTTTTCTATATGCACTAAAACCTCTTGATGATGAACCATTTCATCTTGAAAATATTTACACAAGGTTTTTTTGGTAATATCATCGTTAGTTGGCCCTAAACCGCCGGTTAGAATAACAATTTGTGATCTTTTTGCAGCATCTTCTATACTTTGCAAAATATGAGATTCTTCATCTTGAATAGAAGTGATTTGAGCTACGTCTATTCCTATTTTATTTAATTTTTTAGCAATAAAAGCCGAATTGGTATCGACAATTTGCCCTATTAGAATTTCATCACCAATCGTGATTATTTCAGCATTCATATATTAGAGGTTGAAATCTTCTCTTAATTCTTTACAAGCGGTAAGTACAGTTTCTGAAACGATATTTGCATAGGGTAAAATATCTTCTTTCATGGCAGAATTTTTTGCCCAACCTTCAATTTTTTTGACTTCTGGGGCTAAATCTAAGCCAAAAATTTGCAAGTTGGGTTTCATCTTGTGAGCGGTTTGATAGGCTAATTGAGCATTCCCATTATTTACCGCTTCATTCATGGCATGAATATCTTCGGGTAATTCTTCGGTGAATGTTTTTACCATTTCAAGAATAAACTCTTCATCTCCATCTGCCATTTCTTGAATTTGCTCTAAATTGTATTTTTTCATTGTTCTAGTCTTCTCAGTTATTTCACGTTAATAGAGAAAACAGATTCTTCATCTATAAACCCTTCTAACGTATCATCTTTTTGTACTTTTCCCACTCCAGCCGGAGTGCCCGTAAAAATCACATCGCCAATTTTTAGGGTAAAATATCGCGAAATATACGCAATTAATTCATCTATCTTAAAAAGCATGTGCGAGGTATCGGTCTGTTGTACAATTTTTCCGTTCTTCTTCAAACTAAAAGGAATTTCGTCTATATTTTTAAATACCTTTTTTGAAAACCAACGCTCTCCAATTACCGCCGACCCATCGAATCCTTTTGCTTTTTCCCAGGGTAAACCTTTCTCTTTTAATTGTTGCTGCAAATCTCGCGCCGTAAAATCGATACCCAATCCAATCTCGTCATAATATTTATGAGCGAACTTTTCTTGAATATATTTACCTACTTTCTTTATACGAACGAGTAATTCTACTTCATAGTGTATATTCGATGAAAAATCTGGAATAAAAAAAGGTTGCTTTTTTAATAAAACGGCTGTATCGGGTTTTAAAAAAATAACCGGTTCTTCTGGTTTTTCATTTTTAAGTTCGGCAATATGTTCGGTGTAATTTCTTCCTACACAGATAATTTTCATCGCTTGTTAGTTTAGCTTTTCAGATAATTTTCGCAATTTAATAGCGGTAAGCACCTTTTTGGTATATAATGGAAAATCTGCGTTTTGTATCCACCCGTAATAACCTGGCTCATCTTCTAAAACTTTTTCTACTAATTTTCCACGATGTTTTCCGAATGAAAAAATTTCTTTTCCTTCTTTATTATAAGCTAAAAAACCGGCAAAGTCTGCATATTTTTTATGTGCGCTAAATTCTGCCAGCCATTTTGTATCGTTTTCTAAATCTGGATAACGGTCGAGCTGTGATTCTAAAACTTCAAAAGTTGCATTTGTATCGGCTTCTGCGCTGTGTGCATTTTCTAAGTCTTTGTCGCAATAAAATTTATAGGCGGCTTCTAAAGTTCGTTTTTCTTTTTTATGAAAAATGGTTTGTACATCAATCGCTACTGCATTTTTTATATCAAAATCTATTTCAGCTCTTAAAAATTCTTCAGCTAAAAGTGGAATATCGAAACGATTACTATTATAACCTCCCAAATCGCAGCCTTTAATAAATTCATATATTTTTTTTGAGAGTGTTTTAAACGTGGGTTCATCAGCAACATCTTCATCTGAAATTCCGTGGATTTTTGTTACTTCAGGTGGAATTGGCATTTCAGGATTTACGCGTAACGTAATGCTTTCTTTATTTCCATTGGGAAACACTTTTAGAATAGCTATTTCTACAATTCTATCTTTTGCGATATTGGTTCCTGTAGTTTCTAAATCGAAAAAACAAATGGGTTTGGTGAGGTTTAATTTCATTGCGATTGAATTTAATCACAAATGTACTATAAGGTATGGAAGTGATAAAAAAAATTAGCGCTTTTAAAATATTTTTTTAATTTTAGTGCTCGAAAATATTTCAGTTCTAACTAAACTGACTTTTTTAATTGACTAAAACTTATAACCACAACCAAAAAACGCCCGATAATTCGGGCGTTTTTTATTATTATTTATTGTACGATTTTAAATAGTTTGATTTTCATCGAAAGCTTCTAAGTATTGTGCGACACGTTGCACAAATTGACCTCCTAAAGCTCCGTTTACAACACGATGATCGTAACTGTGCGATAAGAACATTTTTCTACGGATACCGATGAAATCTCCTTCTGGTGTTTCAATTACCGCAGGAACTTTTCTAATCGCACCAAGCGCTAAAATTCCTACTTGTGGCTGATTGATAATTGGAGTTCCCATAATACTTCCGAAGGTTCCTACATTGGTTACGGTATACGTTCCGCCTTGTGTATCGTCTGGTTTTAATTTTCCATTTCTGGCTCTATTTGCTAAATCGTTTACTTGTTTAGCCATTCCTATTAAATTTAACTGATCGGCTTTTTTAATTACCGGAACAATTAAATTTCCATCAGGTAAAGCAGCAGCCATTCCTAAATTAATATCTTTTCGTTTTATGATTTTATCACCATCTACTGAAATATTAATTAATGGAAAATCTTTAATGGCTTTAACCACAGCTTCCATAAAGATTGGTGTAAAAGTTAATTTTTCACCTTCTCTTTTTTGGAATTCATTTTTAACCTTATTTCTCCAATTCCATATTTTAGTTACATCAACTTCTATAAACGATTGAACGTGTGCTGAAGTTTGTACAGAATTTACCATATGATGAGAAATCATTTTTCCCATTCTGGACATTTCTATAATTTCATCTTCACCATTCACGCTAACCGGAGTTGGATTTGGTTTTGGAGCAGCGGCTGCAGGTTGTTGCGAACTTGCTTGTTTTGGTTGACTTTGTTGAGGAGATTTTTTACGATCTTCAACATAAGACAAAATATCATTTTTCGTTACACGACCTTCTTTGCCGGTTCCGGGTACATTTTCTAATTCATCTAAACCGATATTTTCTTCGGCAGCGATACTTTTTACTAAAGGTGAATAGAATCGAGAAGCATCACTAAAGTTTTCTGAACTTGTAGCGGTTTCTTTAGCTTGGGTAACGGTTTTTTCTACAGCTTCTACATTTTCGCTGCTACTTTCTTCTGTAGCAGAAGATTCTTCACTAGCTTCTGGCGCGTCGCCATCGGTTTCAATAATTGCGATGGTTTGCCCCACTTGAACAACATCATCTACATCAAAAAGTTTTTCTACTAATTTTCCTTCTACTTCGCTAGGAACTTCACTATCTACCTTATCGGTAGCGATTTCCAGAACGGCTTCATCTTCTTCAATGGTTTCTCCTACTTCTTTAAGCCAATTGGTTATGGTTGCTTCTGCAACACTTTCTCCCATTTTGGGTAATTTCAGTTCAAATTTTGCCATATATATAACCCGAAGGTGCTTTTTTGATTATTGGTTGCGAATTTACTTAAAAAATGCTTTTCTTAGTAACAATTTTTCAAACTTTTAGATTTTAATAACATCACCTTTTCCAGTACTGCTATCGCTACCGATGATAAAATTAAAATTTGTTGGTTTTATACGAAAATAATTTTTTCCTTTTTTCTGAATTTCCATGATACTAAAAATTTTTTTATAATCCACGGTTTCAGCATCAAAAATAAATAAGGAATGTTCAGTAGTAATTTTTTCAGCTTTATTAGAATTAAGTTTTTTTAGATTTGAAAAGACTTCAGTTTTTAAATTGAATTTATCATTTTCAGAAACCAAAAATTCACCTTGATATTGATTTTTTTTCTTCTTTATTGGTTTATGAAACAAATGCCTGATTTTTGCTAACTGCAACGCATTGGCAACAAAAAAGTTTAAAAATAGATTTTTATTAAAATGTTTACGGTAGAAAATCTTCATTGCGCCGTAAAATCTTTTTCGGTATTCAGCATCTTTTACTGTACTTTCTCCTTTATAATGTAACACGGTTTGAGCGCCGAAATAATAATTTTGATAACCGGCTTTTAAAAATTTGTAACTTAAATCGATATCTTCACCATACATAAAATAATCTTCATCTAAACCACCGACTTCCAAATAGCGTTTTTTTTGCATAAGCATAAAAGCGCCAACCAAAACCGCCACTTTTGAAACCTCATCTGCAGGTGAATTGCTATAATAATTGGTAGAATTTCCGATTAATTTTTGAAATGCAACTTTCGGAACTGGTAAATTTCGTTTGCTTTCGGGTAAAAAATTTCCTTGGCCGTCTATTAATTTTACACCTAGCGCTCCAAAATCTGTCTTGGTTTCTGCAAATGCTAAAGTTTTTTCAAAAACATTTTCAGCAACTACGGTATCGGGATTTAGCAAGCAAATATATTTTCCGCGCGCTAGGGTAACACCGTAATTATTTCCTTTGCTGAAACCTTCATTTTTTTTATTTTGAATTAAACTTACGTCAGGAAAATATTTTTTTACGAGTTTACAACTTTCATCTTTGGAATTGTTATCGACTACAATTATTTCGGCTTCTAAATGAGCAATTGCTTTTTGTACGCTTTCTATACATTGAAGCAAGTAATAAGGAACTTTATAATTCAGGATGATAACAGATAATTGCACTTATTGATTTTTAAGTGAGTTTTCAAAAGGAACTCGGTTTACAATACTTCTTCCTAAGGTAATTTCATCTGCATATTCCAACTCATCGCCAACACCAATTCCTCTTGCTATTGTTGATGTTTGTACATTGGTATTCTCTAATTGCTTGTAAATATAAAAGTTTGTGGTGTCGCCTTCCATCGTGCTACTTAAGGCAAAAATAATTTCGGTAATTTCACCTGCTTTCACTTTATTGAGTAATGATTCTATAGTTAATTGACTGGGACCGATGCCATCCATCGGACTTATTTTTCCACCTAAAACGTGATATAAACCTTTAAATTGACTCGTATTTTCAATTGCCATCACGTCGCGAACGTCTTCTACTACACAAACCAGTTTTTTATCGCGTCGAGGATTTGCACAAATTTCGCATATTTCTGTATCGCTAATATTGTGGCAGTTTTTACAAAAATTTATTTCAGTTCTTAAATTCACCAACGCTTTTGCTAGATGAGCGGTTTGCGATTCGGGTTGACGCAAGAGATGCAAAACTAATCGCAAAGCTGTTCTTTTACCGATACCCGGTAATTGCGACATTTCTACAACTGCATTTTCTAAAAGTTTTGAAGAAAATTCCATAGCCGCAAAGTTATGATTTTAATGAAGTAATTTCTGTGAAATTTAGGGTATTTATTTATCGCAATAATGTTATGTTAGATTTGAATTCTCTTTCCTGTTTTTTTCCGTTTTCTTGAAGTTGAATATATTTAAATAAAAACCAATAATCTCCTGCGGGCATTGGTTTTCCGTTATAAAAACCATCCCAACCTAAACCATTCGGATCGATGGCGCGCAGTAATTTCCCGAAACGATCGAAAATAAATATTTTTGAATTGAATTGTAAATTAGCCGCTCCTCTTACATTCCAATGTTCATTAAAACCGTCGCCATTGGGAGTAAAAAATTTTGGATAATCTAAAAATATAGCTGATAAAATTTTATTTCCGCAGCCTTCGGTATGTCTTCCTTCTATAAAATGCTCACCGCCTTCTTCTATTTCAAAAGTTAGGCTGGTTTGACTTTCCCCAATTTTAATCCAATCTTCATTATTTAATCGGAATTCATAAGGACCGATTCCTTGGATATTTTCAACAATAATAGCTGGATTTCCGCCAAAGGTTTCATCTCTTTTCACGATATCAAATTCAGGTGGAGCGTTGGTATAAATATTTAACTGAAAACTAGCGATATCATAGCAGGTAGAATTAGTTGCACTTTCGAGTCGAGCCCAAATAGTTTGAGGGTCTTCAATATTAAAATAGCTAGAAGGGTTACTAATTTTATTTGTCCGTTGATCTGCGTCATTTTCAGTTTCGTAATAATCAACTCTATAGAATTCTGAATTATAACCCGCTAAAACATTTGTATTATTTTGAGTTAAATTAAAAGCAACTTTCCCGTCTTTATCACCATCGCATTTATATAAATCTTCTAGTGTTCCATTAATTTGTAAACCTTCAGAATTCACTGAAACTTGATTGTCTAAAACTTTTGAACATAATAAATCTCCATCGTCATTATACAATTCGGTAAGCGTAGCTATTAAAACTGAATTTTCTGAAATAGTTCTTGTAACTACAGCTTCTCCGTTTTCATCGAGTGTAATTTGTTCAGAAGTTTGGTTATTCAAATTATATTCAACCACAGCATTTGGTGTTCCGGAAAAGAAAAAATCGACTTCTTCTGTTCCGCAAATAATAGGTTGAGAAACTTCTAAACTCACATCATTTTCTATCGGGTTAACTTCAAGTTGTATGTCTACTATGGTAAAACAAAAATTAATTATACTTGTTGCTTTTGCATATATTACTTGTGGGTTTGAGGTATTGGTATAATTATCTGGCAACTCGTTTATTCCGTCAAAAGCATCAGCTTGCGTTGCGTGAAAGGTAATAGCGTTATCGGTAAGATTTGCATTGATTTCTTGTTTTAAGCTTGCTAAATCAAATTCTTGAGTAGTATCATTAGAACAGGTTCTTACCGTTTCAATTTGATTGGCAATCGGCGGAGTAGGAAAAGCTCCGCTTCCCTGATTTGCAGTTCCTGTCCAGTTCATTGAGAAACCACCATCGCCGTGTGGTCTATCAATCGCGATATAATACATTTCTCCCGGCAAAACATCTAACCATTGAACATAACCGGTTCCATCTTGACCTGGTCCTTGACTTGGATTTGGATTGCTTCCATCAATCCCTGTATGATTTGACGTTAAATTTGCTTGTAAAGGATTTGTAGTCGAACATCGAATAGGGTCGCCTAAATTATTACAATCTGGATTTGGACCGAAAACCCAAAAGTCGTAATCTACTACTAAATCGTCACTATTTGGAATTAGATCGAAGCCCAAAGTTCCTCCTTGAACAATATTAATTTCTAACCAAAGTGAATTATGCTCTTCACTTCCGCAGCCAGAAATTTCTTGGGATTGACCAATTCCTTCACTATTAGAACTGAATTGATCGTTTCCACAAATTACGATGGCGTTAATACAATCATTAGGTTCTTGCGCGAACATCATATTTGCGCAACATAATCCTAACAATAAGAAAAACGTTTTCATCATTTTATTTTTCTAAGAATCATAAAGATAAAAAACATAAACGATAATCTATAATTTCACTTAGTTTATTGATTTTTTGAGAAGTGTTTTATAAATCCTAAGGAAATAAACTAAGTTTGTACTCAACAATAATTTTTGAATGAAACCAATCCATATTCTTTTATTAATCGGGCTCTATTTTGGAGTTTTAATGCTTATTTCCTACTTCACCGGAAAAAATGATAGCAATGCAGCTTTCTTTAAAGCAGAAGGAAAATCACCTTGGTATGTTGTAGCATTCGGTATGGTTGGCGCTTCATTATCTGGCGTAACATTTATTTCTGTTCCGGGTTGGGTAGAAGCTTCGCAGTTTAGCTATATGCAAGTAGTGCTAGGTTATTTGGTTGGTTATTTTGTAATTGCCTTTGTTCTACTTCCTATTTATTATAGTTTAAATGTTACTTCAATTTATCAATATTTAGAACAACGTTTTGGCGAAGTGAGCTATAAAACCGGAGCCTTTTTCTTTTTCGTTTCCCGCGTTTTAGGAGCTTCATTCCGATTATTTCTTGTCGCGACCGTTTTGCAATATTTTGTGTTTGAAGCTTGGGGAATTCCATTTTTTGTAACAGTTATTCTTTCCATTTTACTGATTTGGATTTATACTGCGCGTGGCGGAATTAAAACTATTGTCTGGACCGATACCTTGCAAACACTTTTTATGCTGGGTTCTGTAGTAATTTCAATTTATTTTATTTCTGAAGAATTGAATTGGAGCTTCACTGAATTTTTTACCGCTGAAGAATTAAAACCGTATACCAAAACTTTTTTTACCGATAGTTTTCTGGCAAAAAATTATTTCTGGAAATCGTTTTTTGGTGGAATGTTCATTACTATTTGTATGACCGGGCTCGACCAAGATATGATGCAGAAAAATTTGACCTGCAAGAATTTAAAAGAAGCGCAAAAAAACGTACTCTCCTACAGTTTTGTATTTGTTCCTGTGAATATTCTATTTTTATTTTTAGGAGCTTTACTTTTTATTTATGCTGAACAAAACGGAATTTCAGTTCCACTACTCGATGGAAAAGAAAAAACAGACTTGCTATTTCCTGAAATCGCTTTGAACGGAAATATGGGCTTGGGACTTGGCGTAATTTTTATTCTTGGCTTAATTGCTGCAGCGTATTCTAGCGCAGATAGTGCATTAACCTCTTTAACAACGAGTTTTTGTGTAGATTTTTTAGGCATTGAAAAACGAGAAGCGAGTTTACAAAAAGGTTTACGAAAACGTGTGCATATTGGCATTAGCGTTTTGTTGGTTTTGGTAATTATCGCTTTTAAATATTTATTGGACAGCAGCGTAATTGACTTGTTATTAACCGCAGCAAGTTATACCTACGGTCCGCTTTTAGGATTATTCAGTTTTGGGATTTTCACAAAAAAGAAAATCAATGATAAATGGGTTTGGTTGGTAGCTTTAGTTTCGGTTATTACAACTTTTTTCTTAGGAAATATTGATCCGAAATTTTTAGGAGGTTACGAGTTTAATTATGAATTACTCGTTGTAAACGGCGCTTTAACTTTTCTAGGTTTAATATTGATTAGTCGAAAGCAAAACTAACGTACAAGCTACTTGAACTTCAATATTATTTTCTTTTAGGATTTTATATAATTCCTGATTTTCTGTACCGGGATTAAAAATCACGCGTTTTGGCGAAAGACTTACAATATAATCGTAATATTCTTCTTGGCGCTTCGAATTCAAATAAAGTGTGACGGTATCTATATTTTCAAAATTTATTTTTTCAGTTTCAATTTTTACATCTTCTACCGTTCCTTTTCGTAAACCAATTGCTACGGTGGGAATATTATTATTTCTCAATGAATGAATCGCTCTATTGGAATAACGAATTGGTTTTAAAGAAGCTCCGATTACTAAAGTTTTCATAGGTTTATTTTTCTTCAGTTTACAGTTAAAGTTGATAACCACCAAAATTTTAACCTATTTTATAATTCTGAAAAAATAATTTTAATAAATCTTGTTAATTCTGTAACACTCGAAAATAAGTGTCGTCATTTAAATAGAACATATTTTATGAATTTGATTAGTTAATGCTTGTAGCCAAGTTTTTCATAGTTGATGGTTAGTAAATGTACAATTTGGCTATAAAAAAAGGCTCATTTAAATGTGAGCCTTTTTAATATTAGTAACTGATTACCAAATTGTTAAACTTTGTTAACCTATGCAACATTTTTAAGTTTTTTACGTCTTATTTATAGAAGTTGGTTATAATTTATTTGAATTAGCCTTTAAACAAATACAAACTAACAAATAAGCAACAAAGTCCTTGATCTTCTCGATTGAGGACTTCTTTTTTCTACCAACTTAAAATTGCGCTTCCCCAAGTAAAACCACTTCCAAATGCGGCGAGTACAATATTATCGCCTTCTTTAATTTTACCTTGTTCCCAAGCTTCAGTTAAAGCAATTGGAATTGAAGCGGCGGTTGTATTTCCGTATTTTTCAATATTGTTATAAACCTGATCATCTTTCAACTGAAATTTTTGCTGAATAAATTGCGAAATCCTCAAATTAGCTTGATGCGGAATTAATAAATCTATATCAGAAACTTCTAATCCGTTTTCTTTTAAACCTTCCATAATAACTTCAGAAAAACGCTGAATCGCATTTTTGAAAACAAATTGCCCGTTCATATAAGGATAATACGGAATATCCTCTTGTGGATTTTCAGCTATAATTTCAGGAACCCAATGCATTGTACTTGGTCCTTTTAAGGATAATTCTAAGGCGTGTTTTCCTTCAGAATGTAAATGGGTAGATAAAATTCCTTGTCCGTTATGATCGCTTCTTGTCACCACTGCCGCTCCTGCTCCATCCCCAAAAATTACAGAAACACTCCTTCCTCGTGTAGTCATATCTAAACCGCCGCTATGATTTTCACTTCCAATCACTAAAACATTTTTATACATTCCTGTTTTCACAAATTGGTCGGCTACCGAAAGTGCGTAAATAAATCCGCTACATTGGTTTCGCACATCGAGCGCCGGACAGGTTTTAATGTCTAACATTTCTTGCACTTGCACGCCACAACCGGGAAAATAATAATCGGGACTTAAGGTTGCAAAAACAATTAAATCAATTTCATCTTTATCAATATTGGCGCGTTCAATCGCAATTTCAGCAGCTTTTTTTCCCATTACCGCTGTAGAATTTCCATCGCCTTTTTTTATGTGTCGTCTTTCTTTTATGCCGGTGCGTTCTTGAATCCATTCATCGCTGGTTTCCATGATTTTTGCGAGATCTTCATTGGTCACTACGTTTTCTGGAACGTAATAGCCTAAACCGGAAATTTTAGATTGATATAGCATATTTTTTATTTTTTTCTGAAAGCAATATACATATTATGACCTTTGAACAGCAAATTCTTGTTCTAATATTGTATGCGTGCATAAAAAAAGAGCGCTATTGAAAACGCTCTTTTTCTACTAACTAACCAAAAACTATGAACGAATCACAGATACTTTCTAAAATTATTTATCTCTATTTCTGCTCTTAAATCGTGTAATAAATTATACAAACCGAAAAATGTACGATTAATGTATAGAAAATGTTTGCTTCCTCTGTTGCCATTCATTTTTCGCAATTCGGTGTCTTTGCTGTATTTTTCGCTTAACGCAGTAATTTCCCCCCAAAATTCTTCATCTGAAAAATCAAAAGTTTCTTTGTGAAACGGACTTGTAAACAGACTCAACATTTCATAGAATAAAGCGGAAAAATATTCAATTTCACGCTCAGAATCGTCGGGACGTAAGATTTCAAGTTCTTTTAATTTTGAAAGAAAAAACGGACGATTATTTATATTTTCTGGAACCGCCAATTCAAAATAAGGAACGTAAAAATCTTCCGGTACTTTTTTAATGCAACCAAAATCTATAGCAATTAAATTTCGGTTTTCATCAATTAAAAAATTCCCGGGATGCGGATCTGCGTGAACGGCTTTTAATTCGTGCATTTGGAACATATAGAAATCCCACAAGGCTTGCCCGATTTTATCGCCTTCTTCTTTACTGAAATCTTCTTTTACAAACTCACTTAAATGTTTTCCTTGCATCCAATCCATGGTGATAATTCGCTGGCTGGAAAGATCTTCATAATACTTCGGAAATTTTAAATTTTCAATTTTCTCACAAGCTTCAGAAATAAATTTACTTTGTTCAACTTCAAGAATATAATCGGTTTCTTCTAAAAGTTTTCCTTCAACTTCTTTAAAATATTTTTCTGAATCTTTTCCTTGAAGATTAAACATTTTAATGGCAACCGGTTTTACCATTTTTAAATCTGAACTAATACTATCGGCAACACCCGGATATTGAATTTTCACTGCAAGTTTTCTGCCGTCTTTTTCAGCTTTATGAACTTGACCAATACTCGCCGCGTTTACTGAATTCGCCGTAAATTTATCATACAAATCTTCGGGATATTCGCCGTGATATTTTTTGAATGTTTTTCTTACCAACGGCGCAGAAAGTGGCGGAACACTAAATTGCGCTAAACTGAATTTTTCTACATACGCGCTTGGTAACAAACTTTTTTCCATCGAAAGCATTTGTGCTACTTTTAGAGCGCTTCCGCGTAGATTTTTTAAACCATCATAAATATCTTCAGCATTATCTTTATCGAGTTCATCACGTGTTAATTCGCTATTGAAGGCTTTTTTGCCATAATATTTTAAATAATTTCCACCGATTTTCACACCGGTTTTCATCATTTCGGTTGTGCGGCCAAGTTTTCCTGTCGGTATTTTATCGATTGATTTCATTTTCTACGCCATTCGTTCTTTAAAAAGGAATTTTCCGAAATCGATTACGCGCTCGAACGGTGTGTTGTCGAAAACATCAAAAATGGTGTTGACCGACTTTTCGATGGCGACATCGGTTTTCTCAAATTCAGCTGAATTATCGTCCATCCAAAATTTGATTAAAAACATGGTTTGAATCCACGCGCCTTCAGAGAAAACGGTTTCATTTTTTTGAAGAATTTTTAATTGCTTTTCTTCATTATCTTCCTGCAATAATTCTTTGGTGAAATTTTTAATATCTTTTCGAAGACCTTTTAATTGCGCTAAATTTTTTAGCTGATCGCGATTTTCTTGCAAAGTGAATAAAACGTAACTTCTATTTGCGGTTAGCATTTCAAAAAAAGTAAAGAAAAACGTAAGCATTTTTTCACGACTTGTAAAGCTTTCGGTTTCCGGCGCTTTTTGCATTAACTCGACACTTTTTTGGTAAAACTGATGCCAAATTTCTTGACGCAACCCTTCAAAACTTCCGAAGAAATTATAGAATTGATCTTCCGTCATTTTATTGGCTTTCGCGAATTTATAAACCGATTTTGGGGTTTGTTCATTTTCCAACACATAATCCATATAAAGTGAAATCACTTTTTCTTTGGTTATTTTATTGGACGGTTTTTTTGTTATTTTTTTAGTCTGCTTTTCCATAATCATTCAATCTTTTATCAAAAATACAATTTTGTTTAATTTTAAATTAAAAACATTAAACAAAAGTTTGTTAAATTATTTATACTCAATTAATAGCAATGATTATACCTTACTAAAAAAATTCAGAAATTGTTATTATGCCAGTTTGTCATTTATATCGGAATGGTACTTTTTTTGACTTCTACTGAGTAATTAAAATTTTAAAAATTAAATTCAACACATATGGCAACAGGAAAAATTAATGTTTCGGTAGAAAACATTTTCCCTTTAATAAAGAAGTTTCTTTACAGTGATCATGAAATTTTCTTACGAGAATTAATTTCGAACGCGACCGATGCGACTTTAAAATTGAAGCATTTAGCAAATATTGGTGAAACCAGCGTAGAATATGGTAAACCGGTAATTGAAGTTAAGATTGATGAGAAAAACGGAACGCTTCATATTATTGATGAAGGAATTGGAATGACGAAAGAAGAAGTTGAAAAATACATCAACGAAGTAGCGTTTTCCGGTGCTGAAGAATTTTTAGAAAAATATAAAGATTCAGCTAAAGACAGCGGAATTATCGGTCATTTCGGACTTGGTTTTTATTCAGCTTTTATGGTCGCCAATAAAGTTGAAATTATCACCAAATCTTTTAAAGACGAACCTGCCGCACATTGGGTTTGCGAAGGAACCACAGAATTTACGCTAAAAGATGCCGACAAAGAAACGCGCGGAACAGAAGTAATTCTTCATATTAATAAAGATGATAAAGAGTTTTTAAAAGAAAACCGCATTAGCGAATTATTAACGAAGTACAATAAATTTATGCCGGTTCCTATAAAATTTGGAACCAAAGAAAAGGAACTTCCAAAAGCTGAAGATGCGCCGGAAGATGAAGAAGCTAAAAAAGTTACGGTAGATAATATCATTAATAATCCGGAGCCGGCTTGGACCAAACAACCAACCGATTTAGAAGAGCAAGATTACAAAAGCTTCTATAGAGAATTGTACCCAATGCAATTTGAAGAGCCGCTTTTTCATATTCATTTAAATGTAGATTATCCGTTTAACTTAACCGGAATTTTATATTTCCCGAAGTTGAGTAACGATATGACGATGCAACGCGATAAAATTCAGTTGTATCAAAACCAGGTTTTTGTAACCGATAACGTAGAAGGAATTGTTCCTGAATTTTTAACGATGTTAAAAGGAGTTATCGATTCGCCAGATATTCCGTTAAACGTTTCGCGTTCGTATTTACAAGCCGATGGCGCGGTTAAGAAAATTTCGAGCTACATTACCAGAAAAGTTGCCGATAAACTGAAATCTTTATTCAATAACAATCGGGAAGATTTTGAACAAAAATGGGATGATATTAAAGTGGTAATTGAATACGGAATGCTAACCGAAGATAAATTCTTCGACAAAGCACAAAAATTCAGCCTCTATCCTACGGTAGATAAAAAATACTTCACTTTTGAAGAATTCAAAGAAAAAATAAAAGACAACCAAACCGATAAAGACGATAAATTAGTTGTGCTTTACGCTTCTAATAAAGATGAGCAACACAGTTATATTGAAGCAGCTAAAGATAAAGGTTACGAAGTTCTTTTATTAGATTCGCCAATCGTTCCGCATCTTATTCAGAAATTAGAATCGTCTAACGAAAATGTATCGTTTGTTCGTGTAGACAGTGATCACGTAGATAATTTAATTAAAAAAGACGAGGACAAAACTTCTAAACTTTCTGAAGAGGAACAAGAAAAATTAAAAACCGATTTTGAAAAAGTTGTTCCAAAAGAAAAATACACCGTTCAATTAGAAGCGATGGATAGTTCTGCGGCGCCACTTATTATTACGCAGCCGGAATTTATGCGCAGAATGAAAGAAATGCAGCAAACCGGTGGCGGAATGATGGGAATGGGAAATATGCCAGAAATGTACAATTTGGTTGTAAATACCAATAACGATTTAATTTCTGAAATATTAAAAACCGAAAACGCAGAAGAGCAAGAACGTAAAATTAAACAATCGTTAGATTTAGCACGATTATCACAAAATTTACTAAAAGGTGAAGAACTTACCAATTTTGTAAAACGTAGTTTTGAGATGATTAAGTAATTATAAATCATTATTTCATATCAAAAACCGCCTTTATTTATAAGGCGGTTTTTTTATTTTATATATCTTCGCTAGAAATCCCAATCTTCTTAAAATGAAAAAAATCTACATTTTATTTTTATGTATTTCAATAGCTCTAAGTAGTTGCCAAAATGAGCCTAAAAAAGTAAAAAGCGATAAAGACGCATTAAATTTTGCTGAAAATATAGAGCAAACGTATAATAATAAAAGTTTCACCAAGGAAGAAGCGATTTCATTTCATATTGATTTAAATTTCGGCGGAAATGAACGTTTAAATGCTACCATTACGCAATTAACGAATTCGGGTAAAATTAAAATCGAAAAAGATAACGGAACTACGCTTATTTACGATGGAAATAAAGTCTACCTTTATCCCAAAGAAGTAAATTATCCAGATGCCCGTTTCGATATGTTTACGTGGTCGTATTTTTTTATGCTTCCCCACAAATTAACCGACCCGGGAACCGTTTGGAAAACTAAAAAAGAACGCAAATTAGAAGGAGAAAATTACAATTCAGCAACCTTAAGTTTTCAAGAAAATATAGGTGACGCGCCAGACGATTGGTATATTGTATATTCCGATAAAAACACCAATTTACTAAAAGCCGCAGCGTATATCGTTACCTTCGGAAAAGATGTAAATCAAGCGGAAGAAAATCCGCACGCAATTGTTTACAATAATTACATTACGGTAAAAGATATTCCAATTTCAACCTATTGGAAATTTTATAATTGGAGCGAAGAAAAAGGTATTTACGGAAAACCAATTGGCGAAGCTTTACTAAAAGATATTAAGTTTAAAGAAATTACTGAAAACGAATTTTTTGTTCCAAAATCTGCCATAGAAATCGAACCTTAATTTCTTTATTAAACGTACTTTGTTGCTTGTAAAGAAAAATTATCCTTTTATCTTTGTTTTTTAAATTTATCGCATGATCAAAATTACATTGCCAGATGGCAGTATTAAAGAGTTTGAAAACGGAACAACCGTTTTAGAAGTAGCGCAAAGCATTAGTCAAGGCTTAGCCAGAAATGTTATTTCAGCAGATTTCAATGGAAAAACCGTAGAAACCAAAACGCCGTTAAAAACTGACGGATCTTTGGTACTTTATACGTGGAATGATGACGAAGGTAAAAAAGCATTTTGGCATAGTTCTGCCCATGTTTTAGCACAAGCGCTTCAAGAATTGTATCCAGGAATAAAACTCACGATTGGTCCGGCTATTGAAAATGGTTTTTATTATGATGTAGATTTTGGCGAACACAAAATTTCTGAAAATGATTTCAAGAAAATTGAAGATAAAATGCTTGAAATTTCACGCCAAAAACATGAGTTTGAAATACGAGAAGTTTCAAAAGCTGATGCGCTAAATTTCTATAAAAAAGAAAGTAATCCTTACAAAGTAGAACTTATTGAAAATCTGCAAGACGGCGATATCACATTTTGCGATCATGCTAATTTTACAGATTTATGTCGCGGCGGTCACATTCCAAATACCGGAATTATTAAAGCCGTAAAATTAATGAGTGTTGCCGGCGCATATTGGCGTGGTGATGAACACAACCCACAACTTACAAGGGTTTATGGTATTTCATTTCCGAAGCAAAAAGAATTAAAAGAATATTTAGAACTTTTAGAAGAAGCAAAAAAACGCGATCACAGAAAATTAGGTAAAGAATTGCAACTTTTTACCTTTTCTCAAAAAGTAGGTCAAGGTTTACCGCTTTGGCTTCCTAAAGGTGCGGCGTTACGCGAACGTTTAGAAAATTTCCTGAAAAAAGCGCAACAAAAAGCCGGTTATGAGCAAGTGGTTTCACCGCATATCGGTCAAAAAGAATTATATGTAACTTCGGGTCATTATGCAAAATATGGCGAAGACAGTTTTCAGCCTATAAAAACGCCGAATGAAGATGAAGAATTTTTATTAAAACCAATGAACTGTCCGCATCACTGCGAAATTTATAATGCAAATTCTTGGAGTTACCGCGATTTACCAAAACGTTTTGCTGAATTTGGTACTGTTTATCGTTATGAGCAAAGCGGAGAATTACACGGCTTAACCCGAGTTCGAGGTTTTACCCAAGACGATGCGCATATTTTCTGTACACCCGATCAATTAGATGATGAGTTTAAAAAAGTAATCGATTTAGTATTATACGTTTTTGGTTCCTTAGGCTTTGAAAATTTCACAGCGCAAGTTTCCTTAAGAGATCCTGAAAACAAAGAAAAATATATCGGCTCCGATGAAAATTGGGAAAAAGCTGAAAATGCAATTATCAACGCTGCAAAAGAAAAGAACTTAAATTATGTAATTGAAACCGGTGAAGCTGCCTTCTACGGACCTAAATTAGACTTTATGGTTAAAGATGCTTTAGGAAGAAGTTGGCAGTTAGGAACCATTCAAGTAGATTACAATTTACCGGAACGTTTCGATTTAACCTATAAAGGAAATGATAATGAAATGCACCGACCGGTAATGATTCATCGCGCGCCATTTGGCAGTATGGAACGTTTTGTGGCGATTTTATTAGAGCATACTGGTGGAAATTTCCCACTTTGGCTAATGCCCGAGCAAGCTATAATTCTGTCTTTGAGTGAGAAATATGAAAAATACACTAAAAAAGTTTTAAGTTTGCTAGAAAATAACGAAATTCGCGGCTTGTCGGATAACCGTAGTGAGACTATGGGTAAAAAAATTCGAGAAGCAGAAGTCAACAAAATACCATATATGTTAATTGTTGGCGAAAAAGAAGAAAAAGACGGCACAGTTTCTGTACGTAAACATGGTGGCGAAGACCTTGGCGCAATGAGCGTTGAAGAATTTGCCAATATTTTAAATTCAGAAATTAACCAGAGTTTAAAAACATTTGAAGTTTAATTTAAAATTATATAGTCATAGCAATACGTAGAAAAAAATCCAAGAATACATTTAGACAGAAAAAGGAAGATCCGCACAGAATAAATGATAAAATTCGTGTAGATGAAGTCAGATTGGTAGGTGATAATGTAGAAATGGGTGTTTACCCAACCAAGAAGGCTTTAGCCATTGCTGAAGAAATGGGGTTAGATTTGGTAGAAATTTCTCCAAATGCTAAGCCGCCTGTTGTAAAGGCAATGGACTATAAAAAGTTTCTTTACGAACAGAAGAAACGAGAAAAAGCCATGAAAGCGAAAGCTTCTAAGGTAGTGGTAAAAGAAATTCGTTTTGGTCCCAACACAGATGACCACGATTACGAGTTTAAAAAAAACCACGCAGAAAAATTCTTAGAAGAAGGCGCAAAATTAAAAGCATACGTTTTCTTTAAAGGTCGTTCTATTGTATTTAAAGATAAAGGCGAAATTTTATTATTACGTCTGGCAACCGATTTAGAAGAAGTTGGTAAAGTAGAGCAAATGCCTAAACTAGAAGGAAAACGGATGACTATGTTTATGGCTCCAAAAAAATCGAAATAAACGAGAGTAATTCTCGCAAAATAATAAGTTGAGATAACTAAAAACAAGGATCGAAATGCCTAAAATGAAAACAAAATCTAGTGCCAAAAAACGTTTTAAGTTAACAGGTACTGGTAAAATCAAAAGAAAGCACGCGTTTAAAAGCCACATCTTAACAAAGAAGTCGAAAAAACGTAAGCTTGCATTGACTCATGATACTTTAGTTCATAAGTCTGATGAAGATAACATTAAACTACAATTACGTTTAAAGTAAAAAGTTTAATAGGTTTAAATTTTATTTAATAACCATGGAGTTGGGCTCATAAAAGTGGTTTTATAAACCCGCCTACTACAAAAAACAATTAATTATGCCAAGATCAGTAAATTCAGTTGCTTCAAGAGCTAGAAGAAAAAAAGTAATGAAGCAAGCAAAAGGTTACTTCGGACGTCGTAAAAACGTTTGGACAGTAGCTAAAAATGCGGTTGAAAAAGCAATGTTGTACTCTTATAGAGACCGCAAAACCAAAAAAAGAAATTTCCGCAGCTTATGGATTACGCGTATTAACGCCGCTGCCCGTTTAAACGGAATGTCTTATTCTCAATTTATGGGGAAAGCAAAAGCTAATGATATTCAGTTAAACCGTAAAGTTTTAGCTGATTTAGCAATGAATCACCCAGAAGCTTTTAAAGCAATTGTAGATAAAGTAAAATAAATTACAACACCAGTTGTCTCATCTTATAAAAAAAACCTTCTCAAATTGAGAAGGTTTTTTTATTTTTAAACTATATGAATAAATTACATTTCATTTTCGCCTTTTTTTATTTCACTATTTCCTTAACTGCGCAAATAGAGTTTCAGGAAATGGATTTGCAAAAATTTTATAAAGTAGGAGAAAACAAAGAAATTTTCATGCCATTGGGAAAAATTTCTTTTGCCGATTCAATAATCTCTTTTAAAGAAGGTTCTCCAAAAGCTTTAGAAGAATTTTCCAATCCTAAAAATGCATTAGGTGAAAGTGACTATGTTCGTTATTTAGACCCGAGCTATGTTTCTATTGGCTGCGGCGGCGAATTAATCGTTCAATTTACAGACAACGGATTTATTGATATTGAAGGTTCAGATTTATATTTCTTTGAAATTGGTCCTTCAGTAGAAGCTTTTGAAGTTGAAATTTCTGAAGACGGAAAAACGTGGTATCCTGTTGGCGATACGCACGGCGGTTCTTCTTATGTAGATATTTCTTCCGCTGAAAAAAATATCGATTACAAAAGAATTTACTACTACGTAAAAATTAAAGATTTACGATTTTTCTGTCGAGGACCAACTCCAGGAGCTGATATTGATGCGATAGCTACCATTGCCGGCGTTTTAAAAATAGACTTACAAGCAAATTTATTATTTGATACTGATAAGTTTACACTCAAAGAAAGTGCAAAAATAGCGTTAGATAGTTTAAAATCTGGGTTAAAACCTATTCCGAAAGCAGAAATTATTATAGAAGGTCATACCGACGCTGACGGAAGTTCAGCTTACAATATCACTTTATCAAAAAACAGAGCGGAAAGTGTTAAAACGTATTTAGAAGAAATTTTAGCTGAAGTTGGAGATTACACCTTTGAGACCAAATTTTATGGTGAAGAAAAACCGAAAAGCACCAACCAAACTGCCAAGGGAAAACAAGAAAATAGACGCGTAGAAATTGTCGTCATTCCAGATGAAGAATTCTACAAACCGCCTAAAAAAAAGAAACCAAAACCTTAGGTTTTCTGTTTTTTCTTTCGAGCAGCCGGAAATAAAACATTATTTAAAATAAGTCGGTAACCAGGAGAATTTGGATGAAGCGATAATTCGGTTTTAGGATCACCAACCATATGTTGGTAATCTTCAGGATCGTGACCGCCATAAAATGTAAAAAAACCTTTTCCTTTTATTCCGTGGATATAACGCGCTTCGCCATTGCTCTTGTTTTTTCCCATCACTAAAACCGTCGGCTTTATTTCATTAGGATCGTAAGAAGTAGTTTGTCCCATAAAACCTTTTACCAAACTTGTGTGGTTTTGGCAAAGCATTGTAGGAATTGGATCCCATTTCGCTGAATAATCCATTAAACTGAAATAATCTACTTCTTTCGGAATTTTCCGTTTGGCAGTCATATCTATAGAAGAAAATTCGTATTTCATCGGGCTACGCTCCAACACAAAATCAGTAAATGCAAAAGTATTGTTGTAATTTATTTTACTTTGGTAACCCGGTTCACTTGGATCGCCATCAAACATTGGTTCACAAATATCTACGTTTTCTGCAGCCAATGCAATATCGAAACTGTCGGTTGCGCTACACATGGCAAACATAAAACCACCGCCAACTACATAATCTCTAATTTTTTCAGCTACAGCTAATTTTTCTTCAGAAACTTTGTCGTAACCCAATTCTGTAGCCAATTTTTCAGCATTTTCTTTTTCTTCAATATACCAAGGTGTCGCACGATATCTGGCATAAAATTTACCATATTGCCCTGTAAAATCTTCGTGATGCAAATGTAGCCAGTCGTATAACAACAATTTATCTTCTAAAACTTCACGATCGTAAATTGTTTCATAAGGAATTTCTGCATAAGTCAACACCATGGTAACGGCATCATCCCAAGGTGCTTTTCCATCGGGAGTATAAACTGCAATTTTTGGAGCTTTCTCTAAAATCACCGCTTCCATATTTTGCGATGGACTATCGATTAATTCTAAAATTGAAGAAGTTTTATCTTCACTCACTACTTCAAAAGAAACTCCTCTAATCTTGCATTCTTGCCGCAATTCTTCGGTATCGGGAAGTAAAAATGAACCGCCTCTATAATTTAGCAGCCATTTTACTTTTTGTTGTTTTTTTAAAACCCAATAGGTAATTCCGTAGGCTTTTAAATGATCTTTTTGCGATTCTGCATCCATCGGAATTAACACATAGGAGGCAAATGAATAAATCGGAAATAAAATGAGTAGTAAAAATAAAATTATCTTCTTCATAGTTGAAAGATAAACAAATTTTATTCCATAGATTTTAAAATAAATCAGAATTTAGAATGGAACGTCGTCATCACCAGAATTATCGTTCATCGAACTTCCAAAAGCCTCATCTGCTGAAGGAAGATTTGATGGATTGAAGTTATCGCTATCTTTATCATCTTCATCATTTAATTTAGAATGGAACTCAAATGGAGAATCGAAGGTTTCTAAATTATCGAATTTACCTAAATGACCGATGAATTTTAAACGTATATTTTCTAAGCCACCATTTCTGTGTTTTGCTACAATAAATTCTGCTTGACCTTCTGTTGGCGATCGTTCCTCATCATCCCATTCATCAATTTTATAATATTCTGGTCGGTAAATAAACGAAACAATATCGGCATCTTGCTCAATTGCTCCAGATTCACGAAGGTCAGACAACAAAGGTCGTTTGCTTCCGCCTCGCGTTTCCACCGCACGAGAAAGTTGTGATAGTGCAATTACGGGAACATTTAATTCTTTAGCGAGCGCTTTTAAATTTCGAGAAATTGTAGAAATCTCTTGCTCACGATTTCCTCCTTTTTGCGTTCCTCCAGCGGTCATTAATTGTAAATAATCAATTACAATTAATTTAATACCATGTTGAGAAGCTAAACGTCTCGCTTTTGCACGGAGATCGAAAATGGAAAGTGACGGTGTATCATCTATAAATAAAGGCGCTTTTTCTAATCCTTTCACTTTTACATTAAGCTGTTCCCATTCGTGGGTTTCCAAATTTCCTGTCCTTAATTTTTCAGAAGAAAGTCCGGTTTCAGAAGAAATTAGACGTGTAATTAACTGAACCGAAGACATTTCTAAGGAGAAAAATGCTACCGGGATATTTTGACCAACGGAAATGTTTCGCGCCATCGAAAGGGTTAACGCAGTTTTCCCCATACCCGGTCTTGCGGCAACAATAACTAAGTCACTAGGTTGCCAGCCTGAGGTTAATTTATCTAATCTATCGAAACCAGACGGAATTCCGCTTAAACCTTCTTTATTAGAAATTTCCTCAATTCTTTTTTTCGCTTGAATTACTAAACTTTGCGCTGTTTCTGAAGAACGTTTAATATTTCCTTGGGTAACTTCGTAAAGTTTCGATTCTGCAGTATCTAATAAATCGAATACATCGGTACTTTCTTCGTAAGCGTCTTCAATTATTTCATTGGAAATTTTAATTAAACTTCGCTGAATATATTTTTGAAGAATAATACGTGCGTGAAATTCAATATGCGCCGAAGAGGATACTTTTTGCGTGAGTTGAATAAGGTAATAATCACCACCACAAGCTTCTAACTTTTCATCTTTCTTTAATTGACTCGAAACGGTTAATAAGTCAACCGGCTCGCTATTTTCGAACAGCGAATAAACCGCGTGATAAATGTGTTGGTGCGCTTCTTTATAAAAAACTTCAGGATGTAAAATATCGATAACCTCATCAACTCCTTTTTTATCGATCATCATCGCCCCCAACACAACTTCCTCTAAATCAACTGCCTGAGGAGGTAATTTTCCTTTTTCAAGATTAATTACATTTCCACCACCAAATTTATATTGCTGTGCTGTTTTTATTTTTTCCATATCACGAATGTAAATAAATTGTTAACGTAAAAGCCTCATTTTTACGTTAAGATAGTTCACCGTTCATTAACAATCGAACTGTTGATAACTTCATTTTATTGTTGATAAGCATAAAAAAACCGAAGTTAAAAACTTCGGGATTTTTACATGGTATGATTCTAAAGGTTCTAACTTTTAAAAACCCCCATATTTAAATATTTTTCCATTCGAGTTTCCACTAAATCTTTTGGTGATAAGTTTTTAAGCTCTTGAAAAGATTCTGAAATCACCTTAGAAAGTGTTTTATACATTTCTTCTCTATTACTATGCGCTCCACCTAATGGTTCTTTTATAATCGAGTCGATAACTTTTAAACGTTTCGCATCTTTTGCAGTAAGTTTTAGTGCCTCTGCAGCTTGTTCTTTATGATCCCAACTACGCCATAGAATGGAAGAACAGTTTTCTGGAGAAATTACAGAATACCAAGAGTTTTCTAACATCATCACCTTATCTCCTACTCCAATTCCTAAAGCTCCGCCACTTGCTCCTTCACCAATCACCACTACAATAATCGGAACTTTTAAACGCGTCATTTCTAAAATATTTCGTGCAATAGCCTCACCTTGGCCACGTTCTTCTGCTTCTAAACCAGGATACGCTCCAGGCGTATCGATAAAAGTTAAGACAGGCAAATTAAATTTTTCAGCAGATTTCATTAAGCGCAATGCTTTACGATAACCTTCTGGACTTGCCATCCCGAAATTTCTATACTGTCTGGTTTTGGTATTGTATCCTTTCTGTTGCCCCACAATCATAAAACTCTGTCCGTCGATTTTTCCTAAACCGCCAACCATTGCTTTATCGTCTGCCACATTTCTATCGCCATGAAGTTCTAAAAAAGAATTTCCGCAAAGTGCTTTTATATAATCTAACGTATAAGGTCTATTGGGATGTCTCGATAATTGAACACGTTGCCAAGCCGTTAAATTTTTATATATTTCTTTCTTGGTCTCTTTTAATTTCTTTTCAATTTGTTTGCACGTATCTGAAACATCTACTGCGCTATCTTCTCCAATTTTACAGGCTTTTGTATATTGCTCCTGTAGGTCTTTTATTGGTAATTCAAAATCTAAATATTCCATAACTTGGCTATAGCTTTTGTTTTTATAGCTTACAAATATATAAAACTTCTAGTGTTGTTTTCTTTGTTGCGGAGTAATTTTGAAAAATATTTTCAGTGAAAAACTCACTGGTTTTTACCTTCTTGCTCTACGAAGTAAAATAACAGCTAAGACCCCAAATACTATATTGGGAAACCAAACGGCAATTAAAGGTGAAAAAGTTGATTGCTCTGCAATTGTTCCAAAAACTTTATCAAAAAAGACAAATATAAAGGCGATTGAAATTCCCACAGCAAGATTTACGCCCATTCCTCCTCTTCTTTTCATAGCTGAAACGGAAACCGCAATTATGGTAAGAATATAAGCTGAAACCGGTAAACTTAAACGCTTATAAGCTACTACTTGATAGCGATTAATATTTGCTGAACCGCGCCGTTTTTCTTGCTCAATAAAATCATTTAATTCTGAATAATTTAAAGTTTCGGCTATGTAAGAAACCGGTGTTAAAGCATCAAACTCAAATGGAAGAACGGTATCTAACTTTGTTTCCGAAAGTAAAACATCTTTGCGTTCTCCTACAATTCTTTTTTCATATCGAATTAAAGTATACGTACTATCTTCAGCATCAAACTCTAACCGATCGGCTTTTAGCTTAAATTTTAATTCATTTCCTTCAAAATGTTCTAAAGTGAAATTATTAGCGGTATGCGCTTGGGGTCGGAAGTTTGTCGCATAAATATATTCATTATCATTTATCTGTCGATAAACATCTTTTGTTTCCTGAATATCTTCTCCTTTTTTAAGGTATTTATATTTAAACTCGTTGTAACCTTTATTGGCTTCTGGCGCTAAATACATACTCATTACCAACGCGGCAATACAAATAATGGTCGCACCAATAATATAAGGACGTAAAAACCGATTGAATGAAACACCTGAACTTAGAAATGCAATAATTTCTGTATTATTTGCCAATTTTGAAGTAAACCAAATAACTGACAAAAACAGAAAAAGTGGAAATAAAAGATTGGCAAAATATACTGTAAAATCGATGTAATAGTAGACAACTTCTATAAATGGAACATCATTGGCAAAGATCTTATCAATCTTTTCGGCGAGGTTTACCGTAATTCCAATGGGAATAAAAAGTAAAAGCAACATCGAAAATGTTCCTAAATAGCGTTTTAGTATGTACCAATCGAGTATTTTCAACTTATAAACGTTTATCCATTTGTTTTACCATTTTATCTTTCCACGTCCTAAAATCACCTGCTATTATGTGTTTTCTGGCTTCGCGAACTAACCAAAGATAAAAACCTAGATTATGAATGGTAGCAATTTGCCTGCCAAGCATTTCATTTACGGTAAATAAATGTCGAACATAGGCTTTGGAATATTCAGTATCTACCCACGTAATTCCCATTTCATCAATCGGAGAAAAATCATCTTCCCATTTTTTGTTCTTAATATTGATTGTTCCGTGTGCTGTGAATAGCATTCCATTTCTTCCGTTTCGAGTTGGCATTACGCAATCGAACATATCTACACCAAGCGCAATATTTTCTAATAGATTTATTGGAGTTCCAACGCCCATTAAATAACGAGGTTTATCTTCCGGCAAAATATTGGTTACCACTTCGGTCATTGCGTACATTTCTTCAGCAGGCTCTCCTACTGAAAGTCCGCCAATTGCATTTCCTTCAGCTCCTGCATTTGCAATATATTCCGCAGATTGTTGGCGTAAATCTTTATAGGTACTTCCTTGAACTATTGGAAAAAGCGTTTGCTCATATCCATAAAGTGGAGGTGTTTTTTCGAAATGATTAACGCAACGGTCTAACCACCGATGTGTCATATGCATTGATCTTTTTGCATATTTATAATCGCAAGGATAGGGTGTACATTCGTCAAAAGCCATAATAATATCGGCTCCGATTTTCCGCTGAACTTCCATCACATTTTCAGGCGTAAAAAAGTGATAAGAACCGTCGATATGCGATTTAAACTTTACGCCTTCTTCTTTAATTTTTCGATTTGCTGAAAGCGAATAAACCTGATAACCACCGCTATCGGTAAGAATATTTCGATCCCAATTCATGAATTTATGTAATCCTCCAGCTTTTTGCAAAATATCGGTTTGCGGTCGTAAATAAAGATGATAGGTGTTTCCTAGAATAATATCTGGATTAATTTCATCTTTTAATTCTCGCTGATGAACTCCTTTTACGGTAGCCACCGTACCAACTGGCATAAAAATTGGCGTTTGTATAGTTCCGTGATCTGTAGTAATTGTAGCTGCTCTTGCTTTACTTTGCGAATCTCTAGCGTGAAGCTTAAATTTCATAGGTTAATTTAAAAGTTGCAAAGATAGGAATATACAGGGTTAAAAAAATATGTTTCGAAATATAATATCAAAACCTGTTATCACCATCCAATAAATTGCCTAAGCTACCTAAAATACTTCCTTCGCCTTTATCTTTTCCGCCGCCTTGTGGAGCAGCTGCAAAAACGCGACTCGCTAATCGGCTAAAAGGAAGTGATTGTATAAAAACAGTTCCCGGACCGGTTAAAGTTGCAAAGAACATTCCTTCGCCACCGAAAAGTGTATTTTTTATTCCGCCTACAAAATTAATATTATAATCTATGGTTGAATCGAAACCTATAATACATCCTGTATCTACACGCAATTGCTCGCCGGGAGCTAATTCTTTTACCGCGGTTGTTCCTCCTGCGTGGACAAAAGCCATTCCGTCGCCTTCTAATTTTTGCATGATGAAACCTTCACCACCAAAGAAACCTCTACCTAATCGTTTTGAAAATTCTACTCCTACAGAAACGCCTTTCGCCGCGCATAAAAACGCATCTTTCTGACAAATAAATTTTCCGTTGAATTCACTTAAATCAATTGGAATAATTTTTCCAGGATAGGGTGAAGCAAAACTTACCCGTTTTTTTCCGGGAATAGTGTTGTAAAAAACCGTCATAAAAAGGCTTTCTCCGGTTAGTAGTCTTTTTCCAGCGCCTAGAATTTTTCCAAAGAAACCATTATTTTTGGAAGAGCCGTCGCCAAAGATCGTTTCCATTTTTATACCTTGATCCATCATCATAAAAGATCCGGCTTCAGCAACAACACCTTCGTTGGGATCTAATTCAATCTCTACGTATTGCATTTCTTCCCCAAAAATTTTGTAATCTATTTCGTGTGCATTCATATATTTCATAGTTTTTTATTAAAAATAAACTCGCAAAAATGGCATAAACGGACTTGCGTAAATACTTTTATCGTCATCGTATAAAACATCATAACGCACGCCAATTGTTACAGGTCCGGTATTGTAACCTGCACCTAAAAATAATGCCGGATACCAATAATTTTCGTCTATTGTTTCGCTATTTATTTCATAACTCCGGTTTACGCTTAATTCTTCAAATTCAGCAGATAATTGTATTTCTCTAAGTGGTCTAAAAAATCCTAAAAGACTTCCACCGTAAACAATAGAAGTATCATCATAGATATTTGCGTAGGTAAAATTTAAACCAACACCGGTAGCGAAATAGGAATTTACTTGATAAACCGCACTTGGTGAAATAGAACCGCTGAAGAAATTATTCCCGAAGCTAAGACCTATTCCGCCGCCATAACTTACGCGATCCCAAAACGAATCGGTTTTTGAAGTTAGATTGAATTGAGCCATTGATGAAAAACCAATAAACAAGAATAGTACGGGTAAAAATGTAAAGAATATTTTTTTCATATTATTTTTATCTAGCTCAAAATTTCAGTCCTAAAAATAAGTGTTATTTAAAGTATATTGAAATATTTTTAAGCAAATCATAAGAATTAAGTTCAGAAAAAGTTGAAAATTATTTTAATCTTTGATTATGAAAATCTTGATTATAGAAGATGAACCCGGAATTAAATCCTTTTTACAACAAGGTTTGCAAGAAGAAGGTTTTGATTGTCTTATTGCTGAAACCGGAACAATTGGACTACAACTTGCGCAAAATGAAAATCCAGATTTAATTTTACTGGATTGGATGTTACCTGAATTAAACGGATTGGAATTGTGTAAAAAGTTCCGAAAGGAAAATTCTTCAACCCCAATTATTTTTCTCACCGCAAAAGATACGGTTGAAGAAACCATTGCCGGTTTACAAAATGGCGCAAACGATTTTATTAAAAAACCATTTCATTTTCAAGAATTGCTAGAACGCATAAATGTTCAGTTACGTAGTAAACAAGCTAATATCATTAGTTTAGGAAAAATTAAAATTAATGAGCAATCGCGGGAAGTTTTTAAGGACGAAAAATTAATTCAGCTTACCGTTAAAGAATTTGATTTGCTACTATTTTTATTGAAAAATAAAAACAAAGTTTGCGAACGAAAAGAAATTTTAAAAGCCGTTTGGGATATCAATTTCGAATATGATTCTGGCGTGATCGATGTTTACATTAATGCTTTACGAAAAAAAATGGCGTTTACAAAAGAAGAAAATTATATTCAAACTATTAGAGGTGTCGGTTATATGGCAAAAATTTAATGAAAATAAGTTTTAAAAATAGAATCGCTTTATATTATTTACTGGCAACCGCGAGTATTGTAGCAATCGCTTTTTTCATTTTATTTTTCGGTGTAAAAAAAGTAGTTTATGAAAATTTAGATGAAGATTTAACTTTCGAGGCAAATAAACATTTAGCTGAAATTGCCATCAATAAACGTCCGTTAAAATTTGCTTACAAAGAAGAATGGGAAGAACGCGAACATCAAGAAGTAGAAGTAAATCCGGTTTTTGTACAAATTATTAATTTAGAAGGAAAAGTTACCGATAAATCGCCAAACTTGAAAAATGACTTCCTCCCCTATTTTCAGGATAAATCATCTTTTCAACATTTTAATACACAATTAGATCAGAAACGTATTCGGCAAGTTCAAATTCCGGTGATGAATAATGAAAAAAAAGTAGGTTACATTATAACAGCAATGTCTTTTGAATCTTCTTTTATGGTTCTTCAAAAGCTAAAAAATACGTTGTTATTAAGCTTCCCGCTGATTTTAATTGCCTTATTTTTTGTTTGCCGCTACATAGCAGGAAAAAGCATTCAACCCATTACTCATATTACAAAAACCACTCAAAATATTAATAAGCATAATTTAAGTGAACGCGTAAAATTACCTGAAAATAAAGATGAATTATTTGAACTTTCAACCTCAATAAACGAATTATTAAAACGAATTGAAAAAACCTTAGAACGCGAAAAACAATTTACCTCAGACGCTTCACACGAATTAAGAACGCCACTTTCCAGCTTACGCGGAACCCTAGAAGTACTCGTTAGAAAACCCCGAAAGCAAGAAGAATACGAACAAAAAATTAAGTACGCCTTAACCGAAATCGATAGAATGACGGCTATTATAAATCAATTATTATTTTTAGCGCGTTTCAATTATCAGCAAAAAGAAGAACAAACCGATATTACCTATATTTTACAACAATTACTTAGTCGTTACCAAACTGAAATAAACAAAAAAGAACTTAGCATAAAATTTACACCACCTGTAAAAATCACCAAATTAGTTCCTTCACATTATACCGATTTAATTCTCGAAAATATTTTATCGAATGCTATAAAATATTCCAATCCACAAGGAAAAATTCTTATAAACCTTACCGAAAAAAACCAGCAATTAATTTGTACCATTACAGATGAAGGAATCGGAATTGCTAAAGAAGATGTAACCAAAATTTTCGATCCGTTTTTTAGATCTGAAGCCTTAAATCACAAACATATTTCGGGCAGCGGTTTAGGTTTATCTATCGCAAAAAAAGCCGCGGAAATTATTGATGCGAAAATAAATTTAGAAAGCAATCACCCATCGGGAAGCACCTTCACAATTGAATTTTAAGCGAATCTTAAGGAAGAAAAGACCAAACTCCTAAAAATTAAAAGTACTTTTAAAAGAAAAAAATGAAAACCTATTTAATCATTTTCGTCCTTTTATTCACTACTGGAATTCAAGCTCAAGATTGGAATTTAGATTTTGAAAAAGCAAAAAAAATCGCTTCTGAAGAAGACAACCCGATCATTCTTGTTTTTCAAGGTTCAGATTGGTGCGCGCCTTGTATAAAATTAGACCGAGAAATTTGGTGTAGTGATGAATTTAAAAGTTACGCAAAAGATCATTTTGTAATGCTGAAAGCCGATTTTCCGAGGAGAGAAAAAAATGCACTTTCTAAAGAACAACAAGAAAAAAATAATCAACTAGCTGAAAAATATAACCCAAACGGCTATTTTCCTTTCGTGATCATTTTAAATAAAAATGGAGAAATTTTAGGAAAAACCGGCTACGAAAAAATGACACCCGAAAAATATATTGCTCATCTTAATTCATTTATCAACTAATGGTAAAAAAGGGAATTTTCATAATATTTTTTATTTTCTTTCAACAGCTTTGCGCCCAACAGACCTTTAAGCGAACCTTAAAATTAATGGGCTGCAAATTCGATATTACGGTAGTTGCCGAAAATAAAAATTTAGGCGATGAATATATAGATACAGCGGTAGCAGAAATTCAGCGAATCGAAAAATTAATTTCTTCTTGGAATCCCGACTCGCAAACTTCAGCTATCAATAAAAACGCCGGAAAGCAAGCCGTAAAAGTAGATCGAGAATTATTCAACTTAATTCAACGTGCTATACAAATTTCAAAATTAACCGATGGCGCTTTCGATATAAGTTATGCCTCGATGGATAAAATCTGGAAATTCGACGGAAGCATGCAAAAAATGCCTTCCGAAGAAGAAATAAAAGCTTCTGTTTCCAGCGTTGGTTTTCAAAATATCGAACTAAACGCAGAAAATTCTACCGTTTTTTTAAAAAAAGAAGGAATGAAAATCGGTTTTGGGGCAATTGGTAAAGGTTACGCGGCAGATAGCGCAAAAGATTTATTAATTTCCAAAGGCGTAAAAGCCGGAATTATAAATGCTTCTGGCGATATGAATACGTGGGGAACGCAAATTTCTGGAGAATCTTGGAAAATTGCTATTACCAATCCAATGGATAAAAACAAAGCATTTGCGCTCTTACCAATTCAAGAAGGCGCGGTTGTTACTTCAGGCAATTATGAAAAATATGTAGAATTTAACGGAAAACGCTACACACATATCATAGATCCGCGAACCGGATATCCGTCAAGCGGAATAATTAGCGCCACAGTTTTTGCACCGAAAGCAGAATTAGCCGATGCGCTAGCAACTTCTATTTTTGTGATGGGAAAAGAAGTTAGTTTAAACCGAATAAACCAACTGCCAAAAATAGAATGTATTATTATAGACGATCAAGGAAATATTTTCACTTCAAATAATATTAAAATAAATAGCGATGATTAAACGACTTTTAATTTTCATCTTCATAGCAAGTGCGGCAAGTTCTTGCACGGTGGTAAAAGAATATGAAAAAGTTTACATAAACGATCCCAATATGGTAATTGGCACCAAAAAAGTAGACCGTTTTGAAACTAATTTTCAAGCTTATCGAGAATCGGCTGCCGGCGCAAACGGTGGAAAAACCGGTGGTGGTTGCGGCTGTAATTAATCAAAATAAATGAGGAAAATAATTTTATTTAGTATTGCAATTTTCTTGGTAAAAGTTGGCTTTTCGCAAGATTCTACTGCTACTTACAAAAAAAGAGTTTTAGAAAGTACAGAAGTAGATTTGCTAGCCAGTTATTACACACAAGATGGAAATAACGCGGCAGTTAGCGGCGGAATTGGTACTGAAAGACTTACCGATGTAACGCCAACCATTGTAGTTTCAATACCACTAAACGAAGATGATATTTTAATGATCGACGCCGGAGTTTCGGCTTATACTTCTGCTTCGTCTAGCAACATCGATCCGTTTGATGGTGGAAAAAAAGCCGATCCTTTTCAGGCATCTTCTGGAGCTTCTTCTAGCGATACTTGGGCAAACGTGACTGGAAATTACACACATAGCTCAGACGATAGAAATAAAATTTGGAACGCCAAAGTTTCGGTCTCTACGGAATACGATTATTTTTCGCTAGGTTTTGGTGGAAGTTACACACGATTATTCAACGAAAAAAATACTGAAATCAGTTTAAAAGCCAATGTTTATTTAGACAAGTGGAATTCAATTTACCCTATAGAATTGCGTCCTTTTGCTGAAAACGGAAATGGATTAAATAATAGATTATTTCAATCGAACACAATTACGGGAAATCAAAATTATGCGCCGCGTTTTGCTGAATTTCAAGATGAAACGCGAAATTCTTATTCGGTTGGATTAAGTTTCGTTCAGATTTTATCAAAAAGAATGCAAGGGAATTTAATGCTAGATGTTGTTCAACAACAAGGTTTACTTTCTACACCATTTCAACGGGTATATTTTTCTGACGTTGAAAATTCTTATATTGAAAATTTTCAACTTGCCGACGCGATTGAACAATTACCCGATACGCGATTTAAAGTTGCCCTAGGTGGAAGGTTAAATTATTACCTAAATGAAACTTTTGTACTTCGCACATATTACCGCTATTATTTTGATGATTGGGGAATTAATTCGCACACCGCAAGTCTGGAAATTCCTATAAAAATATCTGAGAAATTTACTCTTTATCCTTCGTATCGGTATTATTCACAAACAGCAGCAGATTATTTTGCTCCGTATGAAAAGCATCTTTCAACAGAAAAATTTTATACTTCAGATTACGATTTATCTAATTTCAATGCTAATCAATACGGCTTTGGTGTGACTTATACCGATATTTTTACCAGTTTTAAAATTTGGAGTTATGGTTTAAAATCCATCGATTTAAAATATCATTATTACGAGCGTAATACTGGATTAACGGCTTCCATAATTTCCGGCGGGTTTAAATTTATATTAAATTAAAAATTTTTAAAAATGGCATTACAAGAAGAATTAGAGCAACAAGGTATTTGGCTTTTTAAATATAGAAGTTTTCTTCCACTGGTAATTTTATTCATCGGAACAACGCTTTATTTAAGAACAGAAATTTATCCAGAAACTTTCTTTTTAGAAGAAACTCCTTATGAAATTTATTATGAAATGGCTTGTTTATTTTTAAGTCTATTAGGTTTATTTATAAGAGTTTATACAGTTGGTCATACACCTAAAAACACTTCAGGAAGAAATACTACACAAGGTCAAGTTGCCGATACGTTAAATACGTCAGGAATGTATTCAATAGTTCGACATCCTCTGTACGTTGGTAATTTTTTAATGTGGGTTGGTCCCGCAATGCTTACCGGAAATTTATGGTTTATCGTTGCTTTTTGTCTTTTTTATTGGATTTATTATGAACGAATTATGTATGCTGAAGAACAATTTTTAAGAAGAAAATTTGGAAACCATTATGCAAAATGGGCAGAAAATGTTCCGGCATTTGTACCAAATTTTAGAAATTTCAGAAAATCTAATCTTCCTTTTAGTTGGAAAAAAGTTTTGAAAAAAGAGAAAAACGGATTGTTTGCCTTATTTTTAATTTTCTTCATCTTTGATTTTTCAGGAGAACTCATTGAAAATGAAACCGATTATAATTATTTTTTAATCGCAATGTGTTTATTAACCGGAATTAGCTATATAATTCTGAAAATAATAAAAAAGAAAACCACTTTATTAAACGAAAAAAACAGATAGCTTTTTGATGTTTATTATATTTGAAATTAACTTAAAAACATATTTTTATGAAATTACTTAAAATGATTACCGTAGCTTTTTCATTTTTAATGATTGTAGCTTGTGGCGAAAAAACTGACGTGGTAGAATCGGGAACTTACCAAGGAAAAATTAAAGAAGTGGAAGCTGAAAAAACTGAAATTTACGTTACCACAGCAGACGATAAAATCCTTGAACTTTACTTTACCGATGAAACTACGTTAACAAAAGACGGCAAACCAGTTGATTTTTCTATGCTGAAAGAAAACCAACAAGTTGAAGTAAAAGTTGAAAAAACAGGAAATAGATTAGATCCTATTTCAGTAAAAATTATGGAATAATCCTGTATGGAAACATTACCAGATTTTTGGCGGACAACGACTTTTCATCCGTTGTCCGTTCATTTTCCAATTGTTTTATTACTTTTTGCTTTCCTTTTTAAAAGCATCTCACTTTTTTCAACCAAAGAAACCTTTAAATTAGGTGGAAGCATTTTATTAATCGCCGGAACAATAAGCGCGTGGATTGCAATTTACACCGGTAATTTAGCCGATGGAATTGTTTCTAGAAAACTTTGCGACCCAACCGTTTTAAAAGATCACGAAAATTTTGCATTTACCACGGCTTGGTTATTTACCGCCGCAAGTGTAATAGATCTTTTTATACATTTTAAAGTTTTAGCTTCCTTAAAAAAGTGGATAAATTATCTTTTAATTTTACTTCTTTTAGGTGGAACATCTTGTCTTTTTTATGTGGGTCACCTAGGAGCAACCTTAGTTTATCAACAAGCAGCCGGCGTTTATACACCGTCAGAACATTGTGAAGAATTTTAATATTACTGATTTTTAAGTGCTTTCATCATTGAAACCGCAGAGCTGGTTCCAATTCTATCGGCTCCGGATGCAATAAAATTCTGTGCCGTATGAACATCTCTAATTCCGCCGGAAGCTTTTATTTTAGCTGAATTACCGACTTCTTCTTTTATAAATTTTACATCTTCAATAGTTGCGCCGCCAGAACCAAAACCGGTAGACGTTTTTATAAAATCTACGCCAGAATTTATTAATAGCCGACAAGCAACACGTTTTTCTTCAGTCGTTAAATAACAAGTTTCAATAATAACTTTTAAGATTTTTTCTCCCATCGTTGTTTTAATGGAAGTCAACTCTTCTTCTATAGCTTTGTAGTTTTTACTTTTAAGTAATCCTAAATTAAGAACCGTATCGATTTCATCGGCGCCGGCTTGCAAATTAATTACCGTTTCTTCTAATTTTGCTTTGGGTTGAGCCATTCCTAATGGAAAATCTGTAACCGCAACAAGTTTTACATCAGAATCTTTTAAAATACTTTTGGCTAATTTTAAATAACTACCGTGAATACAAACGCCAATAAATTGATATTTTATCGCCTCTTCACATAATATTTCAATATCGCTAACGGTAGCTGTACTTTTTAATAAAGTGTGATCAATATATCTGTTAAGCTCCATAAAAATTATAATAAATTAACGAATAAAAACCGGTTCGTTTTCATTTTCGGTATATTTTTCACTGAATTGATAATCATCATAATTAAAACCTTTAAGATCGTTTAAGGTTTGTGCGTTAGTATCGACAATGTAGCGCGCCATGGAACCACGTGCTTTCTTTGCGTAAAAACTGATGATTTTTAGTTTGCCATTTTTGAAATCTTTAAAAACAGGGGAAATAATTTTCGCTTTTAATTTATTGGCATTTACTGCTTTAAAATATTCGTTACTAGCTAAATTTATAAAAAGTTCACCATCTTCTAACTCTTCGTTTAATGATTTTGTGATTTTCTCTTTCCAAAATTCATACAGATCATTTTCTTTGCCTAAACTTAGTTTTGTTCCCATTTCTAATCGGTAAGGCTGAATTAAATCTAGCGGACGCAAAACGCCATACATTCCCGATAAAATTCGTAAACTATTCTGCATTAAATCTAATTTTTCGGTCGGTAACGAATACGCACTTAAACCCGTATAAACATCACCAGCGAAGAGATACATCGCCGGGCGGGAATTTTGCTTATTATGTTCTTCTTCAAAATCTTGGTATCGCGTATAATTTAAATCTGCCAATTTATCGCTAATATTCATTAAATCGGCAATCTCTTTTTTACTGAAGCGTGAAAGTTTACGATTTATCTTTATTGCTTCTTCTAAAAATTGTGGCTGCGTTCCACGTTGTGTTGGTATTTTGCTTTCTTGATCTAATGATTTTGCCGGCGAAACTACAATTTTCATCTAATGGAATTTTAAGTTCACTGTAAAAATAGAATTTATTGAAGAAAAATGACAGTTTTTTAATTCTTCTCCGCAATTATATTACCTGCTTTTGAATTTATGCGTTTGCAATAGGGATAGCAGCGGCATCCTTTTTTTGCTTTTATAAATGGCAAAAAAAAGATATAGCGGATAGCCCGACCTGAAAACGCTAGTTTGAAGGGATTGCCCTATAAAACTTCTTTCTGATTTTTAGCGTAATTTCTCCATTTTTCGATGCATTGCTGCATATCATCAGGAATTTCAGAATCGAAACGTAACCAATCGCCTGTTTTTGGATGCTCAAATCCTAATGTTTTGGCGTGTAAAGCCTGGCGCGGTAAAACTTTAAAACAATTATCGACAAATTGTTTGTATTTGGTAAATGAGGTTCCTTTTAGAATTTTATCGCCGCCGTAACGTTCGTCGTTAAAAAGTGTGTGACCGATATGTTTCATATGAACACGAATTTGATGTGTTCTTCCGGTTTCTAATTTGCAAGAAACCATAGTAATGTAACCAAAACGCTCTAAAACTTTAAAATGAGTTACAGCTGGTTTTCCATTCTCGGCTTCATCACCTTCATAAACTGTATTTTGCAGGCGATTTTTAGGATGACGACCAATATTTCCTTCTATTTTTCCTTCTTCATCTTCAACATTTCCCCAAACTAAAGCTACATATTCACGTTCGCTGGTTTTATTGAAAAACTGTTTTGAAAGATGCGCCATCGCATCTTCAGTTTTTGCCACCACCAACAATCCGCTTGTTTCTTTATCGATTCTATGAACCAAACCAGGTCTATCGCTACTGTTATTTGGCAAATTTTCAAAATGATAAACCAAAGCATTTATAAGTGTTCCGGAGTAATTTCCGTGCCCGGGATGCACTACCATTCCCGCAGATTTATTTACCACCAAAAGGGTATCGTCTTCATAAACAATATCTAAGGGAATATCTTCGGGAGTTAATAAAAACTCATAAGGCGGATGTTCAAAAAGTACTTTTACCTCATCGCCAGCTTTTACTTTGTAATTTTGCTTTACAGTTTCTCCGTTGACGTAAACATTTCCGTTTTTTGCGGCTTGCTGAATTTTATTCCGCGTAGCATTTTCAACAAAATTCATTAAAAATTTATCGACGCGTAAAGGATCTTGCCCTTTTGAAGCTATGAAACTATAATGCTCGTAAAGCTCGTCACTTCCTTCATTAAAATCTTCTTCTTTCTGCATGTTATTCTTCACTATTATAATTTCGGGTTCCGTCTCCTAATACTAAATTAATAACTGTTGTTTTCATTAACTTATCGCCAGCCTTAATTGTTTTTCCTTTTGCTCGCATTTCAAGCACTACGTCTTTTCCGATATCGGGTTTATAGGTAATATCGCCAATTTCAAAACCTAGCGAACGTAAAGTAGGAATTACCTGACGTTTAGTTCTACCGAGTAATTTTGGAACTTCAACTTTTGCATAACCTGAAGGATTCAGCGTTAAATATATTTTTCGATTTTCTTTTACTTGTTTTCCGGCAGCAGGAACTTGTTCAATCACTGCGTATCTTGGATAATCGGGATTGTAATTTGCAGAATCTAGAATTTCTCGGCGTAAATTCATTTCCTCAAGTTTTTTATCGACCACGTCTAAACTCAATCGAGATAAATCTGGAACTTTTATACGTTGGTCATGGTTTGTGGTATAATTTAACCACTGTGCACTTAAAAACCCCAATATCACGACTACCAAAGCGGCAATTACTAATTGAAGTAAAAATTTTTTACTGAAAATGAATTTAAAAAAGCTCATTATTATCGAAGATTATTGCGCAAAGATATAAAAACACCCGTATTTTTGTTCGAAATTAGTAAAGTGATAATTTAAAAACGTCTTTTCGCTTAATTTATTTAGTATGAAGAAAAAAATTGCCATCGCAATGGGCGGTTATTCAAATGAATATAAAATTTCATTGAATAGCGGAAATCTGGTTTATAAGCAAATCGATACAACTATTTACGAAGCTTATCGCGCTCATATTTTAGAAGAAGGTTGGTTTGTGGTAACCGATGATGAACAAAAACATCCAATCGATAAAGCCGATTTTTCAATTACTATAAATGGAGAAAAAATAATTTTTGATTGTGTTTTTAATATTATTCACGGAACGCCAGGCGAAGATGGTATTTTTCAAGGATATTTAGAAATGCTGAATATTCCGCAAACCGCTTGCGATTATTACCAAGCTGCGCTCACATTTAATAAACGCGATTGCATTAGTATTTTAAAAGCCTACGGAATAAAAACCGCGACAAATTATTTTCTGAATAAAGGTGATGAAATTTTAGAAGATGAAATTATTGATCGCGTTGGTTTACCTTGTTTTGTAAAAGCCAATAAAGCGGGAAGTAGTTTTGGCGTTTCTAAAGTAAAGCGGAAAGAAGATTTAATGGAAGCAATTCATTTTTCCTTTCAAGAAGATGAAGAGGTTATTATAGAATCATTTCTCGATGGAACCGAAGTTTCCGTTGGTGTAATTGAATATAACAATGAAATAGTCGCACTTCCGGTAACCGAAATTATTTCTGAAAATGAATTTTTTGATTACGAGGCTAAATATTTAGGGCAATCGCAAGAAATAACGCCGGCAAATATTTCTGAAAAAGATACCCGTAGCGTTCAAGAACAAGCAAAGCGCATTTTTAAAATTTTAAAGTTAAAAGGACTTACAAGAGCCGAATTTATTTTTTATAACAATGAACCGCATTTTGTGGAAATTAATACGTGTCCCGGTTTAAGCGAAGCGAGTATTCTGCCGCAACAAGCAAAAGCTGCCGGAATCACGTTAAAAGATTTGTTTAGCAATGTTATTGAAGCCGCATTGAAGGATCGTTAAGTCTTCAGTTTTACTTATCTTCACTTTTGAAAAATTAACCGATTATGAAAAGAGCTGTTTTTCCGGGGTCTTTTGATCCGATAACTTTAGGTCATTACGATATTATTGAACGCGGATTAAAATTATTTGATGAAATTATCCTCGCCATTGGCGTAAATGCCGATAAAAAGTATATGTTTTCGCTAGAACAGCGGAAAGAATTTTTAGAAGCCACCTTTGCCAACGAACCCAAAATAAAAATTAAAACTTATCAAGGGTTGACAGTCGATTTTTGTAAAAAAGAGAAAGCCGAATTTATTTTGCGCGGTTTACGTAATCCGGCTGATTTTGGATTTGAAAAAGCCATTGCACACACCAACCGAAAATTAGAGCAAATTGAAACGATTTTCTTATTAACTTCTAGCGGAAAAAGCTATATCTCCTCTTCTATTGTTCGTGATGTTATACGCAATAATGGCGATTACACCATGTTAGTTCCTGATGCGGTTAGGGTTTAATATAGTTAGTAGTTAGTAAAATACGTCTTGCTGAACTTGTTTAACTTCGTTGAATTTTCGATTTTAGCATCGCATCAACACTATTCTCAATAATCTGGATGAGACCCTGAAATAAATTCAGGGTGACGTGCCACTTCTATTTACCAATAAAAAATTATTGCATATACTTTTTCAAAATTGAAATATGCTCTTCTTTAGTTTGGCTGTAATTAGTTTGCGCTACAACTTCATTATTTTCATTAAATACAATAAAATCTGAATATCCCATTTCTTTATAATCACAACTTTCACAAATACCTTGAATCGTCTTTTTTAAGAAACCAAACAAAGGCTTATCTTTTAGAATATAAAAAGGTTCTTCATAACCATAATAAAAAAGATGATCTTCTAACTCTTCCTTGTTCTTTTCTTTGGTCTTGGTTACTAAAAATAATTTGAAGTTTTTTTGAGTTGAATTTTTATACAATTCATCTAAATCAGGAAAAATATCTCTACTTGCCGGACAAAATTGATCAAAAATAAAGGCTATTTTATATTCTTTTTCACTTTCTAAAATTTCTTTTTTTAATTCTTCAAGCTCGATAAGCTGAATATTAGTTTTAAATTTTGTCTCTTGAGCAGTTATAGAAAAACAAGAAGCCAAGAAAAAACTAATAATAACTAAATACCTCATCCTTTATAATTTACTCTCCCCAACTTCTATTTACATTTTCTAGAACAAATCTTCGCATATGAGACGAAAGCTCCCAACGTTCTTGTAAATCTATATTAAACAAGATTATTTGAATATTTTCTCCTTTTGCTTTTTGTCGCATAAGCACATTATACCATTCGCTCCATATTTCAATGACTTGTGCTGTTTGTTCACTTTCAGTCAAATCCCAATTAACTACAAATGTATAATCGTACTTTTTGGGATCATCGTAATCTTTTCCTGTTTTGTAATGTACAATTTTAGAAGTCCAAAAATCTAAGTTAGGCTCATTTTTCTCAGGTCTCTTTCTAATTTTTTTAAAATTCGCCAATTTCTTTTCTGAAGTTATATTGTTTATACTTTCTAAAAACTTCCCTTCCGCATTAAACACATAAATTATAGGCGAACTAAGAAATTTAGATTCAGAATAAGGCTTAAAACTATTTTCAAAATCTTTAGTAATATAAATATCTTCTTCCTGAAATGGAAGTTCATACCTTTCAATATATGCCTCTAAAGAATCTGAATTTTTAAAATTGTAGGTATATTCTTTTTGTGCATTTACTGAAAAAGATAAAATCAGTAACAAATAAAACATTTTTTTCATAGTAAAGTTTCAAAAAACCTCTTTAGTAAATTGATATAATGAGGTTTATGTTATTTTATAAGTTAATTAATGAATAGTATCTTCCAGAAAAAATACTGCTGCAAATATATATTTAAATTGAATATAAAATTTTAGAAATTATTTTTTCTTGAAAGTGAGTTAAAACAAAAACTTCACTCCTACACCACCATAATAATTTCTTGGATTTCCCGGGTAATAATAACGTGGTTCGCTGTTGCCAAAGCCAATGGCATTCGGTAAAATGCTTACTGCATACTGTTCATTAAACACATTATTTATTCCGGCTTGAAAGTTAATCCTTAAAAAATCGATTGCTTTTAATTCATAAGCTGCTTTTAAATTAACTAATTGATAAGCATCACTGTATTTTGAATTCTCATCGTTCAACGGTATTTCGGAAACAAATAAGGCATTGCTATAGAATGAAAATCCGTTTTTCGTTTGCACATCTAATCCAAGATTTATTTTTTTATCAGGAACGCCGGTAAGTTCATTTCCGCTGTAATTGTTTCCTTGATCGGTAAATTCATCAAATGAATATTCATTAAAACTCGCAGAAAAGTAAGGTTTCAGCCGAATAAAATCAGAGAGTTCTACATTATAATTCAGCAAAATTTCTAATCCGTTGTGATCGGTTTTTCCGGCATTAATTCCCACATACCGATCTTCAGCAACACGCCGCGCCACCAACAAATCGGATACTTGAATCGTGTACAAGGAAATTTCTGTATATAAATTTTTAAACCAGGTTCCTTTAAAACCGATTTCATAATTCCAACCGGTTTCGGGATTTAATGTGGTATTAATTCTTCCTTCTGGAGTTAAGGTTTCATCTACCGTGGGAATGGAAAAGCCTTTGCTAATGCTAGCATACAAATTTTTAGTAGAAGAAATTTTATAAAGTGCCGCGATTCGTGGTGACCATTCGGTATTAAATTGATAGTTTCCCGATTGATCGATTTCATCTTCCGCAAATAAATCAGTTATTTCATAATCCGTTTGATTGATATTAATTCCTGCTTCTATTTTCCATCGTTTGGAAAGCGATAAATTTACTTGCCCAAAAAAATTGTAATAATTTCGATTTTGATCGGCATAAGCAATTGTATTTCCGCGAACGCTTCCTTCACCCGGAAAATCTTCATATAAATTTTCGAAATTGCTCCCGCTGTAATTTTCATTTAAAATTTCAGCCCCAAAACTCGTTTTTAGCGGAAGTTTAAAAATTTCAGTAGTAAAATTAAAACGCGTTCGTACACCCAAATTATAACTTTCTTCTTTTAAAATATCAAAAGGTCGCGGTTCATAAGCATCTTTATAGTTGATGAAAATGCTGGTCGAATTTTTGAAGTTTTCAGAAAATTGATAAGAATACGACATACCAAATAAAACTTTATCATAGGATTCAAATCCTTTTGCCTGTTTCCAAGTAAATGCAGCTTGACTGGGGTTTTCATTAAAATCTGTTTCACTAATCGAACTCGGAATAAAAGCTTTTAAGCGCGTGAAATTCCCAATAAAAGACAAAGTAGATTTAGTTGAAGCATATAGATTTCCATTTAAGGTGAGGGATTTTCGATCGTAAGCGGAATTTTCTCGATAACCATCTTGCTCTATATGCGTATAATTTGCGAAAATATTTCCTGAAGCAGAACTAAAACCGGTATTCACCGAATTATTTACTAATTGATAACTCCCGAAGGTAGAAGAAACTTCCGCAAAGCTTTCGTTATATCTCGGTTTTTTGGCATATAAATTTATAACACCTCCTAAACCGGAACCGTAAATACTGGAATTTGGTCCTTTTATAATTTCAACATGATCGATGCTTTCTGGTGCAATATCATTTATAACCGTTTGTCCGTCCCCAGAACTTATTGGGATTTCATTAAAGTATGCTTTTACACGATTGGTACCGTATTGTGCTCGCGCGCCAATTCCACGAATGGAAATTCGGTTGGTATTTAGAGCGCCTTCTTGGGTAAAAACCCCAGGTTTTCGGTTAAACGATTCGGTTAATAAAGTAGCTGACGTTCGTGTTAATTCTTCGGAATCTAAATAATTTACCGCCGCCGGAATCGATTGCATTTCTTCTTCAATAGAAGTCGATTGAATCAATACTTTTTCTAAGGAAGTGCTATCTTTTTTTGTAGTATTTTGTTGTGCTTTCGCAGAAATTATTCCGAAAAAACACAACAAAATTCTTATGCTTGTTTTTTTCAATTGAAAAATAAACTTATTGTTGATTTGCGGTTACTCTCCAAATAATTCCGCCGTCATCATCATTCACTAAAAGTGAACCATCTAACGCTTGTGCCACGCCAACCGGACGACCGTGAACTAAAGATTCTTCTTCATTTTGAATAAAACCGGTTAGAAAATCTTCGGGTTGTTGTGGTTTTCCGTTTTTAAAAGGAATAAAAACCACTTTATATCCACTTAAAATTGAACGATTCCACGAACCGTGTTGACCAACAAAAGCACCGTTTTTATATTTTGCAGGAAATTTATTGCCAGTATAAAATTGGAATCCGAGTGAAGCGGTGTGCGCACCTAAGGGAACATCAGGAATAATTGCTTTTTCAACCATTTCTGGATGCGGATCGTCTTTCCAGCGTGGATCCTTAATTTGCCCGTAATACGAATACGGCCAACCATACCAACCGCCTTCTTTAACGCTCGTGGCATAATCTGGCACTAAATTATCGCCTAATTTATCGCGTTCGTTTACAGCGGTCCATAATTCACCCGTTACCGGATTCCAATCCATCCCGACAGGATTCCTTAAGCCGGAAGCATAAATTTTTTCACCAGTTCCATCAGGATTAATTTCTAAAATCCCGGCTCTTCTTTTTTCTTTTTCCATTCCGTGTTCGCCAACATTACTGGAAGAACCCACTGTAATGTATATTTTAGTTTGCTCTTTATTGCTGATGATATTTCGCGTCCAATGATGATTGTAACCGCCGGCTGGTAATGCTAAGATTTTTTCAGGTTTTGCATCGATTTTTGTTTGTCCTTTTTTATACGGATAACGCACTAAACCATCAACATTAGCAACGTAGAAATAATTGTTGAGGATTAGCATTCCGTAAGGCTGATTTAAATCTTCTAAAAATAAAAAACGCTCATCAACTTTACCATCCTTGTTACTATCGCGTAATAAGGTTATTTGATTGGCGCTACTTCGAGCATCATCACTTTCAACTACAAAATAATCGCCATTTTCAGCCACATAGGTTCTTCGTGGATGTTTTAAATTATCTGCAAAACGTTCAACTTTAAAACCAGCCGGCGCACTAGGCTTCTCATTTGCTTTCCAGTTAACAATCTCACTTGTTTTTCGTACAGATTTTGTACTGAATGGAGGCGGAAGCGTTAATTCCCCCACAGCAGTTTCTACGGTAGTTGAAGTACTATCTTGTTGAATTTCTTCTTTTTCCTGTTCGGTTACTTTTCGGTTATTTTTACAACTCCCAATCAACAAAACAAGGCTGAAAAATAAGCCGAAATAAAGATAATTTCTTTTCATAAAAATTCATTTTTCACTAAAGTAAGCGATTAATAAGAGGAGGCTTATTTAAATTTTCTAAATTAATAGTATTTTAACAAAGCAAAATCCCCACTAAAGTTTACGAACAATTATGGCAAGCCATTAGATTTCTTTACTTTTGGATACTTGAATTTTTATTTTATGAAAAAAGTCCTTTTATTTTTTCTTATTGCAAGTTTAGCAAGTTGTGATTTTTCAAAATATCGTCTCGTAAAAGAATACGATTTTACAACACGTTTTGAAAAATCTGAAGGAAAAGAAACGGCAACCTATCCTGAAATTATAAAATTTTATGAAGATTTAGACGATGCATTTACCTCTGTTTCTATGGAAGAATACGGGGAAACGGATAGTGGCGAACCCTTACATTTAGTGATTTACAATCCTGATAAAGATTTTGATTTTGAAGATTTACAAAAAGATAAAAATATTCTCTTTATAAATAACGGAATTCATCCTGGGGAAAGTGACGGTATTGATGCTACCATGTTAATGCTCAGGGATTTTGCACAAGATTTTATTCAGCTTCCTAAAAATACGGTTATTGCTGCAATTCCGGTGTATAATATTGGGGGTGCTTTAAACCGAAATTTCCATTCAAGAACCAATCAAAACGGACCAAAATCATATGGTTTTCGCGGCAATGCTCAAAATTATGATCTCAATCGCGATTTTATAAAAACCGACACCAAAAATACACGCGCTTTCGCGGAAATATTTCATCAGTTAAAACCCGATTTTTTTATTGATAATCACGTCAGTAATGGCGCCGATTATCAATACACCTTAACGCATCTTTTTACGCAGCACAATAAATTATCAGGGAAATTAGGAAATTACTTAGAAGAAGATTTTCGGGTAAAATTAGAAGATAGTCTGACTAAAAAAGATTGGTCAATTACACCCTATGTAAATGTATTTAATGAAAGTCCGGAAGTTGGTTTTTCGCAATTTTTAGATCATCCGCGTTATTCTACAGGTTATGTTTCGCTTTGGAATACACCAGGAATGATGGTAGAAACGCATATGCTAAAACCTTATAAAGAACGCGTAAAAGGAACGTATGAATTAATGCTTTCGGCAATTAAAATTTTAGAAAACGACGGCACAAAAATTAAAAATTTAAAGAAGGAAGCCGATAGTATTTTTCAACAGAAAAAAGAATATTATTTAAACTATGAAGTAGATAGCTCTCAAACTTCAACACTTGCTTTTAAAGGTTATGAAGCCGAAAGAATTAAAAGTAAAATCACTGGAAAAGATCGGTTAAAATATGATCGAAATAAACCTTATACAAAAGACATAAAATATTATAATTCTTTTAAACCTAGCGATACGGTTAACATTCCAAAGGCTTATATAATTCCGCAAGGTTGGTGGAAAGTGATCGATTTATTAAAACTGAATCAAATTGAAATGACCGCGCTCGAAAAAGATTCTATTATGGAAATTGAAAGTTATAGAATTGAAGATTACCAAACGCGCGAAAATGCTTACGAAGGTCATTATCCGCATTTTGCGACAAAAGTTTTTGCTTCAACTAAAAAAGTGAAATTTAGAAAAGGAGATTTTATTGTTGCTACAAATCAACTTGGAATTCGCTATTTATTGGAAACTTTAGAACCGATGGCAGTCGATTCGTTTTTTAACTGGAATTTCTTTGATACTATTCTTCAGCAAAAAGAACATTTTTCGCCCTACGTTTTTGAAGATTTAGCGTGGAATCTTTTACAGGAAAATCCTGAATTAAAACACAGGTTTGAAACCAAGAAAAAAGAAAACCGAGATTTCAGAAATAATTGGTACGCGCAATTAGATTGGATTCACAAGCAAACTTCGTATTATGAAGATGCGCATTTACAATACCCGATTTTTAGGATGCTGAATTAAATATTCTTTCGGAAAAAGCAACTTAATATTTTCGTAAGATTTTTTAAGTGCTTTTTGCGATTTTTCAAAATTTCGCCATTCCACTTTTGTAATTCCTTCTTGTTCCTGCGGAATTAATTCGCCGGCATAATCAGTTTTCATTTCAAACCAAAAAGTTTCTTTCAATTTAAATTTTCCGTTTCGCTTTAAAATATGATAGGTGGTTTGTAAAAATTTTGTGATTTCTATGTTTTCTACACCCGTTTCTTCTTCTACTTCACGAATGGAGGTTTCTTGAATATTCTCGTTTTTTTCAGCTTTTCCTTTAGGTAAATCCCAACGGTTATTTCGGTAAATAAATAAAATTTCGCCTTTCTCGTTAAAAACCATTCCGCCACCGGCTACAATCGTTTTTAGCTTCTTTTTTAGGTGTTTTAAAAGCTTCTCCTCTTTTTTGTGATAAAGGTTCACATAAAACAAGTCGCCTTTTATTACTTGTTTGATTATCCTTTTTATCTTTGCCTTTTTTATAGGAATTGATGTATATTGGTCACCAATATGCTTCTTTGTTGAAAGAATTATAGGAATATCATTTACAAAAACTTTATACATTTGCAAGTATGATTTTAAATAAAGAAACAGCGAAAAAAACTGCTGAATTGCTGTTGCAAATTAAGGCAATAAAATTAAATGCACAAGAACCTTTTATTTGGGCAAGCGGTTGGAAATCTCCAATCTATTGTGACAACCGAATTGTTCTGTCTTACCCGCCCATTCGAAATTTTATTCGAGAAAACATGGCAAAACAACTTGAAAAAGAATACGGAAGACCTGATGTTATTGCCGGCGTTGCTACCGGAGCCATTGGAATTGGAATGTTAGTTGCCGAATATTTAGGTTTACCATTTGTGTATGTTCGCCCAGAACCTAAAAAACACGGGAGACAAAACCAAGTTGAAGGTCATCTAGAATCCGGAAAAAATGTAGTGGTTGTTGAAGATTTAATTAGTACCGGAAAGAGCAGTTTAAACGCAGTAAAAGCTTTGAAAGAAGCCGGAGCAAATGTAAAAGGAATGTTAGCTATATTTTCTTATGGCTTCGATATTTCGAAAGAAAATTTTGAAAAAGAAAATATAAAAGTGAATGTTTTAAGTAATTATAATCATTTGGTAGATCAAGCCTATAAAACGAATTACTTAAAAAAAGAAGAAGTAGAAACCTTAAAAAAATGGAGAACCGACCCAGCTAATTGGTCTCCTAAATAAAAAATTATGCATTTAGAAAGCAACGTAAGTACTGTAAATAAAAGTCAAAAAGAAACATTTGATTTTTTAACAGAAGTAAGCAATTACGAAAAAATAATGCCCGAGAGTATTCAGAAATTTGAAATTTTAGATAAGGATAGTTTTTTATTTCAGCTGAAAGGAATGCCGGAAATTGCGCTTGAAATTCAAGAGAAAAACCCGAATGATTTAGTAATTCTAGGCGCAAAAAGTGATAAATTATCGTTTACACTTAAAGCCGATATTAAAGCTTTGGATGAAAATTCAAGTCAAGTACAATTACTTTTTGATGGCGAATTTAATAGTATGATGGCTATGATGATAAAATCTCCTTTAAAGAAATTTATAAATACACTAAGTGAAAATCTTGGTAATTTATAAATGAAAAAAGCTGTCTAAACCTAGGTTTAGACAGCTTTTTTTTATGCATTTCCAGTTTATGATTTTCCGGTAGGTTTTATAAGCAACTCGTTTACATTAACTTCTTCAGGTTGCGAAATTGCGTAGTATACCGCATTCGCAATATGCTCAGGTTTAAGTTTCGCTTCATCGCCGCCGTAATCTTTATCTTCTAATAATTCTTTGTCGGTAATATCTTCGCGTAAATCGGTATCTACTGTTCCCGGTTCTATAGAAGTGACGCGAATATTAAATTCAGGAGAAAGTTCCATTCGCATCGCTTTTGAAAGTTCAATAACCGCAGCTTTTGAAGCTCCGTAAATTGCGCCGCCTTCAAAAATTTCCTTTCCATCTACCGAAGCAATATTTATAATATGTCCATTTTTTTGAGATTTCATATCGGGTAAAACTTCGTAAATACAGCGCAGAGTACCTTTTACATTTACATCAATTGTTTGCATCCATTCTTCGATATGACGATTTTTTAAATAACTGAGTGGCATTACTCCTGCACAATTTACTAAAATATCGATGGTTGAAAATTTTTCTTTGATTTTTTGAAATGCATTTGCTACTGAATCTGAATCGGTCACATCCATCTTAACCGCTAAACTTTCAACCTTTAACTCTTTTTGAATTTTATTTAATTTTTCAATATCTCTACTAGCAAGAATTATTTTGCAATTTTCCGCTGCTAATTTCTCAACAATCGCTTTTCCTATTCCACTACTTGCTCCGGTAATTAAAGCTACTTTAGTTTTCATTTTTTATTTTCAAGGTCTTGTTTTTAAGTGGAAAGGATGTTAAATAATTTCAAAATAACACGTATTTAACTTTATAAAATTAATATAGAAACTAATAGAATTTCATCTTTCATTATTAGTTATTTTAATTTTACAAAGATTAAAAGTAATCCTTTTTTAATTGAAAAGGTGGAAACGAGAAAGTTATGTAAACTATTTTTTATCTAGGAATATGCTTATCTACTAAAGCAATATATTTTTGTTTAGCTTGCTTTTTCGATAAATGTTTTACTTGAAAAAGAGCGTTCATTTTAAAAGCTCCTACCAATTGGGTTTCATCAAGATTTTCTAATTGATGTGGCGTATTATCGCCTGTTGCTCTTTTGTAATAGGCATAAAAATGAAGCATAATATCAGGAGGAAATCGCAAGGAGGTTTTACTGGCTCTTTCGAAAGCCTCTTCAAAATTACGGTCTAAATCTTGATTTTCCATAGAATTATGAATTCGCAATAATTGTAAGTCCGCCTTTTACTTTTTGATCTAAACTTACCTTAATATTCGCATCTAACGGAAGTAAAACATCTACACGCGAGCCAAATTTAATAAAACCGCTATCGCTCCCTTGAATAACTTCTTCTCCTTCTTTAGCGTAATTTACAATTCGTTTTGCCATAGCGCCGGCAATTTGCCGATAAAGTACTTCTCCTAATACATCATTTTCAACCACAACGGTAGTTCGCTCATTTTCTTCACTCGATTTAGGATGCCAAGCTACTAAATATTTACCAGGATGATATTTGCTGTATTTAACTTTTCCGCTAATAGGATGTCGCGTTACATGGACATTTATAGGCGACATAAATACGGAAACTTGTAGGCGTTTATCTTTGAAATATTCTTTTTCAAAAACCTCTTCAATTACCACAACTTTTCCATCTACCGGAGAAACTACATTTTTCTCATCGACAACTGTACTTCGTTTAGGGTTTCTAAAAAATTGAAGTATGAGAATATAAAAGATAATGGTAGCTGTTAAAATTAACTGAAAAACCCAAAGTTTTTCAATAAAATAAAACGCTAACAGGTCTATTAGCAAACACGCTAATAGTGTAAATCCAATAATTTTATGTCCTTCTTTATGAAACATTTTGTACTATTAATAAATAAGCATAAATAAAAGTCCCGGCAAAGAGAATGCTATCTAATCGATCTAACAAACCCCCGTGACCTGGCATTAATCTTCCGCTGTCTTTTACATTTGCTTGGCGTTTCAATTTCGATTGAATAAGATCGCCCAGCGTTCCGAAAATACTAATTAACGCTGCAAGACCTAGCCAAATTTTGTAATCAAATATAGCGGTATAATTATAAATTACATAACTAGAAAGCAAAGAAAAAAACAAACCACCCAAAAAGCCCTCTACTGTTTTCTTTGGAGAAATGCGTTCGAATAATTTTTTTCTACCGAAATTTTTCCCCACTAAATAGGCAAAACTATCGTTTACCCAAACTAAAATAAATGCACCAATTAAAAGTTCTGGTTCGTAATTACCATCATAATAAGGAATAAGCGTTAAGAAAATGAACGAAGAAATTAGATAGAAAATTACGACAAGGTATTTTTTTCCTTCAAAAAGCGGAATTTTATGAATGATCATTAAATCTTTCAGCAATAAGATTTTAACGAAAATGGTAAAAATAAGTAAAGCCGTTAAGGCGTGATAATTCAACTTAAATACACTAAAATAAAGTAAAAACCCTATAAAAATAAAGTACGAAAGGTAGCTATTTAGCTGAAGTAGTTTCTGAAGTTCGTAAAGACTTATAATTCCGAAGATAAAAATTAAACCCCAAAAGGTATATTCAGAAACGAGGACAGTTGCAATTAATAAAAACGCATAAAATGCACCCGATAAACCCCTCGTAATAAATTCCTTCATATTATAAATCTTCCAAAAGCAACAAATATAGGTTTTTTGTAGTACTTCCGTAGCTCATAAAGTCACTCTCTTCTTTATTTTCGAAAGTTTTAATGGTTGTAATATTGGTAGGGATTTTATTTCTATTCTTATTTTTAATTCCTCTAAGCCCTTCACCAATAGTATCTATAAGCTGGCTTGTTGCTGCTAAAATGACAAAATCATGAGGAAGTTCATGTAATTTTTTCTCCTTAATTTGATTTGAAGAAACCAACAAAGCACCGGTATTCGCAATTAAATATTCACAAGTTGAAAGAAAAAATGCACCTTCAGAATTTGTTGAAAACTTTAAATCGTCAGTCTGAAACATTTCTTTTAAACTTTCATCGAAACAGCACGCTTCTGCACTATTCCAATTATTTTCGTTCAAAATTTGGTTAAAGATCTCAAGAACTTCAGATTTTTCTGAACAGTATAAAAATTTACCCCCATTTTTTTTAAAATTCACCATAAAATTCTCATCGGTAGGAATTTTTGGCTCTGGCATATATTTGCTCTGTTCCTTATCTTTGGAATCTTTATTTTTGTCTGATTTAGAGGCAGATCTTAAGAATTTTCTAAATAGACTCATAGGCGTTTTAGGGGTGTAATAAAAAAATTTATCTGATTCATCCCAAATATAAAAAATCTTGATTTAACCTAACGCTAAATCAAGATTTTTTAAGGATATTTTACCGTATTTACTCTTTTGTAGAGCTATTTTCTGTTTTTTCTTCTGTGTGGTTTTGCGAATCGTTTATAGGAAATTCTTTTTGGTCTTCCTCTTTTTTGAGCTTTACATTATTCTCTCCTTTTTTCGCAAATGGACGATCTCCAAAAATTCTTTGTAAATCGTCTTTAAAAATAACTTCTTTTTCTAATAAGATTTCTGCCAACTCAGTTAATTTATCTCGGTGATGCGATAATAAATCTACTGCACGTTGGTATTGTGTTTCAATAATATTAGAAATTTCTTTATCTATTAATTCAGAGGTTTTTTCACTATAAGGTTTTGTGAAATTATATTCACTTTGCCCGCTTGAATCGTAATACGTTAAATTACCAACTTTCTCATTTAAGCCATAAATAGTAACCATTGCTTTAGCTTGTTTGGTCACTTTTTCTAAATCGCTTAACGCTCCAGTTGAAATTTTATTGAAAATCACTTTTTCTGCAGCACGCCCTCCCATTGTTGCACACATTTCATCTAACATTTGTTCTGGACGAACAATAAGTCGCTCTTCTGGTAAATACCAAGCAGCTCCTAACGATTGCCCTCGCGGAACGATAGTAACTTTTACTAATGGTGCTGCGTGTTCGAGCATCCAACTTACCGTAGCGTGACCGGCTTCGTGAAAGGCAATGGCTTTTTTCTCTTCTGGAGTAATTATTTTATTTTTCTTTTCTAAACCGCCTACAATTCTATCTACAGCATCTAAGAAATCTTGTTTTCCAACGGCCTTGTTTCCTTTACGAGCAGCAATTAAAGCGGCTTCATTACAAACATTGGCAATATCTGCTCCAGAGAATCCTGGGGTTTGCTTCGCTAAAAATTCAGTATCTAACTCTTCGGCTACTTTCTTAAGTGGACGTAAGTGTACTTCAAAAATTTCTTGACGTTCTCTAACATCTGGAAGATCAACATAAATCTGTCGGTCAAAACGTCCGGCTCTCATCAAGGCTTTATCCAACACATCCGCTCGGTTGGTAGCAGCTAATACAATTACATTTGTATTGGTTCCGAAACCATCCATTTCAGTTAAAAGCTGATTTAAAGTATTTTCACGTTCGTCATTAGAACCTGAAAAATTATTTTTCCCTCTTGCTCTACCGATCGCATCAATTTCATCAATAAAAATGATGGCAGGCGATTTTTCTTTTGCTTGTTTAAATAAATCACGTACACGTGAAGCACCAACTCCTACAAACATTTCTACGAAATCTGAACCCGATAAAGAGAAAAATGGAACTTTTGCTTCTCCTGCAACAGCTTTTGCTAAAAGCGTTTTACCTGTTCCCGGAGGTCCTACTAATAAAGCTCCTTTTGGGATTTTCCCTCCTAAGGAAGTATATTTTTCAGGTTGCTTTAAGAAATCTACAATTTCTTGTACTTCTTCTTTTGCACCTTCTAAACCGGCTACATCTTTAAAGGATGTTTTTACATCTGTATTCTGGTCGAATAATTTTGCTTTAGATTTTCCAATGTTGAAAATTTGTCCGCCAGGACCTCCACCTGAACCGCCGCTCATTCTTCGCATAATGAAAATCCAGATTCCGAAAATAACAAGAAACGGTAGAAAAGTAAGTAAAATTTCTCCCCACATATTGCTTTCACGCTCGAAAGTTACATTGGCAGAAACGTTATATTCCTTTTCAATTTTTTCTATATCGGTTTGAAATTTTTCTAGACTTCCAAAATTAAACGTATAAGCTGGTGACTCTCCTGAAGGTAAAATTCCAGGATCGTTCTTTTTCTTATGAATGTCTTTCTGTTTGGCTTCTTCTGTTAAGTAAACGTTCGCTTTTTGATCGTTTATGATAACTAATTTCTTAACGTCGCCATTTTTAAGGTATTCTTCAAATTTTGCCGGAGTGGTTTTTGTAGGTTCGTTAAAACTTCCACCGAAAAAATTTACGCCTAAGAAAATTAGGATGATTCCTGCCCAAATCCAATAGGAATTAAATTTAGGTTTTTTGCTTTCTGGTTTTTTATTTTTTTGCTCTTTAGCCATTATTTCTTCTTAAAATTTAGTAATCGGTTTGAATTGTAGTGGTTTTTGCATCTCCCCAGAGTCCCTCGATATCATAGAATTCTCGAATATGTTTTTGAAAAACATGAACAACCACGTTTACATAATCTATAAGAACCCATTCTGCATTTTCGGTTCCTTCGACGTGCCAAGGCTTGTCTTTAATAGATTTGCTAACGGTTTTTTGAATGGAGTTTACAATGGCATTGACTTGTGTATTAGAAGTACCACTACAAATCACAAAATAATCACAAACTGTATTTTCAATTTCTCTTAAATCTAATAGTTGAATATCTTTTCCTTTAACTTCTTCAATTCCTCCCAGGATATGTGTAATGAGTTCGTCTGTGTTATTTTCTTTTTTTACCATTAATTTTATTTATTTTCCGCAAAGTTATTATTTTTTAGTCTTTTTTTGCATTGTTATCTAACAATATTCGTACAATTATTATTTGTCTTACATGCGTAGTATCAAAGTTCTTGCCACCGATTCCACCAACACCTTCTTAAGGAATTTATACAGAGACAATCCCAACTTAGAAAATTGCTATGTGGTAGCCAATAAACAAACCGCAGGAAAAGGGCAAATGGGCTCTTCTTGGAAGACGGAAGCAGGGAAAAACCTTACTTTTAGCATCTTAATGACAAATTTAAAACTACCACTAAATGAACAATTTAAAGTAAGTGCATTAACCGCAATTGCGGTAATTAAAGCTTTACATAAATTGAATATCCCGAAATTAAAATTAAAATGGCCAAACGACATATTGGCAGAGCGGAAAAAAATTTGTGGCATATTAATCGAAAATATTTTGAAAGGTAATCACATTCACGCTAGTATTATCGGGATCGGTCTAAATGTGAATCAACAAAATTTTGAAAATTTACCACAGGCTTCTTCCTTAAAAAGAAAAACCGGAATTGAGTATGATATTAATTATGTTTTAAAAATTATTGTAGCTGAAGTAGAAAAAGAGGTTTTGGAAAATATTTCACGAGCAATTTCAGAAATTATTGAGCGTTATAAAACCTATCTTTTTCGTTTAGAAAAACCTTCTACATTCGAATTTCCAGACAAATCAACCAAGCCGGGAATTATTAAAAATATTTCTTCAGAAGGAAAACTTCAAGTTCTATTTGAAGATGATCTACTACAATCTTTTGAAGTGAAAGAGATTAAATTACTGTATTAATTATAAAACCAAAAAAAGCCGATTCTGCACAAAACAAAATCGGCTTTTTTAATGAATCAGAAACTTAATTCCAACCGCCACCGAGTGCTTGGTACATATTTACCAACGCGCTCATTTGTTCTTTTTTAGTTTCAACAAGTTCAAATTTAGATTCTAACGCATCACGTTGCGTTAGCAAAACTTCCATATAATCGGCTCTCGCAGATCTAAACAAATCGTTAGAAATGTTTATCGATTCTGTAAGCGCTTCAACCTCTTGCTTCTTTAAAGCAAAACTTTTTCCCAAATTATCAATTTTTGAAACCTGATTTGCCACTTCAATATAAGCGTTTAAAATAGTTCGCTCATATTGATAAACCGCTTGAATTTGCGCTGCATTTGCGGTGTAATATGACGCTTTAATCGCGTTTCGGTTAATAAGCGGCGCGGTTAAATCTCCCGCTAAGGAATAAATTAATGATTGAGGCGTTTTCAATAAATAAGAAGGATTAAACGCTTGGTATCCTACATTTGCTGAAATACCTAATGAAGGATAAAATCGAGCTTTCGCCACTTTAATATCAAGTTTTGCCGCGGCTAATTCTAGTTCAGCTTGCTTAATATCGGGACGATTTTCTAGTAATTGTGAAGGAATTCCCGCGCTAATATTGTCAGGAATTAAATCACTAAAACTTTCTGAATCACGCTCAACGTGCTGCGGAAATCTTCCTGCTAAAAAATTAATTCTATTTTCGGTTTCAACAATTTGCTGTTGAATTTCATATTGAAGACTTCTGGTGTGAAAAACTTCTGCTTCAAATTTTCTAACCGCTAATTCCGTAACTCTCGCTGACTGTTTTTGTAAGCGAACAATTTTAAGCGCATTGGTTTGAATATCGATATTTTGATGAACAATTTCTAATTGATTGTCTAAAGCTAACAACTCATAATAAGAATTTGCAATTTCAGCAATTAAATTCGTGACCATAAAATTTTTCCCTTCTACGGTAGATAAATAATGCATTACTGCAGATTTCTTAGCATTTCGTAATTTATGCCAAATATCAATTTCCCATTTCGCTGAAAGTCCGACCATGTAATCTGGTAAAGGATCGGGCATTTCTTCTCCTTCTTTAATATCTAGATTTTCTTCAACCGCTCCGTTTCGAGTATATTGACCCGATTTTTCTAAACCGGCTCCGGCATTTAATCCTACAAAAGGTAAATATTCACCTTTCCGAGCTCTTACCTCATTTTTAGCAATTTGCAATTCTTGTAAGGTAATATGCAATTCTTGGTTATTTGCTAAAGCGGTATCGATTAACCGATTTAGATTAGGGTCGGTAAAGAAATTCTGCCACTTAATTTTAGCTGAATTTAGGGTATCGCGATACGTTTTATATTGCTCGGGAAGTTTTGTATTGGCTTTTTTCTGAACCAATGAAGGAACTCCACAAGCACTAAACAATAGGAATAAAACTAAAATTCCTATTCCTTTAATTATTTTTTTTCTATTTATCATATTCAAAATCTTCTGTTAACGGATTATCGTCTTCATATTTTATTAATGATTTTCCTTCGGCCAGACTACCAAAAATGTAGTATAAACCAGGAACTATAATTACACCGAAAATGGTTCCGAAAAGCATTCCGCCTAAAGCTGAAGCTCCTAGCGTTCGGTTTCCGATTGCTCCTGCTCCGGTTGCAACTATCAATGGAATTAAGCCGGCGATAAAAGCAAAAGAAGTCATTAAAATTGGTCTAAAACGAACTTTCGCACCTTCAATGGCAGATTCTAAAATAGTATAGCCTTCTCTGTGCTTTAGAACGGCAAATTCCACAATTAACACCGCATTTTTACCTAAAAGACCAACTAACATTATGAGTCCGATTTGTGCGTAAATATCATTTTGAAGTCCCATTAATTTCAGTAACATAAACGAGCCGAAAACTCCTACGGGAAGTGAGAAAATTACCGTTAATGGAATAATGAAACTTTCATATTGTGCGGCAAGTACAAAATAAACGAACACCAAAACGATTAAGAAAATATAGAGTGATTCATTACCGCGATGAGACTCATCATACGAAAGTCCTTCCCAAGCAATATCATAATTTTTCGGTAAGGTTTCTTTTGCCACTTCACGAATCGCTTCAATAGCATCTGCAGTGGTGTAACCTTTTGCAGGAAGCCCACGAATTGCCGCCGAATTATACATATTAAATCGAGTAACCTCGTTTGGTCCTTGTAATTTTTTCAGCTTCATAAATGCTGAATATGGAACCATTTCGCCCTCTTCATTTTTTACATACATGTTTAACACATCAGAAGGTAATCTTCTAAATTTAGGGTCAGATTGTACGTAAACTTTAAAGAAGCGGTTAAATTTAATGAAGCCTTGTTCGTAGGTACTTCCGATTAGAATATTCAGGTTTTCCATTGCTTTTCCTATAGAAACTCCTTTCTGCATCGCCAATTCATTGTTGAACTCTAATTCATATTGCGGATAATTTGCAGCAAAGAAGGTGAAAAGTCCTTTTAACTCTTTTCGCTTACCAAGATTTTCCATGAATTCTTGATTAATTTTATCGAACTCTTGGTAATCGGTATCGGTATTTTGATCTAAAAGGCGTAACGAGAAACCACCTGAAGAACCGAAACCTGGAATAGCCGGCGGTTCGAAAAATTCGACGACCGCTCCTAAATTTTTAGATTTTTCTTCGAGCTCTTCCATGATTTCAGTAACGGTATGTTCTCGATCTGACCATTTTTTTAGGTTAATTAAACAAGTACCGGCGTTAGAACCACGACCTTCAGTCATAATTTCATAACCCGCCAAGGAAGAAACCGATTCTATTCCTTCAACTTCTTCTGCAATTTTCTGAAGTTGCATAGAAACTTCATTGGTACGTTCTAAGGTTGCTCCTGGTGGTGTTTGAATAATCGCATAAATGGTTCCCTGATCTTCACTGGGGATAAAACCTGAAGGTAAGATTTGATTTTCTAAAAAGATTCCTGCACAAAAAGCTAATAGAATAGCAAATGTTAACCATCTTCTGCTTACAATTCTTTTTAAAATTCCTACATATTTTCCGGTAAGTTTATCGAAACCTGAATTGAATTTATCAAGTCCTTTGGTAAGAATATTCTTTTTCTTCTCTTTTCCATGATGGTTTTTTAGCAACATTGCACATAAAACCGGTGTTAAGGTAAGTGCGATTAATGCTGAAATTACAATTGCACTTGCCATTGTAATGGAAAACTGTCGGTAGAATGTACCAACAGGGCCTGACATAAATGAGATTGGTAAGAATACGGAAACCATTACCATAGTAATGGCGATAATTGCTCCACTAATTTCACCCAATACTTTTTTAACGGCTTTATAAGGAGAGATTTTCGGATCTTCCTCAAACTTGGCGTGGACGGCTTCTACCACTACAATCGCATCATCGACCACAATACCAATAGCTAATACTAAAGCGAATAAAGTTACTAGGTTGATCGATATTCCAAAAAATTGAATAACGAAAAAAGCACCAACTAATGAGACTGGAACAGCCAAAATAGGAATTAAAGTAGAGCGCCAGTCTCCCAAGAAAATGAACACTACAATAGCTACTAAAAAGAAAGCATCTCGTAAAGTATGAACTACTTGCTCGATTGAAGCATCTAAGAATTGAGAAACATCGTAACTAATTTTATAATCCATTCCCGGCGGAAAGTCGACTCGCATATCTTCGAGTTTGGCTTTCACCTCATCGATTACATCACTTGCGTTACTCCCATAATTTTGTTTTAGTACAATAGCCGCAGAAGGATGTCCGTCTAAATTAGAATATATGTCGAAAAATTCGCTTCCCAACTCTACTCTACCGATATCTTTTAAATGTAAACTTTCACCATCGGGATTCGCCCTAATAATTATATTTTCATACTGTTCAGGCTCGTTGTACCTCCCTTTGTAAGTAAGGACGTATTCTAAGGATTGTGCTTCTATTCCGGAACTTCTTCCTAATCGACCAGGACGCCCCACAATACTTTGCTCTTTCATTGCTTCCATGACTTCATCAACAGAAACATCATAAGCTCTCATTCGATCTGGGTTTAACCAAACCCGCATGGCGTATTTTCTACTTCCTAAAATGTTAGATGTAGCAATTCCTTTAATCCGGTTTATTTCAGGAATCATTTTAACATTCGCATAATTGTAAAGGAACTTTTCATCCATACTCTCATTTTTGGAATATAGATTTACGTACATTAACATACTAGGCTGAATGGGCGTAATGGTAACACCCTCTCGCTGAACTAATTCAGGTAAAAGTGGCATTACCCTGTCGACTCTTGTTTTTACACGAACTACAGCTTCATTAGGATCTGTACCCGGTTCAAAAATAATGCGGAGTGTTGCTTCACCGGCACTCGTTGCATCGGTGGCAATATATCGCATATCTTGTACCCCGTTAATAGAATTTTCTAAGGTAATTAGAGTTGATTTTACCAACACATCTGCACTTGCTCCCGGATAAGCTACGAAAATATTTACCGTAGTTGGAGCAATTTGAGGGAACTGCGATATTGGTAATTGTTTGATTGCTAAAGACCCCATAAAAATTATAATGATTGAAATCACTATAGCAAATACAGGTCTATGTATAAATCGTTTAAACATTTTTTCTAAATTTTGCTATTGATTTATTCGGCATATAATTGCAAGTGATTAATCACTTGTTCGGGCTCTTCGAATTCATATTCGATTTTATCTCCATTTCTCACTTTTCTTAAGCCTTCCAAAAGAATTTTGTCTTCTTCGGTTATGCCATCGCTTATTACATATAAATGCGGAAGTTCACTTGCAATTTTAATCTCTTTCGCTTCAATTTTATTTTCATCTGAAACCACGTATACGTAATGTTTTTCTAAAACTTCGAATGTGGTTTTTTGGGGAATTAACAAAGCATTTTTATAAGGAATTGTTGTGATAACACTTCCCGTTTCGCCGTGTCTTAATAATCCTTTCGGGTTAGGAAAAGTTGCTCTAAAAGCGATATTACCGGTTTCGTTGTTAAATTCTCCTTCGATGGTTTGTACAATTCCTGTTTGGTTATAGGTTTTGTTATTTGCCATAAGTAGCTGAACTTCTTTCTTATCTTCAGAATTTTTGGTATCCATATATTCTAAATATTCGGCTTCAGGCACGTTGTAGTAAACCCACATTTCACTGTTATCGGAAAGTGTAGTTAACAAATCTCCTTCATCTACCAAGCTTCCTAATTTTAAATGAAGCCTGTCTACAATTCCATCGAAAGGAGCTCTTATGGTTGTAAAATCTAAATGAACATTTGCTAGCGCTAATTCGGCTTTCGCTTTATCGTAATGTGCTTTTGCCATCGCTAATTCGTTTGGCGCCACTACATTACTATCTGCTAATTGCTTGGTATTTTGATATTCGATTCTGGCAAATTCTGCTTCTGCTTCGGCTTTTTGTTGTTCAGCTTCATAGAGTTTTGGCATAATTCTGAACATTACTTGTCCTTTTTTTACAAGCTCTCCTTCGTCTACATAGATATCTTGTAAATATCCTCGTTCTTGCGCTCTAATTTCGATATTCCTTATCGATTGAACTTGCGCTACATATTCGTTGGTGAGTAGCGTATCTTTTCTAACCGGACTAGTAACCAAATAATTAGACTCTAATTCTTTTTCGTGTTTTTTTGATTCACAGCTTGCTAATACTACCACGCACAAGCTTATGAGCATGAGAATTCTCTTCATAATAATTTTTATTAAAACAATAAGGTTGTTGAATAAAGGGGAAAAAGACATGAGGCAATTATCGCTCACACGCTTTTTCGAACGCTCTTAGATTGAGCGCAAAATGAAAATAAAGGCGACTAAAAAGTGCCTTTTAGAAGGTAAAAATCAAATTCTATAGACGCAGAATTGTATATATAATGGTCTAAAATGGGGATATTGTAAATCGTGGTAAGGGTATTTCTTTTTTTGCTCTACTTCTTCTATGATACTTTCTGAAAAGAAGGTATAAAAGAGTGCTGTTATTTTTGAATGGTTATTTTCTAAATATTTTTTGAGAGAAATCCATTCGTATTCTTCAACTTCAACATCAATTCCTTTAATTTCATATTCCTTTTCAGAACCGGAAGAGGCAGGTTTATATTGAAATTCTGCTTTAGTGTTAAAATTTTCTGCGGAAGAATTGCAAGTTGATTCTAAAAAATTGGTAAAAGAAAGTTTTGTATTCTCTTGGTATGAATGTGCATAGCTTGTACTATGTACGCTTATTAAGAGAAGACAGAGTGATAAAAGATATTTAAAAAATGTTTTTATCATTTGGCTTGCAAAGCTAAAGCAAGTTAATTATATAGACAAATTTTGTAGATTAAATAATCTGGCGATTTTCACACAAAAATTAAACCATACTTTTTTATAGTGATAAAAACAGGAGAAAATCAGCTTTTTTTTAGAATTTTAGTCGCGAAAACTTAAGGTAAACGTGGTTCCTTTATTCACTTTACTCTTTACGTTAATCTTGCCTCCTAAACTTTCTAAATGACTTTGAACGAGGTAAAGACCGATTCCTTTGCTCTCTTTTTTTGAATGTAAACTTTGGTTTAAGCCGAAAATTTTCCCTTCAGCTTTTTTCATATCGAAACCGATGCCGTTGTCAGAAAAAATTAATTGTATTCTGTTATTTATTTTTCGGGTACGAATGGAAACTACAGGTTTTCTGTTTGAATGAGCATATTTAATAGAATTGGAAATTAGGTTTAAAAAAATACTATGGAGATAAAAAGAACTGAATTCAACTGTTTCTGCTTTCGAAAAATCTACCTGAATTATAGTTTCAGACTTATTAATTAATTCTTGAATTGATTCGCAAACATTATCAAGAATTTCTTGAAAATTTAATTTTTCAACCTGAATATTTATTTTTTTATCTTCAGTAATTGCATCTACATATTTATCTAAAGTAGCCTTCATTTCGAAGGTTACACCTCTTAACAATTGTAAATATTCAAGGGTTTCTTTGTCTTTAATTTTTGAAAAATCTAATAAATCGAACAGAGAAATTATATTTCCTACCGGCGAGCGTAAATCGTGGGAAGTTGTATAAGTAAATTTTTTTAAATCTGCATTTAACTTTGCAAGGTCAATTAGCAGTAAATTGCGTTCTTCTTCTAGTTTTTTTATATGTGTAATATTTTTTGCTACCGCGTAAATTAAATCATCATTTTTTTCTGAAATAGAAGTCCACGAAAGCCAAACAATATCACCCCTTTTAGTTACGTATCGATTTTCAAAATTAAGTAAAGGGATATTATTTTTTATTTTCTCTCGTAACACCGAGGTAATTGATTTATCATCTTCATAAATAAAATCATTAATCGGTCTTTGCAGAAGTTCTTTTTCACTATATCCTAATAAATTCGAAAATGCAGGATTAACTTTTTTTAGGTAGCCGTCGAAACCGGCTATACAAAGTATATCTGGACTTAAATTAAAAAAACGTTCTAGATTAAATAATTTTTCTTGTTTTAGTGAAGAAGAATTTGAATTTAATGACCTTTTTCTTTGCATAGCTAATTGGGGATGCTTCAATTTTTTCACAAGTTAAGAAAATATGAATTTATTATCTGAGATAATGTTTTTTATAACCTATTACTTACGAAATTTTATATTTAATATAAAATCTATGTTGAAAACATGTTGCTTCCATCTTAATTTCTAAGATAAGCATTTAATTTTTTGGGGGTTCAATTCTCATAAATATTGTTAACTAATATCTTAATTTAAGATTTCAGCATAAAAAAAAGAAGTAATTTTATAGTTAGAAAACATGGTAAAAATGCAATGATTAAACTTTCAAAATTAGCTCAATTTGTTATAAGCATCACGCTGGTTTTAATTTGTTCTACGATTTGCTATCTGTTTTCTGACTTTTTTGGACATCGTACAGTAGCTTTATTACTTTTATTGGTTGTTTCAATCTCTGCTATTTTATTTGAAATTATACCTGTATTAATTTCAGCAACACTAAGTGCATTAATTTGGAATTTCTTTTTTATACCACCTCGATATACTTTTAGAATCGATAATACAGAAGATCTACTTATGTTTCTAATGTATTTTATGATCGCTCTAATTAATGCTGTTTTAACCAATAAAATCAAAAAATTAAATCTGAAGAAAAAAGAAGAAGAAAAAAAGACCAAAACCATTCAACTTTACAATACCATTCTTAATTCTTTATCGCACGAGTTAAGAACGCCCCTTGCAACCATTATAGCTTCTACAGATACATTACAAGAAAAAAAAGAGTCGCTTTCAGAAAATATTAAAAATTTACTTTACGATGAAATAGCCATCGCCAGTATTAGACTAAACAAACAAATTGAAAATTTACTTAATATGAGTAGATTGGAAGCCGGCACGATTAAACCAAAATTAGATTGGGTAGATATTCCTGAAACGATTTATAAATTAATTTATGAATTTGGAAAAGAAACTAAAAAACCTATTCATTATTACAATGAGAATGAAACGCTTTTAGTGAAAACCGATCGAGGTTTTTTAGAAACTATTTTACAAAATCTTATACTAAATGCAATTGAACATACTCCAAAAAATTCAGCGATAACTATAGAAACAAGTTTAGCAAATAACGAACTGCTTATTATAGTTTCTGATAACGGATTAGGTTTTCCTGAAGAAGAAATTGAATTTGTATTCGATAAATTTTACAGGTTAAAATCTTCTTCTACAGGAGGCACAGGAATTGGACTCTCTATTGTTAAAGGTTTTGTAGAAGCGTTAGATGGATCCATTAATTTGCAAAATAATGAAAACGGCGGATGCAACTTTAAAATAAAATTACCAGCTATTATTAACTCTTATCAGATTGAAGAATATGCATAAAACTGAAATTTTAGTAATAGAAGATGAAGCACAAATTAGAAAACTTCTTCAAATTAATTTAGAAAGTAATGGTTATCAAGTAAAACAAGCCCCGACAGGTGAAGAAGGTATAATTACGGCAGCCAACCATCCGCCAGAATTAATTATTTTAGATTTAGGTCTTCCCGATAAAAACGGTCATCAAGTTCTTGAAGAATTACGAGAATGGTATAACAAACCTATTATAATTTTATCGGTGCTAGATAAAGAAGATGATATTGTAAAAGCATTAGATAACGGCGCTACCGATTACCTCACCAAACCTTTTAGAACAAAAGAACTTTTAGCCAGAATAAGAGCCGCGCTACGGTTAGCACCCAATGAAAATAATTCGGTTTTTATGCAAGGTAATTTAAAAGTAGATTTTCAAAAACGATTGGTTTATAAAAATGAAACTATTATAAAACTTACTGCAACAGAATATAAATTAATCTCGCTCTTTGTAAAAAACTGCGATAAAGTACTTACCCATAGTTATATTCTAAAAGAAATTTGGGGTTATAGTTATGTTGAAGAAACACAATATTTGCGAGTTTTTGTAGCAGCGCTTAGAAAAAAAATTGAAAAGAATCCTAACAATCCCGAACATATTATAACTGAAAGTGGCGTAGGGTATCGTTTTCAGTAAATCTTTATAAAATCTTTATATCCTCAGGAATATCTTGATTTTTTACATATAGTTTTTAGAGGAATTTTGTCTCATAACATAAAATACTATGCTATGGGACTTTTTTTTGGCACTATAAAACTAACAAAGCGAATCAAATTGAAGATGAAAAGATCATCATCTTCATTTATCGTATCGGGCATTTTTCCGTTAAAATTATTCTTCTCATCAGTTTATTACAAATTCTAGAATAAAATGGCTGAATGGGAACAAAATATTAAAACTCCTTCTCTACCCGACTTAGTAATATTAATTATTAAAGAAGCACAGCAAATAGATGCTCTTTTCGCTGATAGAAATTCCATAGGCTATCTAAATCGAACAAATTTAATTTTTAGAAAAAATAGTACAACAGCCGCCGTAAATGAAATAGAAAACTTTCAAACACTAATTCGTGAATGTTTAAAAACGGAAAATCCTCATTCCCCAAAAAATAAAATACTTGCATTCATTCAGTTACTTCAACAATTAAAATTAAAATTTCAAGATGTTCAAAATATTGTTTAAACAGGTTGCCAGCCTTCAAATTATTTTGGGTGGCGTTATTTTGGTACCTTCTCTAGTGGGAATAATATATCAAGAATGGTATTCTGCAATTGGCTTTTTCACTTCAGGTTTAATTATATCTTTTATAGGATATGTATTATATCGTTTCTTAAAAAATGCGGAAGATCCCACGCATCAACACGCTTTGTTAATCGCGGCTTTGGGCTGGCTAATGATTATTGTTTTAGGCTCTTTACCGTATTATGTCATTGCGCAGATAACGCCGTTAGAAGTAATGAAAAGTTTTATTCCTACAGGAGCAAGCTACCAATCAAGTCTTCTAAATTTTAAAAATCCGTTGCACTGTTTTTTTGAAAGTACCAGCGCTTTCACAACCACAGGATTAACAATGGCATACCACGAACCTTCTGTAGGAAAAAGTATTTTATTTTACCGCTCTTTTTCTCAATGGATTGGCGGCGCGGGTTTTATTGTAATGGCTTTAGCTATTTTTAAACATATACCCGGACAATCTGCACTTTTATTATACGGGTCTGAAGCTAGCGGAACAAAACTTAAAAGCAACGTCATAGATACTGCAAGAGCAATATGGAAAGTGTATTTTCTAGTAACATTTGCAATGGTTGTTTATATTTTCTGCGGAACTTATTTTATTCTTCCTAATTATTCTTTACAAGACAATCTTTTTGATGCAGTAAATCACGCAATGACCGGACAATCTACCGGAGGTTTTAGTGTGTTAGATAATAGTATTGCAGGTTATAATTCTGCACAAATGGATATTCTTTTTATTCTGCCAATGTTATTAGGTGGACTTTCAATACCTTTTTTATTCAGGTTTATTTTTCTTAAAAAGTTCAGTGATCTATGGAATGATATTCAAACCCGAGCAATTCTAATTGCATCGCTTATTGGAAGTATTCTTCTTTCAATCTTACTCATAAATTCTACAAATGTAAATAATCCTATTCGTGAAGGTATTTTTCAGTTTATAAGTGCACTTTCCACAACAGGTTGGCAAACTTCTAATATTGGGGGGTGGAGCGATCTTCCCATGCTTTTTATAGTATTTGCCGCAATGATTATCGGTGGTTCTGCCGGAGCGACCGTTGGAGGAATAAAAATTATTAGAGCTTTATTATTACAGAAAGGTTTAAGATGGCACATTAATAGAATTTTTATGCCAAAAGGAGCCTTACAAACGGTAACTTTTAATAAAAGAAAACTCCTTCTAGCTGAAATGAATAAAGAGTTGGCTACCGCAGGAATTTTTACTCTTATTTATCTTCTATTCGTACTTATATCAACTTTCTGTACCATTTATTTTATGAATGATACTTACACACTTGCTGATGCGCTTTTCGAATCAGCTTCAGCTCAAGGAACAGTAGGTTTATCTACCGGTATTACAGACCCATCGATGTCTCCAGTTTTAGAAGGAATTTACATCATTCAAATGTGGGCAGGAAGAATAGAAATTATACCGGTTCTAGTGATTGTTAGAACTTTATTTTACGGAACAAAATCAATAAAAATTTAATCATATGTATTTAGTAATTATTGGCGCAGGTCGTACAGGAAAACATGTTATCGAAGCCGCTATCGCAGACAGACACGAAGTGTTTGTTATTGAAAAAAATAACGAAGTTGCCAATTGGGCAGCAACTACTTTCGATTGTGTAGTAATTAATGCAGACGCTACCAAACCAGAAACTCTAATTGAAGCCGGAGCTAAAAAGGCAGATACTATTATTATTACTACTAATGATGATGCTGTAAATGCTTTGGTTGTCTTAATGGCCAAAGAAATAGGTTTAAAAAGAATTATTACTTCGGTGAATAATGATGAACTTTTATCGGTTTTTGAACGCCTCGGAATCGACACCGTCGAAAGTCCTTATCGGCTTAACGGAAAACATCTATACAGATCTGTAAAAGGTTCTAATGTAAAAGAGTTTTTAGATTTAGGCGATGGTTATGAATTACTTGAAATGCAAGTTGAAAATAACTCACGAATAGGAAATTCATATGTAAGAGATTTGAAGGAACAAAAAGTACTTCCTAATAATTCCATTATCACACTTATTAAAAGGAACAATCAAATAATAGTTCCTAAAGGAGATACCAAAGTGTTTGTTAATGATTCCGTTTTAATTGTAACAAGAAAAGAAAATATTGAAATTATCTCTAAAATATTCAGTAATGAAAAATAAAAATCTGATTTCGTTATTTTTGGCAATTCCCTTTTTTGTGATGAGTCAAAATAATGATAAAGCGCAGCCACAGGTTTCTATGCTATTGTTTGTAGACACTTATTATATTTATGATTTTAACAATGCACAAACCGATTACAGGCAAGATTTTTTGTTTAACCATAATCGTCATAACGAAACAAATTTAAATTTAGGCTTATTAAAACTTGCTGTAGAACAAGAAAAATATAGAGTTAATTTAGGCTTACAAGTAGGTACTTACGCCATTGATAATTATAGTGCAGAAAATGAAACAGCTCGGTTAATTCACGAGGCTAATGTTGGTATTGCGTTAGATGAAAATGAAAAAATTTGGTTAGATGCCGGTATTTTACCTTCTCATATTGGGTTCGAAAGTGCTATTTCCATCAATAATCCTTCGTTAACAAGATCACTTGCTGCTGAAAATTCCCCGTATTTTCTTACAGGTTTTAGACTATCGTATAAAATAAATGAACATTGGGATTTTGCCGCTTTACTAGTAAATGGTTGGCAACGCATTCAAAAAGTAAAAGGAAATTCTATCCCTTCTGGAGGAACACAATTAAATTATCATAAAAATGATTTCAGCTTTAATTGGAGTACTTTTGTAGGTTCAGAATTTCCAAATGAAGAAAGGAAAATGCGATACTTTAATGACTTTTTCGTAACTCAGAAGTTTGGTGAATTAAGCCTAACCGCAGGTTTTGATATAGGTTGGCAACAAATTGAAAAAAATAGCAAACATTACGATTATTGGTATACTCCAACTCTTATTGGTCATTATCAATTCACTTCAGAATTCGCTACGGCCCTTAGATTTGAATATTATAATGATGAGAATGGTGTAATAATTAACCCTTCTCAAAACGGTTTTAATACTTTTGGAACCTCCTTAAATTTTGATTATCAACCTTTCTCTAATCTTTATTTACGAACAGAAGCACGATATTTTAAAGGAAATGATGACTACTTTAACGCTAAAGAAAACTTTCAAGATGATGACTTTTTTATAGGTTTCTCTCTTGCTTATAAATTCACTAAAGAATTCTAATGTTTTTATAAAAACTTACTTGAATTTTTATAGTAGAACTATCTGCCAATACATTGTGATGCAGACAGAAATTTTGCCTGCATCACGCAAAATCAGCAAACCTGAATTAGAAAATTCTTGTTAAGAAAATTTAAAGCAATGTTGTTGGGCAAACATATTCTGATGTTTTCACCGTCGTATTTTTAATAGCTTTAAAGCCACCAATAACATCTTTAAAATTATCCCAACCGCGGGACTTTAAAATTGAACTGGCGATCATACTTCTATAGCCGCCTGCACAAAAAATTATGAATGGCGCTTCTTTGGGAAGTTCAGCTAAGTGAGTATTTAAGCTATTTAAAGGAATATTTATGCTTCCTACAACATGCTCGGCATCAAATTCACTTTTTTTACGGACATCTATTAATTTTAAATCATTCTCAGCATAGATTTTTTCGAACTCTCCTGCCGATATTCGCTCAGTTTTTTCAATATCTTTCCCTGAAGTTAACCAACTTTCAAAACCATCTTTTAAATAGCCAATAGTATGATCGTAACCAACTCTAGAAAGTCTGATAATTGCTTCTTCTTCTTTTCCTTTTTCAGTAATTAATAATATTTCTTGATTAATATCAGGAATCATCTCTCCTACCCAAGGTGCGAAATTGCCGTCTAATCCAATATTGATACTATTCGGAATAAATCCTTTAGAAAAATCTTCAGCAGAACGCGTATCTAAAATTAGTGCTTGCGAGGCATTTGCCATAGCTTCAAATTCATTAGGTGTTAAAGGATTTTCTGCTTTTTTCTTTACCTCATCAAAGCTTTCGTAGCCTTTAATGTTCATCAACACATTTTTAGGAAAATATCCCGGCGGATTAGTGAGTCCTTCTAAAAGTTCTTTAATAAACTCTTCTTTGGTCATATCTGCTCGTAAGGCATAATTGGTTTTCTTTTGATTTCCCAACGTATCGGTGGTTTCTTTGCTCATTTTTTTACCACAAGCAGAACCGGCACCGTGATTAGGATAAACAATAAGATGATCTGCTAAAGGCATTATTTTATTTCTCAGCGAATCATATAGATGTCCGGCAAGTTTTTCTTCAGTTAAATCTGAAACTACATGTTGCGCTAAATCGGGTCTTCCTACATCGCCTATAAATAAAGTATCTCCGGTAATAATTCCGTGTTCTTTTCCGTTTTCGTCGATTAAAAGATAGGTGGTGCTTTCCATCGTATGACCAGGTGTGTGAATTACTTTTACCTGATAATTTCCTACCTTAAAAATTTGCTGATCTTTAGCAATTATCGCTTCATAATTTGGTTTTGCTCCAGGACCAAAAACGATTTTTGCATTGGCCTTTTTCTGAAGATCTAAATGACCACTCACAAAATCTGCGTGGAAATGAGTTTCGAAAACGTATTTAATTTTTGCATTGTCTTTTTTTGCTCTATCCAAATAAGGTTGCACTTCTCTTAAAGGATCAAAGAAAGCGGCTTCGCCGTTATTTTCTATATAATAAGCGGCGTGAGCCAAGCATCCGGTGTATATTTGTTCTACTTTCATTCGTTCTCAATTTAAATTCTTAAAGCAATCGTTTTTCTTTATTTTTCTTTCTGTTTTCTGCTATAATCTTAAAAATATTTCGCTTTACGCTTTTTACTTCTGCATAAAAGTTTATGACTTTCATCATTAATTTATAATGCGTGTCTTTATAATCTTTCACTTCATTTGGAACCTCGATATCATCTAGCAATAATTCTAAGTTATTATGATGTTGTTTTAGTTCTTTCAACAAGGCTTTTTCTTTATTTTCTAACGAACTTAACTTCTCTGCCAGTTTTCTTGATTCTTCAAAAGGTTTTCCGACAATAAGTTCAAGGGTATTTTCTGTAATTAGATCTCGTAAGAAATGAAGTTCGTCTTCAATAAACGCTAGTTCTGATAAGGTTTGGGTAGTATCTTCGTGTAATCCTTCTGGATCGTGCGCTTTAATATATTTAAGGTGTGTAGATGTTTTCATGGCTGCGAGTTAAAAAGGCAGAAACCTTTAAACAGGCTTCTGCCTTTAGGTTGGTAGTTAAGAAATCTTAATTGTTTTTTTGGGCGGTTTTATAGCCTCTTCTTTTTTTGCTAAGTCAAGTTTTAAAACTCCATTTTTATAGGTAGCTTTTATTTCTTGTTCTTGGTTTACTGAAGGAGGAAGGTGAAATTGACGATTAAAAGAATTATAAGTAAACTCTTTATACGTATAATCTTCTTTTTGTTCTTTTTCTTCGTGCTCCTTTGTAGCAGAAATATGTAAATTGTTGTTTTCTAAAGAAACTTCAATTTCATTTCTTGAAAAGCCAGGTACGGCAAGCTCTATTTCAAAACTATTGTCGTTTTCCTTAATGTTCATTGCTGGTAGACTTTCATTTTTTGAAAAAAAATCTTGTCCAAAAAAATTGTCGATGTCAAACCAACTTGTAATTCCCTCTTTTTGCCAAGGAAATTTTCTCTGATTAAATTTAACTAAAGACATAATGTAAAAGTATTAGGTTAATGAATACTTAAAGATAGTTTGCGAGAAGACGAAAAAAAATGACAATTATCAGTTTTCAAAAAAAGCGAATTAAAAAAGGAATTGATTTTTAAAAGATTGTTTCTCTTCTAAGGTATTTAAAGAGGAATTTCTACCACCTCATTCAGTTTTGGAATGTTTACTTTCCATTGCAACGAATCTTTAATTTTAACTCGTAAGGCATCTAACGCGGTAGGTTCTCCATGAATAAGAAATGTTTCTTCCGGAATATTTTTAATATCGCTCAGCCAGTCTAAAATTTCAGCTTGATCTGCGTGTGCAGAAAGACTTTCTATAAGATGTACTTGCGCATTTACGGGGTAATACTTGCCAAAAAATTTAAGTTCTTTTGCGCCTTCTAGCAATTGGCGACCTCTGGTTGCTTCAGCTTGATACCCTATAAGTAAAATTAGCGTAGTTGGATTATCTATAAGTTGTTGTAAATAAGTAAGTACTCTTCCGCCGGTTACCATTCCGCTTCCGGCAATTACTATTTTTGCGCGAGGATCGTCTATAGTTTCCCAAGTTTCTTTATAAGAAGTGATTATATTCATTCTATCTTTCATTTCTGAAAATTGGGATGGTGTTATTTTATGCCATTCGGAAAATTGTTCAAAAACCGAGAATACATTATTTCCCATTGGGCTATCAATAAAAATCGGGATGTTTGGAATTCTTCTTTCTTGGTATAATTTCCACAGTAAAAACATAATGGTTTGTAAACGTTCTACCGCAAAAGATGGAATAATAAAGGTACCTCTTGCTTGTACGGTTTGATTAATGAGTTCCACTAATTTTTCAGTTACACTTTCTTCCGGATGAAGCTTATTTCCGTAGGTGCTTTCTAAAAAAAGATAATCTGCCCATCTTGGCTTTTGGGGTGGATAAAGAAGCAAGTCTTTTTTACGTCCAATATCGCCTGAAAATACAAATGTTTTATTGAATAACTCCAGCTCAATAAACGTAGCGCCAATTATATGACCGTTATATCGAAATCGATATTTAATATCTTTTGTTAATGTATGCCACTCGTCAATTTGGGCAGCTTTAAATTTTCGGATAGTTTTTTCAGCATCTTTAATTGTAAAAAAAGCCAAAGCAGGCTCGTGTTTAGAATAGTTTTCTTTGTTGGCTTTTTCGGCTTCTTCCTCATTAATTTTTGCGCTATCTAATAAAATTATTTCAGTAATCGCTAAGGTTGGAGAAGTTCCTATAATTTTTCCATTGAAGCCTTGTTTTACTAATCGTGGCAAATAACCTGTATGATCTAAATGCCCGTGGGTTAGTAAAATGGTGTCGATCGCTGAAGTTTCAAAAGGGAAATCTTTCCAGTTTTGTTCTCGTAATTCTTTTATACCTTGAAACATTCCGCAGTCGATCATAAGGTTATAACCGGGAGTTTCTAAAATAAATTTTGATCCTGTTACAGTACCGGAAGCTCCTAAAAAATGAATTTTAATTTCAGCCATATTTTTATTTTTTGCAAAGTGTTTTTATTTCTAAAAGTATTCGTCTTTTTCTCATTTCTGAAATTCCCAAGTGATCTAAATAAAAATCATCTTGTTCTAATTGGCGAGCCAATACAATATCTCTGCTTAAAAGAAATTCTTTTTCGCGTTTAGTAAGTAAGGTTGATACCGTAATTGGGTAAAGCCCTAATCTATCGATACGATCTTTAAGGCTATTTTTTTTAGGATAATCCCAACTTAATAAATAGAGACCAACGCAATTTCCGTACGTAATTGCATCTTTTGTAAATCGGGTATTAGTAACTACCCAACCTTGATTAGGAAGTATATCTTTATGTTGTTTATTTTCAGTAATATCTTTAAATCTCGAATGTATATATAGTGGTACTTTTACATTACAAGTACTTGATTTATCGCTATGGAATTTACATTCAGCTACAATATATTGTTCGTTTTTTTTAGCCACAACATCAATTTCATGTGACACACATTTACCCTGCATAATCTTTCCTGTTTCCACTTTGTAGCCTGAATATTGTAATAAAGCTGCTATAAATTTTTCAAAAGGAAAACCCGTAGGACCTAATTCATAAATGGCCTTTTTTAGTTTATATTTTGAAGCATAGATGGTTTTCTCCTTTTTTAATAAGGCAAAAGCTCGATTGTAGATTTCTTTTGTAGAAATTCCTTGATATAGTTCGTCGTTCAGCTTATTAATAATTTCGTCGATTGTATTTTTATCGGCTCCACTCCTAGCTAAACTTTTGCGAAGTTTTGTTTGAGAAAACAAGACTTTTTCTCCGGAAGATTTTACTATTTGCAAGGTTTTAGGTTTCATAGTAAGTTTAATTGCGTAAATCGTGTAAAGTAAGCACCGGAATATTGGTGTTAAATCCTAATTTCTTCACCATGGATTTTGAGAAAATATTTTCAAAAAAACCGTGCTTTTTGTTGATAAAAGCAATCATTTCGCTATCTCTACTTTTTAAAAAATGGTGAAGTGCTTCTTGAATATCATCGTGATCTTCAGTATGAAAAGTAAAATTTAACCCATCAAAACATTCTTTCAACAGCTCTCTTTTTTCTTGCTGGTCTTTTGAAAGTTTTTCTTCTTTAGCCACATGAAAAATACGGATTGGCGCATTTGTAATTTTTGAAATCTCGTATAAATAATTTAGTTCTCTCCGTTTAAAATGAGTTTTAAAACTGGTAGGAAACACAATTTCATTAGGCTCTTTAAAAGCTACATTACCCGGAATCATGAATACGGGGCAATTGCGTATTTTTTCCATGAAATTTACGCTGTTACTTCCCATAATAGATTTCGCATCATCAGAAACGCCTTTATTGGAGATAACAACCATATCAATATCTTTATCTTCTATAAATTGTTTTACAGCTTCTAGCGGCGTGTTAAAAACCACTTTAGAAAAATAGCTATGATTTGCAGGAACTTCTAGCAATTCAATTTGTTGAAATAGCTTTTTAAAATTCTTTTCTGCTTTGCCTTTTGCTTCCTCATAATTTTTTTCACCAGGTTCTGGCACTGCCATACTTTCTATACGGTAATTATCTACTGTAAAAGCATGGAGCAAATAAAAATCTACTTCTTCGTTTTTGTATAATTCACTAGCATACTTTAAGGCATTCCAAGCATTTTTTGAAAAATCAGTTGGTAATAATAGTTTCTTTTTCATGAGAATTATATTTTTAGGTAACGAATTAAATTTAAACAAAAGAAAATCAATCAACTATGATATTTATCAGTTCTTTCTAGAAGACTTCATTATTAGAAAAGCAAATAGAAATCATTTTTAAACTTTCTAAATCACCATAATTTTATTAGATTAAATCTGAAAAAAATGAAAACAAGTTTTAGCGAAATAATCCAGTCAGATAAGCCGGTACTTATCGATTTTTACGCCGATTGGTGCGGACCGTGTAAAGCTATGGCTCCCATTCTTAAGCAAGTAAAAGATGAAATGGGCGACGCGATAAAAATTATTAAAATAAATGTAGATAAAAACCAAGCATTAGCAAGTCAATATCAAGTGCGTGGCGTGCCTACTTTTTTAATTTTTAAAAATGGAAAACAACTTTGGCGACAAAGTGGGATGTTGCAAGAAACACAACTAAAAGATATTCTTAATTCCTATAAATAACAATCGCCTCTCGAAAGAAGCGATTGTTATAAATTAGGTGTTTCTATATTTTAAAAGTCATAATAGGAAGCTGAACATGATTTACAAGCGCTTCTCCTAAATTTTCAGAAAAGAAATGTGCGAGTCCTTTTCTTCCGTGGGTAGGAATTACCAAAAGATCGGCATCAAATTTATTACAGAAATTATAAATACCACTTTCTAAAGAATAATCAGCATAATATACAATATCATCAAATAAATCGGTGTTTTCTATTCCTGTATTAAGCATAAATTTTAAAGCTCTTTCTTCCATTTCTTCTGTACTGATAAACTTTTCGGGAAGATTTACAAAAACCAATTGAAGTTTTATATTTAGCGCGTTAAAAAACTGATATGCTTTTTTAAAAGAAGGCAAATAGTCTAAGTTAAAATCACACGCAAAGACTACTTTATTCATATAAAAATCATTCATTTTATTTTTAATGACCAAAACCGGTACCGAAGAAGTTCTCACAACTTTTTCTGTGTTAGAACCTACAAAAACTTCTTTCATTCCGCTGGCGCCGTGGGACCCCATTACAATTAAATCTGCGTTACATTTTTTAGCAACCTCATCAATTTTATTAAATTCGGTGTGGTTTTGTACTGTGGTTTCAATAGAAACCCCTTCTAGATAGTCACGATCTAAAAAATCATTAAATCTTTTTTCGGCTAGCTTCATAAAGTAAATTCCTTTAGGAATATCTTCTGAATCTTCTTTAGTAAATACAGCTTCAGAAATTCCTAGCATATGAAGTGCCACGATTGAAGCATTCCACTTTTTTGCTAATATTGAAGCGGTTTTTAAAGCATATTCTGAATGATTAGAAAAATCTACAGGAACTAAAATTTTTTTCATCTTATTTGGTTTAAATTTTTGAATAATATCTCATTTTATGATTCAAAATTAAGCGTAGAAAGTCTCACAAACTATGATATATGTCACTTAACCAACTTTGTAAAAAATTATTCCGCTACTATTTTAAAGCTAATTATCCCCGCGTCAATTTCAGCTTCTACCAATTTACCGTTCTTATATTTGTAAAGACTGGTTTTTCCTTTGCTGTTGGTTTTTTCGTAAATATTTTTAGCTACTTTTTTTAGTTGATGAAATTCGCCATGTTCTTCCGCATAAACTTTTGTAATAGTTAAAGGTTCTTCAAACATTAAATTTACAGTGCTATAAGTTATTGGGCTATCGATTTTGTGTTGCGCTTCATCGTCTTCATAAAAAATATAACCTGTTTTGGTTTTTTCGGTATAGGCATTTGTTTTTTCACGATCATTAAGTAAAATCAAGGCAAATGCGTGCGCTAAAGAATTGTTTGTATAAACTACTTTATACGTGTAATCTACTTCAATTTTAGCAATAATACGAGTACTAATTTCGGTACGGTTGCTATAAATTATTTTATCTTCCAACACTTCTTTTTTGGCTACCAATTCGCCAATAATTTTCTCTCTATGTAAAATGTTGAAACGGTATTTTTCTTCTTGACCCAATAATGTGGAAATCGAACAAAAAGATAAAAAACTAAGAAGTAAAAATTTATTCATAGAAATAGTAAAATAGATATCGGTTTCAAAAATGAATATAAAAAATATTTCTATAGCTGATATTCGTCATTTTTTGAATTAGCTTTCTTCTTCAACTTTGCAGCTTTAGATAAGTAAAGATGCAACAAACTTGTTTTCATTGCGGTAACAATTGCGAAAAACATTCGGTTTTTTATGATGAAAAAAACTTTTGCTGTAATGGCTGTAAAACTGTTTATGAAATTTTTTCGACCAATAATTTATCCTGCTATTATGATTTACAGTCGGCTCCTGGAGCCATTCCAAAAGAGGTTGAAGGAAAATACGATTATCTCGATAATCCTGCTATTATTGAAAAATTAGTTGAGTTTGATGACGGAAAGTTACAAATTGTAAATCTTTATATTCCGCATATTCATTGCAGTTCGTGTATTTGGATTCTTGAAAACCTGCACAAACTTCAACCTGCAATAAAAAATGCGCAAGTTGATTTTCCGAAGAAAACCATTAGAATCACTTACAATCTTGAGCAATTTAATTTGAAGGAAATCGTAAAATTACTCAATTCTATTGGTTACGAACCTTACATTAGTCTAAACGCTTATAGCAAAGGGAAACAAAAAGTAGATCGAAGTTTAATTTATAAATTGGGCGTTGCCGGTTTTGCCTTCGGAAATGTGATGTTTCTCTCTTTTCCTGAATATTTTGAGGTTTCAGAATTTTGGTTAGAACAGTACAAACATCTTTTTCGTTGGTTAATGTTTGGCTTTTCTATTCCGGTTGTTTTTTATGCCGCGCAAGAATATTTCATTTCAGCTTACAAAGGTTTACGTGCTAAAATTTTAAATATAGATGTTCCTATTTCTTTAGGAATTCTCGTGCTTTTTGTGAGAAGTTTTATTGAAATTTTTATGGATTGGGGAAGCGGTTTTTTCGACAGCCTTACCGGTTTGGTTTTCTTTTTACTGCTCGGTAAATTCTTTCAGCAAAAAACCTATTCTTTTTTATCGTTTGAGCGTGATTATAAATCTTATTTCCCCATTGCGGTTACGCGATTAAATCTTCAGGAAAATAAAGAAGAAAATATACAAGTTTACGATATTCAAAAAGGCGATCGATTGCTCATTAGAAATAGCGAATTACTGCCGGTAGATTGTATTTTAATTAACGGAAAAGCAGAAATCGATTATAGTTTTGTTACCGGCGAAAGCGAAGCGGTTCATAAAAATTCGGGCGATAAACTTTTTGCTGGCGGTAAGCAACTTTCTGGCGCTATAGAAGTTGAGGCTTTAAAATCTGTCGAGCAAAGTTACCTTACGCAATTATGGAGTAACGATATTTTCAATAAAAATAAAGAAGAAACCTTTGTAAATTTAACCAATCGGATAAGTAAATATTTTACCTATGTGGTGTTAGCAATTGCGTTTGGCGCTACTACTTTTTGGCTTTTTATAGATTCATCCCTCGCTATAAATGTATTTACTGCCGTTTTAATTATCGCTTGTCCTTGCGCTTTGGCTTTATCTACACCGTTCGCCTTAGGAAATATGTTGCGTATTTTTGGTCGGCAAAAATTATATTTAAAAAATGCTACAATTATTGAAAAATTAGCGCAAGTTGACACCATAATTTTTGACAAAACCGGAACAATTACCACCAATAATCAGCGCGAGATTTATTACGAAGGAATTCACTTAAATAAAGCGGAAGAAGCCTTATTAAAAAACACACTTCGGTCTTCTAATCATCCGTTAAGTAGAGCTTTATACGATTTTTTAGCTGAACAAAATATTCAAACCTTAGACGATTTTGAAGAAGTCACTGGAAATGGAATTTACGCTACTAAAGCGGAAAATTCTATCCGATTAGGATCTGCAAAATTTGTAGGAAATACTGCGGAAACAAATACCCAAGACACCGTTGTTCACATTCAAGCAAATGACGCGTATAAAGGCAAATATATATTCCATAATCAATACAGAAATGGTGTGGAACGCCTTTTTGAAGAATTAGAAAAACGCTATCATATCATTATATTATCGGGTGATAATGAAGGCGAAAAAGAACGCCTTCAACAGTTATTACCAAAAAGTGCACAATTATTTTTTAACCAAAAACCAGAAGATAAACTCAATTATATTAAATCGCTTCAGAAAAAAGGACACAAAGTCGCCATGATTGGCGACGGGTTAAATGATGCTGGAGCTTTAGCGCAAAGTGATGTAGGAATTTCCATAGCAGAAAATGTAAATGTGTTTTCGCCAGCGTGCGATGCTATTTTAGAAGCTTCTAATTTTTCTAAAATCAGTAGTTTTTTTAAAGCTTCACAACAAACCATTAGCATCATAAAATCAAGCTTTGTATTATCATTTCTCTATAATGTAGTGGGTTTATATTTTGCTGTTACCGGTCAACTTTCACCAATTATCGCTGCGATTTTAATGCCTTTAAGCTCCATTTCGGTATTAGTGTTTGTTACTTTTTTAACTAATTATAGTGCTCGAAAATTATTTTCTTCAACTAAATCTCAGGATAATAAAAACTAATCTACTGATATAAAATTGATTATGGCTGTAAGTTTCTAAACCTGACCAATGTCATTTTTTAAGAAAGCCTTCACCTCTAATTTTGAATTATAATTATCAAGAATGAGTGCAATCTATATTTTATTAGGAATTAGTATCACAGTCGCAATCGTCTTTTTTATCGTATTTATTCTATCGGTAAAAAACGGTCAATACGACGATGTTTACACGCCTTCAGTACGCATTCTTTTTGATGATGAACTGGTGGAAGAATCACCAAAAGAAAAATCTAAATCACGAGTATTAACTAAACAGAAACAATCATAAAAATGGAAATGGATCAGTTTTATTACGACAATAAGATCGTAAAAAGATTCTTGTACGCTACAATTTTTTGGGGAATTGTAGGAATGTCAGTCGGACTTCTCATAGCATTTATGTTTTTATTCCCAAACCTAACCGATGGCATATCGTGGTTAAGTTTTGGTAGACTTCGACCTTTACACACCAACGCGGTAATTTTTGCCTTTGTCGGGAATGCAATTTTTGCTGGGGTTTATTATTCGTTACAACGCTTGTTAAAAGCTAGAATGTACAGCGATTTTTTAAGCAATGTAAACTTTTGGGGTTGGCAATTAATTATTGTTGCCGCTGCCATTACATTACCGTTAGGATATACTTCTTCTAAAGAATATGCAGAATTAGAATGGCCTATCGACATTGCTATTGCGGTAATTTGGGTAGTTTTTGGGTGGAATATGATCGCTACTATTTTTAAAAGAAGACAGCGTCATTTGTATGTAGCCATTTGGTTCTATCTAGCCACTTTTGTTACCGTAGCAGTATTGCATATTTTTAATAGTATTGAATTACCGGTAAGCGCTTTAAAAAGTTATTCGGTTTATGCTGGTGTTCAAGATGCATTAGTTCAGTGGTGGTATGGTCATAATGCAGTAGCGTTTTTCTTAACCACGCCATTTTTAGGATTAATGTACTATTTTGTTCCTAAAGCGGCTAATCGCCCGGTATATTCCTACCGATTATCCATTGTTCACTTCTGGTCATTAATTTTTATTTACATCTGGGCTGGACCTCACCATTTACTATATTCTTCTTTACCCGATTGGGCTCAGAATTTGGGAGTTGCTTTTTCCGTAATGCTTATCGCTCCTTCTTGGGGAGGTATGATTAATGGTCTATTAACACTAAGAGGAGCTTGGGATAAAGTTAGAACAGATCCAGTTTTAAAATTTATGGTAGTGGCCATTACCGGTTATGGAATGGCAACATTTGAAGGGCCAATGCTTTCGCTCAAAAATATTAATGCGATTGCACACTTTAGCGATTGGGTAATTGCACACGTTCACGTGGGAGCTTTAGCTTGGAATGGTTTCTTAACCTTCGGGATGGTCTATTGGTTGGTTCCGCGTTTGGTAAAAAGAGAATTATGGTCGGTTAAATTAGCCAATGTGCATTTTTGGATTGGTACTTTAGGAATCATTATGTATGCGCTTCCAATGTACGTAGCAGGTTTTGTACAGGCTTCGATGTGGAAACAATTTAACCCGGACGGAACACTTGTTTACGGTAACTTTTTAGAAACCTTGCAAGAAATCATTCCGATGTATTGGATGCGTGCCATTGGAGGAAGTTTATATATAGTCGGGGCATTTGTTATGCTATTCAACATTGTAAAAACCATTAAAGCAGGAAGCAAAGTAACCGATGAATTAGCTGAAGCAGCTCCACTTAAAGCAGTTACGAAAAGACGTGTTAGTGGCGAAGGCTATCATACTTGGCTAGAGCGTAGACCGGTTAAACTAACCATTTTTGCTACCATAGCTATTTTAATTGGAGGAGCGGTACAAATTATTCCGACCTTAATGGTAGATTCTAATATTCCTACAATTTCTAGCGTAAAACCTTATACACCTCTAGAATTAGAAGGTAGAGATATTTACATAAGAGAAAGTTGTGTCTCTTGCCATTCACAAATGATTCGTCCATTTAGAAGTGAAGTAGAACGCTATGGAGAATATTCTAAAGCAGGAGAATATGTATATGATCATCCATTTTTATGGGGAAGTAAACGTACCGGTCCCGATTTATTTAGAGTGGGTGGTAAATATTCAGACAACTGGCATTTCAACCATTTTTACGATCCGCAAACTACTTCTTCAGGTTCCATAATGCCAAGTTACAAATGGCTGATTAAAAATGAACATGATCGTTCTCAGACGGAAGATAAAATGCGTGTAATGGTAAAATTAGGTGTTCCTTATACCAAAGAAGAAATTGCTCGCGCTCAACAGTGGATGGACGAACAAGCAGCCGAAATTCAAAAAAGCCTTTACAGCGATCCGGATTTTGCTGAAACCTATGAAGCCGATAAAAAGTTTGCACAAGAAAACGGATTGGATTTTATAGAAATGAAAGATCGTGAAGTTATCGCGCTCATCGCTTACATACAGCGTTTAGGCACCGATATTAAAATCAAAGAAAATAACAATAAAGAAATAAGTTCAAAATAACTAAAGCCATGCTAAAATTTATAAAAGGAAATTTAGAAACCATCGATGGTGTAGAAGTCTACCCAATGATTTCTTTACTCATATTTTTCTTCTTCTTTGCAGGTTTAATTTGGTGGGTTTTTACAGCAAAGAAAGATTATATCAAAGAAGTAAGTAAACTTCCCTTAGAAACCGATAAAGATTCTGTATTATGAAAAGTCTAGCCTCCTACATTCGTGTATTTTTATTCCTTCTCATCGGATATTTATTAATTGAATATACCGTAGAAGTGCAAGAAGGTTCGGTTTTTACTACCTATCCGCTCGCGTGGTTAGTGTTAGGAGTGGCCGGTTTATTTGCGGTCGCTATAGAACTTTGTGTAGAAGCACTAAGATCAATTTTGTTTAGATCATTAAACGAAGAAGCAAAACAACGCTATTTAGCTGCTGAAAATGCCAGAAAGGAAAAGAGAAAAGCAAAGTTTAAAAAGCTCTATAATAAACTCGTTGATAGAAAACCAATCGAGCAAGAAGATGAAATTATCCTTGATCATAATTACGATGGTATAAAAGAATTAGACAATAAATTACCGCCTTGGTGGTTGTACGGTTTCTATGCCACCATAATTTTCGCAGGAGTTTATTTAGCACGATACCATATTTTTCAAGATAAAAATCAAATTGAAGAATACGAAGCTGAAGTAATTGAAGCAAAACTTGCTATTGAAGAATACAAAAAAACCGCCAAAAACCTAGTAGATGTAAATACGGTAGAATTATTGACCGAAGAAGCAGATCTCGCGGCCGGAAAAAAGATTTTTCAAGTCAATTGTGTAGCTTGTCACAAAGCCGATGGCGGCGGCGGAATTGGTCCAAACTTAACAGATAAATACTGGATTTTAGGAGGCGGAATAAAAAATGTCTTTAAAACTATTTCTGAAGGTGGTCGTTCTGGAAAAGGAATGGTTGCTTGGGAACAAACCTTAAAACCATTAGAACGCGCTCAAGTGGCAAGTTATGTATTATCACTTCAAGGGACCACTCCCGATGATCCTAAAGAGGCGCAAGGCGACCTTTGGGAAGAAGAAGGTGATGCGCCAAAAGCTGAGGAGGTTGAACGATCAGAAAACAACACTTCAGTAGATACGCTAAATGTAACCGATAATATCTAAAATAAACCACCTGAAAAACATGACTAAACTAATTTCATATCAACCAGAATAAGTTTATCAAGGTTTTTTAGGTGGTTTAAAAAATTATAAAAGTGGAAACGCCAAACAACGAAAAATTTAGAGATTCAATCGGAACGGTTAATCAAGAAGGAAAACGCTCTTGGGTTTTTCCTAAAAAACCGGTAGGGAAATTTTATAAATATAGAACTTGGGTAAGTTATATATTGTTATTGTTTCTTTTTTCGGCACCGTTTATCAAAATTAACGGAAATCAATTTTTACTATTCAACGTGTTAGAACGTAGGTTCAATATTTTTGGTTTCCCTTTTTGGCCTCAAGATTTTCACTTGTTTGTAATTTCGATGATCATTGGGGTGGTTTTCGTAATTCTATTCACCGTCGCCTTTGGTCGTATTTTTTGTGGATGGATTTGTCCACAAACCATTTTCATGGAAATGGTTTTTAGAAGAATTGAATATTGGATAGAAGGAGATCGCGGGAAACAAATCCGCTTGGCAAAGCAAGCTTGGAATGCTGAAAAAATTAGAAAACGCGTTTTAAAATGGATCCTCTTTTTTATCATCAGTTTTTTAATTGCCAATATTTTTCTGGCTTATTTAATTGGCAGCGATCAATTGATTAGATATATCACTGAAGGTCCATTTTCGCATACCAGTACGTTAATCTCGTTACTGATTTTTACGGCGGTTTTTTATTTCATTTTTGCGTGGTTTAGAGAACAAGTTTGTGTTATCGCCTGCCCTTACGGAAGATTACAAGGCGTTTTACTCGATAAAAAATCGATAGTTGTTGCGTATGATTATAAACGCGGAGAAAAGAAAAAAGGGAGAGCGAAGTTCAAGAAAAATGAAGATCGCGCTGCTAGCGGAAAAGGAGATTGCATCGATTGTTCGCAATGTGTACAAGTTTGCCCTACCGGAATCGATATTAGAAACGGAACGCAACTAGAGTGTGTTAATTGTACTGCTTGTATAGACGCCTGCGATGCGATGATGGAAAATGTAGATCTACCAAAAGGACTCATTCGTTACGCAAGTGAAGAAAATATAGCTGAAAAGAAAAAATTCACCTTCAACGCCCGTTTAAAAGGATATACTGCGGTTCTACTCATTCTAATTGGTGTGCTAACGGGTATGCTCTTTTTACGCAACGATGTAGAAGCAACTGTTCTTCGTTTGCCTGGTCAACTTTACGAAAAAAAGGAAAACAATATTATTAGAAATGTGTACACTTTTAAATTGGTAAATAAAACTACAGAATCGATACAAGATGTTCACTTTAAACTCATTTCGCATGCAGGAAAAATAGAATCGGTTCGTCACGAAAATTTTGAAGTTCCAAAACAAGGCTTGTCAGAAGGAACTTTATTTATCGACATTAATCAAGCCGCTTTAGAAACCGATAAAGAACGCTTAAAAATTGGCGTCTATAGTGGAGAAAAATTAATTGAAACCACTAAAGCAGCATTTTTAGGACCGCGAAGCTTTAGATAATTTTTTATAAAAAGTAAACTACCTCGAGGCAAGCCAACGAGGAATTCGTAAGAAACAAATTTTCAATTTCAAGGCAAGCCTCGGGATATTATACACTCTGGCGGCGCCAATTAAATAAATAATAATGAAAAAATTAAACTGGGGTTACGGTATCGTTATAGCAATTGTATGTTTTATAAGTTTTATCATGTTTTTTGTGATAAAAATGAGTACCGATAAGAAATATGATCACGATTTAGTGACAGAAGAATATTACAAACAAGAATTAGCCTATCAATCAGAAATTGATGCGCGACAGAATTCTGCTGAATTAACAGATAATATTGAAGTGAAAAATACAGCTGCGGGAATTATAATTCATTTTCCCGCTGAAAAGAAAGATATTAACGGAAAAGTTTTCTTTTATCGACCTTCCAATAAAAAATTAGATATTGAACTACCCATTCATTTATCTAAAAATGAAATGCTAATTCCTACTGAAAAATTAGTAGAAGGAAAATATGAGCTTTCCATTAATTGGGAATCTGACGGTACAACTTATTTGTACAAAAAAGATTTACAAATTAGAAATTAAAAAGATTATCTATTATTTAAAGTGATGGATGCTTTTCGTCATTCTGGACTTGATCCAGAATCACATCTAATTCATTAAAAAACTAAGCAATGAGACCCTGAAATAAATTCAGGGTGACAATAAAAAGGAATATGCTTTATTCAGCTTTCATATTAGGTTTATTAGGAAGTTTTCATTGCGTAGGGATGTGCGGTCCTATCGCATTTATGCTCCCTTTAGATCGAAAAAGCAAGTTGAAAAAAACTTTCCAGTTAAGCTTATATCATTTTGGTAGATTGTTTACTTATAGTTTTATTGGACTTTTATTTGGGTTGATTGGAAAGAGTTTATTTCTATTTGGCATTCAACAAAAAATTTCAATCATTATTGGGCTGGTAATGATTTTAGTCATTATTGTGCCGCACAAAACTTTTAGTAAATATAATTTTTCAAAGCCCGTTTTTAAGATCATCACGAAAGTAAAATCTGCTTTAGGAAAAGAACTTCAGAAAAAAACTCCCGATACTTTTTTTACCATCGGTTTTTTAAATGGTTTTTTACCTTGCGGCTTACTCTATATGGCAATTTTTGGTTCTTTTGCGTTTGAAAGCGTAGCGATGAGTTTGCTTTACATGGTATTGTTTGGTTTAGGAACCATTCCGTTAATGACCGTGATTGTAATTGCCGGAAATACCATAAACGGATCTTGGCGACAAAAAATTCAAAAAGCGATTCCCGTTGTTGTAGTGTTAATTGGAATGTTATTTATTCTTCGCGGTTTAGGGTTGGGAATTCCGTATGTTTCTCCAAAAACTATTCGCACCACCGAAAAAATTTCTTCACAAATCGAGTGTCATAGCGCGAATCTTTCTCTACCGCGTAAATAAATTTTAAAGTATGCGAAATATCATATTTTAAAACCTTCAGCCTCGCTAGCTTTGCAGCTGAAAATAAACTCAAAATAGTATGCTACCATTTATTTCAGCTGAAGAAGCAGTAAAAAAAGTAAACACAGGAAATCGTATATTTTTTCAAGGCGCGGCAATGACCCCAAAAACAATAATCAATGCCTTGTGCGAACGTTATGAAGAACTTGATAATATTGAAATCGTGCAAATGCATACAGAAGGTGATGCGCTATATGCAAAAGCTCCTTACGATAAATGTTTTCATGTAAATAGTTGTTTTGTAGGTGGAAATGTAAGAAAAGCTATTAATTCTGAACATGGCGATTATATTCCTATTTTTTTGAGTGAAATGCATTTGCTTTTTAAGCGTGGTATTTTACCGTTAGATGTCGCTTTTATTCAAGTATCGCCTCCCGATAAACACGGGTATTGCTCGTTAGGAACCTCTATTGATGTAACGTTAACTGCCATTCATTACGCTAAAAAAGTAATTGCGCAAGTAAACCCTCAAGTTCCTAGAACGCATGGCGATGGAATAATTCATATGAGTAAAATTGATGCAGCTGTTGAAGTAAACGAACCTATTCATGAAGTATTCCCGGTTGAACCTTCTGAAGTAGAAAAACAAATTGGTTACCACGTAGCACAATTGGTAGAAGATGGTGCAACCTTACAAATGGGAATCGGGGGAATTCCAAATGTGGTCTTAAACAATTTACACAATCATAAAAATCTGGGAATTCACACCGAAATGTTTTCTGACGGAGTATTACCGCTAATTGAAAAAGGAATCATTACCGGAGAAAACAAAGTCGTAAAAAACGGAAAAATCGTTACTTGTTTTGCCATCGGCTCGCCTAAACTCTATGAATTTTTAGACGACAACCCGTTGGTGCATTTTAAAGAAGCGGCTTATACCAACGATACGGCTATTATCAGAAGAAATCCTAAAGTTACGGCTATTAACAGTGCGATAGAAATTGATTTAACCGGACAGGTTTGTGCAGATACGATTGGGAAAATGCAATATTCCGGCGTAGGTGGACAAATGGATTTTATTCGCGGAGCTTCCCTTTCTGAAGGTGGTAAAGCTATTATTGCGATGCCTTCCGTAACTGCTAAAGGAATTACAAAAATAGTCCCTTACCTAAAACATGGCGCAGGCGTTACTACTACTAGAGCTCACGTGCACTACATTGCTACAGAAAACGGCGTAGTAAACCTTTACGGAAAAAGTTTAAAACAGCGTGCACAAGCTTTAATCTCTATTGCACATCCCGATTATCAAGAAGCTTTAGAAAAAGCGATGTTCGAACGTTTTAAGTAAAATAAAATTTAATTTCAACTTAAAAGAAATATCGAAGCTTTCATTTTGGAGACATTTCGATATGAATTTTCTTTAAAATTTACTCAATGACCAAAAAAATGTTCCTAAAAAATTTATATTGATTTGGAGTTAACCTTATTAAACAAAAAAGTCCCTAGCTTATAAACTAGGGACTTTTTTAGTTCAGTTTCTGTCATTCTGAACTTGTTTCAGAATCTCATTTGAGTAAGTTGTAACGCTCCGCTCTAATGTTAACCTGAACCAAATTCAGGTTAATAGAAATTAATAAAATTAGCTTACCTTTTTCTGTCTAGAATACGAATTAAAAAACAAGAAAAAGATTAACACCCCTAAGTATAAAGTTAAATTTCCAATCAATAGAAAAGATGCTAGATTAACTTAGATCTGAATTCAATTCACTTTATTTCACCTGAAAAATTCATTAAAAATAAGTATGATTCTTCTTACGAATTTTCTATAAATTCTAAACCTATGAGGTTATTGAAAAATCAGAATATAAATCTTAAATGTTTCTGAGAATTTAATTTCTTACAAAAATTAAATTTTCTTTCCTAACAACAGCGTATTTGTTCCTTTTACATGACTTATTTTTTCAAAGGAAATTAATTGGTTTGTTTGTTGCTGAAGTGTTTCAATCTCTTTTTGATGGTTTTCTCCAATGCCGGCATTAAATATTACCGTGGCTTCGGGTTGAAGTAGATTCGCCAAATTTTGCCAAAATTCGATTTTAAAAAATTGTTCAGGAACTTTTACATCAATAAATAAATCAACAATCACCGTTTCATATTTCGTATGGTTTTGCTGAACAAATTTTTCAGCATCTTTACCAATCACTTCCAAAGGTTCATATTGCTGAATGTTGAATTCTTTTTTCGCAATTTCAATAATTTTAGAATCTAATTCTACCGCGGTAATTTTTCCATAGAAATTATATTTTTTCCGAAGCAATTGTAAAATACTTCCGCCCCCTAAACCTAACACGAGTGTATGTCCGCCACGGTCAGCATTGGTTTTTTGCAAGGCCACATCCAAAATTTGGTGTAAAGCTCCATAAGAATAATTGGCGTTTTTGGTGTCTAGAATTTTCTTTCCGTTGAGCCAGGTAACTTCCAACTCTCCACTAAATTCAGAGCTTACTTTTTTGGTTAAAGGCCAGAGGTAACTGAAAGCTTTTTTCAAGATTAAAATTTTAGATGACAAAGGTACGTTTCTATTTTGTTTGAGCTTTGATCCAGGTAGTAATATCTTCTAAAACTTGAGGGTCGATAGTTTGTTCTATTTCTCTATATTCTTGAACGCCCCCGGTTTCAGCTTTTTGAAATAAATGATTGAGGTTGGGATAAGACTTAATGGTTACTTCTTCGCCTGCTAATTCTACACTTTTTTGTATCGCCGCTAAGTTTTCTTCCGCAGGAACTTGACTGTCTTTTTCACCATTAATAGCTAAGATTTCACAATTTACTTTTTCAAGATAAGCGGAAGGGTTAAAACGGATGAACGTTTTTAACCATTCCGAATTATGTTGTTCGTTAATTTGCTGTAATTGTTGTGATGAAACCATTTCTCCCCAATGTTTTTGGAAGACTTCCAGGGTTTTTTTACTCGTTTCTTCTTGGGTTAAGGTGGTATCTAAAATAACATCGTAAACTTCTTGAAAAACCTGTTGTCGTTGTTGTGTTGCTAAGCTATTAATGCCTTGAAGTTCTTCTTGTTTTTGACGTTGAAGGTTGAGAAGTTGGTCACCTTTAATGCCTGGGGCGGCCATTAAAACAATAAAATCCAGTTGAGTTTTCTGCGCCAAAATGGGAGCAATAAAACCACCTTCGCTATGACCAATGGCACCGATTTTTTGTTTGTTGATTTCTTTTCGGTTTTTTAAATATTCAACCGCAGCTTGCGCATCATCTACAAAATCATAAGTCGTAGCCTCGGTAAAATCTCCTTCTGAAGCTGCCGTGCCACGATCGTCGTAACGTAAAACAGCAATTCCGTTGCGGGTAAGGTGATCTGCTAATACTTTAAAAGGTTGATGGTTAAATAATTCTTCATTTCGATTTTGAGGTCCGCTACCCGAAATTAAAATCACCGCGGTGAATTTTCCTTTTCCTCTAGGAATGGTTAGCGTTCCTGCTAAGTTGATATTTGCTTTTGGATTGTAAAAATTTACTTCTTCTTCTAAATAGGGATAAGGAGCTTTGGGAGTTTGAGGTCGATTAGGTTTTGCTTCTGAAATTTCTTTTTCTTCGATAGTTGTTTTTTCAAGATTTAATGGAATGCTAAAACCACGTTGATTAAAAGTTCCTTCTAAATGAGTTTCATCCACCAAAGTTGCTTCGTAAGTAAGTTGAGCCGCTTTTTGAGTAAGTGTTAATGTTTGATTTTCAAATTTTACTTCATCTATCGGAATCCCAAACGCATTTTGATTGGGGCTATCCATTGTGGCTTTGTAATTATCCTCAACTTTTTCAATATGAAAAATAGTAGGCAGCGTTGTCCCTTGAAACTCCAGATTTCCTTTCCAGTTTCCTTCAATATTTTGAGAGAATCCTGAATTCAATATAAATAAAAGTAGCAGTGGTAATAACTTTTCCATAATTAGTAGTAAATTAAATAAATGATATATTTTGAAATCACTTCAGCAAAGAGCACAGCGAGGATAAATAAAATAATAGCTAAAGCACCTTTTGCATTGGTCGCCACTTGATAACCTTTGTAAAGTAAATAGAGGTAATAAATAAGTAGTATAAGGGAAATGAAAGCGAAGATTAAAATCACGATTAAATCTGTACCTTCTATAGCAAGCAATTCGGGCTTTTCAGTAGCGAAATTTAAAAGCCGTTGAGATAAACTTCCCATATATCCATTAATATTCGCAAAGCTGATGAGGTAATATGGGAATCTTGCGATGAGTGAAGCATTGAAAATATCAATCAATCTCGTTTTCTTATTGACTATTTTCCCGCAGATGAACAGGAGTAAAGAAAGTGAAATAACATTGATTGAATTATCCAAAAATGGATAGTACCATTCTAGGTTTTCTACAAAATGAACATCTAAAATTCCATCAAATCTAGCTTGAAACAAATAAGCGATAAGCGAACCTAAAACTGTCCCTAAAATTCCTACTAGTAGTAATTTCTTTTCTGAATAATTTTCAAAAGGTTGAAATAAAATCTTTTTCATCTTAGTTTATTTTGAATTGAGTTGCTCAATAATGTCGTCCAGTTTGTTTCTCACCGTAGGGTAACTTTTACCAAGTTGGGTGGCCATTTTTTTTAGACTACCTCCGGTAAGCACAAATTCAAGGATAAATTCTTGATCTTCTAGTGGAAGTTGCATTAAGGCCGGAAGCGCATAATTCCCCGAAATTTTAGTTTCACAATTTGCACATGAAAGTTCACTTACCGCTAAGGTGTTTTGACAACTGGGACATTTTATAGGAAGTTGAGCCATTTTTAAATTAATTGGATTAAATTTTAAATAAAGTTAAAATAAAAATTAATAAAATTAAAGTTAATATAGATTTATTTAATTTTTATTGTTCGATTTTTATCGATTTAGTTTTTTCAATTCGAAAGTGTCATGCTGAACTTGATTAACTCCGTTGAATCTTCGATTTCAGCATCTCATTCTGCTTAGGATGAGACCCTGAATCAAGTTCAGGGTGACGACATCACAAATTAGGACACTTAGAGGATATATAAATTAATTCATAGGTTTTTTTAAACCTGACCAATGTCATTTTTTAAACCTCTCTTTACCAATACTTTTATAGTATAATTTTAAAACCTACGAAGATGTCAGTTTATCAAAAGTATTACGGAGAATTTAAAGAAATGTATTTTGGAAATGCCGCTATTGGTATTATCGCATCGAGCTGTTTAGGCGCTATTGCTGCCATGTTTATTTTAATGACCGGTCACGGTGTTTGGCAAATGGTTCAACTTTTTGCAGTAGTGATGATTTGTATGGGGTTTAATACAGCGGTACTTTCTAATTTGCCGGCAAAGCAAGTTTTTAATTCGCTAATCGCAAGTATATCATTAAATTTATTATTTATTTTGTACCACGGTATATTGTTATTATAACTTTATGAAAGAAATAGAAAATAGAAACGATGTGCAATTACTCGTGCATCGGTTTTACGATAAAGTAAGAGCCAATCCTGAGATTGGCTCTTTTTTTAACGAAACCATTACAGATTGGGATCATCACTTAGAGAAGCTGACCGATTTCTGGGAAAGTAATTTATTTTACGCCGGCAAGTATCGTGGTCGTCCCGGGAGAGCTCATATTATGGTTGATTATAATTTTAATCATCAAATTGAAGCGAAACATTTTGGGGTGTGGATAAACCTTTGGATAAATACTATTGATGAATATTATGAAGGAGAACTAGCCGAACGCGCAAAGTTTAACGCTAGAAATATGGCTACTAATTTTCATATGAAAATTTTTATGGCGAGACCAAAATAAAAAAACACGTCATTTTACGACGTGTTTTTTCTACTCAAAAATAATTAACTTACTCTAAAACTTTACACGGTCATCGAAAAGAGACGCGTTTCAGGTTTATTTTCTTGTAACCGCAAATCAAATGCCATACATATATTACGCACAAAAGGTCTTCCCTTTTCAGTAATTTCCAGTTTGTTTTCTTTCCTTTTTAGAAGTCCATCGTTTTCCATCTCAGTTAAGCGATCTAAAATTTGTGGTAATTCCGGAAGTTCAGCTAAGGAATTCCACTCGGTTTTCAGATGACACATTAAATTTAGAATGTGCTGTCTAATTATTAAGTCTTCTTCAGTTAAGATATGACCTTTAAAAACCGGTAAGATTTCTTGGTTTACTAAATCTTGATATTCTTCTACTCCTTTCACATTTTGTGCGAAACCATACCAACTATCACTAATAGAAGAAACGCCTAGACCAACCATAAGCTGTGTTTTAGAAGCGGTATAGCCCATAAAATTTCGATGTAATTTATTTTCTTTTAACGACTTCGCTAATTCATCGCTAGGTAACGCAAAATGATCCATCCCAATTTCCAGATAACCAATTTCTTCTAATAACTTTTTACCCAATTCGTATTGTTTTCGCTTTACTTCTGCCGAAGGTAAATCACGCTCGCTGTAACCGCGTTGTCCGTTCCCTTTAATCCAAGGCACGTGTGCGTAACTGTAAAAAGCAATACGGTCGGGCATTAATTCTTTGGTTTTCAAAATAGTTTGTTCAACCGCTTCTATGGTTTGAAAAGGCAAACCGAAAATAATATCATGCCCAACCGATGTAAATCCGATTTCTCGAGCTTCTTCGGTAGCAGTTTTTACTTTTTCAAAAGGCTGAATTCTATGAATGGCCTTTTGCACTTCTTCATCATAATCTTGAACACCATAACTTACTCTTGTAAAACCAACTTCATACAATGCTTCTAAATGGGCTTTGGTAGTATTGTTGGGGTGACCTTCAAAACTAAACTCGTGATTTTCGACTAGTTCAACTTTTCTTAAAAGTTCTTTGATTAAAAATTTCAGATTTTCCGCCGAAAAAAAAGTAGGTGTTCCGCCACCCAGATGAATTTCTTTTACGCGAGGTTTTTGAGGAAAAATATCCAAATATAATTGCCATTCTTTTAAAAGCGCTTTAAGATAGGGCAATTCTACTTCATGTCGTTGAGTAATTCTTTTATTGCATCCGCAAAACGTACACATACTTTCGCAAAACGGTAAATGTATATATAGGCTAATTCCTTCAGCCATATTACTTTCTTCAAAAGACTTTATAACCGATTTTTTCCAGCTTTTTAAAGAAAATGTAGTATTATCCCAGTAAGGCACAGTAGGGTAACTTGTGTATCTGGGTCCAGGAATATTGTATTTTTGAATAAGAGATTGGCTCATAATATTATTATTCGTGTAAAACTAAAAATGGTATTTCTTTATGATAGCTAATTTTCTTTGCGACAGGATGAAATAAAATATGCTGAAAGAAATTTAAATTTTTTGCCATCATCGCAATCATTTGTACATCGTGTTGTACCACAAAAGATTGAACCGCTTCTTCTAAAGTAGAATTTACTTTATAGTGAAAACTATGCGGAATATCTTGTAATTGCCCTTGGAGAAAAAGCTTATTGTTTTGTTGAATTTCACTTAATTCTTCACTTTTTTTGGAAACATATAAAACGCTTAACGCCGATTGATTAAAATGAGAAACTCTTTTTAAGGTGCTAACAATTTTAGTTTTATACCCCGTATTAAAGTCAGTTGGAAAGGCAATTTCTGAAACCGATTTATAACGAGCATTTTCCGGAACTACAAGAATGGGACATTTTACTTTTGTAATAACATCTGTGGTATGACTACCGACGGTCGCTTCTTTAAAATTGCTGTTTCCTTGCGTTCCCATCACAATAAAGTTGATACTTTTCTCTACAACGTGTAAGCGGATCGATTCAATAAAATTTCCGTCTTCTACCGACGTATAAAAATTATGTTTTGCATTGGTTTCATGCTGTTGTAATTTTTGTAATAAAATTTGAAAAGATTGAATTGTAGTATTCGATTTTTTCTTTTCGATTACATTTCCATTGGAAACAACTTCTTCTAATTCAAGATTATTTATATGAATGATATAAAAATTTGCGTGGATGTTTTTAAAAAAATCAACCGCGTAAGATATAGCGTTCCACGAGTTTTGTGAGAAATCGGTAGGCAATAAAATGTTCATCTTCTTCAATATTATGAGACAAAAGTAGAAGATGAGTTAGTGTTGAAAAATGATAAAAATCAGCTTTCTGATTTTTTTTGAATGAGGTGTATGAAAAAAATCAAAAAAAATCTTATCCTGTATTTGTTTCAGAAGCTCATTATTTTAATAAAAATATAGCTATAAAAGAGAACCTGAATAAAGTTCAAGGTGAAGAAAGTCTTTAAATTTTATCTTTAAAGAAGGTTTACTCCATTATTTTTAAACCTTCCGTATCTAGAACTTTAATATTTCTTCCTTCAATTTCTAACAAACCTTCTTTTTTAAAACTCGATAAGGTTCTAATGAGACTTTCTGTAGCGATACCGGCAACACTTGCCAAATCACTCCTCGAAATTTTAATATTTTCTGAAGGTTTTTTATCTAAAACTTCTACAAATTGAAGAATGGTTTGCGCGGTTTTTCGTTTTACCGAGCTATAGGCCATTTGCAAAAGTTGCTGTTTAATTTCAGATAAATTATCGGTGAGCACATTCATTAATTCTAAGGAAACTTTTTTGTTTTCCTCTAAAATTCCTTTTAAGGTTTGTTTAGATATTCCGGCAAGTTCTGTCTTTTCTACCGCGGTTGCCGATTCTTGATAAGGAATGTTTTCATTAAAAGAAGTAAAGCCTAAAAATTCGTCGGCTTTGTAGAGCGTGGTAATTAGTTCTTTTCCGTTTTCATCCATTTGGTGAGTTTTTACGACTCCTTTTAAAATTAAATAGATAAAATTAGAATGATCGCCTTCCTTATAAATAATCTCTCCTTTTTTATAGGTACTTATTTCACCTTCATCATCAAAGAGATTTTTAAGCTCGTGTATGTTACGTACATCTTCGCCTTCTTGATTAGCTGCTGGATTTTTTTTGGCATTATTTTCAGCTAAAATTTTGGCCTTTGCCAGTCTGCTTTCTACCGCGCTAATTAATTCTTCTTCATCAAAAGGTTTGGTCAGATAATCGTCTGCGCCCATATTCATTCCTTTTCTAATTTCTTTATGTTCGGTTTTGGCTGAAAGAAATACAAAAGGAATATGTTGCGTTTTTTTATTTTTCGATAATGCTTCTAAAACACCGTACCCGTCAACTTCGGGCATCATAATATCGCAAACTATAATATGAGGGTTTTCTTGTAAGGCTTTTTCTATTCCTATTCTTCCGTTTGGAGCGGTTAACACTTTATAGTTTGAAAGTTCTAAGATTTCTGCGGTGTTTTCGCGTAAAACAGCATCGTCTTCAATAAGAAGAATAGTATTCATAAATTATGTGTTTTCTGTTAGTGGAAGCTGAACGGTAAATGTACTTCCTTGATTTTCTTCACTGGTAAAATTAATATTTCCGCCAAGGTTTTCCAAGTGACTTTTTATGATATTTAAACCAATTCCTGTTCCTTGATTTAAGAGCGCGTTTTCTGCTCTAAAATAGCGTTTAAAAATATATTTTTGCTCTTTTTCGGGAATACCGATTCCTTCATCTTTTACTAGAATTGTGAGCATAGTTTTATCTGAAAATGCTTGAATATCGATAAGCGAATTTTCGGGAGAATATTTTATCGCGTTATTAATGAGGTTGGTAAGGATAAGTTCTAGAATTTTTTCATCAAAATGTAAGTTTATCTCGTCAATATTTTCAGGATATTTTATTTTTTGTCCGTCTTTTAAAAGCATATTGGCGTCATAAATAACTTCATTAATAACTTTGCTTAATGGAAAATTACTGAATTTATAGCTGACTTTTCCAGTTTCTAAACGCTCTACGGAGAGAAAATCATCTAAAATATTGTTTAAGTATTTTACCTTGCTTTTTATGGTTTTTAAGTGCTTTTCTCTTTTTTCTTGTTGTTCGCTTTCGGTGTATTTACCAATAAGGGTTGTGGAAGTTAAAATTCCGCTAAGCGGTGTTTTAAATTCATGAGAAACTAAGGAGAGAAATTTGGTTTTAAGCTCGTTAAGTTCGCGTTCTTTTCTAAGGGATTCTTTTATTTTATTTTCGGCCTCTTTTCGTTTTACAATTTCATCTTCGAGTTCTAAAACCGTTTTTCGTAATTGTTTTGTTCTTTTTTCAATTTTATGTTCTAATTGATTGTTGAGGTCTATAATTTGTTGTTCTTGCTTTTTTCTAATGGTAATATCTATAACCATGGCCATTACGTAATGATGACCTTCATTTTCAAAAGGATTTAGCCCTGCTTCTACTGGAAATTGTGAGCCATCTTTGCGTAAACCGTATAAATCACGCCCGTGCCCCATTTGTCTCTGCTCAGAGCTTTCCATAAATTGTGCTACGTGTTGGTGATGATGGTGATGATATTTTTGAGGAATTAAGGTATCTAAATGTTGGCCTTTTAATTCGCCTTCTTTGTAACCAAACATTTTATTGGCTGAAACATTGCTGGCTACCACAATTTGTTGCTTGTTCACAACGATAATTCCTTCTGAAACAGCTTCGAATAATAATCCGAAAGAATGATTGTTAATTTCATCAAAATTTTTCATACTCCAAAAATAGGACTTCTTTTATAGTAAACGAAAATCTAGTAAATTAAAGTAAGCTTATGAGTCCCGATTTTTTAAAAGTATAGTTTTCTGAAGTTATACTTTATAACATTTATTCTAGCTTTAATATTTTTATTTTCCGCCGTAAAAATATACCTGCAACGTTACTCCTTTTCTCGAGTCATTAGATTAATCTTAAGGAATAAGGATATTTACATTATGAAGTATGAAGGAAAAGCGCTTACTAAAATTTAATCATTGTTCACTTTTAAATAAGTAACATTTTATAAGATTATTTATATGTTTTCGGCTTTGAAAAAAACTTCCTTAGAAAGGAGATAAAAAAATTATACAAATACAATAAATAGCTATAAAGCTATGTTGTAACAAGACAGGCAATAACAATTTATGCAAAATAAAAAGCTTATAAAAAAATTAAAGAAAGGTGACCAAAAAGCATTTAAGAAAACTTATTGTCTCTACTACCCCAAATTAATTCATACGGCTAAAAGATTTAAATTTAAGTTTCTTACGCCAGATGATTTTGCCCAAGAAACGTTTCTTAAACTCTACAACAACAAATCACAATTAAAGGAAGATGTTCTTTTTGACAAACAACTGTTTGTAATTTGTAAAAATATTATTATCAATCATTTAAATAGAGAGAATAAAGTTATTCCACTTGAACAACTTAGTTTTAAGATGGAAGAAACTATAGAAAACGATGATTTTAATGACCAAGAGCATCAAATAAAGCATCTTCATGTATTGCTAAATCAACTTCCGCAACAGCAACAGAAAATCTACAAAATGCATAAGCTGGAAAATTATTCTTATAAAGAAATTACTGAAATTACCGGGCTTTCCGCTAAAACGATTGCTAACCATATTTACCTTGCCAATAAATTTCTTCAAAAAAAAGTTTCAAACGCTTAGGAACTTTTTATTTCTCGTTTGTCATATAAGTAAATGATAAAGATTGAATGCGCAACTTACATTTTATAGTTTACGTAGAAAAAATATAGCTAAAACGTTGCTTCATTTCAGTTTTTGAACCCGGCATTTCTATGGTAAAAATAATATCTACAGAGAAATTTAAGGTATCGTTTCTTGATTTTTTAAAAAGGCAATAAGCTTGTTTTTAGCAGCTTTAAAAACAAATGGCAATGGATGAAAGCGAAAAGGAAATAGAAAAAAAACTAAAGAAAATCTGGAAGGAAAAACCCGAGCAGCAACTTGAGGAGAAGGCGCTCTCTTCATGGGAAAATTTTTCAGCTGACACATTCAACAAAAAAAATAAAACCATAAAACCTTGGCATTATGCTGCTGCGGCTGTCCTATTAATTTTTATTTGCCTCAGTAGCTTTTTGGTTTTCAATACGCCAATTAATTCCCAAAGCACAATTGCTGATAACTTCAATATTATCGAAAATCCATCTTCACAAATAAAACGCTTATACCTTCCTGATAGTTCACTAGTAGAACTTGAGCCCCATTCAAAACTAAAATTCACTCATGATTTCAGAAAAAATAGAAAAGTACATTTAACTGGTGAAGCCTATTTTAAAGTACAAAAAAACGAAAACTATCCGTTTCAGGTATTTTGTAAAAAGACCACTACTACCGTGTTAGGAACAGAATTTACGGTTAAAGAAGATACCAACCATACGATAAGTATAAAGCTTTATGAGGGAAAAGTACAAATGAATGTAAAAGACAGTTTGCACAATTGGATATTATCACCGGGAGAAAAATTCATTTATAATAAAAATAAACTGGCCGTAGAAGTGTTTAAAAACTTTAAAGATTTTAACAATCAACCGCTTTCTTCTGTCATTAACTACATTCAAGAGAACTATCACTACAAGCTCACAGTACCTAAAAAATTACTGCAGAAAAAGATCACCCTACGCATTAGAGAAAAGGAAGAACTATCAAATATCACCAATATTCTAGCTGAAATATACAATCTAAAGCCACATATCGATGAAGACCTAAGAGAAATAGTACTAAACTAAAAAAGAAAGGATGTCGTAGCCGCTAAACCAAACATCCTTTCCATACATTAAAATAGAAATCATCCATTTTAACTTTCAACTCAAAAATACAAATTTTATGAAGCATTTACAGTATTGTTTCTTAATGCTGAGTCTAAATTTATTTTCACAAAATATATCTATTTCATTAGACGAATCTACCACATTACAACAACTCTTTACGGAAATTGAAAATCAAACAGAATATAAATTTGCTTACAATAATCAAATTGATTTAAATAAAAAACTAACGGAAAAAATAGCCTATAAAGATATTGAAATTAAAGAGCTCATTTCAATTCTTAACCGCACTACCCTTTTCCATTTTTCGGTAATCGGAAATAACATTACCGTTAAAAGCAAGTCGAAAACAGCGCAAGAAAATTATACCTTATCCGGCATAATTCTAGATGATTTAAACCAACCGCTGTTAGGGGCAAATATTTACATTAAAGAAGAAGCAAAAGGCGCTGTGACAAACGAAAACGGTTATTTTTCGATAAAACTTCCAAAGGGAAATTATACCGTAATTATCAGTTATGTAGGTTTTAAAGAAAAAACGGAACAAATCGCGCTTTTCTCCGATAAACAATTAAATTCTTCTATGGAACCCGGAGACCAAACCTTAGAGGAAGTTATTATCACTCAGAATAATAAAGCGGTAAACATTAAAAAACCGCAAATGAGCGTAAATACGCTAAATATGCAAGAGATAAAACAAATCCCCGTGGCGATGGGAGAACCCGATCCTTTAAAGTCGTTGCTTACCTTACCGGGCGTATCCAATGCCGGCGAGGCGTCTTCGGGTTTTAATGTACGTGGTGGGGCGGCAGATCAAAACTTAATTTTATTAGATGGCGCTCCAATCTATAGTGATTCACATCTATTTGGATTCTTTTCTGTATTTAATGCAGATATCGTAAATAATTTAGAATTATATAAAGGCGGAATTCCTTCAAGATTTGGAGGACGGGTATCTTCGGTACTGGACGTCAATCAACATACCGGAAATGACCAAAAATTAAAAGGAACAGGGGGAATTGGGTTAATTTCCAGTAAAATCATGCTAGAAGGTCCTATCGAAAAGGAAAAAGGATCATTTATGATTGGCGGTAGAACCTCCTATGCTCATTTATTTCTAAAATTAGCCGATAACGATAATGCTGTTCAATTTTACGACTTGAACACGAAACTGAATTACCGTTTAAATGACAAAAACGCGATTAGTTTTTCAGGCTATTATGGAAATGATATTTTTAATATTGGGGATAGTTTCGCTTCTACGTACGGAAATACCATGGGAAATATAAAATGGGAACATCGCTTCAATGAAGATATACTAACCCATTTATCTTTATTCTATAGTGACTATAAATTCAACTTAAACCTAAACAGTCAAAGTTATGAATGGAAAAGCGATATCATAAGTTATGGTTTACAATACGATTGGAAACATTACCTCTCTGAGAGGATCCAGTTAGATTACGGCGCAGAAGCAATTTATTATGAAATGAATCCTGGAACCTTGGCTCCCAAAGACGAAAGTTCTGCGATAAACTTTAATCAATTAAATAAAAAATACGCCTTGCAACCTTCTGCTTATATCGATGTGAATCATAAAATTTCCGAAGAAATAAATGTACGGTATGGCGCTCGTTATAGTATGTTCTATCGTTATGGTCCGCAAGACATCAACACCTACGCGAATAACCATCCGGCAATTTACAATCCTAATTTCAACATTTATGAGGAAGCCACACCTACCGGAAGCATCAGTTATGACAGCGGTGAAGTCATCAGCGATTTTAATAATATTGAACCGCGTGTTTCATTATCTTTTGCTCTAAATGAAGAAACTTCCTTTAAAGCAAGTTACAATAGAATGGCGCAGTATCTTCATATTATTTCCAATAGTCAATCCCCAACTCCGGTAAATATGTGGACGCCTAGCGGCCCTTTCATTAAACCACAGCTCTTAGACCAATATGCGTTGGGTTTCTTTAAAAATTTCAGCAACAAAAAATATTCCTTAGAAACCGAAGCATTTTATAAAGACATTCAAAACCGGACCGATTATGTAGATGGGGCAGATCTTATTGGTAATAATAACATAGAACAAGTTTTACTAAACGGAAAAGCGCGCGCTTACGGCTTAGAAGTCCTATTAAGAAAAAACACAGGAAAATTAACCGGATGGCTTTCCTACACCATATCGAGAGCAGAACAACGCACTAGCGGAAATACATCTCAAGACCCTGGAATTGCTAATGGGGAATGGTACCTTTCTCCTTACGATAAACTTCATAATTTAAATTTTGTCACTAATTATGAGTATACCGATAAATGGTCTTTTAGCGCTAATTTCTCTTTACAATCTGGACAACCGGTAACCTACCCAAATGGGTATTATGAATTAGGAGGGCTTCATGTCCCCAATTATTCTACAAGAAACGAAAACCGTTTACCTACTTACCACCATTTAGATTTAGCCGCTACGTACACGCCTAAGCCCAACAAAAATAAAGGCTGGCAAAGCTATTGGGTATTCAGCATTTATAATGTTTATAACCGGCAAAATGCGGCTTCAGTTAGATTTACCACTAATGAAGATAGTGGAATCAATGAAGCTCGACGCCTTTCTATTTTCGGTTTTTTACCCAGTGTATCTTATAATTTCAAATTTTAAACCTATGAAAACTTTATATAAATTAATTAAAACAATGTGGACTTTCGCTATACTCATTAGCATAAATATGTTCCTAATTTCTTGTGAAGAGGTAATTGAAGTAGATTTGGAAGCTAGCGATAACATATTAGTAATTGATGCTGAAATCCTCTGGGAACCCAATACTTCTGGAAATTCACAAAAAATTTACCTTAGTCGTCTCACCAATTATTATAACACAGAAACCCAAAAAGTAAGTGATGCCCAAGTGGAAATAACCAATACCAATGGAGATATTTTTACATTTACAGAAACCGATGAACCAGGAACCTACCAATGTAATGACTTTTTACCTGAAATCGAAAACACCTATCATTTACGTGTAGTGGTAGATAATGAAATTTATACGGCTACGGAAACAATGGTGGGCACTCCTGAAATTATAAAAGTAGAGCAAGGAAAAGATGGAGGTTTTTCACAAGACGATTACGAAGTTATTTTTTATTTTAATGACCCGGAAGAGGAAGAAAATTATTACCTCGAAGATTTTCAGAGTGATTTTTTAATCTATCCTGAATATGGAATTAGTAGTGATGAATTTTTTAATGGTAATGAAATAGATTTTAGCTTTTCTGATGAAGATTTAGAAACAGGTTCTACCGTAGATATTAGATTTAGAGGGATTTCTGAGCAATTTTACAATTATATGAGTCTTATTTTAGAGACCACCAATGCCAATCCTTTTGCTACTCCTCCTGCAAATATCAGAGGGAATATCGTAAATGAAACAAATAAAGAAAACTATGCTCTAGGCTATTTTAGATTAAGCGAGGTCCAAAAAAAATCCTATACCATACAGGAGGTTAATTAATTTTGATAAAGAGTATTTCTATACAAGCACTAAAAAACCTTTTTAACCATAACGGGTTTGGTGGGATTAGTTTAATAATTAAAAGAACCTAGGATTATTTGCTTGAAAACTGGGGATATGCGATGCATCCTCCTTTTTTTGAGTAAGGCTAATAGCATCCGCAAAACCTGAAAGCTATTTCTATTTATTTTAGCCTGCCCAAGCGCTCTAAAACCGATTTACCGCTGGATGGTTTTTAAATAGAGTTCTTCTACTTTAGTCCGAGCCCAATCGGTTCTGCGTAAAAACGTAAGACTGGATTTTACGGAAGGATTAGACTTAAAACAATTGATGTTAATATGGGCGGCCAAACCTTCCCAGCCATAATAATCTTGCAGGTAGTTCAGCATATCGGCGAGTTTAACGCCGTGTAGCGGATTGTTAGGTTGTGCCATGATTACTGATTAGAAGAAGAATGGGATGACTGTAAATAAAATGATATTGACATACATAAATTTTTGACAAAGATAAAAAGCCCTTTGCGGAGAATACCATCTACCGACGGGTAATTTCTGAAAAAATTGAGGTTAACCGGTAGTCAAGTTCCAAATTCCATTACTACCAGTCACTTCAAGTGGTTTTAACAAAGTGGCAGCGAGAGTAAAATTGTATCGAGAAGTAAGTTCTATTTCAACTACACTCATACCTGTCATTTCGAGTGGTTTTGGTAGAGCGGTAGCGAGATCAAAATTGTATCGAGAAGTAATTTTTATAGCAATTATCCCTTCTTTCCCATTACCGGAAAGAAGAATTTTTTTCAACCTCAACTTGCTTTTGGGTTATAGTAAAAATCATTGAGGCTAATATGTTTAAAATTAAGTGATTAAAGGAAATAAATTGAGTATACTATGCTTTATAGCTTTGATTCTATTTTTACTATTTTTTTATTGAATGACCAGGATCAATCATAACCATACGTCGTCACCCTGAACTTGATTAACTCCGTTGAATCTTCGATTTCAGGGTCTCATACTTAAGATGTTGTTCTTCAATAAAATATGAGATTCCGTATCAAGTCCGGAATGACGAAAATATCAGTTATTACAATTTACTTGTTTATAGGACTTTTTGAGGTATTACATTAAATATCCGTAAAAACCTTACGCTTGAATAAAAAAACACGTTAATCAATTGATGGTGCATTGGTAAGTTGCTCCGACTTATCTCGCTTAAATACTAACGTTCGGTGTGGGAAAGGAATTTCTACTCCTTCCGCATCAAATCGTTTTTTTATACTTTCGTAAAGTTCACATTTCATCACAAAGGCAGAAGCATAATCCCAGGCCCACGCCCAAGCACGAATAGTAACCGAAGAATCACCCAAATTAACCACTCGAACAATTACTAATGGTACTCCATTTTTAAGTTCTTGATGGGTACGATTATCAAAAAGGTTGGGGTGTGCTTCGCACTCTTCTATCATAATACGCTTAGCCAGATCGATATCACTATCGTAGGAGATACCTACTTCAATCCACTGACAAATCTTTTTTTCTTCTAGATCATAATTCGTAACCTTCTCCTTATTAATAATAGCATTTGGGATGACAATCATTTTGTTCTGATAATTTCTAATTACCGTATGCCGAAGTGTAATATCGGTAACCGTACCTACTAAAGTATCGGTAATTTTAATCACATTCCCTACCCGAAAAGGCTTAAATAAAATGATAAATATCCCTCCTATAATATTTGCTAGCGCTTCTTGAGAGGCAATCCCAATAACAACGGCCAAAATCCCTGCACCTCCCAGCGCCGTTTGGGCTACTCCTCTTAAAGCAGGAAATGCCAATGTAGCTAGAATAGCCCCAAAAAAATAAACACCAAATACACTTAAGTAACGTAAAAATTTATAGCTGGTAGGATCACCGTCTGTAGCTATAGTTTTCTTTATCATTCGTGAAAATAAAGTTTCTACGATACTGGCGCCTATGATGGTAAAAACTAATACAAACCCAACATAGAATATAAGTTCAAAATTTTTGGTGGCGACAGCATATTTATCTTTAGATATAAATATAAAACTTAAAGCTGCTAAGCCTAGAATAACCCATAAGGTATTGAGTATACGCTTAACAAGTCTTATCGTAGTAGGTTGCTCACCGGGATGTTTTTTTGCTGCTTTTTTTACCAGCCATCTGTATAGTAATTTAGTAAAAACCAACAGCAACAGCACAACGCCTATTACTATAAGAGCGTATATAATTGCATCGCTATAAGTATTCCAAAATTTGGTCATCATAAAATTATCTTGATAAAAAGGGAGCTCTATTTAAAAAAGCGAATTTTGATAGTTAAATTAGTTTTTGCAAAGATAACGAGCCTTTCCCTCAGAATAGTATCCACCGGTAGGTAATTTCTGGAAAAAATGAGGTTAACCGGTGGTAAAGCTATAAATTGCATTCATACCTGTCACTTCAAGTGGTTTTAACAGAGCGGTAGCGAAGGTAAATTGTATCGAGAAGTAAGTTTTATTTCAATTATCTCCTCTTTTCCATTGCCGAAAAGAAGCAAAAGTCTAGTCTGACGAGAAAAATATAAGAAAATACTACGGTGATCGCTTCCACAGATAAAAAAGAACTCCCTACGGTCAAACAGTTTTTTATCTTTTCCCCACCACTGCCACCTTGATTTTTAATATTTTACTCGATAGGCCGTTTTCTTTTTTTATCTATTATTATAATTTGAAAATAACAATACAAGTCTAAAGGAGTGATTTTAACAGAGCAATAGAGAGGATGAAATTGTATCGAGAAGTCGTTTAATTGACCGTTTTTAGTAGACAATATGTAGTATTCAGTAAGCATTATAACCGATAACATTAATTTGAGATTTCATTTATAATTGAAACTCTTAAAAATAATATTACAAAATCCTTAAAATATAAAGGCTTATTCTTCCTATTGTTTTTAGTCAATATTTTATAAGGTCAACTTACCAAATTGTTTTTGGTTTAAATGGAATCCAATTGCCTCCATCATGATATTCAATTTGATCTAAATAATTGTGATTCTTTGGAAAAGGAGCTCCATTAAATGTTTGTAAAAAATCATAAATTAAATCTGAAGCCTTTTTTAAAGAAGTATAATTAAATATTGGATTATTTTTTGATGGACGTGATTCAGATATTTGAGTACCATTTTTAGTTCCATAAATTTTCTCAACATGACATTTGCAAAATGATATATTAGGAATTCTATCCTTTTTAAGGATAATGTTTTCTTTTAATTTTAATTCGTAATAATAAAAATGACTTATTGCTGAATTAACTGTAAAAGTGATTTTTATATTTTTTCCTTTTTCAAGTATACATTTATAATTATTTTCAATATCTAGATCAATTAACTGTTTTTTGAGTTTCGGAATTGAATCCTCAAGTATTAAAAGTTCATTTTTATAAATTGGAGATGTAATTTCATGATGAGAAAAAGGGTGAATTAAATTATGTAATAAGCCAATAATCTTATTAATTTCAGAAGTATCTTCCTCTATTTTTGTTAGAAAATTTTTGGTTTTTAATAATAAGCTTGTTAATTTATAATCTGCTAATTGAGTGTTTTCTAAACCTACCAACTCATATTTAGGTACTAAATTTTGAATTATTTCTTCTATTGATTTCCTGAAATAATTAGATGAAGCTGGATAATCAGGTCGAATATTATTATGTAAATATTGTATCCCTTTCTCATAATTTGTCATTCCAGTAACAAGTATTGGTTTGGGAATTATATTATGATTTACTGTTTCCGATCCAACATAAATCTCTAATGTTGACCAAGAGTTATCATCATATACCTCGAATTGTCTTTTTGCCAATTCAAACCAATGTCTATCATAAGTTGATATGAATATTTGATAACTTGAAAACTCTGTTCTCAAAATGTTCAATATAGGTATACGATTACCAGCATCTAATCCAATAAAAACATCATCTAAAAATAATACTTTTAAATCTACACTAGTTGGATTTTTTAACAGTGAGGCTAGATATAAACAGATCGAAATAGCTGATAACCTCGCTTCATTAAGAAAATCACTATAGTCCCCTGTAATGCTCACTCCATCTTTGCAAACATCTAATCTTAAATCAGAAGTTGTGTGCCATTGCCATTTATCACCGTAATTAAAGGCTAAAGGGAGAAGAATATATTTAAGTTGAATACCCAAATCGGGAAAATATGTATTTAATAAGCGATTTAATTCTTGAAAAACTGAGTCTAAGGTAGATCTTAGATGAACCTCATAAATAGGTAATTCTGAAATTGCATTTTTATGTGAACGATTATTTCTTGTATACGATTCTTCTATTAAGTTTCTTTGTAATTGTTCCCACTTATTCTTAAATTTAAAATTACCACCACTTGCAATTGGTATATGATTCGCTAAAAGTGAAAGAACAATTAAATCGAATAAATTAGGGCGTTCCTCTTTATGCAAATAAACTTTTAAAAGGTCAGTGTAATCTAAAAAACCTTTTACAAGTGATGCTGTTTGTATAAACGGAATATTATTGTCACTAAATTTATTCCCAAATACATATTCACTATCAGTTCCTGATACAATTTGGTAAGGTGAAATTGTGAATTCAGCAAAAGTCAATTTAATTTCCCCATCCAAATGATTTAAATATCTATTTTTTACAAAAGATAAAGAAGGATTGTTGGACTTTGCAAAAAAATTATTCATTGCTTTATAAAGAGAACTCTTTCCACTTCCATTTTCTCCATAAATTAAAACATTTTCTCCATTTGGCAATGTCAATGCATTATATTTACCATAATAAGCTCTACAATTATTTATCTTAAATGAAACTATCCTTTTTGTCATTTAAAAATTTTCAAAATTATTTTCAATAGCCGTTATCTCATTAATATTTAAAATTTTCAATAAACTGGTATTGAGTTCATGATTAGGATTGCTTAGCTTTTTGTATATTGAATCTATAAACTCAATATCATCTTTTCTTTCTACTGGTGGTAAATCTTTTAAATATTCTGAAATTTTAATGCTTGCATTCTCAAATTGCACTTGATAAAATAATTCATAAACCATTGCATCTATTAATCTTTCAAAAAATAAAGTCGCTTCAGAATCAATTTTACAAATTAAAACATAATCAACAATTTTACTAAAAAGAAGCTGTTTTTCAGTTGGAATGACTGGAATATCAATAGCCCTAATTTCAGATAAAGATATGTTTTTCGAATCATCAATTTTTCTGAAATTATTTAAATAAAAAACATTAAAACAATACCTACTCGAAAGAATAGCTAATACATATTTTGTTTCAAATCCATAGCGGTTAACAACAATACCAATTGTATTAGGTTTAAATATTAAATTGGAATCAAAATATGCTGTGCTAAATTTTGTATAAGATGTCAAATTTCGTTTAAGTAATATTTTATCACGAAGACTAAAAAAATCTTTAGTGTTAAACATAGAAACATCATCTAAATAACTAATATCTTCCTTTCTAATTTGATAATTATTAAACTCACCTTTTTCAAAATAAGGAAATGAAAACTCTGATTTTATTGAATTCGGTTTAATATTTTTATTAGTTACACCTTGAGAAATAATCGAAATATTTCCTAATTGTGCTTTTTCCAAAAATTGATAATTCGGATTATCTAAAAATAAGTCAGTTTGAATATCATTGTATCTAGATTTAAAATGATCAATATTCAAATGAAACAACTCTTTACTTTCAATTCCAGACATATCTTTAAATAATGACTTTAAATCCTTTCTTATTTCTACTTTCGACCTTTCAACCACATCGAAAGGTATGTCAAAAAGAAAATACCATAAAGCATAAAATGCTTGTTGAGTTCTTCTACCTTTTACAATATTTAGTGTATCCTCTAAATTATTATTCAAAATTGAAGTAGAACTATTATTGTTATCAGAAAAAAGAATACGTAATTTTTTAATAAAATTAAATTCAAAATTATTCGCTGAATTAATAAATCTTTCTGTTTTGGATATATCTTCTAAGACCTTAGTTATCTCATTCTTAGATTTTATTCTAAAATTAATTTTGTCGACAACTTTATAAATATCAACATCTTTCGGCTTAAAATTGATTGGCTTTCCTGAAATAATCCATGTATATTGAAAATATGCTAAAGCAGTATAGATATTTTCATTTTCCATTCTAGAATTATTTTTCCTTATATAAAACCAATCATTATTGTTTTTGTAAATTGCTTGTATAGTTAAAATAATATCTCGAGACACATAAGAATTCCACATTTCAAAAGTGTCTTCTTTTATTGGATATGGTTTATTATTTAATCTGAGAAATAAATCAATTGGCTCAAAATTGATATTATTTTTATAATTTATTTCTATAATCCACAAATCAAAATTTTTAATTTTATATTGTTGATCGCGAGTTAATTGCTCGTATTTTTTTCCATGTAAATTTTTTAAAATGCTATTTTTTAAGTATAATGAAAAACCATTTTTATCCGAGTGCCTTACTTTATTAGTTTCGTCTAAATAAGGTTCTTTTATAAAACCAAGAATACTTAACAGTCGTTGTTGACCATCAAGAACTTCTGAAATCCCATCTTTACGTTTATATATAAAAATTGGAGGTAATTTTATACCTAAAAGTATACTCTCTATTATGCTAGAAGATTTCTTTTTATTAATTACTTCTTTTCTTTGGTAAGGTGGTCGTATTAAGAACCTATTTCTACTCATTTGACGACAGATATCAACAATTGCAATTGATGATGGTTCTGGTTTATTAATTCGTAAGTCATCAAAACTTTTTAATTCCTCAACCTCAGGTATTATTTCTTTATTTTTTTGTTTGAAATCAGAATTGTTATGAAGATATTCAGTAAAGTTAATATCAAACTTTTCTGAAAAGAAAATTGAAATAACATCATATCTTGTATATAGCTCTTTTGCGAATGAACTTCTAATAGTTTCAAAAGATTCTATATTATTATAAATGTACTCTACTAACTCATCTATAATATGTTGATTTATCAATGAAAGTGAAAGTTTTTCATCTTCCATTATAGAAAAAACCCAAAATAAACATTCGGAAATAAGCCTATTGTATAAATCTTTTTCAGCTGTAAAATTTGATTTTATTTTTTTGATTAAATTTATTTTGTCAATAAAACTTGAATAGATATTTCTAATTTCCGTTTCGTCTATATCGGAAAAGGAGAACTCATAAAATTTGGCAATTATTATATTTTTTTTTACAGCATAAAATTTAATCGGAATTTTATGCTGAACTAACAATTGTCTGATTTTTTTTAATAAAACCTCATTATTAGTTTTTTCAAAATGTAATACATTCGAAATATCTCTAAATAAAATTTGATCACTAATTAGTTTTTGCTTAAAAAATGAATTTAAATCATCATCAAAATAAAATGCACTATCAATTTCTGTTGGTTTTAACGGAGTAATTCCTGAATTATATCTTTTAAAAATTTCTTTTTTAACCACATCTTCAACCTCTTCATCTATTAAATTTTGACTGTGAAAACTAAATTCAATTAAGCGAAGTTTTGTGTCCCAAAATAAATCCTGCAAATTCGCATCTAAATCTCTAAAATAATTATTAGAAATACCAATATTCTGTAGTTTTGGTAAACCATTTTTTTTTAGTTTAAACTCGTTACTTATAAACCTTAAAATAGTCTGATACCTCTGTCTCCCATCAATTACTTCAACTTTATTTGAGTTTCTAAAATAAATTAAGGGAGGAATCTCTGTTCCAAGTAAAATACTTTCTATGAAATATGTTGCCTTTTCATCATCCCAAACATAATTTCTCTGATAAAAAGGCTTATAATTTGTTTCCTTTAATCTTTCAGGGTTATTGAAAAGGACCTCAATGGACATTACTTTTGGCTCAATTTTTATTTTGTTTTCAAATATTTCTCTAATTTCCATTTTTATGATATAGCCAAAGTTGAATTAATAATAATTAAAAAAAATAGTATTGTTTTCAATTGTAAATATAAATTAATTACTTCAAATTTCAGAACATATTGTAAGAGACTATATGGGTTTAATACTATTTTTAAAAATTTCCTACTCTAATATATTAGCTTTAGAAGAAACTTATTTCATTATGAAGACTTACCCGTTTTCGGACAGCTCTAAATTACACAATTTTTCTTTTTTCATTGGGTCTAGACCCAATGAAAATTCTTTATAGATCTGATTAGGGCTTTTT
>NZ_JBHLUA010000003.1:0-270479 GCF_042433895.1 Mesonia maritima | reverse complement strand
TTAATATTGTTATAGATATTATAACTCACCTCTTTTACTTTTTCTTGAATAATAACATCTTTTTTAAAAGGTTTTTTTTTAGGTTCATCTATACAAGAAATAAATAATAATGAAATTAGAATAATTAGGTATTTCATTTGAATTTTATTTTAAAATTTATAAAAAATAACATTATCGCAAATAAAACAGTTGAAAAAATTAATCCAAATTTATAATCCGTTTTAGTTGCCTCAATATAATAATATAATCTATTTGAATAATTTTTGAATTCAGATTCTTTAAAAATCACGTCTTTAATTCTAAAACCATTTCCAGATGTTCTAACTCTTTCACCAAAATAAGTTTCATAATAAATTGAAGCGATAGGAGTACTGATCGGATAATTGTTTTTGTTAGAACTTTGGATTAAATTGGAATTGTTTTTAGGTAAATAACTGAATTTTCCGAGATGTTCTAAGCTAAATAATAATAAAAAGCCGGCAATAAATGATAATAAAAAAACACCTAATATTTTTTTATTTATAGTAATTGTTTTAGTAGTTTTCATTCAATTCAATATTTAATTGTAAATTAAAAAAATTTTTATGACGAAAAAAGAGCTAAATAAAGTTATTCAAAATAATAGCTACACATTAGAGGATTATCAAATTATTCTGTGTTTTTGTGAAAAATATTACAGAGTTTTTACAAATCCCGATTTTTTTAATGAAGATCTAAGTTTAAACCAATTAAAAGAAAAATTCCAGGATTTTATCATAACGATTTCTAATAAAAATGGAATAGAGCCAAGAGGAATTCTGCAATTTGACATGCTTCTTATTGAATACCAGCGGAAAATCGAACTTGAATTCAAATCGTAATTTTATTTTTTTTATTACTGCTAACACCGTTTAGACCAAAATCTACTGTATTTGTAAGTTTAAATTCAACTTCTTCACCATTATTATTTTGAGAATTTGTGATTTTACCTTTAGTATTTAATAAAAATCCTACTTGCGCGCCAAGATCTAAACTCACATTTTTTAGAAAATATATTTTAGCTTGAACCGGAATATCAATATAATCAAGATCTGTTTCGATAGAATAAAATTCAGAAAAGCTTTTGTCTTTAACATCAATCAAACCACCTTTTCTGTTATAAATAATTTCAGATTGAAGCGAGAATAAATCGTTTAATTCTAATTCGGCAACACCGCCAAAATTTATTCCTGAATTTCCGGTATTAATACTTTTCCCTGTGTGAAAACCGGATAAGTTTCCGCCGGCTTTAATACCAAAGTGAATATTTTTTTGCGCAAAGCCTGAAGTTGAAATTGCCAAAAAAAGAAGAATTAAAATAAATCTACACTTCATAATTAATGAATTTATTTATACGAATGATTAAAAATAAAAAACCCGATTAAAAAATCGGGTTTTTTCGGTCTCTTTTTAAAAGAATTATTTATTGGTTAGCTAAAATCCAATCTCCATTTTCTAATAAAGGAATGGCTTGTTTATATTTTAGCGTTTTATTTTCACCGCTCACTACATTTTTTATGGTTACTTTATCATTTCGACCAATTTTGGGTTGTTCTCTAACAATAGTCTCAGTAACTTGTGGTTGCTGTTGTGCTTGTTCTCCTGCAGCTCTGTTTTGAGCGGCACGTTCATCTATATTGGGGATTTCTTCCTTACTAGTTTCAAGCTTTTCTTTAGGACGTGTTTCACGCGCTTCTTGAATATTATTATTTTCCTGTTGCGGAATTTCACCTTTAAATAAGAATGAAATTACGTCTCTATTCACATTTTCCAGCATTTCTTTGAAAAGTTCAAAGGCCTCGAATTTATAAATAAGTAACGGGTCTTTTTGTTCGTGAACCGCTAACTGAACGCTTTGTTTTAATTCATCCATTTTTCGAAGATGTGTTTTCCAAGCGTCATCTATAATGGCGAGTGTAATATTTTTTTCGAAATCGGTGATGAGTTCTTTTCCTTCGGTTTCGTATGCTTTTGCCAAATTGGTAGCTACTTGCAAGGTTTTGTTTCCATCAGAAAAAGGTACAGCAATTCGCTCGAATCTGTCGCCTTGCTCTTCATAAACACGTTTAATTACCGGGAAAGCTAATTCAGCATTACGCTTCATTTTTACCTGATAATGTTCGTAAGCGTTTTTATAAATTTCAGCTGAAATTTTTTGAGCAGACATTTTTCCGAATTCTTCCTCTGTAATTGGAGAATTCATCGAGAAATAGCGAATTAATTCAAATTCAAAGTTTTTATAATCTGCAGCGTTTTTATTTGTTTCCGTAATCGATTCAGAAATATCAAACAGCATATTTGCGATATCTACGCGTAATCGTTCTCCAAATAAAGCGTGGTAACGACGTTTGTAAATTACTTCACGCTGGGCGTTCATTACATCATCATATTCTAATAAACGTTTACGAACACCAAAATTATTTTCTTCAACTTTTTTCTGCGCACGCTCGATAGACTTTGAAATCATTCCGTGTTGAATAACTTCACCTTCTTCAAGTCCCATTCTATCCATTAATTTAGCGATACGTTCGCTACCGAAAAGACGCATTAAATTATCTTCTAAAGAAACGTAGAATTGTGAACTTCCCGGATCTCCTTGACGACCTGCACGACCTCTTAACTGTCTGTCGACACGTCTGGAATCGTGACGCTCGGTACCAATAATTGCTAAACCACCGGCTTCTTTTACTTCTTTGCTTAATTTAATATCGGTACCACGACCTGCCATGTTTGTAGCAATTGTTACGATACCAGATTTACCGGCTTCTTCTACAATATCGGCTTCTTTTTTGTGCAATTTCGCGTTTAATACATTATGCGGAACGTTTCTGATTTTAAGCATTCTACTTAACAATTCAGAAATTTCTACCGATGTTGTACCAATTAAAACCGGTCTTCCGGCACGTGATAAATTGGTAACTTCTTCGATAACCGCGTTGTATTTTTCACGTTTTGTTTTGTAAACTAAATCTTCTTTATCTTTTCTAGCGATGGGTCTATTGGTTGGGATTTCAACAACATCTAATTCGTAAATTTCCCAGAACTCTCCAGCTTCCGTTACGGCAGTACCCGTCATTCCAGAAAGTTTATTATACATTCTGAAATAATTCTGAAGCGTTACCGTTGCGAAAGTTTGCGTAGCATCTTCAATTTTTACATTTTCTTTCGCTTCAATTGCTTGGTGTAAACCATCGCTGTAACGACGCCCGTCCATAATACGACCGGTTTGTTCATCAACAATTTTTACTTTATTATCCATCACCACATATTCGGTGTCTTTTTCAAATAAAGTATAAGCTTTTAGCAATTGACGTAAAGTGTGAATTCGTTCACTTTTTACGCTAAAATCTCTGAATAATTCTTCTTTTTTCTCTGCTTCTTCTTCTTTCGATAAATTTTGATTTTCGATTTTGGAAATTTCCATTCCCATTTCTGGCATTACAAAGAAATCAGGATCTTCTTTACCGGATAAAAATTCAACTCCTTTGTCGGTAAGATCTATTTGGTTATTTTTTTCTTCAATTACAAAATACAATTCAGCATCAACCTTTGGCATTTCGCGGTTGTTGTCTTGCATGTAATGATTTTCTGTCTTTTGAAGCAATTGTTTAATTCCTTCTTCACTTAAATATTTTATAAGTGCTTTGTTTTTTGGAAGTCCGCGGTAAACTCTTAACAATAAAAAGCCGCCTTCTTTTGTATCGCCGGCAGCGATTAATTTTTTTGCTTCCGCTAAAACACCTACTAAATATTTTCGTTGAACTTCAACAATTTTTGAAATCTGTGGTTTTAAAACGTCAAATTCGTGAACATCCCCTTTTGGAACCGGACCGGAAATAATTAATGGCGTTCGAGCATCATCAATCAATACTGAATCGACCTCATCGACAATAGCATAATTATGTGGACGTTGAACCAAATCACTAGGTGAGTGGCTCATATTATCACGCAAATAATCGAAGCCAAATTCATTGTTAGTTCCGTAGGTAATATCTGCATTGTAGGCTTTTCTTCGCGCTTCAGAATTTGGTCGGTGATAATCTATACAATCTACACTTAAGCCGTGAAAATTAAATAGCGGTGCCATCCAAGCGCTATCACGTTTTGCTAGATAATCGTTTACGGTAACCAAATGAACACCGCGACCGGTTAATGCATTTAAATATACAGGAAGCGTTGCCACTAAGGTTTTACCTTCACCGGTTTGCATTTCGGCAATTTTACCTTGATGCATTGCCACACCACCAATTAGCTGAACATCATAATGGATCATGTCCCACTTAATTTCTTTTCCGGCAGCGTCCCAAGAATTTTTCCAAATGGCTTTTTCTTCTTCTAAGGTTACATAATCTTTAGTTGCAGATAATTCCCTATCGAATGGGGTAGCGGTAACTTCGAGTGTTTCGTTATGAAAAAATCGTTTTGCCGTTTCTTTTACTACGGCGAATGCTTCAGGAAGAATTTCATTTAAAACGTCTTCAGAAATTGTTTTCACTTTTTCTTCTAACGCATCAATTTGAGCATAAATATCTTCTTTTTCACTAATATCTTCTGAGGCTTCAGATTTTTCTTTTAGCGATTGGATTTCTGCTGTAGTTGCTTTGGTAGCTTCAGAAATTTTTTCTTTAAAGCTTACGGTTTTGTTCCGCAGTTCGTCTAAGGAAATTTTTTCTAATTCGCTCTCGAAGGATTTTATTTTATCTACAATGGGCTGGATTGCTTTTACATCTTTTTCAGATTTATCGCCCACGAAAATTTTTAATACAGAGTCTAAAAAACTCATAACGTTTAATGGTTTTAAATAGTATTCAAATGTAAGCAAAAAAAAAGCCTCGAATTGAGACTTTTTACTATTGTTTTTTTGCTTTTCTAATATTCATCTTCATTCCAAAGATAATCATCATCTGTGGGATAATCGGGCCATATTTCTTCGATTGAATCGTATGAGTCCCCTTCGTCTTCGATCGATTGTAGATTCTCTACAACCTCCAGCGGAGCTCCGGTTCTAATTGCGTAATCAATTAATTCATCTTTCGTAGCCGGCCAAGGAGCATCACTTAAATAAGATGCTAATTCTAATGTCCAATACATTTGATTATCGTGTTTAATTTTTGCAAAAATAAATTTTTCGACGTAAATGTCAAGTAAAAAATCTATTATTTCACTATTATTTTTAAGAACTTATGGTTTATAGTGCTTTGCACACTTTTTCTGAAGTGTTTGTGTGTTAGCTTTTTTCGGGCATCCACTTAATTTCTTCAGCGTTTAAATCTTTAGTCAACTTTCGTGCCAGCACAAATAAATAGTCTGATAAGCGATTGAGGTATTTTAAAATATGCTCATCGAAAGCTTCAATGTCATAAAGCGCACTTGTTAAACGTTCGGCTCTTCGACAAACGCAACGTGCTATGTGACAATATGACACGGTTGTATGACCGCCGGGAAGGATAAAATGCGTCATTTCTGGCAAATTTTTATTCATCTCATCGATTTCATTTTCTAATTGCTCGAGATGTGAAGTATTAATTTTTGAAATGTTAAGGCGTTCTTTCCCGTTTTTAAGTTTTGCTTTTGCAGGATCGGTTGCTAATTCTGCTCCGAGTGTGAAAAGATTTTCTTGAATTTGCTTTAAGATAGATTTGGTGTGCTGGTCTATTTCTTGATCTCTAACCAAACCAATATTTGCGTTAAGTTCATCTACGGTGCCATAACTTTCAATACGAATGTGGCTTTTAGGAACTCGCGTACCGCCAAAAAGAGCAGTTGTACCTTTATCTCCGGTTTTTGTATATATTTTCATTGTTTTTCTGTTGAAGTGCTAAAGGTAAAAAATAGAATAGAGAAGTGGTAATTTCTTTCAGGTTGATTCTGGTTACGTTAAATTTTCATTTTCTTCTTCCCGTTCTATTTTTCTTTCTTTTATGCGCTGTTTAAAACTTTTTGCGCTTCGGTTTTCACGGCGAGATTTATTCCTTTTATTGTTGGCGATTACCAAAAAAAATAATACTGCTAGAATAGCAAAAACAAAAAATAGTTGGGTTAGGGGAGAGAAATCTTCAAAATTCATAGGTGTTATTTATGGCGTTCATCGCTTTCAATAATTCCATCGCGTAATCTAATAATTCTATGGGCGTGTTCTGCAATATCTTCTTCGTGAGTTACTAGAATTACGGTATTTCCTGCGGCATGAATTTCATCGAAAAGTTTCATGATTTCAACGGAAGTTTTTGAATCTAAATTTCCAGTAGGTTCATCGGCTAAAATGATGGAAGGTTTATTTACCAACGCTCGTCCAACGGCTACACGCTGGCGTTGACCCCCCGACAGTTGATTTGGTTTATGATCCATCCGATCGCCCAAACCAACATTTTTTAAAACTTCTTTGGCTCTTTCATCTCGATCTTGTTTCGACTTTCCCGCATAAATCATGGGTAAAGCTACATTATCGAGCGCGGTAGTTCTGGGTAATAAATTAAAGGTTTGAAAAACAAAGCCGATTTCTTTGTTTCTTATTTCAGCTAATTCATCATCGGTTAATTTACTTACATCGTGATTGTTTAAAATATAGGTGCCAGAAGTTGGCGTATCTAAACAACCGAGCAAATTCATTAAAGTAGATTTTCCGGAACCGGAAGGGCCCATAAAAGCAACGTATTCTCCTTTTTCGATAGTAAGATCAATTCCTTTTAAAACTTTTACGGTTTCTTGCCCAAGTTGAAAATCTCTTTTTATTTCTTTAATCTCTATTACGTTGCTCATTGCAGTAAACTGTTTTTGGTATGACGTTTTTTAAGATAACTTGTTACAATTACAAACGTATTTTAAAATGCTCTTTGTTTTGTTCTTTTCTGAAAAAAACTAAACCTAAATAAAAAGTATCGATAGTTACAGTAACATTTTTATTTTCTTTTATTTCTTCCCAAGCTTGGTTCATTTCTTTCGACCAATGAAGTCCTTCCATAATCACCAAGCTATCATTATGAATTTTTTTTAGTGCTTCTTCAAAAAGATGAAGTGTGCTTTCTTTTTTTCGCGTATTGCTAATAAAAAAACAATCTATTTTTTTTCGATCTACAGAAATTTCTTCCTGAATAAATTCTTGTCGGCAAAACTCAATATTAGAAAATTCGTGTTTTTCCAATTTTTCTCGCGCTACTTTTTGGGTTTCCTCGCAATTATCAATCGTTACGATTTCGCAGTTTTTATTGGAAGCAAAGCACGACGTTCGAATTCCCATTTGGGTACCAATTTCTAAGACGCTTTTAAATTCCAAATAGTCTATTAAGCGCGTGAGAAATTTGCTCCTTTTCCAAGAAGTGGCATAAACTTTTGCGAGTTTAGAAACTTTATAGGTATTCGCTTTAAAAAAAGTGCTGCAATTTGGTTGAATTTCAACTTTTTGTTCTTCTTGAAATAAATCTTTTCGGTATTCACCAATTTTTCTATATTCCGGGCGGTTTTTTCGATTGTAAAAACACTTGGTAACTAACTGATAGATAAATGGTGAATGAACTCCATGTTGATTGGTAGCTGAAAAAATAAAATTAAAATAAGATTTAAGCTGATACCATCTCATTAGCTTTCCATTTTTGCCGACAAATCGAACCAACGTTCGGTTTTCGCTTCAATTTCATCAATAATCGTTTGTAATTCTTGCGATTTTTTATTGATTTCATCTTCAGCTAAATCGTTTAAAAATTCTTGTTGAAGCTTTTCTTTTTCGCGTTCTAGTTTAGCAATTTCTCGCTCTAATTTTTTATATTCTTTTTGTTCGTTATAGGTTAGTTTTTTCTCGTTATCTGAAGTTTTCCAGTCTTTTTTAGTAACTGTTTCTTCTTTCTTTTCTGAAGTTTCGGGTGAACTGCTTCCTTCATAAGCACGATAATCTGAATAATTTCCAGGGAAATCTTCAATAATTCCTTTTCCTTTAAATACGAATAAGTGATCTACAATTTTATCCATAAAATACCGGTCGTGCGAAACCACGATTAAACAACCCGGAAAATCTAACAAGAAATTTTCGAGTACATTTAAGGTCACAATATCCAGATCGTTAGTAGGTTCATCGAGTATTAAAAAATTAGGGTTTTGAATAAGAACCGTACATAAATATAAGCGTTTTCGCTCTCCACCGCTTAATTTTTCAACAAAATCGTATTGTTTTTTTCTGCTGAATAAAAACTTTTCTAAGAGTTGTTGTGCAGAAATTTGCCGACCTTTTTTTAATGGAATATAATCGCCAAATTCGCGAATCACATCAATTACTTTCTGACCGGGTTTTACCTCGATTCCTTTTTGTGTGTAATAGCCAAACTTTATAGTTTCGCCAATTACAATTTTTCCGTTATCGGGTTTTTGACTTCCAATTAATGTGTTGAGAAAAGTAGATTTTCCTGTTCCATTTTTACCGATGATTCCCAAACGTTCGCCTTGCTGAAAATTATAACTGAAATTTTCAAACAATAATTTATCATCATAAGCTTTTGAAATATTATGGAGCTCGACTATTTTATTTCCGAGACGTTCCATGTTAATTTCTAATTGAACTTTTTGCTCATTTCTGCGTTTTGAAGCGCGTGCTTTTATTTCAGAAAAATCATCTATTCGAGATTTAGATTTTGTGGTTCGCGCTTTGGGTTGGCGCCGCATCCAATCTAATTCTTTTTTATAAAGTTGTTTTGCTTTTTCGGTGTTGGTTTTTTCATTTTCAATTCGCGCATCTCGTTTTTCAAGATAATAGCTGTAATTTCCTTTGTAACTGTAGAGATTTCCTTCGTCTAACTCAATTATTTCATTGCAGACGCGCTCTAAAAAATAGCGGTCGTGCGTAACCATAAAAAGGGTGAAATTCTCTTTTTTAAAGAATTCTTCCAGCCATTCGATCATTTCTAAATCTAAGTGGTTTGTAGGTTCATCTAGAATTAAAAGATCGGGTTTGTCGAGCAACGTGTTCGCTAAAGCAAGCCTACGTTTTTGTCCGCCGGAAAGTAAGTTGACTTTTTGGTCGAGATTTTCGAGCTTTAATTTTGAAAGAATTTGTTTGTATTGCGTTTCGAAATCCCAAGCTTGTTTTGCATCCATTAAATCGAATGCTTTTTGATAGTTTTCGGTATCGTGCGGATTTTTTAGTGCTTTTTCATATTGAGCAATAATGCGCAGGGTTTCATTTTCAGAAGCGAAAATGGTTTCTTCTACCGTAAGATTTTCATCTAATTTCGGGTCTTGTGCTAAAAAAGCGGTTTTTAGATTATTACGGTAATTTACTTGACCGCTATCGGGAACATCATCTAATGCTAAAATATTGAGCAGCGAAGTTTTTCCGGTTCCATTTTTAGCGATGAGTCCAATTTTTTGACCTTCATTTATTCCGAACGAAAGATCTGAAAATAGCACGCGTTCTCCGTATGCTTTGGCAATATGTTCTACTGAAACGTAATTCAAGATGTTTTTCTTGCAAAGTAAAAAATAAAATGCTCAGGAAATTAGTTGCGGTAGGGAATTTTGAAAAAAATAGTTGAAAATGATAATGATTTAGTTAATAATAAAATTTCGTTCAAATTTTATTTCAACTATATTTAAAAAATATAGCTTTTTATTAAACCATTCTAAACTTTTCATCGTATTATTATGCATTTAACCGATAACTTATTATATTAAAAATAAATTTACAAAAACATAATTAAAAGTACGAAAATTTACCCCAATAAATATGTACAAATTAACTGAGAAAGATAATAGAGAAATTCATCACATTCAGTTTAATAAAGAAATTAATCCCTACGGGATATGTGTAAATAAGATAGAATATGAAGAAGATGCGAGCCGAATAGCAAAAATTTATAGGACTTCATTTTATAGAATGATATGGGTTTGTAAAGGAAGTGTTTCTGTAGAATTAGATATGAATACAGTTGAATTAACAAAAGACCATTGTTTATTCATTGGGAAAAACCAAGTCTTTAAGCTCAAGAATTATAAACATTTTGATGCTTATATTGTGGATTTTACAGAAAGTTTTTATGCCAGAACCCAGTTGGATAGTGAACTTCTTCATCAGAGTAACCTTTTTAATAATAAGAAAGGAGTGGTGAAACTTTACTTAGAAGATCCTTATAAAGAGATATTGATTCGTTTTTTAGGTTTTTTCCATAATATAAGTAAAGCAAATTTCAGTCCGTTGTTATATCAATTAGCGCATAATACTGTAGAACGAATGTTGCTTTTTGCAGAATGGAATTTGCAGCAACATGAAAATAGCGAACAAATAAAATCAAATAGTAAAGGATATAGCTTATTAAATAGATTTCAAACCTTAGTAGCAAATCACTTTGTAAAAGAAAAAACAGTAGGGTTCTATGCTGATGAGCTTAAGATTAGCTCTAGAAATTTAGCTAAAATTTGTTCTACATTAAATAAACCCTCTCCCAAAAAAATAATTACCGAACGTATTATTACTGAAGCGAAGCGATTATTAAAATTTACTGACTTGAGTATTAAAGAAGTTTCGTTCCGTTTAGGTTACGAAGAGCCAAATACTTTTATAAAACTGTTTACTTCTAACGTCGGTTTAAGTCCATTAACTTTTCGCGAAAAATATCGAGATTAAACAATTTTACATCTTTTAAGTGTTAATTAAAAGTTAACGAAAATCCATAAACTGTTTTATTGAAAAACTTTAACATTTTTTAATTTAAATCAAATAATTGAAAATCAGTTAATTATGTTATTTAACAATTTTTGTCCATTAATTTAAACTGTTTTTATTGCTCTTAATCGATAAAAATTTATACTTTTGACCCATAGATAAAGTGTAAATTTAATCGATAAAGTGTTAATTAAAAATTTTACATCAATATTGTTACTTATTTTGTTGTGCAGCCAATACGGATATGCACAACAAAGTGCTGATGTAAACTTTAGTGTTAGATTAGGAGATTTTCAAAGTATTGTAGTAAATTCATCTCAAAAAAATGTCGGTGTTGAGATTAATTCGGTCAAAGAGGCTACAAACGGGAAATCTCTCGATAAACAAAACCATATTAAAGTAACGAGTACTTCAAATTATGAAATAAAAGTTTCAACATCAAGTAATCTTAAAGGAGAAAATTCAGAACTGCCTTCTAATTTAATTAAGGTAACTCCTTCTTCCGGCAGTTTTACCACTCCAAATAGTAATTTGAATTATTCACCTGTGTCATTATCATCTACAGAGCAAACTATTATTAGTTCTGGCTCTGGTGATATCGAGCGCTCTTTTAATATGAATTATTTTGTATCGGGTGCAGAAAAGCTATTAAACTCTCCTAAAGGAAATTATTCAACTACAATTTCTTACAGTATTGTTCCTAATTAGTTTTTTAAAAATCTGAATATCAGGTATTTGTGTTAATTTTGTAAAAAAGTATCGTAAAAACGTATTTTTCTACTACAAATAACCTTTTTCATCGTCATATATTTGCATCGTTAATTAAAACACTTTGACCGATGAAAAAATTAATAAACACTTTATTTGTAACTTTTGGACTTTTAGCCTCAGTATCAACTTTTGCTCAGAATTCATCTGACGATACTGAATTAACTGTAAATATTGGAGAAAGCTATTCTATTGAAGTTAACCAAGCAACGGTAGCTATTGATATGAATTTACCTTCTCACTTTACAGGGGGAAATGAGTCTGGCGTTCAAGATAACCACGTAAAAGTTACTGCAAGTGGAGCTTATTATGTAGAAGCAAAAACTTCTGGTGCAACTTTTAATGGACCTTCTGGAACTAGTACATTAGATGTAAGTAATGTTGAATTGGTATTAACAGATGGTGGAGATTTATCTGGAAATCAATCAACTTTATCAAATATAAATTCTCAGGCAACTAATTTAGCACTTTCTGTAACTGAGCAAGAAGTTGTAAATGTTGATGGTGGAGATTTAAATAGAGGTTTCGATGTAAATTATTTAATTCCTGCTGCTAATGCTTCAAATTTTTTGAACCAAGCAAATGGAAACTACACAACTACAGTAACTTATACTATAGTTCCTAACTAAGAAAAGATTTTAATTAAATTATAAATTAGACCTAATCTTTTCAGTATCTAGAATTATACTGTTATGATTAGGTCTTTTATTTGTTAACTTAAAATCTTTTTAAGGTGAACTTATTTTTAAAATCTTTAGGGTTAATAGTAGGTTTATTTCTTTTTTCTTCTCAAGTTTTTGGACAGGTTCAACAAAAAGATGAAGTAGAAATAAGTACTTATATTGGTGATGTGCGAAGCATTAAGATAAATCAGTCGCAATTTAATGTGAACTTATCGATAGATAATCTAGCACAATTAATGAATGGACAATCGCTTACACAACCCAACCATATTCAGGTAACAAGCACATCAGAATATCAAATTGAAGTAGTTGCTTCATCTGAACTACAGGGGAAAACCACTACAATTCCGGTAAACACGGTAAGTATAATTCCGAGTTTAGGGAAATCAAGTACTTATGGTAACACCATTTATTTATCGCCGGTTTCGTTATCTACAAATGAGCAAAGTATAATACAATCGTTTAGTGGAGATGTGTTAAGAACCTTTGATGTTTCCTATCACATTTCGAGTTGGGCAAAATATGTGAATGATAATCCTTCAGATACTTATAGAACTACGATTACGTATAGTATTGTAGCGAATTAAAACTGAACTATTGAAAAAATCTCATTACATATTAATGTTAAGTTTCATTTGGCTTTCTTCTTTTTCAAGTAAAGCACAAATAGGTTCTGCGGCTTCTCAGGTAAATTTAGTAGTTAATGAACTTATGTCACTTGAAATTGAACAGTCTTCGGTAATGATAAATATGAATTTACCTTCGCATTATAAATTTGGAAATAATTCCGGAATTCAGCAAAATCATGTGAAAGTAACCGCTACATCTAATTATACCTTAGCTGTTTCAGCTACAAATCAGAATTTTACACTAAATGGTTTAAATACAAATTTACCTGTCAATATTATTAAAATTGAAGCAAATACTGGAAATTTAAATCCTAATTTCAATTCGGGACAGGTCTCGATTAATTCTGGCGTTTATTTAAATGCATCACAAACTAATTTATTGAATTCCCATTCTAGTGAAACGCTACAAAGTTTTGATGTAAATTATGTAATACCCACAAGTGCTACTCCCAATTTTTTAAATATTCCGTCAGGAAATTATAAAACTACGGTGATTTATACCATAATACCTCAGTGAAATAGAGTGTTTCAATTTAAAATGTACCTTTGTTTTTATATGAGAAAATTATTTAATTATGAAAAAAGCTATTGGTTTATTAGTATTACTTCTTTTTAGTGTAACTTCAACAGTATTCGCACAAGCCGGTATTGCCGTAACCCCTGGAAGAGTTTATTATAATTTAGATCAAGGAGCCGAAGGTTCACAAGTTATTAAAGTTACTAACCCGACAAATACCGAATTAGAAATTGGAGTTTCCTTTAGCGACTGGAATTATTTACCTTCTGGAAGTAATAATATTAAAGAAGCCGGCACGCTAGAAAATTCTTGTACAGATTGGCTTCAAATATTACCCGATACTTATTTTGTCTTAGAAGCCGGCGAAACTAAAAATGTAGAAGTAGCAATGAAAGTTCCTGCTGATGTAGATAAAACTTTACCGGTTAGAACTTCCATGATATTTTTTACACAGTTAAATCCTGGAAAGGCGCAAGATCAAGAAGGCGCTTCTATTCAAGTAACCGTAAGAATGGGTGTGAAAATTTACCATTCTTTCAACACACAATCTTCTAGCGAATTAGAAATTGTAGATTTTAAAAATTATAAAGACGAACAGGAGAATAAAATTGTTCAAATAAACGTAAAAAACAGCGGAGATATTTGGACAAGCGGAACGGTAGAGTGGGAGATTTTCAATAAAAATACAGGAAAAACCCAAACCTTAGCTAAGAAAGAATTTCATACCTTACCGAACGATTTACGGGAAATAAAACAAATTTTACCCGAAGATTTAAAAAGTGGAGATTACACCATTTCAGCAATTTTAACCTATGGCGATAGCGATACTATTAATATCGCCGAGTTAGACTTTTCATTATAAAATTTCATGAAAAATTTCCCCCAATACATATTTTTACTTTTTTTAATTTTTGGTTTTAAAGCTAGTTCATTAGCGCAGGGAAATTCACAAATTTCGCTCGCTGCTGAAGATGGCGGGCAACTTCAGTTTAATACGAATAGCGAATTGGCTAACGGAAAAAATTACCCCAATCAAGTTAGAGCGAGAATTCAAAAATATAATGGAACTAATAACACAAATTATTGGAAACTTACCGTTCGCTTAGCCAGCGATTTTTATCATCAAAACGGAAATTATAGTGTAGATGCTTCTCACGCAAAACTTATTTTTAATCAAGAAAGTAATTATAGTACCAATAATCAATTAATTAATCCTTCAAATGTTCCCGTTCCGTTAAATAAATTTAATGAAGTTTCCCTCATTGAAAGTAACGTTCCTTTAAATACACAAACCCATCGAACCTTCAGTTTTAATTTTTATGTTGAAGGCGGAACACATTTATTAACGATTCCTAATGGGATTTACCAGACTGCTTATGAATTTCGTCTCTACGGAAAACAAAATTTAAGCGATAATTATACGTTAATAGACAATTTTACAACCGGTCAAATTGCACGTTTTCACATAAACTATAACGGAAATTACGGAACGCAAAGCATTTCTTTACAAAATTCAGCTAATGTATTTAATTTCAATTTTTCTACGGCTACCGATTATGCCAACGGAAAATCTAAAACCATTAATCAAGGTTTAAAAATTACGAGTTACAATACACATCAAATTTTGGTAAAAACTTCTAATAGCGTGTTTACCTCTTCAACTTCTTCCGCGACAATTCCGGTTTCAAAATTAAAAGTAAATGTAAATTTAAGCTCGCCCGAAAATAATGTGCAAACTTTCGGACCTTTAAGTTTATCGGCTACAGATCAGGTTCTTATCGAGCGTTCTGCAACCTGGCCGCAAACTTTACTATACGATCTTGAATTCTCGATTCCACCAAATGCTTTGCAAGCAGAAGATATTCAGCATGGCGGGACTTTTAGCGCTTACGTTTTTTTTACAATTGCTCCTAACTAGCAAAACTGAAGTTTCATGCAAAAGCAGCAAGGCTTTTCCATTTTTTTTGCCTTCATTTTTTTCAACTTAACGTTTGGGCAAAGCAATATTTCCTTTGAACTTTCAGAGAAAAAACTGCAAGCTTCTAACGGTGAGATTGTGAGCTTTTATGTAAAGTTGGTCAATTACGAAAATGAAGAAAAAAACGTTTTTGTTGATTTTAAGTATGACGAGCAAAGTATTCGTTTAGCTAATACAAAAGAATCTGCTTATTCTTTATATGCGCGTGATAGTATTTTTATTCCCATTAAAGGAATTATTGCTCAACGTGCCGAAGCGGGAAAAACTACTTTAATTGAAGCGAATTTATTAAATGCTGAAAAGCAATTATTGCATTCAGAAAAAATTTCAGTAAATGTTGAAGAACGAAAAATGATTCGTTTTTACCTGAACAATGAAAATTTAATTTTCGAAAATATTGGCGATACGCTTTCCTATGAAGTAAGAATCGATAACCTCGGCAATACAAAACAGCGCATAAATTTATTATCTCGATTTCCTAAAACGCCAACTTCAGATCAATTAGAGCGCAAAAGAATTGAAATTGAATCTTTTCACGATACCATTATAAAACTCACGCAAATTGTCGATAAAAAAATGTTGAAGCTTGATGATTTTGAAATTTCACTGAAAGCTTTATATGATAACGGCGATATTTTTGGAACGGGAAGAATTCACGTAAATTCTGTAAAACAATCGCGACGTTATCAAGAAGATTTAAAACAGTATGACCCGAATAGTTTTGCGCAAAATAATATTGTAAGTTTCAGCGGACAAAAAAGTAGAGATAATTATCAATATTTTTTTTATGCGAATAATCAATTTCAGTTAAAAAAGGGAACCATTCAATCGAATATCGATTTGAATTGGTGGCAAACCAACGAGCTATTATTGGTGAGAAACACCTGGGTAAAATACGATTCTGATCACATTGGCGTGAAAGCGGGAAATTTATTTCGTTCAGATGTGGTAAATTTAATTGGGCGTGGAGTAGAAGGTTATTATAAAGATAATCATGATAATCGATTAGAAATTGGCGGTTTAAACAAATCTTATACGTTAATAAATAATACACAAAATTCTTACGGAAACGCGGGTTGGGTAGATTTTTCTAGAAAAGGCGGTTGGCTAAAAGATGGTTACAATGTGAGTATGATTTATGATGACGATCCTAATCAAGATTACAAATTGTATATCGGAACTGCGCAAACCAATATTATAAATAAAGAAAAATTAAAACTGAAAGCGAGTACTTCGGTAAGCAGAAGTGAATTACATTCTAACGATAGTATTTCTAAAGATGGCGCTGCGGCAGAACTTATCTTTTTCGCTAAAAAGGGAAGATTTACGTTCAATAGTAATAATTACGCTAGTTCGGGTTATTACGCAGGATTACGAAAAGGAGCTTTAAATTTTACTGAACGCTTAACTTATAATGCCGATAAATTTAATTTTTGGGGATTGTATAATTATTTGCGTTTCGACCCAAAGCAACTAAATCCTGATTATTTTACATTACGTGATTTTACTACAGTTCAATATAGTTTAGGAGTTTCTAGAAGAATGAAAAAATTTTCTATTTCATTAGTTCCTAATTATTATATAGAAGAACGAAGCGGTTTATTAGGTAGTGGAACTAATCTTGAAAAACACCAATTAAAAGCGAAACGAGTTTCTATAAACGCAAGTTATAACGACGCCATAAGTCAACAAAATATTTCATTTAATTGGGAAGGCGGTTATTATTCAACCGATTTAACTAACGAAGAAAAACCGCATTTTAAATTCAATTTAAATTATAATTGGAAATTTTTTAATCTCAGTGCTTATTATCAATACAATAGTTTTTTCTTAGGGGAAGTTTTCTCTAAAATCCGTTTTAATACCACCGATAAATATGAAATTTTAAACCTCGTCCCAACGTTGCAAAAAAGTTTTTTCGATAATAAACTACAAATTCGCGGTGGTGTTTCCTATACGTCAAGCACTTTTACCGATCCTTATTTACAATTAAACGGAAGAATAGATTACCAACTTCCGGCAAATTTCAATGTTTATTTTTCAACCTTTATGAGTGACTTTTCAACCAGTTATTATAATACATCAACTATGCAATTTGGCGTAATTAAGCGTTTTTCGAAGTTGAAAATTGATGAGAAAAGACACGATTTAAAAGTTTACGTTTATTATAATAATCAGAACGATAGTTTAGTGCGAAAACCAGCGGCGGGAGAATTATTGTTGGTAAATGGAAAAGCGTTTAGAACTAATGACAAAGGAATGATTCGTTACAAACGTTTACCGGAAGATTCGTATAATATTCATATTTTTAATACAAAAGAATGGTACGCCGCAGACCAAACTGTCGATCTAATTGATGATACCGAAATAATTATCGGAATGGATAAAACCGTTACCGTAAAAGGAAATGTAAGCTACAAATCTTCAGAATTAAGTTATAACGTACCGCGTGAACTTTCCAGTTTAACGGTGACTTTAATTAACCAAAAAGGCGAAACTTTTAAAGCAAAAACCGATGCTCGAGGAAACTTTAGAGTTTACGTTCCTGAAGGTAAATATAAAGCTTCTATAGAAATGTATAATAGCGCAAGTCGCGTAGAAACTATCGGGCAAAACCAAACGCTAGAGGCTAAAACGGGCGAATTAAAAAATATAAGTTTTACCTTTAAAGTACGCGATCGTAAAGTAGAACGGAAAAAATTTAAATCTAGTGGCTTTTAAATGTTAGACTTTTTTTCGGTTTCTCACTACAGCGAAAAGAAAAATAAATAAAGTTAAAAACTGAGCGATTCGCGCAATATAATCGCCAAAGCGAACATAAAAAGTTTTCTCATTATTTAGCTGAACATTTCCTTTTAAGCTTCCACGTTTTTCATAACCAAGCGATTGTGTAATTTCTCCTTTCTGATTTATAAACGCTGAAATTCCTGTATTTGCGCTTCTCACCACATCGCGTCTTGTCTCAATTGCCCGCAAACGCGCGTAACTTAAATGTTGTTTATGTCCTTGCGTATTTCCCCACCAAGCATCGTTCGTGATAATACTTAAAAACTCGGCGCCGTTTTTTACATAACCTGTTACATATTCGCCATAAACCGACTCGTAACAAATAATAGGAGCTACTTTAGCTGAATTTGATAACGTGAAAACTTCGCGGTTAGGTTGTGTAGTTTTCATCGCTACGGTTCCGCCAAGATCGATCATTATGTTTCCTAAAATAGGTTTTAAAGTAGATTGATAGGGGAAATTTTCTACACCAACCACTAATTTTGATTTATGGTAAAGTTGCTCTTCAGAAGTAGTATTCAATAAAAAAGCTGAATTATAATCGTTAAACCAAATACCTTCTTGATAAAAGTTAGATTGCGGCGTAATATTTTCTTCCTCGTAAATGGTATCGACAAATGAAATTCCGCTTAAAAAATTGAGGTTTTTATTTTTTAGGCTAATCTCTTTTCCGTAGAAATAAGCGTTCGATTGTTTAAATTTTTTCAATTGCGTTCCGTTTGCAAAAACAGTTTCAGGAGCAACAACTAAGGACGTATTATTACTTACTTTTTCTGCTGAAAGTTGCGTTAATAATTCGCCAATTCTACGATCATTCGTGTTGTATTTTTCGGTATACGGATTTATGTTGGGTTGTAAAATAACAGCTTCTAACGACGAATTTTTATCAATTTCATACGCGTCATAAATCATAAAAGAAACCCCTATCGGAAGAAGAATGAGAATTAAATTTTTTAAAATCCCGCGGTATAAAATTCCTTTTTCTCGATATTGAACGTAAAGTAAAAAAGATTTAAAAATGCTGAAGTTTACAAAAAGCACCCAAAGCGTTCCGCCAAAAGTTCCTGTATATTCGTACCACTGGATCCAAGAATAATATTCAGAAAATCCATTTCCCAAATTTAGCCACGGCCAAGAAAATTCCCAACCTAAATGAAGTTTTTCGAAACAAATCCATAAACTGATAAAAAAAGTTGCACCGGCTAAAAAATTAACGCGTTTGGCAATTAAATGATAAATTAAAAAAACCAAACTCATTAATAAGCTGTTGGCTAAAACGGCAAACCACATTCCGAAAGGCGTTGAAAAATAAAGCCAATTTGTAGTAATAATATTCCATGTCAAAAAACTGAGGTAGCTTAAGGCGAAAATTTTTAACCCTCGTTTGTGAACTTCTTTAGTACGAAGTTGAAATTCTGCTAATAATAGTGGAACAAAACCTAAAAATAATAAAGCCGGAAAACCATAGGTTGGCCAACCGAGCGCGAGTAAAATTCCGGTAATAAGGGCAAGAATAAAATATTTCATGCGAGGTTTTTGAGTGATTTCAAAAATAATAAAGCTAGGATGAAAATTACGATTTTATTGAAATTATCTAAAAATACTCCAATCTACCTTTAATGAAAAAACATTAGAATATAAAGCAACGCTTTGATCGCCAATATCAGTAAACGCGTAATCTACATGAATTCCTTTGTATTTAAAACCAACTCCAAAACCAGGTTGAAAACCTACGCGGTAATCGCCGTTAAATTGTTCTACATTTTGAAAATTACCAACGCCGCCGCGTAAATAAACTAAATCTATATAACCGATTTCAAAACCAAGTGCCGGCGAAACGCTCACCGCGCTGGTAGAAATTAAATCGTTGGTTTCAGCAAAGCGCATATTTAAATCTACTTCAGTTTTAAAATCGAAATCGTGGCGAATGGTAAAAGTTTTTGCTAAACCTACTTGTAATTTTGGAAGTGTAATTTCTGTAGTTTCAGGAAGTTTTTGATTTTCTCCCGGAACCGCATTTTGTATCGTTTTAAATTCATCTTCATCTATATTCCACGTGTTATAAGTTGTGGTAATATCGCGTGCCATTGCACCAAATTGCCAGTTATTTCCGGCATCAAATTGAATTCCGACATCAAAACCGAATCCCCAAGAAGTGGCAAAATCACCAATAATTCTTCGAATTACTTTAGCGTTTACACCATAGGTAAAACCATCTAGCGGTAATTTTCTGGCGTAAGAAAAAGTAAAGGCGTAATCTGCTGCTGAAAAAAGACTAATTCTATTGTAATCTATATTTCCTTGTTCATCGATAAGTTGTGTGGTGTTTAAAATATCATCGACCCCGAAGCGAATAACACTAAAACCAACCGCGCTTTTATCATCTAACGGCATTGCGCCGGCTAAATAATCGTAATTGGCAATATTTGCGAAATAACTCGCGTGCATTAAGCCAATTTCGTTGTCTCCCATTTTTACTAAACCTGCGGGATTCCAATAGCCAGAATTTACATCGCCCGTGGTTGCAGTAACGGCATTTGCCATTCCAAAAGCTGCAGCATCGACTCCAATATTCAAAAATTCATTTGAATATTTTCGAACGCTTTGAGCTGAAACCGTCAAAATGTTTAGAAAAAAAATGAATAGAAGTAAATTTCTCACCAAGCTTAAATTTTGCGCAAATATCTTTATTATTTTACAATATAACTTTAATTATACCGAGTTATTGCCTAAAAATGTAAAGTGTAGTTCTAGTTTTGTATTTTAGCATATCTTAAAAACCTGTTGCTAAATGCTAAAAAAACATATTCCGAACATTATTACCTTATTAAACTTACTTTGCGGAAGTATTGGGGTTATTCTGGCTGTTCAAAATAATTTGATAACCGCAGCTTTATTTGTAGGTCTCGGTATTTTCTTTGATTTTTTTGATGGGTTAGCTGCTCGTAGTTTAGACGTACAAAGTGAAATAGGCTTACAATTAGATTCGTTAGCCGATATGGTTACTAGTGGTTTAGTACCGGGAATTGTAATGTTTCAATTATTGAATAATGCTATTGAATATCAACCTGAAACGGCAGTAGTAGATTGGTCGGCTACCAATTATTTAAGTTTCGATATGCCAATTTTACCGTTATTAGGTTTATTAATAAGTTTAGGTTCTGGCTATCGCTTAGCAAAATTTAATGTAGATGAACGCCAAACCGATTCGTTTATAGGTTTGCCCACGCCGGCAAATGCAATTTTAATTCTTAGTCTTCCATTAATTTTAGCTTTTCAGCCTCATCCTTTTGCGGTTGAACTTATTTTAAATCAATGGGTTTTAATAGGCTTAACTATTTTTAGCGCTATTATTTTGAATGCTGAATTACCGTTATTCGCTTTAAAATTTAAAACTTGGGGCGTGAAGGAAAATTGGTTTCGCTACGGATTTTTACTCTTGGCTTTAATTTTATTAGTTACCTTACAGTATCTAGCCCTACCAATATTAATTATTAGCTATGTACTTTTATCAATAATTTTATCGGGAAAAAATAAGAAAGCGTAATTTATTTAAGCTTTTTGAGTTCTTCCAACAGTGAAATAAATAAGCGATCCGGGAAGATGGAAGAAAAATACTATAAAAAACCAATAGAGTTTTTTGTTTCTTCTTAAATTACTTTTTGCAATATCAAAAGCGGCAATTACACTTGGGATAAAGCTTAGAATAAATGCAGTAATTAATATGTTGCTGAGGAAAGGATTCATTCGCTGAAAATTTTATTTATTGAAATAATTTTTTCTTCCGAAGTTCGAAATTCTGACCAAGATATACTTTTCTAACCATTTCATCTGCGGCTAATTCTTCCGGTTGACCGTGTTTTAGAATACTTCCTTCAAACATTAAATAAGTTCTGTCAGTAATTGCTAAGGTTTCTTGGACGTTATGATCGGTAATTAAAATCCCAATATTTTTATTTTTAAGTTGCGCTACAATTCGTTGAATATCTTCTACCGCTACGGGGTCTACACCGGCAAAAGGTTCATCTAATAAAATAAATTTTGGATCGGTCGCTAAAGCGCGGGCAATTTCAGTTCTTCTTCGTTCACCACCCGATAATAAATCGCCTCGACTTTTACGAATATGACCTAAACTGAATTCTTCAATTAAACTTTCCATTTTTTCTTCACGCTCTTTTTTAGAAAGGGAAGTGAGTTCTAAAACACTCATAATATTATCTTCAATACTCAACTTTCTAAAAACTGAAGCTTCTTGCGCAAGATAACCGATTCCGTTTTGAGCCCGTTTGTACATCGGAAATTTGGTAATATCAGATTTATCTAGATAAATTTTACCGGAATTTGGTTTAATAAGGCCAACAATCATATAAAAAGAAGTAGTTTTTCCGGCGCCGTTTGGTCCTAAAAGTCCAACGATTTCTCCTTGGTTTACTTCAACTGAAACGCCTTTTACAACTTTTCTGCCTTTATATGCTTTTACAAGATTGTCTGCTTTTAATTTCATAGATAGTTATCAAAAAAATTAGAAGTGAATTTTATTCTTCAGCTTCGGAATGTTCTTTTTTCTGCTCTAAGATTTCCCAATATTCAAATGCTCTTCTTAAATGCGGAATGACGATTGTTCCACCAATTAATGTGCCAATACTTAAGGTTTCTACAACTTGCTCACGCGTTACACCAGATTTGTAGCTCGATTCTAAATGATATTTTACACAATCATCGCAGCGTAAAACCACCGAAGCAATTAGTCCTAAAAGTTCTTTGGTATTTTTATCTAACGCTCCTTCCGTAAAAGAATTGGTATCTAAATTAAAAATTCGTTTTAATACTTTATTGTTTTCGCCTAGAATTTTATCGTTCATTTTCTGGCGGTAGGCATTAAACTCATCTACTTTATCGATCATTTCTTACTCCTTTTTTGTTAATTGATTTCTAAGTTCTCTTTCGTTGCCTTTTTAAAACTATTCTGGAAATAAAAATACTTATTTCGTATAAAATTAATACCGGAATTGATACAATTACTTGACTAGCAATATCTGGCGGCGTAATTACTGCGGAAACAATTAAAATTCCAACTAAAGCAAATTTTCTATACTTTTTTAAAGCTTCCGGTGTTACAACGCCTAATTTTGTAAGTAAGAAAATAACTATGGGAAGTTCAAAAACTATCCCGCTGGCAAGAGCAGAAGTTCGTACCAAGCCCATATAACTACTTAAGTCGATATCATTAAAAACTTCTTCGCTTACTTGATAACTCCCTAAGAAATTAATCGAGAGCGGAGCTACAATATAATATCCAAAAAGAACGCCTATAAAAAATAATAAAGATGAAATTATGATGAAACCTTTTGAGGCTTTGCGTTCATTTTCGTGTAACGCGGGAGAAAGAAATCGCCAAAATTCATATAAAATATAAGGAAAAGCAATAATGAAACCTGCGGTAATTGCGGTCCACATATGTGCGCTAAACTGTCCCGCCATGGTTCTACTTTGTATTCTAAACGGAATTTCTGTAAAACAAAAACTTTCATCTAAGCTTAAAAATTGAGCAGCTCTGCACAGGATATCATACGTAACAAAATCTGCTTTTTTAGGTCCGAATAAAACAACATCAAAAATAAAACCTTTTGCTAAAAAGGCTATTCCGGCAGCAATTACCACTGCTATTGTAGATCGTATAAGATGCCACCTTAATTCTTCAAGATGGTCGAGAAAAGACATTTCATCGGCACTTTTTTTAACTTTTTTTGCCATACTATATAATTCCTTCTTTTATTAAATTATGAAGGTGCACAATACCTTTATATTTTCCGTTTTCTTCAGCAATTAATTGAGAGATTTCATTTTTCTCCAACAAATCGATCGCATCAACAGCCATCGCATTATTCGAAATTAGTTTAGGGTTTTTTCCCATAATATCTTTTGCGGTTAATTCTGAGAAATCGATGTTTTTAGAAAGCATTCTTCTTAAATCTCCATCGGTTATAATTCCCACAATTTTATCGTTATCAATTACCGCAGTTACTCCAAGCATTTTTTCAGAAATTTCTACAATTACTTGATTAATCTTCGTATTTGGAGTGACTTTTGGTTTTTTATTTTCTGAAGTAATATCACTAATTCGTAAATATAATTTTTTTCCTAAAGCGCCACCGGGGTGATATTTTGCAAAATCTTTACTGGTAAATCCTTTTAAATGCAACAGGCAAACCGCAAGCGCATCGCCAATAACTAATTGCGCTGTTGTACTTGTGGTGGGAGCTAAATTATTAGGACAAGCTTCTTCTTCAATATAAGCATTGAGTACAAAATCTGCTTGTGTTCCTAAAAAAGATTCTTTATTCCCTGTAATGGCAATGAGTTTATTTTTAAAATTTTTAATAAGCGGAACCAAGACTTTAATTTCTGGTGTATTTCCACTTTTAGAAATACAAATCACAACATCTTCTTCTTGTATCGTTCCTAAATCGCCGTGAATCGCATCTGCAGCATGCATAAAAATTGCAGGCGTTCCGGTAGAATTTAATGTCGCTACAATTTTAGTAGCAATAATTGCACTTTTGCCAATTCCTGTAATAATTACCCTACCTTTGGAGTTATAGATATATTCAACGGCATCGGAAAATTCTTGATCTAATAAATTTTTGAGATTTTCAACAGCTTTTGCTTCGTTGGAAATTGTTTCTTTTGCAACCGAAAGTATGTTGTTTTGAAGCATTAATTTTGTAATATTTGAATTTGTAAGTACTAAAGAAATATGTATCTTTAGTATGACAAAGGTATGTAAAATTGTAACATAAAAAATCAGTTTGACAGAAATCGATTTACACCACGAATTAAAAAAATATTTTGGTTTTAGCCAATTTAAAGGATTACAAGAAGAAGTAATTAAAAGTATTGTCGCAAACGAAAATACGTTTGTAATCATGCCAACAGGAGGCGGTAAGTCGCTATGCTACCAACTTCCTGCGCTTATAAAAGAAGGAACCGCCATTGTGGTTTCTCCACTTATCGCGTTAATGAAAAATCAGGTAGATGCTATTCGCGGAATTTCATCTGAACACGGCGTTGCGCATGTTTTAAATTCTTCTTTGAACAAAACCGAAGTAAAACAAGTAAAAGCAGATATTTCTAACGGAATAACAAAACTGCTTTACGTTGCGCCCGAATCGCTTACAAAAGAAGAACATATAGATTTTCTTAAAAAGGAAAATATTTCTTTTTTAGCGATTGATGAAGCTCATTGTATTTCAGAATGGGGTCACGATTTTAGACCCGAATACCGAAATTTAAGAAGAATTATCGGTAGAATTGGAGATAATATTCCCATAATTGCGTTAACAGCAACCGCTACACCAAAAGTACAAGAAGATATTCTTAAAAACTTAGGCGTAACTGATGCAAATACATTTAAAGCTTCTTTTAACCGACCGAATTTATATTATGAAATTCGTCCAAAAACGGCCAATGTCGATGCCGATATTATTCGTTTTGTAAAACAGAATTCAGGAAAAAGCGGAATTATTTACTGCTTAAGCCGAAAAAAGGTTGAAGAATTAGCTCAAACACTTCAAGTAAATGGTGTTTCGGCGATTCCTTATCATGCAGGTTTAGATGCTAAAACACGCGCGAAACATCAAGACATGTTCTTAATGGAAGATGCCGATGTTGTGGTCGCTACAATTGCCTTCGGAATGGGAATCGATAAACCCGATGTACGTTTTGTAATTCATCATGATATTCCAAAAAGTATCGAAAGTTATTATCAAGAAACCGGTAGAGCGGGAAGAGATGGCGGTGAAGGTCATTGCCTCGCCTTTTACGCCTATAAAGATATCGAAAAGCTCGAAAAATTTATGAGCGGCAAACCGGTAGCCGAACAAGAAGTTGGGCATGCACTTTTGCAAGAAGTAGTTGCTTATGCAGAAACTTCTATGTCTCGTAGAAAATTTATTCTTCATTATTTTGGAGAAGATTTCGATGATACAACCGGCGAAGGAGCCGATATGGATGATAATGTAAGAAATCCAAAGAAAAAACACGAAGCAAAAGAAGAAGTTGAGTTATTGCTGAAAACCGTAAAAGCAACCAATCAACTTTATAAAAGTAAAGAAGTAGTTAATACCTTAATTGGAAAATCTAACGCTTTAATAAAATCCCATAAAACCGATGAAAATGCGCTTTTTGGAAAAGGAAAAAATAAAGACGCTAATTTCTGGATGGCATTAATTCGTCAAGTATTGGTTGATGGAATGTTGCGTAAAGATATTGAAACCTACGGTGTAATTAAGTTAACAAAAAAAGGAGAAGAATTCTTACAAAATCCTTCTTCATTTATGATGACCGAAGATCATATTTATGATACCGATGATGCTGAAAATATAATTACTCCCAAGAAAGGCGGCGGGTCTGCAGACGATAGATTAATGAAAATGCTTAAAGATCTTCGAAAAAAAGTAGCGAAGAAAAAAGAAGTTCCGCCATTTGTAGTTTTTCAAGATCCGTCTTTAGAAGATATGGCTGTAAAATATCCTATCACAATGCAAGAATTAATTAATATTCATGGTGTTGGAGAAGGGAAAGCCAAAAAATACGGACGTGAGTTTCTTCAACTTATTGAAAGTTATGTAGCCGATAATGACATTACCCGTCCAGACGATTTAGTGGTGAAATCTACCGGTGCCAATAGTGCGTTAAAACTTTACATTATTCAAAATGTAGACCGAAAATTGCCGCTTACTGATATTGCAGATGCAAAAGGAATGGAAATGAGCGATTTCATAAAAGAAATGGAAGCTATTGTATATAGTGGAACCAAACTTAACATTTCCTATTGGATCGATGAAATTCTAGATGAAGAACAACAAGAAGATTTACACGAATATTTTCTAGATTCTGAAACCGATAATGTAGAAGAAGCCATGGAAGAGTTTGATGGTGAATTTGAAGATGAAGAAATAAGACTTTATCGAATTAAATTTATAAGTGATGTCGCTAACTAAATTTAAAAATCCGAAGTTTTCTTCGGATTTTTTTGTGCTCCAAATTTATTAGGAAGCCGTTTTAGAAGACCTTATATTTGCACTTTCAAAAAAATAACAATTCATGGAAAACGGTTTATACGCAAAATTCAACACTACAAAAGGAGAAATTTTAGTGCAATTAACTTATAAAAAAACGCCGGGAACGGTTGGTAATTTTGTAGGTCTTGCAGAAGGAAAAATAGAAAACAAAGCCAAAGCTGAAGGTGAACCGTACTACGACGGACTTAAATTTCATCGTGTAATTCCAGAATTCATGGTGCAAGGCGGTGATCCAAAAGGAACCGGAACCGGGGGACCGGGTTACCAGTTTGATGATGAAATTCATCCAGAATTAACGCATCATAAACCGGGAATTCTTTCAATGGCAAACGCCGGACCTGGAACAAACGGGAGTCAATTTTTTATTACGCATTTAGAAACTCCATGGCTAGACGGGAAACACACTGTTTTTGGAGAAGTGGTTGAAGGTCAAAATGTGGTAGATTCTATTCAGCAAAACGATAAAATTGAAAGTTTAGAAATTAAACGAGTAGGAGAAGAGGCCGAAAATTTTGATGCTGCAAAAGCTTTTGCAGAATTTAATGAAAGCAAAGCAAAAAGAGAAGCGGAAGCCAAAAAGGAGCAAGAAGAAAAAATCGCGAAAGTAACTCAAGGTTTTGAAAAAACAGAAAGCGGTTTATATTATAAAATCACCCATAAAACCGAAGGAAAAAAAGCTGAAAAAGGAAAAACCGTAAAAGTTCATTATAAAGGAATGTTGTTAGACGGGACCGTTTTCGATTCTTCATTTAAACGAAACGATCCTATTCAATTTCCGGTAGGTGTTGGTCACGTAATTCCGGGTTGGGACGAAGGAATTTTATTACTTGCTGAAGGCGAAAAAGCTGAGTTCGTAATTCCATCAGAATTAGGATCTGGTGAGCGTGGAGCCGGTGGAGTTATCCCGCCAAACGCGGTTTTAATTTTTGAAGTAGAATTAATTTCAGTTTCCTAAACTTAAATAAATATTAAAAGAGAATGTCTGAAAAGGTTAAAAAAAACGTCATTCTAAATTTATTTTAGAATCTCATCTTGCTGAAATACAAATCAGGATGAGAACCTGAATCAAGTTCAGGTTGACGGAAAATAGACTTTTTAGACAGTCTCTTTTTTCTATTGTTCTGCTACGCTTTTTCCTTGTTCCACAAAATTTTTGAAATCTTCCATATATTTTTTGGACTGTTTTTTAAAAGCACCTGGCATTAAAAATCCCATTACTTTTAAAGCCAAACTGCTAAATTGAAATTCACTGTGAGAAATCCATTTTGTTTTTCCTTTGGGTAATTCTTCAAAAAAGTTCTTCTGAATATTATGAACGCCTTTGGTATCGTAAGTTGCATGAAATTCTTCCGGTAAATTATTTTTTAGAACCGTTTCAATCATTTCCATATCACGTTTTCCGAATTTATACTTTAAACGCATTGTAGAACCTTCTTTACCAACTTCACCAGATAGTGGTTTTGCCTCTAGAAGCCCGTGTTGCCAATGCTTTAGATTTTCAACGCTATCCATTTTTTCAATTACTTCAGCTCGTGGAGCGTTAATTATTATTTCAGTGGTATATTTCATGCTTAAAAAAATAAAATTTTAATCACTAAAATACTTAAAATTATTAATCTACGTTAAGCTATAGCTTGCTAAAAGCAATTGTTTTCTTATTTTTGAGCGCATTAACAGAAATCTTTTCAATGAAAAAAATATTCGCGTTACTTTTTATACTTGCCGTAAGTTTTGCAACGAAAGCTCAAGAGGCAGATGAGGTTTTAATGACTATCGATAATAAACCAATTTACAGAAGTGAATTTGAACAAGTTTTTTCGAAAAACCTGAAACTTATTGAAGATAAATCGCAAGAAGATGTCGACAATTATATCGATTTATTTGTGAATTATCAATTAAAATTAATGGCTGCTGAAAAAATGGGCTTAGATACGCTCGAAACCTTTCAGCGGGAATTTTCTCTATATAAGAATCAGCTTGCGAAAAAATATTTAAAAGATAGCGAAGTAACCGAAAAATTGGTGAACGAAGCTTATAAACGTTTGCAAGAAGAAATTAATGCGAGTCATATTTTAGTGCAAGTAAGTGATCAAGCTACTGCAAAAGACACGTTAAAAGCTTATAAAAAAATTGAAGAAGCGCGAAACAAAATTTTAAGTGGTGAAGATTTTGTGACGGTTGCTAAGGAATATTCAGAAGATCCTTCCGTAAGAGCAAATGAAGGAAATGTAGGTTGGTTTAGCGTTTTTAAAATGGTTTATCCTTTTGAAACTGCTGCTTACAATACTAAAGAAGGTGAAATTTCAAAACCTTTTAAAACCCGTTTCGGGTATCATCTTGTGAAAATTAATAAGCGTAGAAAAAATGATGGCGAAGTAAATGTAGCGCATATTCTATTAAATACAAAGGATAAAGATTCGGTAAAAGTAAAACAGCAAATTGAGTTAATTTACGATAAATTACAAAACGGAGCAGATTTTGCCGATCTAGCAAAACAGTTTAGTGAAGACGAAAATACAGCTGTAAATGGCGGAAAGTTGCGAGCGTTTATGCGCGGAACTTTAAACTCTGAAACTTTTCAAGAAAAAGCATTCGCTTTGCAAGATAGTGCCGATATAACCGAACCTTTTCAAACAAAATACGGTTGGCATATTATAAAATTATTCAGCAAAAAACCGATTGGAAGTTTAGAAGAAGAGCGACCACATTTGGAAAATAAAATAAAGTCAGATTCCCGATCACAATTAATAAATGAAAATTTAATTGAAGATATTGAAGAACTTTATGCCGTTAAAGAAAATGAAAATAGAAAGGCGGTTTTTGAGAAATTCAGCAATAAAATAGATCCGAAAATCGAAAATGCAGATGAACTTTTAATCGCTATAAATGGAGAAGGAAAAACGTTTCAGGAATTTGCAGATTTCGTTGAAAAAAAATATTCGGTTTCAAAACGAGGCATAACCGATTTACAAATTCAAAAAGCCTATGAAAATTATAAAAACGATTTTTTAGTCAATTATCATAAAGCACATTTAGCAGAAACAAATCCAGAATACGCTTCCATCGTAAAAGAATATAAAAACGGATTATTACTTTTCGATTTAATGCAAAAGAAAATCTGGAATCCTGCCACGGAAGATACACTTGCGCTTAAAAAATTCTATGAAAATTATAAAGAAAATTATATAAAAGCGACCAGTTATGACGCGGTAATTTATTCTTCAGAGGATAAAAAAACTGTAAAAAAGGTGAGACGTGAATTAAAGAATGAAGATTCGAAAGAAATAATTTCAGAAAAGTTCGATAAAGTCATCATCACGGAAGGGAAATTCACCGAAAATTCGAGCGCGCTTCCTGAAAAATTTAAAGCAAATAAAGGCATTTCGAAAGTATATAAAAATAATGGTGTATTTCTTGTAGTTTCTGTTCACGAAAAAGAAGAAAAAAGACAAAAAACTTTTGAGGAAGCACGCGGAGCGGTAATTTCAGACTATCAAAATACCTTAGAAAAAGAGTGGTTAAAATCGCTTAGAGAAAAGCACGATATCGAAATTAATAAAAAGGTGCTAGAAAAAACAAAGAGAAAATTTGAATAAAACAGCTTACATAATTCTTTTAATAATTAGCCTTAGCAGTTGTTCTTATTTTCAAGAAGAAGAACCGAAACAGGCGTTGGCGCGTGTAAATGATTCTTATTTATATGAAGAAGATTTAAAAAATTCGCTTTCACAGAAAATTTCAAAAGAAGACAGTCTGTTAATGGTGAATAATTTTATAACACGCTGGGCGACAGAACAATTATTAATGGATCAAGCAAAATTAAACCTTCCGTTAGCGAAACAGGAAAAGTTTGAACAACTTGTAGCTGATTACCGAAAAGAACTTTATATCGAAGCTTATAAAGATATTATTATCGGGAAACAACTCGATACCACGCTAACCGAAAATGAAATTGAAGCTTATTTTAACGCAAATCGTGAGAATTTTAAACTCAACCAAGATTTGGTAAAACTGCGTTATATTCATTTAAATAAAAATTTTCCGAAGCTCGACAAAATTGAAGAACGTTTTAAACGTTTTGAAGAAAAAGATATCAAATTTTTAGAAAAAGAATCTTTAAAATTTAAATCTATCTCTTTAAACGATAGTATTTGGGTAAGTGCAAGAAATATTTATGAAGAAGTAAAGCCTTTAAACATCGAAGATAAAGAAGCTTTTTTACAGAAAGATAATTTTTTGCAACTTCAAGATTCTACAGGAGTTTATTTAGTTAAAGTTAAAGACGTACTTTTGCGAAAACAACAAGCGCCTTTAGAATATGCAAAACCTACGATAAAACAAATTTTGCTGAACCGTAGGAAATTAGAATTGGCAAAGAAAATTGAAAAAGAAATAACAAAAGATGCAATTAAAAGCGAAAAATTTGAAATTTATAACTAAGCACTTTTTACTCGTGATATTCCTTCTCGGCGGAATTCACGTAAACGCACAAAATTTAAAAGACAGTACGTTAGTTGTTACTGGTGAAGAAAAAGAAGTTCCGCTAGTAAAAAAAGATACCGTTCAGAAGAAAAAAAGAATGAAAGCCGACGGTGTTGCTGCCGTAGTTGGCGATTATCTTATTTTAGAAAGCGATATCACTAAAATGCGAGAAGATATGAAAAACCAAGGTTTATCTTCTGAAGAAATCACCAATTGCCAATTAGCCGGTCGTTTAATGGAAAATAAATTGTACGTGCATAAAGCCCAACAAGATACTACTATTTTGGTCTCTGAAGCTAGAATTAGCGGAATGACAGACCAACAATTAAGCAGAATGGAGCAACAAATCGGTAGTATGGATAAACTTTTAGAGTTTTACCGAAAAGAAAGCGTAGAAGAACTTCGGAAAGAATTAATTCGAATTAATAAAGAACGTGAGTTAGCCAATTCGATGCAAGATAAAATTGTTGAAAATATAGAAGTAACGCCAGAAGAAGTGCGTGAGTTTTTCAATAAAATTCCAGAAGATGAACGTCCAAAATTTGGTGATGAAGTAGAAATCGCACAAATTGTCATCGAACCTGAAATTCCAGAGGAAGAAAAGCAAAAAGTAATCAAGCAATTAAATGATATTAGAAATGATATTATTGAAAATGGCGCAAGTTTTGCCACCAAAGCTGTACTTTATTCAGAAGATGGTACCAGCGCAAAAGGAGGTAAATTAACAATTACTAGAGAAGATCCGTTAGATAAAGATTTTAAGCAAATTGCATTTAGTTTACGCGAAGGAGAAATCAGCAAACCATTTAAATCTGAATTTGGTTATCATATTGTAACCGTAGACAAAGTCCGCGGACAAAAATTAGATATTCGACATATTATCATCACACCGGAAGTTACTGAGGAAACGGTGAAAAACGCACAGAAAAAAATAGACAGTATCCGAACAGAAATTGTAAAAGGAAATATCTCTTTCGATGAAGCTGCGAGAACACTTTCAGATGAAGAAGAAACCAGAGGGGACGGTGGTAAATTAATAAACCCAACGACAGGAGATACTCGTTTTGAATTAACCAAAGTTGATCCAATAATTTACGATCAGGTTGTAAATTTAAAAGAGAATGAAGTTTCGTTAATTTTAACCGATCAAACCAATACCGGAAAAAAATTCTTCAAAATTATTACCGTAACCAATCGCTATCCAGAACATATCGCCGATTACGCAAAAGATTATTCTAAAATTAAAGAATTAGCTTTACGTGAAAAAAAATATAAAGCGGTAGAAAAATGGCAAAAAGAAACCATTGCAGAAACCTACATTAAAATAAACGGCGAATACAAAAAATGTTCTTTCAATAGTAATTGGCAAAAAAAATAAATTTATATGTCTGATGTTAAAGCAGTAGAAGAATTGGTAGCAAAATATGCCGATTTAAAAAGAGAAATTGCAAAAGTAATTGTTGGTCAAGATGAAGTAATTAATGAAATTTTACTTTCGGTTTTTTCCGGCGGTCACGCATTGTTAATAGGTGTTCCCGGTTTGGCGAAAACGCTAATGGTAAACACAATTTCTCAAGCTTTAGGATTAGATTTTAAACGAATTCAGTTTACGCCAGATTTAATGCCTAGTGATATTTTGGGCTCAGAAATTTTAGATGAAAATAGAACGTTTAAATTTTTAAAAGGACCTATTTTTTCAAACATTATTTTGGCAGATGAAATTAACCGAACGCCGCCAAAAACGCAAGCCGCTTTATTAGAAGCGATGCAAGAAAAATCGGTTACCGTCGCGGGTCACAATTACAAACTTTCCCAGCCTTATTTTGTACTAGCCACGCAAAACCCAATTGAGCAAGAAGGAACATATCCTTTACCCGAAGCGCAGTTAGACCGTTTTATGTTTTCTATTTTTCTGAAATATCCAAGTTTTCAAGAAGAAATAGACGTAGTAAAAAATACGACAGCAGATAAACAAGTAACAATCGCTCCACTTTTCACTGCGGAAGAAATTATAAAATACCAACAGCTTATTCGTAAAATTCCGGTTTCTGATAATGTGGTAGAATATGCGGTAAAATTAGTAGCGAAAACTCGTCCTAACGGAGAATACGCACCAGAAATCATAAAAGAATATGTAGATTGGGGCGCCGGACCGCGAGCTTCACAAAATTTAATTTTAGCGGCAAAAGCCAATGCTGCTACAAAAGGAAAATTTTCACCTGATATTGAAGATGTTCAAGCAGTTGCTAACGGAATTTTGCGTCATAGAATTATAAAAAATTATAAAGCCGAAGCCGAAGGTTATTCAGAAGAGCAAATTATTGCGGAACTTGTTTAGGTTTATTTTTCATATATTTATTAAAAATAAAATAATGAAAAATTATATTTATATATTACTAATTATTTCCATTTTTTCGTGTTCTAGCGACGATGATTCTATTGAAATTAAAGATAGCACTTCAAAAATTGAGCTAGAAAATATTACCACATCATCTGTTAATGTAAAGTGGACGATTAGTGAAGACGATAAATTAGATGGCTCTTTATTTGCCTTATATTTAAATGATGACTTGATTGATGATGAAGTTTCATCTAATGAGTATTTTTTTCAAAATTTAACCCCATCAACTCAATACTCTGTCAAAATTAGTTATGAAAATATAAATAATAACCTTGTTACTTTACAAGAGGATTTTTCCACTTCAGCTACAGGAAAATTATTATTAACCAATTATATTTTTTTGTACTCTTCAGGTAGAGATTCAATAAGTTTAACTTATAATGAAAATGAACAATTGACTCAGAAATTATTTCCTAGAGCCATTCATCCAATTTCTTCTAATTATTATTATAACGATGATAATAAAATTAGCAAACTTAACCGTTTTCCACATTTGAATAAGGTAACCTTTAATTATTCTTCGAATCAAATCGATGAGATAACTATTCTTAAAGGAGATAGTGATGTTTATTATGAATTCTATTATAGTAATTTTACAAATAATTCCTATAATGTAATTCAAACATTAAAAAGATTTGGTGGTAGTGAAGATTTTATTAATGAAAAAAATATCGATTACACATTAAATAGTGATGATTGTCTGTCTAAATTAACGATAACAAATCTAAATACTCAGGAAGTAAATAGCTTAACTTTTAAATATTCTAAAGCTGGAAATCTTATTGAAATGGATTTTGATGGAAATGTATTAAATATTGAATATGATAATAGTAATAATTTCCATACTTATGATGCTTTTCTATTAGATAGCCGTATTTATAATTTTAAAGACTCGGGAGGTTTACTTTTTTTGAATGATGAGTTTATAGAGGTTATAAAGTACCTGCCATTTTTTATAAATAAAAATGTAAATAATCCTACTAAATATATACTTAACGGTAATCTAATAAGAACATTTGATTATGAGTATAATGATTTAAACTACCCTTCGAAAATAACAATTCAAGAGGTAGATTCGAGTATCACTTATCCTGAAATTGAACTACATTATATAAATAGTAAGACTTTATAAATTTTATTTGGACCAAGGTAATCTATGTAAATTAACTTAAGCGCTAATGGTATTATTTTTTCGCATTTAAAAACTCATCGTTCTATTTTGATAATATTTTCTTTAAAATTATTGATTCATTAGATTATTGAAGCCATTTCCTTTAATTCGAAGTAGATAAAATTTTCACGGATTTTTTATCGATTTCCTATTTCTATTATTTAAAATTATGAATATGATAAATATTCGTACCAAATCACTTATTTGGATTCATTATAATTAATTTTTTCTCTATTTAATTGATTTTTTTTAAGTGAATAAGTAAAATCAATGCTTATTTTTAAAATTCATTATAATTCCGTAATTTCGCATTTGTTCAAAAAAATAATTCTATGGCATACGATATTGATATGATAAAAAAGGTTTACGCTCAAATGGCTGAACGTGTTGAAAAAGCACGTAAAGTTGTAGGTAAACCATTAACACTTTCAGAAAAAATTCTTTATTCTCACCTTTGGGATGGCGTTGCAGAGCAAAAATACGAGCGCGGAAAAGATTATGTAAACTTTTCTCCAGATAGAATTGCTTGTCAAGATGCAACAGCCCAAATGGCTTTATTGCAATTTATGCAAGCCGGAAAAAAGAAAGTTGAAGTTCCAACTACCGTTCATTGTGATCACTTAATTCAAGCGAAACAAGGAGCCGCTAAAGATTTAAAAAGCGCAAATGAAACTAGCCATGAAGTTTTTGACTTTTTAGGTTCGGTTTCTAATAAATACGGAATTGGTTTCTGGAAACCAGGAGCAGGAATTATTCACCAAGTAGTGTTAGAAAATTATGCATTTCCTGGCGGAATGATGATTGGTACCGATTCGCATACTGTAAATGCCGGTGGATTAGGAATGGTTGCCATTGGAGTTGGTGGAGCAGATGCTGTAGATGTAATGGCAGGAATGCCTTGGGAACTTAAATTCCCACGTTTAATTGGGGTTAAATTAACCGGAAAATTAAACGGGTGGACCGCTTCTAAAGATGTGATTTTAAAAGTAGCCGGAATTTTAACCGTAAAAGGTGGAACCGGAGCAATTATAGAATATTTCGGGGAAGGTGCTAAAAACCTTTCTTGTACAGGAAAAGGAACCATTTGTAATATGGGAGCTGAAGTTGGGGCAACAACTTCAACGTTTGGTTATGATGATTCAATGGAGCGTTTTTTACGTGCTACAGATCGTAACGATGTTGCCGATGCTGCAAATGAAGTTCGTGAACATTTAACTGGAGATGATGAGGTTTACGCAAATCCTGAACAATATTTTGATGAGGTTATCGAAATTGATTTATCAGAATTAAGACCACATTTAAACGGACCGTTCACGCCAGATTTAGCAACGCCTATTTCTGAAATGAGTAAAAAAGCGAAAGAAAACGATTGGCCAATTGATGTAGATTGGGGATTAATCGGTTCTTGTACCAATTCTTCTTATGAAGATTTAACGCGTGCTGCTTCTATTGCAAAACAGGCGGTAGATAAAAAAATTAAAGCAAAATCTGATTTCGGAATTAATCCTGGTTCAGAGCAAATTCGCTACACTGCAGAGCGTGATGGTTTATTAAAGATTTTTGAAGATCTTGATGCCACTATTTTCACTAACGCTTGCGGACCTTGTATCGGCCAGTGGGATAGAAGTGATCGTAAAGGCGAAGAAAAAAATACAATTGTACATTCCTTCAACAGAAACTTCTCGAAACGAGCTGATGGAAATCCAAATACCCATGCGTTTGTAGGTTCACCGGAAATGGTTGCCGCAATCGCGATTTCAGGTCGGTTAGATTTTGATCCTACTCGTGATAAGTTAATCAATGAAGATGGTGAGGAAGTGATGTTAGAAGAACCACAAGGTATAGAACTTCCTTCTCAAGGATTTGAAGTAAAAGAAAACGGTTATGTTGAGCCACTTGAAGATGGTTCTGGTGTTAGTGTAAGTGTGTCAGAAGATAGCGAACGTTTACAACTATTAACTCCTTTTGAACCTTGGGATGGTAAAAATTTACTAGGCGCAAAATTATTAATTAAAGCAGATGGTAAATGTACTACCGATCATATTTCTATGGCTGGACCTTGGTTACGTTACAGAGGTCACTTAGATAACATCTCTAATAACTGTCTAATTGGCGCGGTAAACGCTTTCAATATGAAAACTAACTTTGTAAAAAGTCAGTTGACAGGAGAATATGGAGGAGTACCGGATACCCAACGTGAATACAAAGAAAAAGGAATTCCTACAGTAGTTGTAGGAGATCATAACTATGGTGAAGGCTCTTCTCGTGAACATGCAGCGATGGAGCCGAGACACTTAGGTGTAAAAGTGGTTATCGTAAAATCTTTTGCTCGTATTCACGAAACCAACTTGAAGAAACAAGGAATGTTAGGGCTTACTTTTGCTAATGAAAATGATTACGATCTAATTCAAGAAGATGATACCTTCAACTTTATTGATTTAGAAGATTTTGCAGAAGGAAAACCTATCACCGTGGAAGTAGTTCACGCTGATGGAACTAAAGATTTGATTAAAACAAATCACACTTACAACGAAAACCAAATTGAATGGTACAAAGAAGGTTCTGCCCTTAACTTAATCAAGAAGTTAAACGCATAATCAAACTTTATAAATAAGAAAAACTCCTGCTGAAAAGCAGGAGTTTTTTGTTTTTAGTTGAAAATAAAGCTTAGTGAAATTCAACTTCTAAAATATTAGGCTTTCCTTTCTTACCTTCATTGGAAATAAAGATTCTATTATCGGGACTTATGGTAATTCCTTCCGGTTGGTTAAACTCCTCTTCGTTTAAGTGATAAAGCTTTTTAAGGTTTCCCTCTTTATCTGAAATTAGAAATTTAGGTTGAGCCCCATCTAAGTAATAGATTTCTTCTGCATCATTGGTAAAGGTTAGTGCAGAAGGTCGCATAAGTTTATGGGTTTTCTTTACCGCTAAGTTTTTAAAAATTTCATCATTTAAATGTATTTTATATTCCGGTAAAAATTGGAACTTCTTTGTTGCTAAGTCAAGGGCGTAGATTCCTTTAAAGGCTTTCTCCTCGTGCTTTTCATCTTTTACCGCAAGTAATAATCGGTTATGCACTTTATCTAAGGTTAAACCTTCTACATTTCTAGAATCATCATTAAAAGTAGCATATTCTGTTACCGTTGGGTCAGTAAGGTAATTTTCTACACCAAAAATAATCCCGTCGCTTCTTAACACGTAAGCATCCTGATGGTTGATTACAATATCTTCATAATCACCTTTATTGGCAAAATCTATGGTATCTTCTAGTTGAGAGGTTTTTAAATTGTAAATAAAGATACTCCCTTCTTCATCTTGAATACAGGCAACTTTATTATTTCCTATCCAAGAAATACCGGAGACTTCTTCTAAAATTTCGGGTAGTTCCCAACGATTAAGAATAGTGTATTCATAATTTTCCTTGGGTTGTTCCAATCTTTTATTGGTAAAAGCAAATACGGTTAGCCCAATAATAAGAAAGAGTCCTAGAATAATTTTTAGTTCAGTTTTCATAGTTGTCGTTTTTTAATCCCAAATGGGGATAGTATTTATTAAATTTCCGTTTGCGTTAAAAAGCTTTTTCAATTCTGTGAACGATTGTTCTATCTCTAGTTGATAATAATTTCTTCCCCTGATATGTATTTGCTCAATTTCATCTAATTGATTCAATTCAAAATTTTCATTTAAAATTTGCTTTAAGTTTTGGGGAAGTTGTGAATAGGAGCAATCTTTTTTATACTTTAAAAGTTCTCCTTTTTTATTGAAAAGTGCTTTATATTCTATAGAGGCTAGTTCAAATTCTGCTTCAAAGTTTTTACCTACCACTTCCCATTCCAATCCTATCGTATTTTGAAAGTTAGATTGAAAGGTGCTCGCTACTACCGACGGCACAGTGGTAAAAGAATGGTCATCCTCTTCTTTGCAAGCTATTAGAAGAAGGTATATGCTTAAGAAGTAGAATAATTTCATCGTTTCTGTTTTTAAATCTGGTGCTAAATTCAGAAACGATTCTGGAAAGAATTTGGAAAGTAATTAGGTGACTTGTGAATTTTTAGTGAAATCTACTATAAATAGGTGGTGACGATCATAAGTGTAAGTAAGCGCTAACCCATATTTATCTGCTATTGCTTTTGCAATGGACAGTCCTAATCCTGTTGAATTTTTACGGGTGTTAACTTTATAAAATCTGGAAAATAATTTTTGATGGTCTAGTTTTCCGGTTTCAGATTCATTTTCAATAATCACTTTTTGCTTGTGAATTTTAATTTTGATAATAGAATTTAGGGAAGCATGAACTATTGCATTTTTGATGAGATTGGTGAATAAAATAACCGCCAAATCTTTATTCATGAATTTTTGAATAGCATCTTGCGAAGAAATACTGATTTTTATATTTCTATGCTTCGCAAAATCTGAAAAATCATAGACAATTTGATTTATAATTTCAGGGATATTTAAATTTTCTTCTTCTACAAATTGTTTATTATCGATTTTAGAGAGTAAGAGCAGTGCTTGATTAAGCCTGGTCATTCTTTCTAAATTCTCTAATACCGAAGCTAATAATGCGATATTCTTAGGAGAAAGCTCCTCTTTTTCAGCAAGTAATTCTAATTTATTAATGCTAATGGCAAGAGGGGTTTGCAATTCGTGAGAAGCGTTTTCTATGAACTGTTTTTGAGCTTTAAAACTATCAATAGATTTTTGTAATAACTTTTTTACCTGAAGGTTTAGTAATTGAAATTCTTCAATGTTAGTTTTTTCGAAATCAATACTTTGTTCTTTCTCAATATTGAAGTTTTTGAGTTTGTTTAATAATGAATAAAACGGTCTCCATAACCTTTTTAAGACCCAATTGTTCAATAAAAGGACTCCAACAATCAACCCAATATAAAGCCATAAAATAGAATAGAGGAGATCTTCAATTAAGTCATCTTCCTCTACCATGGAAGTAATTACTTTTAATTTGTAGTAATTATCATCTTGTCTAAATGCAGTTTCTAAAAGTCTAACCGGCTCATAATCTTTTTCATTTAACATATACATTAATGTGTCCCGATAAGAATCTTTTACATTCCTGATTTCTGAATAGGTGGTAGGATGAATGGTGTAATAGCCATCTTCAAAACTAGTTTTATGGAGGATAGTTGGATCTTTTTTGGCTCTATTAATGACAAGTATTTTTTGATTTTCAAGCCCATCGTCTAGACTATCATAAATCTCGTCCAACATCTGAAAATAGAAAATCAAGGTAAATATTAAAAGGGCAAATAATAAAATTGCCGCAAAATATTTGGTGGTATAATTCAGTAGTTTCATAAACTTACTAACTTGTAGCCAATACCATAAATAGCTTTCACCTCTACTTGCGCTTGGTGATCTTTTAATTTTTTTCTCAGGTTTTTAATTTGAGAATAAATAAAATCAAAACTATCAGTTTGATCAATATGATCGCCCCAAACGTATTCAGCTAAGGCAGTTTTGTTAACCAAGCGGTTTTTGTTAGAAGCAAGGTAAAAAAGAATATCAAACTCTTTTCGGTTCAACAATAATTCTTCTCCCTCAACAAAAGCAATTCTGTTTTCTATATCTATTTTTAGATTTTCAATTTCTATAAAAGTATCACCTTGTAAATTTCTTCTTCTAAAAATAGCTTTGATCCTTGCATTCAATTCGGCCATATGAAAAGGTTTTGGCAGATAGTCGTCGGCACCTAAGTGAAGCCCTTCCAATTTATCATCCAAAGAGTTTTTAGCAGAAACAATAATTACTCCATCTGAAATCCCTCTCTTTTTAAGCTCTTTTAAAATTTCCAATCCGCTTTTACCGGGAAGTGAGATATCCAATAAAATGCAGTCATAATCATAAACACCAATTTTTAAAAAAGCCGAATCATAATCGGTGGCCGTTTCTATTAGATAATCTTCTTTTTCTAAAGTTTGCTTCATATTTTGAAGCATTTCTTCTTCATCTTCTATAATTAAAACTTTCATAGAAATTTAATTTCATGCAAAGATACTTTCAAAACTGGAAAGAAATGGGAAAAGTAAATCGATAAATCATTCCCAATTTATTTCAGATTTGTGTTTTTCTTTTGAGCCGAATTAAAAAATAAAATACTATGAAAATTTTAAAAAGTTTAGTCCTTTTACTATTTATTGGTTTTACTGTAAATGCTCAAGACATGGCTTCTTCTGAGGTACCAACTGCTATTCAATCTCAATTTAAAAAAGCGTATAAAAACGCTACAGATATTGAATGGGAAAAAGAATTGGATAATTATCAAGTAGAATTTGAAATTGAACGAATGGATTATGAAGTTTGGTACACATCTAATGGAAAGCAGGTAAAACTTGAAAAAGAAATTATGCCTAATGAATTGCCTACCGCTATAAAAAGTGCAATTAAAAGTAAGTATAGCGATTACAGTATTGATGATTGTGAACTTCGTGAAGAAAAAGGAAAAACTACTTATTTAGTAGAATTAGAAAAATGGAACGATGAAATTGATGTCGTCTATGATGCTAAAGGAAAACTAATAAAAGAAGTTAAGTAAAAATTAAAAAAAGCTGTCTTTTCAGACAGCTTTTTTTATTTTCGATAATTGAGGTAAATACTTCAATTTTGAATCAAAAATGATAAAATATTTCTTCTTAATTCTTCGGGTTTGTCGAGAAGAAATTTAATTGAATAAATTTCTAAAAAATGCTTTTATAAAAGCTACTGAAAATAAAGACCCCATTATTCTTAAATCTTGCGGAATTTCTGTCTCTTCATCTAAATATTGAAAAATATCTTGAATAGTATTTTTACTGTAAAATTGTTCAAAAATCCATTTTCCTTTTTCGTTTTCTTCCGCTAAAACACTTAAAAATAATTTATCGTAATACTGAAATTTTTTATCGTATAAATCTTTTGTCGGGTTATCTAAATCTTTTAGGTTTTCAATAAGTTGAGCGACTTTTTTTTCGGTGCTTTTAAACGAATATCCTGTAGAAGCTTTTACCCAACCGCCGGCAGTTCCTATTTTGGTGATTTTTGAAGTATTATATTTCTCAAAAGGAAAATCGGTCATCGGGATAATTCCGAATTCTGTTTCAAGAATGCTGTAATTTTCTATATTTAGAAATTGAGCGATATATTGTTGAAGCATTTTATCATATACATTTTCTTCGACTAAAAAAGGCGTGAAAAATGTAAATTCTACAAAAGCTTTTGTCGGTGAAATTGGTAAAATGTAGCTAAAACTGGTTGAATTTTTCCATTGCAGTCGATAATCCATCATTGTAAATGTGGAATCATTAAAAACGGGCTTTTCCGTTTCAATCATCCAGCCTTTAAAATGTTGCTGAATTTTAATAGAATTATTCGGCTGAAAGAATTCTGGTGGAATTCTGCTGTCAAATAAATGCTTGCAATTGTATGAATTTTCTTTTCCGTGAAGTGTAACAGTTTCGTTTTCTTCAACTGCATTAATTTCATCTAAAATAAAAGTGAAATTCGAATGCGAACTAATTTTTTCTTTAGCGAATCGGTAAAAATCAATAGACCGAATCATTTTATAAGAATAGGGTAGAAGCGCTAAATCTATTTTTTTTCTGTCGCTTATAAATTTGCCTTTTTTCCAAGTTTTGAAAATAATTTCATCCCATTTTCCATTTCCTTTTTCCCAAAAACACCAGGTTTTATCGTTTTCACTTTTAGCAGATTTATCGATTAAAGCAATTTTCTTTTCCTTAAAAAATTCATCTTCAGCAAAAGCGAGCGCAAGTTGAAGGCCTGCGAGACCGTTTCCTGCAATTATATAATCGAAATGAGAAGTTGCCATACGCGAAAATACGGCTATTTATTTTTGAAATATTTTAACGGAACAAAGAGCATCCCGAAATTTTCACCTTTTTCTTTTCCTAAATGTTTATGATGAATCTTATGCGCACGACGAATTCCTTTTGCGTACCAATTGTTGGCGTTTCTAAAAAGCTTAAAGCGTTGATGAATAAAAATATCGTGAACGGTAAAATAGGCAATTCCGTAGGCTAAAATTCCTAAACCAATCGGTAAGGTAAACCATACATTTTCGTATTTCCACAGTAAAAAACAACCAATACTTACCAGCGCGTAAAACACAAAAAATAAATCATTGCGTTCCCACCAACTGCTGTGATCTTTGTGATGATGGTCTTTATGAAGTGACCATAAAAAACCGTGCATAATAAATTTATGGGTAAACCACGCCATAAATTCCATAAAACAAAACGTTCCTAAAAATATAAGAATCCAATACAGGGTTTGCATACTAAATTAAATTTAATCGGTACGATATATATGAACGACACAATAATCCTGCCTTTTGATAATCTGAGACCCGAATTCGTTTTTTTCTGATTTCTAAGGACGGAGTTTTTTTTAGTTTACACAATAATTTTGAATAATAAATGTAAGCCGTATAAACGCCAAGTTTTGCTTCAACGGGAAGTTTCGCGATTCCGTGCAAGGCTTGTTTAAAATCTGCCTCGATTTCATCTATAATTTGTTGCTTTGTGGTTTCGTCTAACTGCTCAATATTTGCATTCGGAAAATAGGATCGGCTTAATTCTTCATAATCTGCTTTTAAATCGCGTAAGAAATTTACTTTTTGAAAAGCAGAACCCAACTTCATTGCATCTTCTTTAAGTTCTTCATACTTTTTTTCATCACCTTTTACAAAAACCTTTAAACACATTAAACCAACCACATCTGCGCTTCCGTAGATATATTCTTGGTATTCTTCATCAGAAAGGTAAACCGATTTATGCAAATCTAAGCGCATGCTTTTTAAAAATGCTTTGTATAATTCAGGTTGAATATTATACTTATGAACCGTTTCCTGAAAAGCGTTTAAAATTGGGTTTAAACTAATTTTCTGATCGATCGCTTCATATAAATCTGACTGAAATTTGTCGAGCAAATATTCTTTGTCGTAAGCATGAAACGTATCTACAATTTCATCTGCAAAACGCACAAAACCATAAATATTGTAAATATCTTGCCGAATTGAGGGTGCAAGTAACTTGGTGGCAATTGAAAAAGACGTGCTGTAAGAATGCGTTACCGCTTTACTGCATTGCCTTGATACGCTGTCAAAAAGTGATTTCATAGGTGTTTAATTATGTTTTTCAATAAGATCGGCCACTAATTTTCCTGAAATTAAGGAAGGTGGAACGCCTGGTCCGGGAACGGTTAATTGTCCCGTAAAATACAAGCTTTTTACCTTTTTACTTTTCAGTTTCGGGCGTAAAAATGCCGTTTGAAAAAGTGTATTTGCCAATCCGTATGCGTTGCCTTTATAGGAGTTGTATTCTTCTACAAAATCATTTACGCAAAAGCTCTTTTTAAATATAATATTTTTTCTGACTTCTTGTTCGGTTATGCTTTCAAAACGTGTAATTATCTTTTCGAAATAACGTTCTCTTAACGAATGTTCATCATTTAAGCCTGGCGCTAGCGGAATTAAAAATATTCCGGCTTCTTTTCCTTCAGGAGCAATTTCGTGATCTGTTTTTGAAGGAAAACTTGCGTAAAATAAAGGTTTCTCCGGCCATTGGGGATTGTCGTAAATCGCATTGGCGTGTTTACCAAAATCGACATCAAAAAATAAGGTATGATGATTTACATTCTGAATTTTCTTATCGAACCCGACATAAAATAATAATGAAGATGGCGCGAAAGTTCTGCGTTCCCAATACGTTTCAGAATATTGGCGGTGTTTTTTATCGAGCAACGTTTCAGAATGGTGATAATCGGCGCCGCTGAGTACAATATCTGCTGAAATTTTTTTTCCGTTGGAAATAATTCCGCAGGCTTTATTTTCTTCAACAAGAATTTTTTCAACTGGTGAATTGGTATGAATTTTTACCCCAAGTGATTCCGCTAAATTTTTCATCGCTAAAATAACTTGATACATTCCGCCTTTTGGATGCCAAGTTCCCAATCCGAAATCGGCAAAGTTCATAAAACTGTAGAATGCCGGCGTATCGCTAGGTTTAGCGCCTAAAAATAAAACCGGAAATTCTAATACTTGAATTAATTTAGGATTGCTGAAAGCTTTTCTTACATCTTGGGCAATCGTACTAAAAAATTGATTGAGTTTTTTAGCGGTTTGTGGCGTAATTAATTCGAGAGGAGAAACTCCAGGCCGATAAACCAAATCTTTTATGGCAATATCATAATTTTTTTTTGCTTTATCGATAAATTTTTGAAGCGCTGCTGAACTTCCCGGTTCAATTTCTTCAAAAGCTTGACAAATTTTTTCTAAAGTATCGCCAATAGTAATGCTGTCCTTTTTTCCAAAGAAAACTTTATAAGCGGGATTCAATTTTATAAGCTCGTAATAATCACTAGGTTTTTTATTGAAATCGGCAAAAAAACGTTCAAAAACATCGGGCATCCAATACCAAGTTGGACCAATATCAAATGTGAATCCTTCATTTTTATATTGTCTGGCTCTTCCGCCAATATCATGATTTTTTTCAAAAATTTCAACTTCATACTTTTTTTTCGCTAAATACGAAGCTGCTGCTAATGAAGAAAAACCGGAACCAATTATAATTACTTTTTTCTTCATTACAGGTTTAATATTAATTGATCGATATTTTTAAAAGTTTTAATGCTCTCTGGAAAAGTACTGGTATCTAAGTTTTCTGTTTTTCTCCCTAAAATCCAATAATTGCAAGATACTTTACTACAAATTTCATTTTTAAATTCATTAATGTAGCCTAAAATATCATCTGGTTTTACGGTAAAATAACTTACAAAATGAATATTTTCATAATTTTCAGTAAGATAGCGTAAATCTAGCATTGGTAAACTATGCCCTAAATATATTGTTTTGTAGCCGTGACTTAAAATTTCGTAGGTAACATATAAAAGTCCTAAATCATGAATTTCATCTTCTGGAAGAAATAATACGAAAATTTTATCGGTTTTGGAAGGATTTTGCGTTTGTAATCTTTCAATATTTACATATAATTTTTGCCGAATTAAGTTGGAAATGAAATGTTCGTGTGCTGGATTTATGGTATTTGTTTGCCATAAAGTTCCGATTTCATTTAATAGCGGCATTAAAACTTTTTGAAAAATTTCCCTAAAGTTTTTAGTCTCGAACAGGCTATCATAGGTTTTTATAAATAGCGATTGGTCGAAATTGAACATTGCAACTTTTAACGCTTTAATCGCTCGACTTTCATTGCTATTTAATGTTGAAATACTATTTACAAGCTGGTTTACCTCTTTCTCATTTAATTTAGAGATTCGAGAAATTTTATAGCCGTTTTCGTTTAAGAAAGCGATGTTTAGAATTCGTTGCAGGGCAGAAACATCATACATTCTAATATTGGTGTCGGTTCTGTCTGGCGAAAGTACATCGTAACGTTTTTCCCAAATACGTATGGTATGCGCTTTTATTCCGCTAAGGATTTCTAAATCTTTTATGGTAAAACGTTGTTTAATGTAAGTCATTTTCGATATTATTTCATCAAAAATAAAAATATAACTTATTATTTTGTTTAAAAAATTAGTTAAAAGATTAAACAATATTTTTTATTTAAATTTAATTATGGATTGAATTAAGATTTAAAGTTAAATAGTAATCTTTTTAATGGCTTTATTATTTACTATTTTGGAGTTATTCTGAAAATTATATTGGCTAGATGAAAACGCACTTTTACTAGTAGCTTTCGGACTAAAAATTTTAGCGATTTTATTAACGATTTGGAAGATTTTAATAAGACGCGAGTTTAAATAGATAAGTGAATTCTGAGAAAAAGAATGAGAAATGAGATATTCTTCAGAAGAATAATAGTTATTGATTAAAAACTAATTATTTTTTCTGTAGGTTTTGTAAAAAGAATTGAATTTAAAAAAGTGCCCAGGATGGGAGTCGAACCCATACGCCCTAATGGACACATGGCCCTCAACCATGCCTGTCTACCAGTTCCAGCACCTGGGCTCAGGTTCTCTGCGGAAATTTCTATAAATATGAAGAACAAGAAGTGATCTGGCTGGGGCTCGAACCCAGGACCCTCTCCTTAAAAGGGAGATGCTCTACCAACTGAGCTACCAGATCGTTTGGTAATATCAATAAAAAGTGATCTGGCTGGGGCTCGAACCCAGGACCCTCTCCTTAAAAGGGAGATGCTCTACCAACTGAGCTACCAGATCAAAAAAATATCCGCTGTGCGAATGCGGGTGCAAATATAAAACCTATTATTAATTTATCAAGTCAAAATTGCTATAAATTTGTAAAACTTTAAAAAAACTTCAAATTTCGGTAAATTATAGGGTATGAAAATAGTTTTATGTGGTTATATGGGAAGCGGAAAGAGCAGTGTTGGTAAATTGTTAGCCAGTGAATTAGGCTTAGAATTTATAGAATTAGATCAGGAAATTGAAAAAATAGAGAAAAGATATATTTCTGAAATATTTTCTGAAAAAAGTGAGATTTATTTCAGAAAAAAGGAAAGTGAGGTCTTAAAAAATGTATTGAAAGAAGAAAAATCGATGGTAATTTCACTGGGAGGCGGCACGCCTTGTTATGCGAATAATCTTGAAATTCTTCAACAGAATGAAGAAGTAACTTTAATTTATTTAAAAGTTTCCGTAGAAAAGTTAACTGATCGTTTATTTTCAGAAAAAGCTACACGTCCTTTAATTGCAGAAATTTCTTCAGAAGAAAAACTGGAAGAATTTATACGTAAACATTTATTCGAGCGTCAGTTTTATTATATGCAAAGTGATTTAATTTTAGATACTACAACTATGAAGCTAACTGAAATTGTCGCTATTTTAAAAGAAAAATTAATGTAATTCAACTTTATTGGGCTCGTCAAAACTAACTCGAACCATTTCACTTAAAGAAGTGGAAAGGGAAATTCCTTTAAAATCAGCTTTTACAGGATATTTTTTATGACTTCGATCGACCAAAACAGCGGTTTGGAATTTTTTCAGCGGAACTTCTAAAAAATGTTTTACACCGTAAATTAAAGTTGTCCCGGAATTTAAAACATCATCTACTAAAATAATTGATTTGTTCTCGTAATCGGTAGAAGAAAGTGAAGTTTTTACAGCATTTAACGGCTTTTTCTTGTCAATTTTCACTTCACAGATTAAAATTTTTATGGGTGAAATTTCTTCGAGAAGCGTTTTTAGTTTTTTGGCAAGTTCAAAACCATTACTTGCAATACCGGCAATTATAATTTCTTTTTCATCGAGATTGCTTTCATAAATTTGATAAGCAATTCTTCTTATTTTTTGCTGAATTTGATGCTGATTTAAAATAAGGGTAGTGGCAGTTTGCTTCATAATTATTTTTTTCAAAGATACTTAAATTAGTAACTAAATTTCTTCTTCTGGACCGTTTTCAAACCAATCATCAATATCGCGTCTGTCTTTTTTGGTTGGGCGTCCTGTTCCTTTTTTACGATAATAATCTTTTGAATATTTTAATAAATCTAATTTTTCCAAATTCTCTTTTGGTGTAATGTCATTGGCATAAATATTTACCAATTTAGCGCCAACCCTAGATTCTGGAATATCTAAAACTTCAACAATATAATTAATTTGATTTTTCCGAACCTCAATTTTATCGGTAGGAAAAACTTCCCGCGAAGGTTTCACTTTATCATTATTTACACTTACGTGTCCTTTTTTACAGGCATTTGTCGCAATACTCCGTGTTTTAAAATAACGTATGCACCACAAATATTTATCAACTCTCATAGGCAAAGTATTTAATTGTAATTCACTTCAACAAAAATATAAGAAAATTGTATCTTGCACCCTCAAAAATAAGCAATGATGAAATTAATAAAAATAAGCTTCTTCGTACTATTATCTCTTTTTATTGCATGTTCTCCAGATGACGATAATGGCGTAAAATTAAGAGATCAAGCTGAAGTTGCCGCAGAAGACCAACTTGAAATTGTAGAATACTTAGAAACACATTATTTTCAATTAATTCCTGTTGCCGGAAATACAGACTATCGAGAAATTAAATTCTTTGAAATTACTGAAGAAACACCAGATGAAACACCATTAATCGATTCGGAGTTTTTAAAGTCTAAAATAATAACCCAGAATGAAGTAGATTATACACTATATTATTTACAGGTTAGACAAGGCGCAGAAACTGAATATAAGCCAAGTTTTGCTGATCAAGTAATAACGACATTTAAATTAGAAACTTTAGAGGGAGAATTAGCCAATGAAACGGTTACTCCAGTAAAATTAGATTTACCAATAACCGATATTGCCAGAAGAGGTTTTTCTGAAGGTTTAACAGAATTTAGAGGCGCTTCTGAAGTGACTGAAAATGCAGATGGAACCGTAACTTATTCTGATGATTACGGAATTGGCGCTGTATTTGTTCCTTCAGGTTTGGCATATTTTGCAAATCCACCGCTTTCATCGCCTATTGGTCAATATGAACCTATTATTTATTCATTTCAGTTATATAAAGGAATTCAGACCGATCACGATAACGATGGAATTCCTTCAGAATATGAAGACTTAAATGATGATGGTGTTTTAAATAGCGATGATAATTCTAACCGAGACAATCAAGAAAATTTTATAGATCCAGATGACGATGGTGATGGGATTCTGACTGCCGATGAAATTGAAGTAAACGATTTAAATGGCGATGGAATTATTACGTTAGATGAAATTAATTTTATCGACAGTAATAATGATGGAACGCCAGATTATTTAGATCCAGATATGTAATTCGGTAAAAAACTCAAAGTTTTAAATTTTAAAATAAAAGTACATTTCACCCGTTTCTACCAATGTAAATCTGTTTAGTTAACCCTATGGCAAAAAATCGGGTACTTTTTTTACTTCTTATATTTTTTTGCTCCACTGCAATTGCGCAAATAGGAGGGAAGTATACCTATCAGTTTTTAAATTTGGTAGCTTCTCCACGGCAAGCAGCATTAGGCGGAAAAAACTTTACGATTTACGATTACGATCCTACTTCAGCAATTTTTAATCCCGCGACGATTAATGCTAAAATGGACAATCAACTTTCTGTAAATTATGTGAATTATCTGGGTGATGTAAATTATGGAACGGCTTCTTATGCCTATTTATACGATAGAAGAACACAAGTTTTTCATACCAGCGTAAATTATATAAACTACGGAACTTTTGACGGTTATAATGAATTTGGAGAATCGACCGGAGAATTTGGTGGTGGCGAAGTAGCACTTTCCTTTGGCTACGCGTATAACATTCCATTTTCAGATTTTTATATCGGTGCAAACTTAAAATTAATCTCTTCCAAATTAGAGCAATATACATCGCTTGGTGGAGCGGTAGATCTTGGTATTACTTATTATTATGAAGATTGGGATTTAGTGGTTTCCGGTGTAGTGAGAAACGCAGGAACGCAATTTACGGCTTATGATGAAGTGTATGAAAAACTTCCGTTAGAAGTCGGTTTAGGAATTTCTCAACAAGTAAAAGATATTCCAATTCGATGGCACGTAACTTTAGAAAACTTACAACAGTGGAAGTTAGCTTTTAGAAATACGGCCAGAGATGAAACCGATTTAGAAGGAAATGTGCAAGCAAACGACCCTGGTTTTTTTAATAATATTTTGCGACACACTATTTTAGGGGTGGAACTTTTTCCTGAAGGCGGTTTTAATATTCGTTTAGGCTATAACTTTAGAAGAGGGGAAGAATTAAGAATTGAAGACCAACGTTCTTTTGCGGGCTTAAGTGGCGGTTTTTCTGTTAAATTTAATAAACTTCGCTTAAGTTATACCTACGCACGTTACAATAGTGCGGCAAGTTCCAGCTTTTTTGGGTTGAATTTAGATTTGAATTAAGTTAGTTAAAGCTAAAGCCTATATTAAATTTTAGAGCAATATTATCTTCAAAATCTTCTAAATGATAATTTCCATAGCGATAAAAAGCTCCGGCGCCAAATGTAATGAAACCTACATCAAAGTAATTCAATTTTAAAAGTCTTCCTAATTCCAATCCACCTTCTAAATAAATATCTTCTTTGGTTTCGAAATTATAAAGGACGTAGTCGTTATTTAAATCTCCCCAGCCTAAATTGTGATGAACAATAATTTCCGGATTAAATTTTCCGGATTTAAATAATAAAGAACCAAAATTGTGGCTTAAAAATACATCTACATAACGATCACTTAAAAATTCATAAGGCAACATCGTTTGGAAAGTATTTTCAATTACTACCGGGAAATCATCATCGTGGCTTCCTTCGCCGGTAAATAATAAGTTTCGAGGTAAAACTTCATCTATATAACCCGCTTGAATTCTATAAGAAGTCTTTCCGAAGTTTTTTAGAAAAACATTTTGCTCAATTCTCGCTTCTATTTTGTGGTAGTTAAAATCACCTTCAAATGAACCGTCAAATCCTTGAGTGTATTGCAAAGTAAGAATAGGGAATTGGGTACCTAAACTCGTTTTTTGATAAGGAGTTTGTATAAACTTTTCGCCATACGCATAGCGTAGTTTTATAGAAGCACTTGTATGGTAAAATGGATTGAAATTATAATCTGGTGCTTCAAAAGTATAATTATTGAGTGGTGTAATTTTAGCCTGATTTAATTCAATTTCAGTTAATAAGTATTTAAAACTTCTAAAACCACCGGAGAAGCTGTATTTTTGAATATGGTCTACTTTTTCGATCATAAAATCACGTAGGCCATTAAATATTTCTTCAGAAAGCGATAAACCATAACTGCCAATTTCTTGAATATCGTCCTGATAAGCAGCTTTGACAAAAATATCATTATCCTTAGAAATGATGTATTTTGCACTTAGGCCATATTTCCATTTGTAATCATTAAAACCATAACCAAAGTAACCTCCTAATTCTGTATTTTTGATTAGGTTTTCATTTGTATATAATCCTGCTCCAAGTCTTGTGCCTTCATGTTTATTGTAACCAAACAATTTTGTTAGATCTAAGTCTATCTTGCCAATTGGTATTTTACCCTGTGGAAGTTTATTTGTATAAGAAATAATTTTATCTATTTTCAATTTTTCGCCTAAACTATCTACTACACGATAGGTAATGCTTTCCTCTTCGCTTAACGGAACGGTCCTGTTGGTTTCCCAATATAAATTGTCTTTTTTAGTAGCTTCTTCATCTATTTTTAAGACTACCGCAGAAAAATTTTTGGTGGTTAAATTAGGCTGAAGGTTTACATTGCGGATGTAACTTTTTCCTTCAGCAATAATGAAATTATTACTCTCGCCGGCATCAGTAGAAAACTTTAATGAATAATTTAATTGTTCGGGAAACCATACCTTCTCCGGTAAATATTGATATTGTTGCTGAATTTTTAAATCCATTTTCATTTCTTCAAATGGCGTAGCGATTACATTTTGAATCGCATAGCCTTTTGTGTTGATATAAAGCAAGCCTTTTAATCCTTCAATATTTTTTCCTTCTTTAGGTTGAAATGAAATTAAATGAATTGTATCATTATTTTGAAGAAGCGTTTCTTTTAATTTATAATCGTATTTATTTAAAGCCCCATCACTTATAGGGTTTAAAAAATGCATGTCCATTAATTTAATTACTTCATCATAGAAAGAAAAAGGTTGCATGTTGGTAGCAATGGTGGTAAACATTGGGTTTTTAAATCCCGAAACTTTATTAGCAACGACCGTTTCATTGGTAAGTCTGGGGTGTTTAAACTCTTTTTTAGTGATAGATTCCATCACTAAAATATGGCCTCCTTTAAAAACTTTGTTAAAAGCAGAATCTATTTTTTTTCCATCGCTTTCCACATCAAAAATTACTTTGTTGTAATAATCGTGAGAAAATTCAGGTAAGTTTTCTGGGTGATTTTTCTCTCGATTAGCAATCACTTTTTTTATGATTGGAATAGCGGGATTTTCAGAACTAAGTATTATTTCGCTCAATTGTTCTTCCGATGGTTTTAAAGAAATATTAAGGGAAGAATCGCCAGTAGTAACTTTGATGACCTTTGTTTGAAAACCAATATAGGAGAATTTAAGTTCAGCAGAATTTTCATTCAATGCTATTGAAAATTTTCCGTCAATATCACTAATGGTTCCTATTGAAGGATTATTTTTAAAAGTTACGTTTACAAATGCTAGCGGCTCTTGTGTTTCTTCATTTACAATAATTCCTGAAATTTCTTGTTGAGCAAAAGAAATTAGCGTTATAAAAAACAGAAATAAACTCAATATATTTTTTACCATAAGAATAAGAGCCGTTTAATAAAAGGTGAGTTACTTTTATATTTTCTTCAAACTGATATAAATTAAATAACGCTCTTATTTATATATTATTATTCTTTTTCAATCGGTTTAAAACCGGAAGAATTTAATTCATATTGCATTCGTTTAAAATGACCGCTACCATAAACCAATGCAATTTTTTGTTGTTTTGAAAAACGGATTCGTTCTAAAATATATTCATTTCGCAATTGCATAACAACATAATCATTTTCATAGCTATCATCACAATTATATTTTTCATAAAGTCCGGTTTCCCAATCACAATCATTCAGTTTTATTTTAATTCGATCTTCTTCAAACCTTTTAATTAATTTATCAATCGGAATATCTACTTTATAATCACAATCGGTAATTCCGGTATTTTTCTTCGTTTGGTTTATATATTTTTTTGTGTTGCGAAAAGCACTTGGTAGTGATTTATTTTCCTTTTCTTTATAACCGTGCCCAAGATGAAATCCCATTAGTTTACGTATTTTTCGATATAAAGTATCTTTTTGTAAACTATCTAAATCATTTTCTTTAGTTAACGAAACACCTTCATAAAAAATAACAAAACCTTCATTTCTTAACGAATCTACTTTAAACTTTACTTGCTCATAAAATTTGGGCTTTGCAATATGAGTCATCGGTAAAAATGCTAAGGTTTTCCCCGTCATATTATGTTGTAAAACTTCAAGTTTAGGCTCATCTTTAATAAAAATATCCATTGCCAAACGTGTACAAGAAAAACATGCTAAACAAACAAAAAATAGGAAAAGTATTTTTTTCATTCTAAGGTTTGAAATTGGTGAGTTCTCTAAAATAGCATTATTTTCGCGTATCTAAAAACTGCTCACTTTGAAAAAAATAATCATCGCCATCGACGGGTTTTCATCTACAGGTAAAAGTACCGTAGCCAAACAATTAGCCAAAAAGTTAGGTTACGTTTATGTAGATACCGGCGCAATGTACCGAGCAGTTACGCTATATGCAATGCAACATAATTTCATTTCAAAAGAATATTTTAAAAAAGAAAAGCTTATAAATTCTTTAGCTGAAATTAAACTAGAATTTCATTTTAATACCGAAAAAGGTTTTGCTGAAATCTATTTAAACGGAAAAAATGTTGAAAACGAAATAAGAACCTTAAGCGTTTCACAATTCGTAAGTACAATTGCCGCAGTTCCTGAAGTTCGAAAAATGCAAGTAAAACAGCAACACGAACTTGGTGAGAAAAAAGGAATTGTTATGGATGGTCGCGATATCGGAACGGTAGTTTTTCCACAAGCAGAATTAAAAATTTTTATGACCGCTTCCGCGGAAACGCGTGCGAAACGTAGGTTTGATGAATTAATAGCAAAAGGTGAAAACGTTACCTTTCAAGAAGTAATTCAAAATATTGAAGAGCGCGATAAAGTTGATAGCTCCCGAAAAGATTCGCCTTTAAAAAAAGCTGAAGACGCCATTGTGGTCGATAATTCTCACTTAAATCCAGACGAACAATTCCAAAAAATTCTTCAGTTAGCAAAAGAAAAAATAAAAGCTTGAGGCTTAGTAAAATAGATTTCTTCTAAATATTTGAATATCAAAAAATAAGTTGTATTTTTGCACTCCTTTTTCGCGGCAATTCGGAAAGAGAAAGGGATAAAACTTAATTTTTATAAACGCTTCTATATTTAGCTGTTTAATTTTCCGAAGAAATATAGAATACAAATTTTTAGATCAGCAATGGCTGAAGAAAACAAAAACACTAAAATTCAGGAAGTAGAAGGAATGAAAACCGATTCTCAACCGGCACCTTCTAAACAACAAGAAAATCCTGAAAAATTCTTAGAAGAATTTAACTGGCACAATTACCAAGAAGGAATCGACCCGATTGATGATAAAAAGCTAGAAGAATTCGAACAATTAGTAGCAGAAAACTTTGTAGACACATTAGATGACGAAGTTGTAGAAGGAACTGTAATTAATATTACAGATCGTGACGCAATTATAGATATCAATGCAAAAAGTGAAGGTGTTGTTTCATTAAACGAATTCCGTTACAACCCAGATCTTAAAGAAGGTGATAAAGTTGAAGTACTTATTGATGTGCGTGAAGACGCAACCGGTCAGTTAGTATTATCTCACCGTAAAGCGCGTGTTATCAAAGCTTGGGAACGCGTAAACAGAGCTCACGAAGAAGGAACTATTGTAAACGGTTTTGTAAAATGCCGTACAAAAGGTGGTATGATTGTAGACGTTTTTGGAATTGAAGCGTTCTTACCAGGTTCTCAAATTGATGTGAAGCCAATTAGAGATTACGATGCTTACGTAGGAAAAACAATGGAATTTAAAGTGGTGAAAATTAACCACGAATTTAAAAACGTTGTAGTTTCTCATAAAGCACTTATCGAGGCTGATATTGAAGAGCAGAAAAAAGAAATTATCGGTCAATTAGAAAAAGGTCAAGTATTAGAAGGTACTGTGAAGAATATTACTTCTTACGGTGTGTTTGTTGACCTTGGTGGAGTTGACGGATTAATCCATATTACAGACCTTTCTTGGTCAAGAATCAATCATCCAAACGAGATTGTAGAGCTTGATCAGAAATTGAATGTTGTAATCTTAGACTTCGATGAGGCTAAGACAAGAATTCAATTAGGTCTTAAGCAATTAAGCAAGCATCCTTGGGAAGCTTTAGATCAAGACTTAAAAGTTGGTGATAAAGTAAAAGGAAAAGTAGTTGTAATTGCAGATTACGGTGCGTTTATTGAAGTTGCAGAAGGTGTTGAAGGATTAATTCACGTTTCTGAAATGTCTTGGAGCACACACTTACGTTCAGCTCAAGATTTCGTAAATGTTGGTGATGAAGTTGAAGCGCAAATCTTAACTTTAGATAGAGAAGAGCGTAAAATGTCACTTGGTATTAAGCAATTAACGCCAGATCCATGGACAGATATTACTTCTAAATACCCAGTTGGTTCTCGTCACACAGGAGTAGTAAGAAACTTTACTAACTTTGGTGTATTCGTAGAATTAGAAGAAGGTATCGATGGTTTAATTTATATCTCAGACCTTTCTTGGACTAAGAAAATTAAGCATCCATCAGAATTTTGTAACGTTGGTGATAAGTTAGACGTTGTTGTTCTTGAACTTGATGTTGAAGGGCGTAAACTAAGCTTAGGTCACAAACAAACAGAAGATAACCCTTGGGATAAGTACGAGCAAGAGTTTGCAGTTGGAACAAAACATACTGCAAAAATCGATGAAATGGTAGATAAAGGAGCAACTATCGAATTTAATGAAGATATTACTGCTTTTGTACCAACTCGTCACTTAGAAAAAGAAGATGGTTCTAAACTAGGAAAAGGTGATGAAGCTGAATTTATAATCATTGAATTCAATAAAGAATTCAAGAGAGTTGTAGCATCACATATGTCTATTCATAAAGAAGAAGAGGCTAAAATTGTGAAGCAAGCAGCTAAGAAATCTCAGCAAGAAGACAAGCCAACCCTTGGTGATGCAAACGCAGATTTACAAGCCTTAAAAGATAGAATGGAAGGAAAATAATTTTCTAACTATTTTATAAATATATTAAAAACCCTTTCGAGCAATCGAAAGGGTTTTTTATTGGTTTGGATTTTTAAAAAGTGGAATTAGATACTGTTTTTAACTTTCATAAAAAGCTTTACAACTAAGAAGCACATAAAACCAAAAATTAAGCCCATGATAAATTCAGCGATAATCGAAGGAATTGCATGCGGAATAATATCATGTAGAAAATCTAAGTTATGAACAAAAATACCACCGGAAACTAAAATTAGTGCGATGGTACCAACAATAGTCAATCCTTTAATTACTTTGGGAAGCGCCGCAACTAGAAATTTTCCTAATTTTACTTTAAATCCAGATTTTTGATCACTTTTTTCAATTAAGTAATATCCGGCTTCATCCATTCTAACAATTAAAGCTACAATTCCGTAAACGCCAATTGTTGCAAGCATTGCAATAACACTAACCACAAGAATTTGTTCTACTATCGGTTCGCCAACAACCGTTCCAAGGGCGATAATTACAATTTCTACCGACAATATAAAATCGGTTACGATAGCAGATTTTACGCGTTCTTTTTCAATTGCAAGAATTTCTTCTTTGGTTTTCGCTTCTTTAAGCTCTTCCTTTTTAGATTCGGTATGTGGAACAAAAAAATGATAAATTTTTTCGGCTCCTTCAAAGCCTAAATATAAACCACCGAGAAGTAAAATAATGGTGATTGCGATGGGCAAAAAAGCACTTAATAAAAATGCGATGGGTAAAATAATAAGTTTATTCAGTAATGAGCCTTTAGTAATTGCCCAAAGTACCGGTATTTCCCGAGAAGAAACAAAGCCCGATGCTTTTTCAGCATTTACAGCTAAATCGTCTCCTAAAATACCGGCTGTTTTTTTTGCGGCTACTTTGCTCATTGTAGCCACATCGTCCATTAAGGCAGCAATATCATCTAATATTGCAAAAATTCCTGATGCCATAAATTTATTGAGGTTGAATCTTTAAAAACTTATAGAGATCTTACTTTTTTAAGTTTCTCTTTCCACGTAGCTAATTGTTCTTTGTGGCGTTTTATGTTATTAATAACCTCTTTTACCAACGGATTGCTTTCGTCTGCATTCGAGAAAAATTGCATATTATTTTCTAACTGATTGATTTCAGCTTTGGTTTCGGTAATTTTTTTCCGTAAGAAAAATTCTTCTTTTTCAATTTTTCGATCATCGTCGGCTTCATCTAAGGCTTGAATTCTATTTTCATATTTCATCATTTCAGCCTGCTTTTTATCAACATCTAATTGACTGAAAAGATGATCGAGCGCTTTGTTGAATTTTCCTTCGATATAGCGTTTATTATAGGGTACGCGACCAAGTTCTTTCCATTTTGCAATTTGCTCTTTAATGGTAGAAAGGTCTTTTTTGTGCTCGCCCGATAATTCTAAATTTTTAGTTTCTTCTAATAATTCTTTTTTATTATCAAAAGCTTCCAATTCTTCCTTATTTTCTTCTTTCCGCGAAGCGTGCATTTTATCGAAATAATGGTTGCAAGCTTTTTTAAAGCGTTTCCAAATTTTATCGCTGTCTTTTCGAGGAACGTGACCAATTTTTTTCCAATCGTCCTGAATTTTTTTCATGATTGGAGTCACTTCTTTGTAATCCTCACTATCTTGATGTTTTTCAGCAATTTCGACAAGCGCTAATTTCTTCTCTAAATTTTCGTATTGGTCTTTTTTAAGGTTTTTATAAAAAGCGTTTTTCTTTCTGTTGAATTTTCTAACCGCTTCTTTAAATGCAGACCACGTTTCTTCATTTACATTACGCGGCACTTTTCCCGCTTTAAAAAATGATTCTCGAAGATTTTCAATTTTTTTAATATTTTGCTGCGCTTGATTGTGAGCGTTAATATCTTGCTCGGCGATTTCTTCAATATTTTTAATAATGTCTTGTTTTACCTCAAGATTTTTTTCTTTTTCTTTATCGAGTTCAGCAAAATGCGCTTGTCTATTTTCGTGAATTTGTTTGGTAGCTTCACTAAATTTATCCCAAATATCTTCCCGGTATTCTTTGGCAACGGGTCCGAGATCTTCTTTCCACATTTTGTGAAGCATTTGTAATTCTCTAAATGCTCGATTAATGTTTTTTTCTTGGGCAAGCTCTTCTGCACGAGCGATAATCTTTAATTTTTGTTCAAGATTATGCTTAAAATCCATATCTCTAAACTCGCGATCGAGATGAAGAAAATCGTAAAAATGTTCTACGTGATGATGGTAAGTTCGCCAAATATCTTTGTACTCTTCACGCGGAACGGGTCCAGCTTTTTTCCAGCGATCTTGTAATTCTTTAAATTGCTGAAAATTGCTGTTCATATCTGCGCCGACGCCAATCATTCCTTTTAATTCTTCAATTATTCCTAGGCGTTGTTTTAAATTTTCGTTGAGGTTTTGTTTAAGCTCTTGGTAATATTTATTTCGTTTTTCTTTATAATCGAAATAAACGGTATTGAATTCTTTTTTTACGGGACTCGAGTAGTGAAAATCGATAATGTTTCCACCTTCTTCCAGAAAATCTTCTTTTTTCTGTTCCATTTCTTCTTCAAACTTCGCATCGAATTCCGTTTTTATTTCTTGAACGTGTTCGCGAATGGCTTGAATTTTTTCATTTTTTACCAGGCGTGAAAGTTCGCTTACCAATTCGCCCATATTCATGGCGTGGTAATCTTTCATTTCTATGTCGTGGCGTTTTCCGTTTTCTTCATCTTCACTATCTTCAGCAAGCGAATCGTCCATTTCTTCATGGACATCTTTGTCTTTTGAAGAATCTTCATTTTCTTCAGCTTTTACAGGAGTTTCTTCAGTTTTATCTGAATTTTCTTCTGTATTTTCTGAAACTTCTTCAACTACCGCTTGTTCTGTATTAGAAGGTAGGTTTTCTTCTTCAGAAATTTTTTCAGGAGAAGGTTTTTCTTCAGTTGAATTTTGATCTTCAGAAGTTTTTTGCTGTTCTTCTTGTGCTTTTTTTGCTTCTTCGCTTTCCGGATTTTTTTGCTCTTCAGACATATCTTTCAATGTTTAGGTTCAATTAATTATAGACTTGAAAGATAGTAACTCCCGTTATACTCTGCAAAAAAAAGTAAGAAATGCTTTTGTAAAGCTACATTTTAGCGTTCATTCCAAATATTCCAGGCTTGTTCGGCTTGATATTCCAGCATTTTTTGTCCATTAGAAATTTTACTTCCTTGTTTTTTTCCGTTTGCTAAAAATGTGGTAAGTGGCGGATTGTAAACTAAATCGTACAAAAGATGACGATTATTTAAATATTTATACGGAATTGCCGGCGCATCATTTATATTGGGTGAAGTTCCTAACGGCGTACAATTTATAATTAACGGATGGTTTTGAATGATTTCTTCCGTTAAGTTTTTATAAGAAAGCTGATTGTTTTTTGAGTTTCGTGAAACTTGCTGAAATTCTATTCCCAATGAGTTTAACGCGTGCGTAACAGCTTTAGAAGCGCCGCCTGTTCCTAAAACGAGGGCTTGCGTGTGTTGTTTTTCCAGCAGTGGAAATAAAGATTTCATAAAACCTAAACAATCGGTATTGTAGCCAATTAATTTTTGACCTTCAATTTTTATGGTATTTACCGCTCCAATTTTATAGGCTTCTCCATCTATAGAATCGAGGTAGGGGAGTACCGCTTCTTTATAAGGAATGGTGACGTTTAAGCCTTTTAATTTTTCTTTTTTGGTGATTTTTTTTAGCTCTTCAATCGTATCGATATCAAAATTTTGATAAGTGGCATCGATGTTTTGAGCTGCAAATTTTTTCTCGAAATAATTCTTGGAGAAGGAATATGAAATGTTCTTACCTATTAAACCAAATTTATTCATGAGAAGTTGAATTTTTATTTCCGTAGCGTTCTAAACCAATTACTATTAGAATTCCTATTATAATAAAAAAAATGGCAATCCAAGTGCTTGAATCTTGAATAGTTGGAATATATCGGTCATAATTATCCAATACTGCATTTCCGTTAGCATCTCTTAAGATTTCACCAGAAATATTTTTCTTAAAAATTTTTTCTTTCCACGGCCAAACTACACCCAAAGATCCGGTAATAAAACCAATAATTACAGCGTAGGTTGTATTTTTATAATGCTTTAAAACATAACCCAACAGATGCGATAAAGTTACTAAACCAACTACCGAACCCGCGGTAAATGAACTTAAAACTTGCAACAAACGTATACGTTCTGAATTTTCAGTAAACGAAAAATCTAATTTTACAAGATCGGTTATCGTATCAAATAAAGCGTTAACAGAATCGACTAAAAGTAATACATAATTTCCGATTAAAATAAGAATAAACGAACCGGAAAGTCCCGGAAGTGTCATTCCAGAAACACCAATAATTCCACAGAAAAAGACAAACCAAAGATTGTCGTTTTCGGTAGCGGGTTCGAGTAAACTTATACCGACACCAGCTACAATTCCTATAAAAATAAAAATTAGATTTTTTACCGATTTTAGCCTGAAATCTTTCCCGATATAATAAATAGAGCCGATAATCATTCCGAAGAAAGTCGCCCAAACATAAAGTTCGTAATGTTCGATTAAAAAGTCTAAAATTTTAGAAACACTAAAATAACTAATGATCATTCCGAGCATTAGTAGCCCTAAAAATTTTCCATTGATGTAGCGGTACAAACTATGCCATCTTCCTTTTAGTAATAAGAAAAATGCTTTTCCGTTTACTTTTTGAAGCGAATAAATAAATTCTTCGTAAAAACCGACCACAAAAGCAACCACGCCACCGGAAACGCCGGGAACTTTATTGGCGGCTCCCATTGCTAAGCCTTTTAGTACAAGAAAAAATTTATCTTTAAACGTCCGTGTTTGCTGCATTTGTTTCTGGCTTCTTTTCAGCTAATTTCTCTAAAATAAGGATTAAAAAGAAACCGGCAAGCATTAAAATTATCGCAAACCATAATTGCGGATCTTCGTTATAATTCCAAGGTAAAACCGACTGTTCTTTCGTTACAATTTCTTTATCGTCTAAGGTTATACTTTCTAAAACTTCTTTCCACGGCCAAATTTTATTTAAAGAACCGGCGATAAAACCGGTAAGAACCGCCAACGTAATTGTTTTATAATAGGTAAATAACCATTTTAAAAGTTTAGAAAATGCTAAAAGACCACAAATTGCTCCTAAACCGACAAGGCCAATTTTTTTAAAATTGAAATCGTGAACTGCTTGCGTAATTTCTTGATAAGCGCCTAGTAAAACTAAAATAAAAGCACCTGAAATTCCGGGTAAAATCATAGCGCAAACGGCTAAAGAACCAGAGAAAAACAAATAAATTAAGCTATTATCTGAAGAAGCTACAGGAATTGTAGTTACGTAATATGCTGCAACCGCGCCAATAATTAAAGCCGCGACAGATTTTATATTCCATTGTTCAATTTGTCTGCCAACGTACCAAATACTGGCAATTACCAAACCAAAGAAAAACGACCAAATTAAAATAGGATGATGTTCTAACAGGTAATTTGCCAAACGCATTAACGTAAATACGCTAATTAAAATTCCGCTAAGTAAGGCCAGAACAAAATTACCGTTAAAGCTTTTCCACATTTCTTTAAAACCGTGGTTTTTCCACGTTTTTAAAAGTGATAAATTTACATTGCTTATACTGGTAATTAATTCTTCGTAAATTCCTGAAATAAAAGCGATTGTTCCGCCCGAAACGCCGGGAACCGTATCTGCCGCACCCATTGCAATTCCCTTTAATGAAACAATAAAGTAATCTTTAAAACTTCTTTCTTGCATAGTTTGTAAGTGAAGCGATAAAAGTAATAAATTCTATACAGTTGAAGTTTTTAGTTTGCTTAAATTTAAACTAAATACTCGAGATTCAATTGCTTGAAAAATGAAAATTTCAAAAAGTATAACTTAAAAAAGCAACTATTATTTATTTTGATATTCTTCAATAATAGTTTTTACGCTTTCTCTGTTGAAAATTATTGGAAATAATTCTTCCATTACAATAGCATATTCAGCATCTAATGATAAAGCGTTTTTTAAATGGTAATATCCTTTTGTTCCTTCATTTAAGGTGAAATAAAGTCCGGCTAACCTGAATTCAATTTCGGCAATTTCAGGATAAAATTCAGCAGCTTGAAATAAAACTTTTACCGCGGTTTCATATTCACCTAAATTAATAAGTAAATCGCAACGCGTGATCCAAGTTTCGAGTTCGTAGTTTCCTAATTCAAGACTTTTTTTATAGCCTTTTTCGGCCTCTTCATAAAAATTAAGACGATTATTTATTTTTGCATATCGTTTCCAATACAATACGTTTTCTTCATCAATCGCAATAGCTTTATTGATGTAATAAAGCGCTTTTTGATAATCGAGTTTTTTAAAATGAAAATCGGTAATGGCAAGCCAAGCTTTATCGAGTAACGGATCTTCATTTACCGCTTTCGTATAGTATTGCAAAGCTAGATCTTGATCTTTTATTTTTTCGTAACATTTTCCGATTCGTAAATATGCAAACGCTGTAGGATCGTCTAATTTTAGAGTGATGTGGTAATTTTCGATTGCTTCATTAAAACGCTTCATTTTTTCGAGCACTTTTCCTTTTTCCATGTAAGCACCAATAAATGTATCATCAGAAATAATTGCGAAATCGAAGGCTGTTAAAGCACGATCGTAATCTTTTAAATCGAAATATTGCTTTCCGACTTGATGCCAAGCTACTTCAGAATAAGGATTTTTATCTAAATACATATTTAAATAATCAATCGCTTCTCGTTGTTGTTCTAAAAAGTCGAAACAGTAAATTATGTTGTAAAGTGCCGCATAATCTTCATTGTCTAATTCTAGACATTTCATGAAGTTTAATTTAGCGTTTTTGTAATCTTCTAAAAACATATATTCCATGGCGATAAGCGCGTGAATTTCGGCTTCATCGGCAGAAATATCTAACGCGGTTTCCAACATATTTATGGCTTGTTGATGCGCATCGCGTTTTGAAAAAATATTTGCTTTTTGAATGTAAATTTCTTCGTTAGAAGGCTCAATTTCGTGTAAATTATTTAGAATTTCATCGGCTTCTTTTAATTTATCTTCAAAAATTAGAATTTCAACTTTAAATAATTGAAGATTTGTAGCGTGCGGATGTTGCTCTAAACCAAGCTTTACAGCTTTTTTGGCGAGAGCAAATTTTCCATTTTCTAAATAATGATATATGATTACTTCAAATTCATTTGAATCGAAAAACAAAATATCATTCGTTTTTAACATCGACTCAAATTTCGTAAGAGAGAAATTGTGTTCTTCGTTTTGACTTAAATGCATACACGAAATTTTACTGATTTCTACAATATTAAAGTTAGGTAACCCATTGCAATAATATTCTAAAATCGATTTTTTGTTGTTAACAAAGTAATTAACAGGTAATTTTATTCGATAATCGAGATTAAAATATTAGGAAATTTCTGTAAAAAATAGAAATGAATTCTATAAATTTTTAAGATTTTCCCCCGGCATAAATTAATCAATAGAATCTAAAATTTTCAAAATTATTTTAATCCCTTCTTCCAATTCATTTTCAGAGATGGTTAGCGGTGGTGTTATTCTTACAGCTTTTTTTTCGAACAACAACCAAAACAAAATGAGGCCTTCTTCTTGTGCTTTTAAAATTAATTCGTTCGCAATTTCTTCTGAAGAAACGATGAGCGCCAGCATAAGACCTTTTCCTCTAATCTCTTTAATATGACGATGAACAAGCCTTTTTCTTACAAAATTTTCCTTTTCAATGGTCTTAGCCATTAAATCGGAAGTGGTAATTTCTTTTAAAGTCGCTAAAGCCGCCGCGGAAATTACCGCGTTTCCGCCAAACGTAGTAATGTGTCCCATTTTAGGATTGTCGCTTAACGTATCCATAATTTCTGCGGAAGCAATAAAAGCACCAGCCGGTAAACCGCCAGCCATTCCTTTACCAATTACCAAAATATCGGGAACAATATTATAATGTTGATAGGCAAAAAGTTTTCCGGTTCGCCCAAACCCCGGTTGAATTTCATCTAAAATAAGTAACGCGCCAACTTCTTTACAGCGATTTTTTACCTTTTCTAAATAATTTGAAGTGGGTAAAATAAATCCTGCGCCACCTTGAATAGTTTCCAAAACCACCGCAGCAGTTTTTTCAGTAATTTGCTGAAGATTTTCTTCGTTATTAAAGTTTATAAAATCTATTTCAGGCAATAACGGTAAAAATGGTTTTTTGCGTTCTTCAAAACTCATTAAACTTAACGAACCCATTGTATTACCGTGGTAAGCATTTTTTGCGGCTAAAATTTGTGTTCTTCCTGTGTAACGACGTGCCAATTTTAAAGCTCCTTCTATTGCTTCGGTTCCGCTGTTAACTAAATAGGTTTTTGCTGAGGCAATTTCACTATGTTTTGCAATTAATTGTGAAAATTCTACCGCTGGTTTTTGAGCATATTCGCCATAAACCATCACGTGTAAATATTTTTCTAATTGCGTTTGAATGGCCGCAATAACTTTAGGATGCCGATGTCCTAAACTACAGGCAGAAACGCCGGCTACAAAATCTAAATATGCTTTTTTATCGGTACTGTAAATATAACTTCCTTCAGCCGATTCGATTTCTAGACCGAGTGGATGTGGCGTAGTTTGTGCTTGATATGTTAGAAACTCTTTTTTCAACAGGATAATTACTTATTTTTTAATTGAAGCGTAGTTTTTTCTTCTTCATTTTCTTTGGATTGATGCTGAAGCTTTTCGGGTGTTAATCTCGATTTTTCATTCAGCAGCGGATCGTCGCCTTCTTTCTTTTCATCAAAAAAAGTATCTTCTTCTTCGGGTAACGGAATTCCTTTAATTTTTGGAAGTTTTAATGGGGGTTCATTTAAAAATAAATCTGATTTTTTAGTGAGTTGTTCGTCACCTCGCCAATTAAAACCTCTTAATTTTCGAGCATTTTCAGGAAAATTTTCAGGTAACATCATATCACCTTCAGGATTATTGTAATAATAGATGTTGGTAACCGCTCGGTCTTCAAAAAGAATTTTTATACTTGAGGAAAGCATTTTGTCAATACCGATTAGATTTTTTTCTTCATCTCTTGAATAATAAATGGTTTCAGTATTTTTAATGAAGTTGGCTTCAGAAAGCTCATTTTCTTCATTAAATAATCCGTACATTTCTTTTCCTTTCACTTGATTAAAACCTTTAATGCTGTCTTTTTGAATCATAAAGGCATCGTAAAAAACTTTCAGGCTATCTAATTTGTCGGTTATGGTATCATTTAATAAATGAATGGTATCGCCGGTAAGTTGGTTATTTCCTGACCAAACTACTGGTTTTCCTAACATTTGAGTTAATCCGCTTGGTTCGTCAATATGAATAGAATCGCATTTTCCGCTCATATTGGTTTTGTATATTCTGGTATCATAAAAACCTCGAATAACTCGTTTCTTTGTTTTTCCAGTAATCATTAACGTATCGCTATGAATGTGAATAGAATCTTGTTCTTGTTTCATAGACGCGACGGCGCGTTTCGTGATAAAAACAGAATCTTTAGCTCTAAAAACTTCAGCATAATGACCTTTTACAACAGAACTATTCGCTGTATCGGTAACTTTAATATTATTGGTTGCAGAAGCGAAACTGTTTGTTTGATCGAAAAATATACTATCGCCTTCCAGTTTTCGATTCTCATAATATACCGTAGAATTTTTAACAAAATATCCTTTATCATTTCGGGTATCGTAAAAACCACGTTCGCAATAGACTTTACTGTTTTCGCTGGTAATCGTTGAAGGTCCGTATAAATACGCGTGACCAGTATTGGTATAAAAATCTAATTGTTGCGAATTAATGATGTAATCTTTGTTGGTGACCACCACATCGTTCACAAACGAATATTTTTCATCTTGCATAAAATACCTGCCAATTACACTTTTAATGGTACTCGCGGTATCTTTTACAGTTCCGCCGCTACGGTAAAACGATTCCTGTTTTTTTCGGTCGAAAAATAACGTATCGGTCGTTAAAGTGTTGGATGGAGTTGATAATTTTACATTATTACTGGCGAAAGCAAATTGCGTATTTCCATCATATTCGGCGTATTTGCTGGTTAAGGTTACGGTGTCGCCTTGTTGCATTCTTACATTTCCGAAGGCTTTAAAGAAATCGTCTTTTTGATAAAAAATAGCTTGGTCGCACCAAACTTCAATTCCTTCGTGTGTAAAATAAACTTGCTTATTTACTTTACTGAAAATAAGTGCGCCGGGATATTTTTCTTCATTTTTAATGGTTCGTTCACTATCGTAATCAATTTTTTTTTGCGCTTGTAGTTGTAAAGCAAAAAAAGTGAAAGCGAAAAATATATAGACTTGGAGGTTTTTCAATCGTTTAATTTTGTTCAAAAATACTAATTAATAAGAAAACTATATGAAAGTTGCTCTAATCAAAAAACGCTCCAAAATTTTATTGAAGCGTTCTTTTTAAAAATTATTTCTTTTAAGATCGTAAGATCGTTTGTTTTCTATCGGGTCCTACAGAAATTATGGTAATAGGAATTTCAAGTTCTTTTTCAATAAAAGCGATATATTTTTTGAAGTTTTCAGGAAAATCGGCTTCACTGCTAATTTTAGTGAGATCTTCTTTCCAGCCTTTTACTTCCGTATAGATTGGAGAAATATTTTCTTCTTCAATATTATACGGTAAATGATGAATGGTTTTGCCTTTATATTTATAACCTGTACAAACTTTTAGGGTTTCAAAACCGCTTAACACATCGCCTTTCATCATCATTAATTGCGTAACGCCATTTACTTGAACAGCATATTTTAAAGCGACTAAATCTAACCAACCGCAACGTCTTGCTCTTCCAGTTGTGGCTCCAAATTCATTTCCGATTTTTGCCATTCGCGCGCCATCTTCATCGAAAAGCTCGGTTGGGAAAGGACCGCTTCCTACACGCGTGGTGTACGCTTTAAAAATTCCGTAGACTTCATTTATTTTATTTGGTGCAACGCCTAATCCTGTACAAGCTCCAGCAGCTGTTGTGTTGCTGGAAGTTACAAATGGATAGGTCCCAAAATCGATATCTAACAGTGAACCTTGCGCTCCTTCTGCTAAAATGCTTTTTTCTTCTTTTTGCGCTTGATGAAGGTATTCTTCAGAATCGATGAAAGTCAATTTTTTTAAACTCTCTACAGCTTCAAAAAATTCTTTTTCTAGTTCTTTTAAATTGTATTGAATATCTACATTATAATAAGCAATCATCGATTCATGCTTATTGGCAAGTGTGCGGTATTTTTCTTGCCAATTATCCATTTCTAAATCACCTATTCGTAAACCGTTTCTTCCGGTTTTATCCATATACGTGGGACCGATCCCTTTTAAGGTTGAACCGATTTTCGCTTTTCCTTTGGAAGTTTCAGAAGCAGCATCTAACAAACGATGCGTTGGTAAAATGATATGAGCTTTTCTGGAAATTAATAATTTGGAAATATAATCTAAGTTGAATTTTTCTAGATTATCAAGTTCTTTTTTAAAAATTACAGGATCGATTACCACGCCATTGCCAACTAAGTTTATTGCTTTATCATGAAATATTCCTGAAGGAATGGTGTGTAAAACGTGTTTTATACCGTCGAATTCTAAAGTATGACCCGCATTCGGACCGCCTTGAAAACGTGCGATAATATCATATTTAGAGGTGAGAACGTCAACGATTTTTCCTTTTCCTTCGTCGCCCCACTGTAATCCTAGTAGCAAATCTACTGCCATAAAAAAGTTATTTGGATGATTTTTTATTTCCGTAAAAATAGAGGGAATGATTGGTGATTTCGATATCAAAAACCTCTTCTATTGTTTGTTTAATCGATTGAATTCTGGGATCACAAAACTCGATAACTTCCCCGGTATCGGTTAAGATCACGTGATCGTGTTGGCGGTCGAAATATGATTTTTCGTACTGCGCCTGATTTTTACCAAATTGATGTTTTCTTACCAAACCACATTCCAATAAAAGTTCAATAGTATTGTAAAGTGTGGCACGACTTACGCGGTAATTTTTATTTTTCATGGTAATGTAAAGCGATTCGATATCGAAATGCTCTTCACTATCATAAATTTCTTGAAGAATGGCAAACCGTTCGGGTGTTTTGCGGTGTCCTTTTTCTTCTAAAAACTTTGTAAATACGTTCTTTACAACGGCTTGGTCGTTATTATTTTTTTCGGTACTCTCCATAATTCAGGTTGCAAATTTACGCTTTATTCGCGTGTTACCTTATCAATTCCACTTATTTTTTTAAGGCGATCGATTAATTTTTTTAAAATGGTTTTGTTCTTTACAATTACGGTTATTTTTCCTTCAAAAACACTTTGGTTACTCTTAAATGCAATATCTCGCATATTTACATGAAGGTTGTTCGAAATCTCTTTGGTGATTTCGCTTACCAAGCCTAAATTGTCGAGACCGGTAAGTTTAATAACCGCTTTAAAGTCTTCTTGTGAAGAGTCGATCCATTTTGCCGGCATAATGCGATATGCATAATTACTCTGTAACTGAATGGCGTTTGGGCAATCTTTTTTATGAACTTTAATTCCATCATTTACCGTTACAAAGCCAAAAACAGGATCGCCCGGAATTGGGTTACAGCAATTTGCGAGATTGTATTCAAATTTTTCTTCGTCTTTGCCAAAAACCAATTGGTCGTAATTGGTGGTAATTTCATCTTTTTCTAAATCTTCAGAAACACTCGGTTTTCTACTAATTTTACTTTTGAAGAATGAAACCAGGGCGTTGCTTCGCGAAGCTGCATATTCTTTTAAAGCCGAATTATCGATCGTGCCAATTCCAACGCGATAAAATAAATCGAGACTTGTTTTTAGTTTAAAATACCGGACAAGTTCGTTTACGGTTTTGTCATTAAATGGAATTTTTTGGGTGCGTAATTTTCGGATTAAAACGGCTTTACCGTCTTTGGCTATCGATTTTTTCTCTTCCTTTAAAGAAGATTTAATTTTAGATCGCGCTCTTGCAGTCGTCGCATAATCTAACCAGTTATTATTCGGTTTTGCTTGAGAAGAAGTAATAATATCTACTTGATCGCCACTTTTTAATTCGTGACTCAATGGAACTAATTTCCCGTTAACGCGAGCTCCACGCGTTTTCATTCCTATTTCGGTATGAATGCTGAATGCGAAATCTAAAGGCGTTGCTCCTTTTGGTAATGATTTTAAATCGCCTTTTGGCGTAAAAACGAATATTTCTTTGGCGTATAAATTCAGTTTAAATTGTTCAACAAAATCTACCGCATTCACCTCACTATTTTCTAACGCTTCTTGTAATTTATTAAGCCATTGATCGAGGTTTTTGTCATCTTGCTGTTCGCCGTGTTTGTATTTATAATGCGCGGCGTAACCTTTTTCGGCAATTTCGTTCATCCGTTGGCTACGAATTTGAACTTCCACCCAGCGGCCTTTGGGTCCCATTACCGTGATGTGTAAAGCTTCGTATCCGGTAGATTTTGGTGAAGAAATCCAGTCGCGAAGTCGGGTAGGGTTGGGGCGAAAATGATCGGTTACAATGGAATAAATTTTCCAGGCGATAAATTTTTCGTTTGCCGGTTCGCTTTTATAAATAATTCTGATAGCGAATTTGTCATAAACTTCATCGAATGAAATATTTTGTTTTAAAATTTTCTTCCGAATGGAAAAAATAGATTTTGGTCGACCTTTAATTTCGTATTCTAAATCTTCCTTGTCAAGTGAATCTGAAATAACTTTAGAAAAAGCATTTATATATTCATCTTGCTCTTCTTTACTTTCTTTAATTTTATTTAAAATATCTCGATATACTTCCGGTTCGGTATATTTTAAACTAAGATCTTCTAATTCGGTTTTTATATTGTAAAGTCCGATTCTGTGGGCAAGTGGAGCGTAAATGTATAAAGTTTCCGAAGCGATTTTAAGTTGCTTGTCAGACCGCATCGCATCCATTGTTTGCATATTATGAAGACGATCTGCGATTTTAATGATAATTACGCGAATGTCATCATTTAGCGTAAGTAACATTTTTCTAAAGTTTTCCGCTTGAAGCGAAACATCTTTTTCTGACTTTAAATGACTAATTTTTGTAAGTCCGTCAACAATTCGCGCTACCACTTCGCCAAACATTTGTTCAATATCGGCTAAGGTATATTCGGTATCTTCAACAACATCGTGTAACAAGGCAGATGCAATAGAAGTCGCGTCTAAACCAATTTCTGAAGCTACAATTTTTGCTACCGCAATTGGGTGAAAAATATAAGCTTCGCCCGATTTTCTACGCTGATCTTTATGCGCATCTACCGCAATTTCAAACGCGTGGCGAATAAGCGCTTTGTCTTCATCACTAAGTGAGCGGTAACTTACCCGAAGCAATTCTTTATATTGCTTGGCTATTTTTTTATTTTCTTTTTGAATGTCTTCTTCAGTCATCATCATAGCAACTAATATACTAAAAAGAATTTGTCTTGTTATGGTTTAAATTTTGAATTCGTTGCAATAAAGTTGGATGCGAATAATGAAAAAATACGTAAGCTTTATGCGGTGTTAAATTGCTTAAACTTTTGCTCGATAATTTTTTTAAGCTCGAAATTAAAGCGTTTGCATTAAAAGTGTTTTTAGCGTAATTATCGGCTTGATATTCAAATTTTCTGCTGAGCCAATTCATCACTAAACCTGTAATTTCTGAAATAGGCGTGTATAAAATACCGAAGGTAATTAACCCGATATGGAAACTCGGTTGGTTTACACCTAATGCTTCGGAAAGTAATGGATTTCCCACAAAAAGTGAAAGCAACCATAATGTAAAACCTGTTGTAATTATAGAAGTTATTAGATTGAAAATGATATGTTTTTTCTTGTAATGACCAACTTCGTGCGCTAAAACTGCAACAATTTCATCTTCCTCTAAATCGTTCACCAAGGTATCGAAAAGAGTGATTCTTTTTTCTTTTCCGAAGCCGGAAAAATAGGCGTTGGCTTTGGTGCTTCGTTTAGAACCGTCGATAATAAAAATATTGTCTAAGGTAAAACCGACACTATTAGCGTATTCTTCAATTTTATTCCGAAGTGAGCCTTCTTCTAAAGGAGTTTGTTTATTAAAAAGCGGAACAATTAATTTACTGTAAAACATATTCAGGAATAATGAAAAAACGGCGACTAAAATCCACGCGAAAATCCAAAAGTTTTCTCCCGTTAATTGATAGAACCATATGATAAGCGCTAAAATTCCGCCGCCTAAAATAGCACCCATTAACCAGCCTTTTAGTTTATCTAAAATGAAGGTTTTTTTAGTGGTTTTGTTGAACCCGAATTTTTCTTCAATTACAAAAGTACTGTAATACGAAAATGGCGTGGTCAAAATATCGCTTCCGAACATGATAATTCCAAAGAAAATTAAAGCGATTAAAATAGGGTTATTACTGATGTTTCTGGCGAATTCATCTACTATAGCAAAACCATCGAGAAAGAAAAAAGTTAAAGTCAAAATCAAGGAAAACGCAGAAGTAAGAATCCCGAATTTATAGCGTGTTTTTTTGTACGCTTGCGAACGTTCATATTCTTCTTCATCGTACACATCATCTAAAACTGCGGGAAGTTTATCGTTATAATGTTTTGCATTTAACGCATCTAAAGACTGATCGACAATAAAATTAAGGATGATAATACCAATTAATATATAAAATAAGGTTTCTGGGGTCATAAAGGAATTGAGTAATAAATTAATTTTCAAGCAAAATTAAAATTCTTAATCGAAGTTTCGCTGTCTTTTCGCTTCAAAAATTAAAATTCCTGCGGCGACAGAAACGTTCATCGAATCGATCTTCCCTTGCATCGGGATATGAATATTTTTTGTTGCAGCTTTTCGCCATTCTTCACTTAATCCATCGGCTTCGGTTCCTATGATAATTGCGGTTGCTGAGGTGAAATCTTGATTAGTATAAATTTCAGAATCTTGTAAAATAGCGCTGTAAATCGCGATATTTTTTTCCTTTAAATAAGAAATTATTTCTGAAGTATTTCCGCTAGCGATTTGGTTGGTAAAAACACAACCCACGCTAGAACGAATAATATTCGGATTGTAGATGTCGGTTTTTGGGTTTGCTATTAAAACAGCATCAACTTTTGCAGCGTCGGCAGTTCGCAAAATTGCTCCGATATTACCGGGTTTTTCCGGAGCTTCAGCTACTAAAATTAAGGGATTTTCAGTCTTAAATTTTAAACTTGCTAAATCATTTTCTTTTGCTTTTGCGATTGCTAAAATACCTTCAGTGCTTCCGCGGTAAGCAACTTTTTGATAAACTTCTTTAGAAAGTTCAACTACATTTAATGCTGAAAAATTTTCAGTAAATAATTCTTTTTCCTGAAAAATTTTGTTACAAAAATAAATAGTTTCAAGTTCATAACTTGCTTCGATTGCTAAGGTGATTTCCCGAAAACCTTCAATTACAAAACGTTTTTCTTTTCTTCGGGTACGCGATTTTTCTTGTAATTGTGTAAGATATTTTACGGTTTTATTTTGAAGACTACTAATTTTCTTTTCCATAATTATAAATTTCCCTCTTTTTCAAAATAATTCACCAACAACGCAACTACATAATTATAACTATCGATTCCTTGCGGCTGATTGTTGGCTTGCAAATATCCGCCATAAAATTCTTTAAAATAGGGTTCTAAGGGATTTTCGTGTTTTTTCCAAAATAAATCGACTTCCTGATAATTTTTTTTAATCCCGATTGGCAATACAGCGATTAAATTTTCAGCCTCACACGGGTCTTGCAGAAGCAAATCGCCTAAAGAATATTTTAAAGCAAACGTGTAGCCGGCGTAACGCATTTTAATATTTTTATGATTCATCGTATTTAAACACGCTATAAAATTTGCTTCATTTTCTTTCGCATAACCTAATTGATGTCCTATTTCGTGGCTTATTGTGGTGGGAAGTTTAAATTCTGGAATCCAATTATTTATTTGTGCTTCTCCCGTTAACGGATTCAAATACCCATTAAAACCCATATACGTTAGCGGAATTGTAAAAAGTGAAGGTTTTATGCTTTTTCCGCGATAATGCAGTTCAGGATATTCATTTTCTAAATCGTGATAACCTTGTAGCGCTAAATTTTTTAATTCCGTATGACTAAAGTTGAAATCTACTTTTACCGTATCATTTTTTACAATTGCGTGATGTAAACTTACCGTGCGTTCAATTAATTTTTTACTGAAATTTTTTAATTCCGTTTTTGAATATTCTTTTTCTATGGAAAGTGATTGGTGCAAAGGCAAACGGTAATAATTTAATCCCCAAAAAATGTGAAAAGAAAAATACAAAATCGATAAAAAAGCAAATGTTCTTAAAACCCATTTTTTTGGATTTTTAAAACGCGTTTTTATGCGAATAAAAAGAAAGCGCAGCATTAAAATCAACAAAAACGCATATAAAAAATCGCCGATAGAAAACGGAATCCAGCCTAATAAATACCTGAAAAATTTTGAAATGTGAGGGTAAATTCCTTTACTGTAATAGGTTTCAATAAAATTTGGATGATCTGCTAAAATAGAAATTCCCGCTACTTGAAGAGGGAGTAAAATAGCTAAAATGAGTTCGGTTTTTTTCTTCACAAGTTAAAAATACAAACTAAATCAGCTTCTACAAATTTTATAGTTGAAAGGAGAAACAATATCTTTGTGAAAATTGAAATTTAGTTATGCTGAAGCTTACTCAGAATTACACTAAAATGAATGAAACTCTGTAGTAAATTCAGGTTAAAAAACTTTAAAAAATAAAAAATGAATCAAGAAATAAGAAATTTAGAACCAAGTCAAGTATGGAATAAATTTGCCGATTTAAATGCGGTTCCGCGCCCTTCAAAAAAAGAAGAACGCGTGATTGCATTTATGAAAGATTTCGGTAAAAAATTAGGATTGGAAACCATAGAAGACAGCGCAGGAAATGTAATTATAAAAAAACCTGCAACTTCAGGTTATGAAGATCGCCAAACAATTGTGTTGCAATCACATTTAGATATGGTTCATCAAAAAAATAATGACACCGATTTCGATTTTTCTTCCCAAGGAATAGAAATGCATGTCGATGGCGATTGGGTTCGTGCAAAAGGAACAACTTTAGGTGCCGATAATGGGTTAGGAGTTGCTACAATGATGGCGGTTTTAGAAAGTAAAGAAATTGAGCACCCGGCTATTGAAGCACTTTTCACCATCGATGAAGAAACGGGAATGACCGGAGCAAAAAAATTAGACGAAAACGTACTCGACGGACAAATTCTTTTAAATTTAGATACCGAAGAAGATGATGAAATTGGTATCGGTTGTGCCGGCGGTGTAGATTTAACAGCCACCAAAAATTATACTGAAGAAACGCCGAAAGAAAATTCAAAAGCTTATAAAATTGCGGTAAAAGGTTTAAATGGTGGACATTCGGGAATGGATATCATTAAAGGTTTGGGCAACGCTAATAAATTAATGAACCGAATTTTATACGGATTACAAGAGCAAATCGACATACAAATTGCTAATATTCACGGTGGTGGTTTACGAAACGCGATTCCTAGAGAAAGCGTGGCTGAAGTTGTAGTTGCTGAAGCAGGAGTTGAAGCATTTCAAAAAACGCTTAACGATTTAGCGGAAGCTATTAAAACCGAATACAAATCATTAGAAGAGAATATACATATTGCTGCGGAAGAAATTTCTATGCCGAAAAAAGTAATGGAAGCATCTGCGCAAAAAGAGGTTTTAAATGCATTGTATGTTACGCATAATGGAGTTTATAGAATGAGTCCAGATATTGAAGGTTTGGTAGAAACTTCTAATAACATTGCAAAAGTCAGTCTAGAAAACGGAACGGTTGAAATTTCTTGTTTAACACGATCTTCAGTTGAATCTAACAAATGGGATTTAGCAAATTCATTACGCGCAGGATTTGAACTTGCCGGCTTTAAAGTGAATTTTTCAGGTGAATACCCGGGTTGGGCGCCAAATCCAGATTCAGCTATTTTAAAAGTTTTAGACGAATTGTATGAAAAACAAATAGGAGAGAAGGCCGATGTTGCTGCTTGTCACGCTGGTTTAGAATGCGGAATTATAGGAAGTCACTACCCAAATCTCGATATGATTTCATTTGGACCAACTATTCGCGGAGCGCATTCTCCAGATGAACGTGCCAGTATTTCTTCAATGCAGAAATTTTGGAAATTCTTTTTAGAAGTGCTAAAGAATATTCCAAAGAAATAATCGGGTTTTATTCCGAAAAAATGGCTGTTTGAAAAGTCTATTTTCATACACCTCAAATAAATTCAGAATGAGGTTTTCTTCTACTTTTCAAACAGCTTTTTTTATTCTTCTTTCCATTTAATATTACAACCAATACTTGGTTTTTGCTCTTCTGGAATTTTGCGATTATTTAAAATCGCATCTAAGGTTTCGCGAATGCTTCTTCCGGTAACAGGAATTCCGTTTTTTGGTCTGGAATCATCTAATTGTCCGTGATAAACTAGTTTTAACTCTTCATCAAAAACAAAAAAGTCTGGCGTGCAAACGGCTTGGTAATCTTTTGCTACTTGTTGCGTTGCATCAAATAAATAAGGAAATGTATAATTATATTTTTGGGCAACTTTCCACATCATTGCAGGTTGGTCTTCAGGATATTTTTCGATGTCATTGCTGGAAATTGCTATAAAACCAAAACCCAAAATTCGATAATCATTCGCTAGTCGTACAATTTCTTCTTGTACGTGTTTTACAAACGGACAATGGTTGCAAATAAACATAATTATTGTTCCTTTTTCTCCTTTAAGTTTATTTAAGCTATAGCGATTATTTCTAACCACATCAACTAATTCAAATGATGGAGCTTTGGTTCCTAACGGTAAATCTTTGGAAGTTGTTAATGACATAATTATTTTATTTGAAGAGGTAAATTAATGATTTTTCACGTATTTTTCGGCTAAAAATATTATGGAAATTAATTGGAAAGATTTTCAGAAAATTGAAATGCGTGTCGCAACTATTATAGAGGTTGAAGATTTCCCTGAAGTTAAAAATCCAGCGTATAAAATGCACTTAGATTTTGGCGAAGAAATAGGAATTAAAAAAACGTCAGCACAACTCACAAAACGTTATCAAAAAGAAAATTTATTAGGAAAACAAGTAATTGCGGTGGTGAATTTTCCGAAGAAACAAATTGCAAATATAATGAGTGAATGCTTAGTTTTAGGAGCGGTAAACGGGGGAGATATAACAATAATTCAACCGGAAGCAAAGATTGAAAATGGTTTAAGAATTGGATAAAAAAACAATAATACGGATTAAATGTGTTTTTATGTGTATATTTAGTTAAATTTATTAACTAAAATTATATTATTATGAAAAAAACTATTTTTATCGTATTGTTTTCAATTTTTTTTATAACAAGTAATTCTTATTCGCAATCTTTGGTAAAAACAATTAGTAGCAACTATGACTATATGATGCAACCATCTATTGAGAGTTATGGAAATAATTCTGTTATTGTAAGTACAGTTTCGGATAATGCAAATACAACACTTGGTTATACTGAAGTCTTAGTTAAAATGATTGATAATAATGGAAATCTTGTTTGGTCAAACACATTTAATAGCGGTGGAATACAGGCTTTTGCAGGCTCAGTAACAATTGATTACGATTCTGATGGGAATGGCAAGGAATTAATTGTTGTAACAGGTTCTGTTGTTCAGCCCTCAAACAATACTTATAAGCATATTTTTATATTAAGATTGAATCCAAACGATGGGAGTATTCATGATTTTGATTTTTATCATGGGCAGAATGATACAAGTGTTTTTGGTTTTGATATTGAAACTACTAGTAGTGGTTACATCGTGGTAGGAAGTAAAGTGTTTGACGGTCCTACAGCTAAAGAACAAAGAAAAACAGCATATGTATTTAGTGTTGATAAAAATCTTGAAGAAATTTGGACAAAGAATTATGATACGGAAAACATCAATAATAATTTAAATTTTAACTATCATAACTCTTTTAATCATATTATTAAAGCAGAAAATCATCCGCGCGGTGAATTATATTTCATTTCTGGTAGCGGCACCTCTACGAAAGATAGTGAATCTATTGCAGCAATGGATCTCATTTTTACTAATGGGCAATCTATTTGGGAGGATATGGGAGGTCCTAAAAGCTATGAGTTTCAAAATTTAGGTTTATCACGTTATGATAATTATGCCAATCAGGCATTGTATAATTCTATAACAAATGAATTCTATATAGTTACTAGAGAAGTTGAAAATTGGATTAATATATTAGTTTTAGATGGGCATAGTGGGGATCGCAAACTTTCAAGAGAGGTTATACTTCCATTTGGTTACATGTATAGATGTTGCGCTGCGATTAATTTAGTGAATGGAATAGATTGGTACTCAATGAATGACAATTCTATTCTTTTATCGGGTAATATTTTTTACGATAATAACAAAATGGCAATTTCAAATTATGTCCATCAGTTTTTGATAAAACTAGATATGAGTAGTACAACTGGTAATTATGACTTGTTAGTTTTTGAAAATATAAATCAAAAGAATAAATTATTAGATATAGATTATGATTATATGGTAAAACCAATTACCTATTTGGATCCTAATGATGATTTAAATTTATATCAATATTTTTATAAACCTAAATCATTAGTTTATAATGAAAATACTGACAAAATAAATTTTGTAGGAATGGTTTTTAATGACACTAATGGGGGACAGAATTTAAATTTTTATTCTCTTACTGGAATTCAAAATGAAACCTGCTCAAACTTGGTAACAGATGTAAAAGACGAAATAAACTCTTACATTGAAACTCCTTATTTTAAAGGAATGTTTATTAATCAAGGGATAATTAACCTTGAGGATATGTTCAGTCAAAACATATCATTAAATTTGGATGAGTATTGTTCTATTTTTGCAAAACCAGAAAAGCTTAATTTAGAAAATGAAGATTTTAATAATAAAGTTAGGATTTTCCCAGTACCCAGTAATAATGTTATAAATATTTCTTCACAATTTAAACTACTAAACAATTCTACAGCCTATATATATGATTTAAAAGGAAGAGAAATAATGGATCAAAATATTAATCAAGACAATAATGTAATGATTGATATTTCTAAAATAGAATCAGGTATTTATTTTATAAAAATTATAAATGAAAAGAACGAACTAATTAAGCAGCAAAGAATTATTAAAAAGTAAACAGAAATATAGATAAAAAAAATCTCGCCTTAATAGCGAGATTTTTTAATTTATAATAAAATTAATATTTTAAATATCATCGAAACTTACATCTGTAAAATCATCAGTTGAGGTTTCGCTACCATTTTCAGATACGGTTTCGTATTCTTTTTTAAAGTCTTTTTGGTGACGTTCACTTATAACTTCTTCGCCTTTTTCGTCGATAATATAATCGGTCATTTCTTTTAAGATTTCTTCAAAACCAGCAAAATCTTCTTTGTAAAGGTAAATTTTGTGTTTTTTGTAGTAGAAAGATCCGTCTTCGTTGGTGAATTTTTTACTTTCCGTAATCGTTAAGTAATAATCATCAGCTTTAGTGGCTCTTACATCAAAGAAATATGTACGCCTTCCGGCTCTTAAAACTTTAGAAAATATTTCTTCTCGCTGCATCGTTCCTTTATCGCTCATAGTCGAAAGATATTAGTGTTACGTTTTTACTTTTGTCAAAAATCTTAAAAAAATTAACATCTGCCAAAAAAAATCAACTTTCTTTTTCACTCAATTGCTTTAAATACAATTCTTGATAATAGCCTTTTTTATTTGTGAGTTGATTATGAGTGCCTTGCTGAATAATTTCGCCATCTTCTAACACAATAATTTTATCTGCATTTTTTGCTGAAGAAACCCGGTGACTAACAATAATTGTAGTTTTATCTTTCGAGATTTTATGAAGATTGCTTAAAATTTCTTCTTCTGTTTCGGTATCTACAGCAGAAAGACAATCATCAAAAAGTAAAATATTAGGATCTTTAATAATTGCTCTCGCGATAGAAACACGCTGTTTTTGTCCACCGGAAAGCGTAATTCCGCGTTCGCCTAAAATGGTATCATAACCTTTGCTGAAACCTACAATATTTTTATGAACTGCAGCGTTTTTAGCAGCTTCCATAACTTCTTCATCACTAGCTTCTTCTTTTCCAAATTTTATATTATTTTTAATAGAATCGCTAAAAAGAAACGCATCTTGCGGAACATAACCTGTTGCTTGCCGCAATTGTTTAAGATTATATGCTGTAATCGGTTTGTTGTCTATAAATATGGTTCCTTCAGAAACATCGTATAATCTGCCGATTAATTCTAAAATAGTGGATTTTCCTGAACCGGTTTTCCCAATAATTGCTAAGGTTTCCCCGGGATTTATTTCAAATGAAATATTTTTTAACGCGATAATATTGGTATCGTCGTAAGTAAAGGTGACGTTTTTGAATTTTATTTCTCCTTTTACCGGCGTGTCATTTTCAGTAGGATTTGTAATTTCTGGTTTTTCTTGTAAAAATTCATTGATACGTTTTTGAGAAGCTTCCGCTCGTTGAACCATATCTGCAACCCAACCTACCGTTGCCACCGGCCACGTAAGCATATTCACGTATAAAAGGAATTCTACAATGGTTCCTACGTTTTCAATTTCACCTTCAATAAATCGTTTTCCTCCAATATAAATTACCAGAATATTACTTAATCCTATTAATAAAACCATCAGCGGAAAAAAGAAAGCCTGAACTTTCACCAAATCGATATTTTTCTCTTTGCTAGTATTCGAAAGTCCTACAAAATCTTTATTAATTTGCTGTTCAAGTCCGTAACTTTTAATTACCGAAATTCCGCTAAAGCTTTCTTGGGTAAAGGTACTTAATCGAGAAAGATATTGTTGAACAATGGTACTTCTTTGGTTTATTGCTCTACTTAATTTATAAATGGCGAATGATAAAATTGGAAGTGGTGCGACGGTATAAAGCGTAAGTAGCGGTGCCTTACTTATCATATACGTTAAAACTACTACAAAAAGAGTAATGGTTTGTACACTGTACATTAAAGCTGGTCCCGCATACATTCTCACTTTCGAGACATCTTCGCTAATTCGGTTCATTAAATCACCGGTTCTATTTTTTTTATAAAAATTCAGTGATAAATTTTGGTATTGTTCAAAAACTTCATTTTTCAGATGAAATTCAATATAGCGGGAAACCACAATAAACGTCTGCCGCATTAAAAAAGTAAGAAAAGCCGACATTAATGTCGCGCCGAGAATTAGCAAAATATTGGTGATTAATTCTGATCTAACTGCCGGAATACTTGTGACTTCACCGTTAATATACTGTTCAATAATATTGGTAGAATCCCCAATAAATTGTGGAACATAGAGCGCAAAAATCCTCGCTGCTACGGTAATAATTAGACCAACAAATAAACGGCCTTTGTATTTTAAAAAATATTTATTGAGGTGTTGTAATTCTTTCATTAAACTATAGCTACGTAAAATAATTGATGAATTCTCATTTTAACATCCCAGAATGAATATATAATTTAAATATTCATTATTTTTGCGTAAAATTTTGAGAATAATTTAATCATAAAACATCACAGCTTATGACTGCTGAAATTTTAAATGCAAATGAACTTCACAAAGCCGCACCGGTTTTTGGGCAACTTTCATTTGATGACCACGAACAAGTGGTTTTTTGCAACGACAAAGATACAGGATTAAAAGCAATAATCGGGATTCATAACACAGTTTTAGGACCTGCGCTAGGTGGAACCAGGATGTGGAATTACCAAACCGAATGGGAAGCGTTAAATGATGTTTTACGCTTATCGCGTGGAATGACCTTTAAAAGTGCAATTACCGGACTTAATTTAGGCGGTGGAAAAGCAGTTATAATTGGCGATGCGAAAACCCAAAAAACACCTGAATTAATGCGTAGATTTGGGAAATTCGTAGATTCGCTTAGCGGAAAATATATTACCGCGGAAGATGTAGGAATGGAAACTGCCGATATGGATACCGTTCGCGAAGTTACCAAACACGTAACCGGCATTTCAGAAAGTAAAGGTGGTTCTGGGAATCCTTCTCCTGTAACAGCTTACGGTGTTTATATGGGAATGAAAGCAGCTTCTAAATTCAAATTTGGTTCAGATAAATTAGAAGGAAAAAAAGTGATGGTTCAAGGAATTGGCCACGTAGGTGAAACCTTAGTTGAATATATTGCTAAAGAAGGAGGAAAGGTTATTATCAGCGATATTAATCAAGAACGTTTAGAAGAAGTAAGCAAAAAATATGGCGCTACCATTTATCAAGGTAATGATATTTATGCTGAAGATGTAGATATTTATGCTCCTTGCGCGCTTGGAGCAACCATTAATGATGAAACTATAAGCCGTTTACGTGCAAAAGTTGTTGCTGGAGCAGCGAATAATCAATTAGCTCATGAAATTACGCACGGTCAATTATTAAAAGAAAAAGGAATTGTTTACGCACCAGATTTTTTAATAAACGCTGGTGGAATTATAAATGTTTACGCAGAATTAGAAGGTTACGATAAAAAAGAAACTATGCGTAAAACCGAAAATATTTACGATACGACTTTAGAAATTTTAACCGCTGCAGAACGTGATGAAATTACCACACATCAAGCAGCTTTAAAAATTGCACAAGGAAGAATCGATGCTCGTAAAAAAGAAAACAAATAAGCATTCACTTTCCGTAAATAAAATCATATTTTTGCAGGGCGAAATTAAATTTTCGCCCTCTTTATTTTAAAAATGTTCTTTCAAAAAAAGCTATGTTAACACGAAGACATATCAGAGTAAAAGTAATGCAGAGTTTATACGCATTTGAGCAATCGAAAAATGAAAACCTGCAAGCTGAAGAAAAATTTCTACAAAAAAGTATGGAAGAGATGTACAATCTCTTTTTATTGAATCTTTCCTTGTTTATAGAAATTAAAAACAATGCTCAAGATTTCTTAGAAAAATCCCAACAAAAAATACTAGCTACGGAAGAAGACAAAAATCCGAATCTTAAATTTGTTGAAAATCGCGTTATTCAATTAATAGAAAATAGTGACAAACTATCAAATTTATTAGAAGACCGAAAACTAAATCATTGGAAAAAAGATGATGAATACGTACAAATAATTTGGAAGGAAATTCAGGAAAGTGAAATCTATAAAAATTATTTGGAAACCCGCGATTCCACCTTTAAAGAAGACAAAGATTTTATAATCGATATTTTTAAAAATATAATTGCTCCAAACGATAAACTTTACGAGTATTTAGAAGACAAAAAACTTACCTGGTTAGACGATTTGCCTATTGTAAATACTACACTTTTAAAATTATTGAAAAAATTAAAAGCTTCAGATGAAAGTATTTTTATTCCTAAACTTTTCAAAAATATAGAAGATAAAGAGTTTGCTTCAGAGTTATTAAAGAAAACTTTACTAAATCAAGACCGTTACGAAGAAGACATTACCGGAAAAACACCCAATTGGGATAAAGACCGAATTGCAGAAATAGACTCGGTTTTACTTAGAATGGCGGTATGTGAATTTCTTAAATTCCCTTCAATTCCCGTAAAAGTTACAATTAACGAATATTTAGAAATAGCTAAAGAATACAGCACGCCAAAAAGTAGTATTTTTATTAATGGAATTTTAGATAAACTTTCTAAAGAATATAAAGAACAAGAAAAATTGAATAAAATTGGACGAGGATTAATGTAATAAATGAATTTTTCTTATTTTTAGCGATCGAAAAATATAATTACAAACAATTAAAACCGTAGAAATGAAAAAAGGATTATTAATGTTAGCTGCTGTTGCGGCTATGGTATTTACTTCTTGTAAAGACAACAACGCTTCAGAAAAAGTGGATGAAGAAAATGCAAAAGAAGTAGCAGAGCGTGATGCAAAATCTGATGAATTTGCTAAAATGACATTTGAAGAAGAAATGCATGATTTCGGTACAATTCAAGAAGGAGATGTTGTAGAACACACTTTTTCGTTTACTAACACTGGAGACGCTCCTTTAGTGATTACAAATGCAAAAGGAAGCTGTGGTTGTACAGTACCATCTTGGCCAAAAGGAGAAGAAATTGCTCCAGGTGAAAAAGGAGAGATGACTGTAAAATTCAACTCTAAAGGAAAGCCAAACAACCAAATGAAAACTGTAAGAATTACAGCTAATACTGAATCTGGACAAGAAATGATTAAAATTAAAGCATTTGTTGAGCCACAAGCTAAAGCTGCTTCAGGAAACCCAGTACAGTAATTAATTTATGAGTTTAGAAGGAATCACAGGTTTGTTGCCTTTTTTATTGTTATTTCTAGTGTTCTATTTCTTTATGATTAGACCACAAATGAAAAAACAAAAAGAAGAAAAAAAGTTTGCAGCAGACTTGAAAAAAGGAGACAAGGTTGTTACAAAAAGTGGAATGCACGGCAAAATTATTGATTTTAGCGAAAAGCTAAACGCGGTTATTTTGGAAACCGGAGCTGGAAAAATCACTTTCGATAAAAGTTCTATTTCCTTAGAATTAAGTAAACAACTTAACGCTCCAAAAAAAGAAGAAAAAAAATAAGTATTTATTTTTTCAGTCAATAAAAAAGGATCTCAATTTTGAGATCCTTTTTTATTAGTAACGGCCAAAGGTTTTAATATTCCGAGGCTTAGCTCGAAATTGAATATTTGTTCCTAACGAATGTCTCCGTGGGTTTGCCTCGAGATATTTTACTTTCTATACTTATCATTTAAACCAACTCCATTTTTTATAAGCGGAATTATTTTTTCTAATCTTTTCTGTTTTGTAATGTCGCATTTCGCTTCGGAAATATAATCTGCAAATTCTCGCTGCTTTCCTTTGGTTAACTTTTCAAAAGCAAGTTTTGTTTCACGATCTTCTTTTAACTTTTGTATTAATTCCGGAGGAATGTTAAGTGGTTTAGATTTATTTATTTCTACTTTCTTTCCGTCAAGTTGTAATTGAATAGCTTCTTCAATATATTTCTTTAAGGTATCTAGCTTAGGTTTTTCATCTTTATTAAACCGAATTTGTCGCAAGGCTTTTGTTTTTCCTTCTTGAGTATTTACTAATAATTCAGTGTTCTTTTTTAATAACGATCCGTTAAAAAACCATAATGCATAATGATTTTTAAATGCTCCTAAGCCAATCACATTTTTTTTGTTTACAGTATAAGTTGGCGCGCCCCATTTTACAGTTTCCTCGAATTCGGGAAATGAATTTAAGAAAGTTCGTAATTGAGAAAGTTCATTTTTCCAATGGGAATGTTTTTCTATAAAATCTTCAACTTTTTTTGCAGTCATCAGTTTTATATTTCATTAAATAAAGATACATTTTTTCTCATAGAATTTTTTGCGGCCGTGATGGTAGCGATAGCTTATATAGAGAAAAAATCCTAAAAAAATAAGGTTGGTAGAGCGACTAAAAGAAGCTCCTGCCAACCTTTACTTTTTTTATTTTTTTAAAAATATAACTATAAGCGAACAGCACGAAAAGCCGCTCACAACATGTTAAGCATATTTTTTTGCAGTGAGCTCTGCAATTTTAACGATTACTTCTGTAGCTTTAATCATACTTTCTACGGGAACATATTCATAACGCCCGTGAAAGTTATGACCGCCAGCAAAAATATTTGGGCAAGGTAAACCCATATACGAAAGTTGCGAACCGTCGGTGCCTCCACGAATTGGTTTAATATTTGGTTTCACGTTAATTGATTTCATGGCTTCTTCGGCAATGGCTACAATATGCATCATCGGTTCTACTTTTTCACGCATATTAAAGTATTGATCTTTTATTTCAATTTCAATAACTTCTTTTTCGTGTTGGCCGTTAATTTCTGCCGCTAAATCGAGCATTACTTTTTTACGGGCTTCAAAATGTTCTTTATCGTGGTCGCGAATAATGTAATGCATGTTTGTCTCCTCAACTTTTCCTTCAATTTGAGTTAAGTGGAAAAAACCTTGTCGATCTTCGGTATGTTCGGGTGTTTCAAATCTTGGTAAGGAATTAATGAAATCTTGCGCGATATACATACTATTCACCATTTTTCCTTTGGCATAACCTGGATGAACAATTTTTCCGTGTACTTTAATATCGGCAGACGCGGCATTAAAATTTTCATATTCCAATTCTCCGATTTGGCTTCCGTCCATCGTGTAAGCCCATTCTGCTCCAAATTTTTTCACGTCAAATTTATGTGCGCCACGACCAATTTCTTCATCGGGTGTAAAGCAAATTCTAATATCACCGTGTTTAATTTCAGGATGTTGCATAAGATATTCTGCTGCGGAAACAATTTCGGTGATTCCTGCTTTGTCATCAGCTCCTAATAACGTGGTTCCATCTGTGGTGATTAGCGTTTGCCCTTTATATTGAAGCAAATCTTCAAAATAATCTGGAGAGAGTACAATATTTTTTTCTTTGTTTAAAATGATGTCTTTTCCGTCGTAGTTTTCTACAATTTGTGGATTTACATTTTTTCCGGTATAATCTGGCGAAGTATCAAAATGCGAAACAAAACCAATAGTTGGAACTTTATGCGGAACGTTAGAAGGGATAGTCGCCATAACATAAGCGTGTTTATCAATACTAACGTCTTTCAGTCCTAATTCTTTTAATTCTTCAGCGAGTTTATTGGCTAAATCCCATTGTTTTTCTGTACTTGGTGTGCTCTCACTTTTTGGGTCACTTTCGGTATCGATAGTTACATAACTTGTAAATCTATCGATAATATGTTTTTTGTCGATCATTTTAATATTTTTTTCAAAAATACACATAACAAAAGCAGTTACAAAGTCTTTCTAATAAAGTGGGAGGTTTTTTTATTTTGAAGTACTTTTGCTGAAACTACAAAACCATGTATAAATCTCTTATTCGGAAAGTACTTTTTAAATTCGATCCGGAAAAAGTTCATTATTTTACGTTTTCATTTCTTCAAAAAGCCATTAAAACGCCGGGTGTTTTAAAAGTTTTAAAGAAAAAATATCAAGTAGAAAATAAAAAATTAGAACGAGAAGTATTCGGATTAAAATTTAAAAATCCTGTGGGTTTAGCCGCTGGTTTCGATAAAGATGCAAAACTCTACAAAGAACTTTCAGCATTAGGTTTTGGTTTTATAGAAATAGGAACGTTAACTCCAAAAGCACAATCCGGGAATCCTAAAAAAAGATTATTTCGCTTAAAAGAAGATGAAGCAATTATTAACCGAATGGGCTTTAATAATGGTGGAGTAGAAGCGGCAGTTGAACGCTTAAAGAAAAATAATGGAGAAGTTTTAATTGGGGGAAATATTGGAAAAAATAAAGTTACGCCAAACGAAAAAGCTGTAGAAGATTACAAAATTTGCTTTGAAGCTTTATTTCCTTATGTAGATTATTTTGTGGTAAATGTAAGTTCACCAAACACGCCAAATTTGCGCGCTTTACAAGATAAAAAACCACTTACCGAATTATTACAAACCTTACAAGATTTAAACGCGAAAAAGAAAAAAGTAAAACCTATTCTCTTAAAAATAGCTCCCGATTTAACCGATGAACAATTATTGGATATTATCGAAATCGTAAACCAAACGAAAATTGCCGGCGTTATTGCTACAAATACCACCATTTCTCGAGAAGGTTTACAATCTGAAAATAAAAACGAAATTGGCGGTTTAAGCGGAAAACCTTTAACTAAACGTTCCACAGAAGTGATTCGTTTTTTAGCTGAAAAAAGTAATCATGCTTTCCCGATAATTGGAGTTGGCGGAATTCATTCAGCTAAAGATGCCTTAGAAAAGTTAGAAGCCGGTGCGAGTTTAGTTCAGCTTTATACAGGATTTATTTATGAAGGTCCAAAATTGATTAAAGAAATTAATCAAGCGATTCTGGAAAAATAATTTTGAATGTTGAAATTTTAATATCATTTACTCTAGCGGTTTTTGCTTTGGCAATTTCTCCTGGCCCCGATAATATTTTTGTATTAGTGCAAAGTATTCGTTTCGGTAAAAAACCTGCGTTAGCGGTAGTCGCTGGTTTAATGACAGGTTGTTTAATTCATACTTCTTTAGTTGCCTTTGGAGTTTCGTTATTAATCGTAAAAAACGAAACACTTTTTACCATTTTAAAAATTTTTGGTGCGTGTTACTTATTGTTTTTAGCCTATAAAGTTTTTAAATCTTCAGATGCTATTAAGTTAAACGATGAAAATTTAGAAGCGAAATCTCATTCAAAATTATTCCGACAAGGTTTTATTATGAATGTGCTAAACCCCAAAGTATCTTTATTTTTTTTAGCACTTTTCCCCGGATTTTTATTTAATGAAAATTTATCTGAGACACTTCAGTTTTTCATTTTAGGCGGAATTTTTATTTTAGCTTCGTTTGTTGTTTTTGGAAGCATCGCTTTATTAGCAGGATCGTTAAAAAAATATATCGAAAAACACCCACATTCTGGAAGATTTTTAAAATGGTTGCAAATCTTCGTCTTTATAGGAATTGCACTTTTTATATTGATTTAAAAAGCTTTTACACCATCATATTCTTTTTTATCTTTGAAGTCTATGAGCGAAACCATAAAACTTATCGAATGCCCGCGTGATGCGATGCAAGGAATCAAAGATTTTATTCCAACCGAAAAAAAAGTTCAATATATTCAATCTTTACTGCGTTGTGGTTTCGATACCATCGATTTCGGAAGTTTTGTTTCTCCCAAAGCCATTCCACAAATGGCAGACACAAAAGAAGTTTTAGCACAATTAGATTTAAGCAACACGTCTAGCAAATTATTGGCAATCGTAGCGAATTTACGGGGTGCGCAAGATGCGGTGCAACATCCCGAAATTAATTATTTAGGATATCCGTTTTCTATTTCTGAAAACTTTCAGATGCGAAACACCCATAAAACAATTGCGGAATCAGTCGATATTTTAAATGATATTTTAGCTCTAGCTGAAAAGCATAATAAAAAGGTGGTCGCTTATTTATCAATGGGTTTTGGAAATCCGTATGGCGATCCGTGGAATGTGGAAATAGTAGGCGAGTGGACCGAAAAACTTTCGGCAATGGGAGTGAAAATTTTATCACTTTCAGATACCGTAGGAACTTCAGATCCTGAAACAATTACGTATTTATTTTCAAACTTAATTCCGGCTTATCCCGAAATTGAATTTGGCGCACATTTGCACACCACACCTTCGAGTTGGCATGAAAAAATTGATGCAGCTTTTAAAGCAGGTTGTACACGTTATGATGGAGCAATACAAGGTTTTGGCGGTTGCCCAATGGCGAAAGATGAATTAACGGGAAATATGCCTACCGAAAAAATGGTTTCCTATTTTACTTCAGCAAAGGCAAATCTTCCGATAAAAATGGGAAGTTTTGAATCTTCTTATAATGAGGCTTCAAAGATTTTTAATCAATATCATTAAAAAACGGCTAGCAAATTAATCGCTAACCGTTTTCTCCTCAAAACTTACTTAAACTTAGTTCAAAATTAATTTTTTGGTGGTTGTGTAATTTCCGGCTGCATATTTTAAAATATACGCTCCAGAACTTAAACTTGATAAATCTAGTGACTGATTATAAAAACCATCGGTTTCAATATTTTGCTGAAATACTTTTTTACCGGTCATATCATAAATTGCTACTTTTGCATTTTCAGCTGAATTATTTTCGTATAAAAGTGTAATTCTTTTGTCGGTTGATGGATTTGGGTAAATACTAAAAGAATTTTCAGCATCAAAAACAGTGGTTGATAATGCGTCGGTTACGTCTTCCGTAGTAAAACTTAAATTTCCTGTAGAACCGCCTTCAAAATCTGTAAAATGCAATCGATAGATTGATCCGTCGGCATATTTTACATAGTAGAATAATTCAGGATCAAGTTCATAAGCGCTTCCGTTAAAACTTTTCCAATCGTAACCGATGGTATTAATATCGGTTGAATACGATAAATTACTGGTGTCTCCATTTCCATTAGCTTCAATATTTTCAGCAACGCTTACGTCTGGATTATGAAGCGTTCCAGTTACGGTGTACATCATTCCTCCACCAACATCGGTGGTGTATTTTTTAAACACAAGATCCCAATCTTCCGCTGTAGGAGATGCAATTACTTCACTACCGGTCGATAAATTGTAATAATTGAAAATTCGGTTTGGATTAGAAGTATTGGCTACCGTTGCAGTTGTTTCATTTTCCCAAGTGGAATTTGTTTCATTCCAAGTAGCGTATTTAAATGTGTAAGCTCCAAAATATTCTTCTATGAATAATTTTTTAAATGAACCGTCGGTATATTTCAATACAAAAATAATAGAACCGGTAACTGTATGATCACTCATATTGTATTCTCCCCAGCCCCACGTAGCAGAACCATTATCTAAGGCACCGATTCCCCAATCGGTATCGCTATTATGCAATTGCGTAAAATTAGCAATATTGGCAACGTTTATGTTTGCCCAATCTGAAGGAGTATTGGAAGCTTCATAGACTTCAATACCTTTGCCTTCATTTACACGAATTGCTTTATTACTGTTGTCGATTCTTAAAAATGCCAAATCCCAGTTTTCAGCCGAATAAGTTTCGGTATGATCGGTTGAAATTTTGTAATAAACTTCATCTGAATAGTTGGCTTGAAGGCTTAAATTTACGGTGGTTTCTTGTGCGTTTGCTATAAGAATTCCGCAGAGAATAAATAAAATTGTTATTCTTTTCATGATTAAAATATTTATGGTTGTTTAGAATTAATTTAAAAGTTCATATTCAAAAGAAGGATAACCACGCACGCCGTTTTCATTGACAAAAGCGGTAAATTTTAATTTGTAGATATTTCCTTCGGTATCTTTAATGATGTAAAAACGATCAGTGTGAAGTCCGGTAAAAACATCGCGCCAATTTGCGCCAATTACCCGTTGATCTAATTCAAATTTTTCTTCCTGAACGTTTGAGAAAGAAAAATCTTCAAAATTAATATCGTCCTCAGGTTTTTTAAGTTGATATGCTTGAACATTTGCCAGCGTATTAGTCACTACATAATCTGAAAATCCGTATGCGCCTAAACCACCTTCAGGAAGATCTAGAACTTCTGTAAAAACCGTAAAATTTAAATCCCAATCTTGTTTTTGCGGTTCTACTTCTACTATGTTTTCTGTATTAAAACTGAAAAAAGTAAAGTTGGTAGATGGTGTTTTTGGAATATTTATTTCCTGGTAAGAAGTAGCGTTTAAATCGGCATAGCGTAAAATATATTCATCATTTTCTCGAATAATTTGAATTTTTTTCCAGCCGCGTGCTTCTCCGCCTACTGCAACGCTTCCAATTTCAGGTGTTGCGGTTCCTGCTTTATTGCCAAGTTTTAAAAGATAAATTTTATTTTCGTTTTCATTAATTGAAATTTCATCAATAGCGGTGGCTAAAATATTTCCATCGGGAGCATCTACATATTCGTTAGATCCCGGTACTAAAAATGCCATCTCTTCTTGCAGACTTTCAACATTTGTTTCATTAACTTCGTCAATACTTACATTTCCTAAAGGTGCTGCCATCATAAAAAGTGAAGCATTTAATTTTACCCGAAATTCTTCTCCGGAATAAAAAGCTAAATCCCATTTTTCGCGAAATACTTGTGTCGTATTTTTTCCGCTTAAATCTATATAAACTTGATTTTCTTCATTGGGACCGCCAACTTCGGGAGAAATACTTCCGCCGAGTGAAGCAACATCAGAAAAATTAATTTTGGTTGAAGTGTTTCCTTGCGTAAAAGCATTTTCCAAATTTATTTCTGAAATTGAAAATTCAATAAATGGATTTTCAGTTGAAAAATTTGTATCTGTTTTTGTTAAGTTAAATGAAGTTTCTGTTGCATTTTCTGAAAAGGGAACAATAATAGTTCCTTCTTTTATGGAAGGATTTGTAGAAAACTGATTTTCTTCAACATTATTTAAATTATACGTAATCTTAATTTCGCCATTTTTTGGCGCCGGTGAAGCAAATACTAATGAAATAACTATTTCATTTTTTTCAGCAGAAAAATTTTCTGAAGGATTTTCAAAAGCGACAATAAAATCTTCTTGAGTTGTCGCGTCATCTTTTGAACAAGAACTTAGTATGAGTAAAAAGATGAAAACACTTAAATTTTTTAGTTGTCTTTTCATAATATTTAGAAATTAAGGTTGTATAATAGTTTTATGAAATAAGATCTTCCGTAGCCGAATAGTTGACTTCCTGTTGAGGTTTCGTGTGTGCCGCCACCGATAACTGAAGTATTTACTTGTGTGATATCGAGCATATTTCGTGCGCCTAAAGTGACTTCAAAATTAGTATCGAAAAATGTTTTTCTAACCGAGGCGTTTAGCCAACCATAACCTTCTATTTTTCCACGTTTAACAACTGTTTCTCTTTCGTCATTAAGCTCATTAAAAAATTGTTGCTGCGGTCCGTTGTATTTAAAATACGTTGAAAATGTGGTGTTCCACTTAGGAATATTGTATGAAAGGTTGCTATTAATTTGAAATGCGTAGAGGTAATCATCGTTATAAACTCCAGCACTTTTTAGAATTTTTGATTGTCCCGAAAATCCTACGCCTAAGGTCGCGGTAAATTGATTATAGTTTATTGAATTCCGAAGTGAAGTACCCCAGGTTCTGTATAAATCAATATTATTGTATTGATAGGCCAAGGGAGCATTTTGAATAACAATTAGATCAATTTTGTCTTTTACATCTAAAAACCAGAGCGATAGTTTTGGGGTGAATTTTAGTTCATAATTTTTGCTCCAGAAATTCTTTTTAAGGTGAAGAAAAATTGATTTTCCATATTCAGCATTTAAGTTTTCATTTCCTTGCACATTATGATTTGAGTCCACTAAATAAAAATATAGTTGTTCATAATTGGGGATTTTTGGCGCACTTCCTACAATTGCACGGAGTTGATAGTTGTTTTTAAAGCGGTATTTTCCACTTAAAGAAAGTGCCATTATTGGGTTGAATTTTGAAGAAAAAATTACTCTTGCACCTGGGCGAATAGATAAATTTTTAAAGGGCTCGAGTTCTGAAGAAGCAAAAAAACTATAAGAATTAAGTTGATTACTTTTTGTACGTTGTTCTATATTTTGAGAAGCTAGTCCACTTGCAGAACCAGCATCGATGGTAGTTTCATAACCTAATTCTATATTTGCCTTGTCTGAATCGAAAAAATTATTAAATGTTCCACGTGAGAAAAAGCCTTTTCTTGTATTATAATCATACTGCTCAAGCGTATTTTTTTCTTCGGTTTTAAGTCGATAACTATAACGCTTATAATTTTTTATTTGTTCTTGATAAGCTGCAGAAATATTAAAATTAACTTTTTCATTAATTTTACCTGAAGTATTTAAATGATGATAAAAACGTTCTGAAGTAAAAATCTCATCATTTGCGGTTGGGTTTATGGTTTCCGTAGAAGGATTGTAATTAGAATTAGCGTTGTTAGCGTATTTATTGGTTTCTTCCGTAAAATATTCAAACTTATAGAAAGCTTTAAAATTTTTGTTATCGGTAAAATTTAAAAGCGCTTTTATATTATTTTGTTCTTTTGGTAACCATTCGTAACCTCTTAAACTATCATTTTCTCTAGCACGATTGTAATAACTGATTCCTTTTTTATTATTTAAAAATCCTTGGAAATCATTTCGCGTGTAGAGAATATTTCCGTAGAGTTCATCAGAAAAATTATGACCGATTTTTATAGATTGAATATGGCGACCTTCATCAAAAAAACTGTATTCATTTCCAATAGTTTCTTCTTGAATAAAAGGTGTGATTTGCCAATCGTGTTTTCCACTTTTTTTAGTGATAATATTCACAACGCCGGTAACCGCATCGGCACCATATTGAACGCCCATCGAACCTTCAATAATTTCAATTTGTTCGATATCATCTAGATTTATTTGGCTAATGTCTATTGCGTTTCCAAAACCTTCATCGCCTACAATCGGTACATTATCAACTAAAATTTTTACATATTCTGAATTAAAACCAAATTGCTTAATTCCCGATCTTCCTTCTCCGGCTTGCGGAACAATATTCATATTTAAGGTTTGATTAAGAACATCAGCAAGATTATTGGCAGCCAGCATTTTAATATCTTTTTGAGAAAGAACTTCAACTTCAAACACAGACTTATCTACCGATTGCCGATTATATTGACCGGTTAAAACTACTTCTTTAAGCGAATTATAATGCAGCGAATCTTGACGTAACGAATCTATTTCTTGCGCTTTTGTCTGAATAAAAACTAAAAGTGTCGTTAGAAAAAAGTAACGTTTAATCATTATTTAGAATTGGTCTTAATTAAAAATTTTCAGCAAATATATATTTTATTTTTAACCAATCTAAATAAATTTAATATTTTTGTGCCAAGAAATTTTAACCAAATCTTACCAAAATGAAATTAAAACACTTATTTACAGGAGTATTTGCCGTTGCTTTCGGCTTGTTAGGAAATGCTCAAAAATCTTCGGTTAAAGAAGATAAAAAGGCAATTAAAGAAATGTGCGGTTGCTTTGAAGTAACTTTTAAATACACTGAAACTTTTGCTCCGGAAATAGATTATGAAAAAGCTTACGATTATACTGCAACAGCTTTAGAATGGGCAGAAATGATTGAAGAAGAAGATGATAAACTTTCTATTCAGCATTTATTAGTTATTAACGATACTACTATTATTAAGCACTGGAGACAAGATTGGACTTATGAAGATAGAACGCGTTATGAGTATGATAAAAACAATCATTGGAAATTTGTAAAAGCTCCTAAAAGGGAAGTAAAAGGGCAGTGGACGCAAAGTGTTTATCAAGTAGATGACAGTCCTCGTTACGCTGGTTCTGCAACCTGGATTCACGCCGACGGAAGACATTATTGGGATAATGAAACAGATTCGCCTTTACCCCGAAGAGAATATTCTAAACGAAGCGATTACAATGTAATGAATAGAGGAAATCATGTAGAAATTACAGATTACGGTTGGTTACACGAGCAAGACAATAAAAAAATTATCCGCGAAGATGGAGAGGAAGATGTACTTTTAGTACAAGAAAAAGGCTATAATGTGTATAAAAAAGTACCTGATGAAAAATGTTTAGCGGCTAAAAATTGGTGGACAGAAAACCAAGAATTTTGGGCAAAAGCAAGAAATCAATGGGATGATATTTTTAATAAGAATGAAGATTTAGCCTTAAAAAAAGAAGTTGACGAGCAGCCACTTTTTATGCATCTTTTCCCGATGGATGTAAATACAGATGAAGAAAAAATAGAAGAAACCATTCAACAATTTATTGAAGAGTAAGCAATGAAAAAATTAGCCATTATTCTCATTCTACTTGTTTCTTACGCTTTTGTTGCAATTCCACAAAACGAATTGCAACAAAAGTTCCATAAAGCAATTCGAGGAACCTATAACATTGAAAAATTCGATTTAGCTGAAGTTAAAGTTTCTGCAGAAATTGCAGCCCAAGCAAGTGTAGAAATGAATGAAGGAAATTTATTTAAGATTAAGCAAGAGGAAAATATAATTGGATTCGCTTATTTGGGCACCGCGCCGAGTAAGAAAAAGGAATTTGAATATGTGGTTTTGTTTGATGAATACTTCATTATTAAAAAATCTAAAGTTTTAATTTATCGCGAAAATTATGGTCTGCAAATAGGAACCCAACGCTGGCTGAAACAATTTATAGGAATATCGCCAAAAGATGAAATTGTGTATGGAGAAAATATTGCGGCAATTAGTGGAGCAACAATTTCGGCTTCCTCAATGACGCGAGCTGTAAATAAAGTTTTAAAAACCATAGAATTATTACAGCAGAAAGAAATTTTATAAAATGAATTTAGAAGGAAAATTACATACATTTCCAAAAGCACTAAAATTATTAATCGGCACTTTTCTAATTGTGTTAAGTGTCGGTTATTTTACCGGTTTAACATTTGTGGGAGAAACCACATCAAATTCAGCTAAAGGAATTCAAGAAAATTATCTAGGAAACGAAAATGATGAAAATGCCGAGGTAATGAAGTTCAAAAAATCTGAACGAGAAATGCTCACTATTGTGCATACGCATATTTTATCGATGTCGGTTATATTTTTTTTAGTGGGAGGGTTGGTTTATTTAACTAAAGCGAATTTAAGTATTAAAAAATTTTTAATGATTGAACCTTTATTTTCGGTTCTTTTAACCTTCGGCGGAATTTATTTTATGTGGCAAGGTTTTCATTGGATGCGCTATATTGTAATCTTTTCAGGAATTTTAATGACACTTTCTTTTACTTTGTCTGTACTTCTTATTTTTAGTCAATTAATAAAAAAATGACCATCTGTTTATTAGATGGTCATTTACTATTTCTTGAGTTAAAATTATTTTTTAATAATTTTTAAAGTTTTTGAACCTCCATCTGTTGAAATTTTAACTAAATATATTCCGCTGCTTAACTGCGAAACGTCTTCCGAAGTTTTAGAAGCATTAATTTCTTTTTGAATAAATTTCTTACCTAAAATATTATACACTTCTACAGTCGAAATAAGATAATTATTTTCGATGTAAATTGTATTTTCTACAGTAGTCGGAAAAATACTTAGATTTTGTAGAGAAGAATCTGAAACTCCTAAGGTTTCTGTGACAATAATATCTAATAGCTCACTTTCACAACCATCCGTAGTTTGGCTTACATAATAAGTAGTTCCATCAACTAATTCAGTTGTATCAGGCAAAGGAGTTGTACCATCTGAATCTGAATACCACTGCAAGTTTTGTCCTGTAACATCTAAATCAGCTAAGGTTTCTCCACTTTCAAAAGTTTGGCTATTATTACCAACCGGCATAGCTGGGTCGGTTACAATAATAGCCTCTTCTACTCTAGATGAGTAACATTCAGTTTCTGTGGTGATTTCCCAATTATAGAAATAGTAATAATTTTGACTACCTGGGTTACCATTGAGAATAGCTGAGGTAATAGAACCCACATTATCAATTGATAATGGGTAGTAATTGTTAGGAAGACTATTACCTAGCTCTCTAACCATTTTAAAATCTATAGTTTGTATTATCCAATATGTTTCATTAGCTTGAAGATCGAAATCTACAGGAATCACATGTGGAGTAGTTCCTGAGCCAGCTGGAACATTAAAAGTATGCGAATCGACAACAGCTCCAGAACCATCCCTTAGTTCAACGGTAGTAGATCCAGCTGCTCCATCGTGATAAACTTCGAAAGAATTAAGTGTAAAATTCTGAGTGACATTAATCACCAATCCGCAACCGCTATTATCTATTGAATATTGACCATTTCCTGCTGGAGCAGATCGAGCAGAATTTACAGTAGCCGAACCATAATTTATAGCTTCAGCCCAATAAGATGCATCTGAAGTTAAAGTTGGTGTTGTAAAAGGGCTTCCCATACCAATTTCGTTTCCTCCTGTTGCGGCATCATACCATTTTACTTCTTGTCCATCATGGGTAACGGATAAAGTTGCAATTTCTCCTACACAAATAGAACCCGGTCCAGAAGTCGATGTTATTACTGGATCTGTACATTGAGCCAAAGAAATTCCTGGAAACGATAGTGAAATTATTAATATCAGTTCAATAAATTCACTTTTAAAGTATTCTTTTTTCATCTTATTTGGTTTTTTATAGTTATAAATATAATAATTTTATTAAAATTTTAATATTAATTTATTAAAATAAATTAATTGTTGTTTGCTTTCTATCTAATTTAAAAAGCCTAAATTTGCATGCAATTAAATATTTAATTGCTATGACTGCACACGAAAATAAAATTGTAGGTCAAGGACTAACGTATGACGATGTTCTTTTAGTTCCTGCTTTTTCTGAAGTACTTCCCCGAGAAGTAAATATTCAAACAAAATTCACTAGAAATATTACCATTAATGTCCCTATTGTTTCCGCAGCAATGGATACGGTAACTGAATCTCGAATGGCAATTGCAATTGCGCGTGAAGGAGGAATTGGAGTATTGCATAAGAATATGACTATAGAGCAACAAGCGCTTAAAGTTAGAAAAGTGAAACGTGCAGAAAGCGGAATGATTATCGATCCTATCACTTTACCAATTTCAGCTAAAGTGAGAGATGCTAAAGAATTTATGCGAGAGCATAGCATTGGCGGGATTCCGATTGTAGATGACGAAGGAAAATTACTCGGAATCGTTACTAATAGAGATTTGCGGTTCGAGAAAAATAATGAGCGTGCTATTTCAGAAGTAATGACTTCAGAAAATTTAGTAACCGTTGCAGAAGGAACTTCTCTAGATGAAGCTGAAGATATTTTACAAGCCAATAAAATTGAAAAACTTCCGGTCGTTAATAAAAATAACAAATTAGTTGGTTTAATAACCTTTCGAGATATAACCAAACTTACCCAAAAGCCAACAGCAAATAAAGATCAGTATGGAAGATTGCGAGTTGCCGCAGCATTAGGTGTTACAGCAGACGCAGTGCAGAGAGCTGAAGCTTTAGTAAATGCGGGAGTTGATGCTGTAGTTATCGATACCGCTCACGGTCATACCAGAGGTGTGGTTCACGTCTTGAAAGAAGTAAAAAATAAATTTCCAGATTTAGAAGTAGTGGTAGGAAATATTGCCACCGCAGAAGCAGCAAAATATTTAGTTGAAGCTGGAGCAGACGCTGTAAAAGTCGGTATCGGTCCAGGATCTATTTGTACTACAAGAGTAGTCGCTGGAGTTGGATTTCCTCAATTTTCAGCGGTATTAGAAGTAGCCGAAGCTATTAAAGAAACAGGAGTTCCAGTAATTGCCGATGGGGGAATTCGTTATACCGGCGACATTCCAAAAGCTTTGGCAGCTGGTGCAGATTGTGTGATGCTTGGTTCATTATTGGCAGGAACAAAAGAATCTCCAGGGGAAACGATAATTTATGAAGGACGTAAATTTAAATCTTACCGTGGGATGGGTTCTGTTGAGGCAATGGAAAAAGGTTCTAAAGATCGTTATTTCCAAGATGTAGAAGATGATATTAAAAAATTAGTGCCCGAAGGAATTGTGGGAAGAGTTCCTTATAAAGGTGAATTGGTAGAAAGTATGACTCAATTTATCGGTGGTTTACGAGCTGGAATGGGGTATTGTGGAGCGAATGACATCGATAGTTTAAAGCGAAATGCGAAGTTTGTTCAAATTACATCTTCAGGTATTTTTGAAAGTCATCCCCATGATGTAACGATTACCAGAGAGGCGCCTAATTATTCGAGATAATAAGAGAGTTTATTTTATAAAAAAAGAGATTTATTTTTTGGAGACTTTCTTTATAATTTTTCCTTCTGAAGTTTGAATTTCAGCTAGGTAAAGACCAGTTGGTAAAGAGGAAATATTGATATTGTTTCCGCTTCCTGACCAAATTTTTTTACCATTAAGATTATAAATTATGACAGAAGTTATAGGAGTTTTACTTTCAATAGTTAAGTCTCCTTGTGTGGGATTAGGAAATAAATTTAACGAAATGGTATTTACATTAGATAATGATAACACTTGATCTCTATTCTGAATATAGGCAGAAACAGGAATATATCCCTCTTGATTTACAAAAACCGCATCGGGAACATCTAATTTTATGGTATGATCTCCAGCTTGTAACGTTCCTAAATTAATCACGCGAATTGGTATTTTATCTCCAGGACACCAATTACTATCACTCCAGTCATTTCTATTGGGGTATCCCTGTAAATCACATCTTAGGTAAATACAGTTAGGCTGAGTATTATAAATTCTATAAGGCTCGCATGATTCACCGCCAGGTTTATACATATGAATTTGATTATCATCTAAATAAACAAAATGATTACGTCTGTTATATTCCTCACCTCCGGTATTTGCACCATGATTTGAAGTAATCAAATACAAATTGGCGTTTTCTATTGTTTCAGTTAAATTGAAATCTAAAATTCGGGTAGTTTCTCCCTGTACATCGGTTGCATTATAGTTATTAAGATCTTCTCTACAAGATAAAGCCAATAAAAAATTATCATCTGCATAATCAGGCATATTTGCGTTTTGTGTAGAAGTGAATTCTAGCGTTCCGTAGAAAGTGTCAATTCTCCCTGCACATCCCGCTACCTCATTTTGAGCTGCATAAGGAACACCAAATACTTCAAATTCTACCCAAATATCATATTGTGAAGTTAAATTAGAATCTTTTAAAATTTCTACTACATTATTTAAGTTGAATTCATAAGGAACTTCGGTGGGAGAAACATTTTTATTCATAAATGGAGTAATAATTCTAGCCACTTCAATTCGCATTACTTGAGATGGATCGTAAGTTTGTGTTCCTGTTGGTACAAACGACAAATAAACATGACCAAGACGATCGTAATTATCGCAAGCTGCTTTTAATGTGATATCTAAATGAAGCGTATTTCCTAAGCTATTTAGTTGAGATTGCGTAAGTTTTTTTGCGTATAAAGAATTTTTGTGTCTTATTACTCCGTTAGGAACTGGTTCGTTGACAGTTGCGGCGTAACCATCATAAAATAAGATTTCATCAAAAACTGTGAAGGTAGTTTGCGCTTTTGCTATAAAGCAAACGAATGTAAAAACTACAGTTAAAAGTATTTTTTTGTGCATAAGGGTTGAATATTAGCGTATTATTAATCCAACTAATATAGGGTATTTTTGAATATTAACTTAACAAAAAAAAGATCAGTAACGAATAATTACTGATCTTCTCAAAATTCTTAATACTTATTATTTATTCATCGTAAATATTGCTGTAAGAATTTCCTTCGGTCACAAAAAATTCTCCAGTTACATATCTAAAATGTTTGTCAAGCTTTTTAATTTTTTCTAAATCTTCTTTATCCAAAGAAACTTCAGCGCTTTCTAAATTTTCAACAATACGTTTTTCGTTGGTAGATTTGGGAATAACAGCCGTTCCACGTTGAACTGCCCAAGTGATTAAAATTTGTCCAGCAGAGGCATTATGTTTTTCAGCAATTTCTTTAATAGTATCATTCTCAAGTAATGATGGTTCGTTTTCCGCTTTCATATCATCACTTCTATCGCCACTTCCTAAAGGAGAATAAGCCGTTAGGTGAATATTATTTTCCTTGCAATATTTCAATAATTCATCTTGATGTAAATACGGGTGCAGTTCAACTTGATTCATTTCTGGAATTTGTGAAGTTTCTTTACTTAAACTTTTCAGTTTATTGATGCTGAAATTTGAAACCCCAACATGTTTAACCAAGCCTTGTTTTTTTGCTTCTAACATTGCATTCCAAGTTTCGATTAAAGGAACTTCTTCTAATGATAAAAAATCTTCATCTTTTTCTGGAAAACCTTCTAATCCAGGTCTAAATGCAACCGGCCAGTGCATTAAATAAAGATCTAAATAATCTAATTTTAAATCGTTTAATGTGTTTTTTAAAGCGGGAATAACATCTTCTTTTTTATGAGCGTTGTTCCAAAGTTTAGAGGTTACCCAAACCTCTTCTCGTTTTACTTTTCCTTCTTTAAAAACGTTTTGGAGTGCATTTCCCACTTCAGTTTCATTTCCGTAAACTGCTGCACAATCAATATGTCTATAGCCATTTTTCAGGGCGTGTTCAACAGCTTTTTCTACTTCTTTTGGTTTAGATTTCCAAGTTCCTAAACCAATTACAGGCATTTTATCTCCATTTTTAAATTCTAAATTTTTCATAGCGTTCTAGTTTTTTTACTAATATAAATAGGGAAGTGGGAGATAGAAAAGTTTACAATCACTTTAGCAATACTTTAATATTCAGCTTATCATATATCAATTTTTTTTCATCCGTGGATGAAATTCTTGCACTACTTTTTTTAATTTAGATCGATCGGTATGCATATAAATTTCGGTGGTGGTAATACTTTCGTGTCCTAGCATTAATTGAATTGATCTTAAATCGGCACCGTTTTCCAACAAATGAGTTGCGAACGAATGGCGAAACGTATGTGGACTTATGTTTTTCTCCAATTCCGCTTTTTTCGCTAATCGTTTTATGATGGTGAAAATCATTGCGCGCGTAAGTTGCCGACCTCTTCTATTTAAAAAAAGAGTGTCTTCAAATCCTTTTTGAATGGTTAAATGCGAACGAATTTGAGAAATATAAATATTGATAAGTTTTATTGTATAATTGCTAATGGGTACAAAACGCTGTTTGTTTCCTTTTCCGCTCACCCGAATAAAACCTTCTTCAAAAAATAAATCTGAAAGTTGTAGGGTAATTAATTCTGAAACACGTAAACCACAACTATAGAGTGTTTCTAGAATAGCTTTATTTCTTTCACCTTCAGCTGTACTTAAATCAATTTCTCTAATAAGTAAATCAATTTCTTCCGTAGAAAGAGTGTCAGGTAATTTTCTTCCAATTTTAGGAGCTTCAATTAATTCTAAGGGATTATTGGTTCTATAATCCTCAAAAATTAAATAATCAAAAAAGCTTCGTAAACCCGAAATTAATCGAGCTTGCGTTCTCGCATTTGTATTTTTTTTGGCGATTTCATAAATAAATTGTTGGAGTGTTTCTTCTGAAACAGTTTCAGGTTTTTCATTAGAGTCATTTTCCTCTAAAAATTTAATGAATTTAACAATATCATAAGAGTAATTTTGAATGGAATTGCTGGATAATCCTCGTTCAATTTTAAGGTAATGTTGGTAATTTTTAAGCAGTTGCCTCCATTTATTTCCACTCATATTCGTTGTTTTAAGCCTTTTTCACTTTAAGTCAAATTTAATTTTTATTTGGGAATAATTTTGCAAACTCACTTCTACATTTGTCAAGAATTTAAAAAACAAAAAGCAATGAAAAAATTAATGTTAACAGCTGCATTAGCAGTTTTAGGATTAGGAAGTGCAAATGCTCAAGCCGATTCAGATTTAGTTCAAGTAGGAGTAAAAGGAGGAATTAATTTTTCTAATCTTACAGGTGATGATATTGGCGACACAAAATCTAGAACAAGTTTTAATGCTGGTTTTGTAGCTGAATTACCAATTACAGAACGATTTTCTATTCAACCAGAGGTTTTATATTCTGGTCAAGGTTTTGATATCGAGCAAAGAGATCAAGAAAACTTTTTAGATAATGACGACAATATTGAAGCACAGTTAGACTATATTCAAATTCCGGTATTAGCTAAAATTTATTTATTTGATGGTTTTAATATTCAGGCAGGACCACAAATCGGATTTTTAATTAATGAAGAAATAGACAACGCTCCGCTAGACGATTCTGGTGATACCGATACTGATTTAGCTGAAGATATCGATTTCAGTTTAGCCACAGGAGTCGAATATAAATTTGATAACGGATTCTTTATACAAGCAAGATACAACTACGGATTTACAAAGGTTTTTAAAGAATCAGATTTATTTGGAGATCCAGACATTCATAATTCTGTATTTCAAGCAGGAATAGGTTTTATGTTTTAAACAAACTATAATAACCAAGTTTTGAAAAAGCTGAATTCAACTTGAATTCAGCTTTTTCATTTGAATAAATATAGATATTCTGAACTTTATGATTAAACACACCTAACGGATTCATTTAAAAATAATTTTCTCTTTTTATTTAATATTCAAAATAAATTTTATATTTGTTTTAACAAATCAAAATATTTAATCTATTTATTATGAAAAAAATGTTACTAACAGCTGTAATTGCAGCATTGGGAATTTTTGGAGCAAACGCTCAAGAGGGTTTTAAGTTAGGTGCTCACGTTGGTTTACCAATGGGAGATGCTGAAGACATTACCACATTAAATTTAGGTGTTGATGCGAGTTATCATTGGAATGTTGGAGAGGGTTTTGATGTAGGACTTGCAACTGGTTATACAACTTTTTTAGGAGATGATATTGATACTCCATTAGGTACGGTTGAGGCAGAAAATTTAAGCTACATACCCGTTGCCGCTTCAGCCCGTTATAGTTTTACCGAAAGTATTTTTGGAGGGCTAGACTTAGGATATGCTTTAAGTACTGATGATGAAGTTAGTGATTCAGGATTCTATTATCAGCCTAAAGCAGGATTCCAAACTATTAATTTTGATATTTTTGCATTCTATAAAGGTATTAGTGTGGAAGATGCTACTGCTAGTGCTATAGGTGTAGGCTTTGCTTATAAATTTTAGACTGAGAAAATACTTTTTATATAATTAAAAGCGAAGATGTAAAGTCTTCGCTTTTTTTACGGAAAATACTATCTTTAGCCTATGAAGATATTAATTATAAACGGTCCTAATTTAAATATTTTAGGAAAGCGCGAGAAAGAATATTATGGAACCGAAAACTTCAATGATTATTTTACGCGGTTACAATTTAAGTTAAAAGATGTTGAACTTTCTCACGTTCAAAGTAATAGTGAAGGAGATATTATTACATCAATTCAAGAAGCATCAACTAATTTCCATGCGATTGTTTTAAATGCTGCCGGATATACACATACTTCCATAGCTATTGCAGATGCGGTAAAAGCAATTTCTATTCCGGTTATAGAAGTTCATATTTCAAATGTTTATGCTCGCGAAGAATTTCGTCATAAATCATATATTGCTCCTTATGCTAAAGGAGTAATTACTGGATTCGGTTTAAAAAGTTACGAATTGGCTATTCTTAGTTTTTTAGAACTTGATAAAAATGATTAGAGCCTATTTAAATTGGAGTAGTGGTAAAGATGCAATGTTAGCACTTCACTTACTTCAGGATGAAAAAAAAATCGGTATTGAAAAATTGGTAACCACGGTAAATACAGATCTTAATCGTGTTTCTATGCACGGCTTGCCAATTAAACTACTACAGCAGCAAGCAGATTCTTTACAAATTCCATTGCATCAAATTCCGCTAAGGGGAAATGTTTCCTTAAAAAGCTATAATGAAGTAATGCTGAATCATTGTAAAAAACTTCAAGAGCAAGGATTTACACATTCAGTTTTTGGTGATATTTTTCTAGAAGATCTCAAAGAATATCGTCAACAACAATTAGAAAAACTACAGTTAACACCTGTCTTTCCACTATGGAAAAAAGATACGAAGAAACTTATTAGTAAATTTATTGAGTTAGGTTATAAAGCGATAGTGGTTTGTGTAAATGCAAAATTATTAGATAAATCATTCTGCGGAAGAATTATTGACCATAGTTTTTTAAATGATTTACCAGAAAATATTGATTGGTGTGGAGAAAACGGGGAGTTCCATACATTTGTTTTTGACGGTCCATTATTCAAAAAACCTCTTTCCTTTCGCGTAGGAGAAAAAGTTTTAAAAGACTATAATCCATCTGAAGGAGACGATTGTTTTAAAGATGAAAAAGAACAAAATTGGGATAATAAATTCTGGTATCAAGATTTAAGACCGCAATAATTGACTAGCAATATCAATATTAAAGTTTTCTTATGAATTTTTAACGAGAAGTTGAGAGATTGTCCATCATAATTTTTATTGCTTTGGAGCAAACAAAAAAACTATGATTATGAATAAAAGAATTTTTTTATTACCTGTATTATTTTTAGGACTGCTTTTAGGATCTTGTAATGATGATGACGCAGAAGACGTTGTAGATAGAATTCGCACAATCGACGATATTCCGGTTAGTGAAACAGCAACGATCGATTATCTACCTATAAATATTTTTGAAGTTCCTGTTGAAACCGACATAGATTTGCGTCAAGCACTTGAAAATGAAACCGGAACCGATGAAACAATTAATCAAGTTGAAGAAATTCAATTAGATGATCTTGATATTACATTGGTAAGTGCCGACGATCAAGAAAATTTCGATTTTGTAAACTCTGTAACTCTAGGAGTGCGAACCGATGAATTAGAGTATAAAGAAATCGCACATTTAGATGAAGTTCCTACCGGAAAAACAATGATAGAACTTTCTACAACCGACGATTACTTAGATAACTATGCAAAATCAGAAAGCTTAAAATTAGTCGTTAAATTTGAAAGTACTCAAGATGCTAATAATCTAGAAGTTCGATTAGATATGGAATTCGACGCTAAAATAAACCCTTCCCTGTAAGCGATCGACAATTAAATAGTAGTAGAAAAATCCCGATTTAAAATTCGGGATTTTTTCATGATAGTAGGAAAAAATAATAGTTAAGTGTTTTAATTTAAAACAACCGAATAGTTTTATTTTTCAAGAAAAAAACTACTTATTTTAAAACCAAACGTTATGAAATCTAAACTTTTACTATTGTTTATTATCCTAATTACTTTTTCATCTTGTTCCGATGATGATAAAACAGAAGAAGCAACTCAAATTGGGAAATATTCTATAAAGGGAAAATTTTTAGCACCCAATTCTGTAGATCCCATTGCGCAAGCAAATGTTCATTTATTTTCCAGTAATGCTGAATTAGCAAACACCTTAACGAATGAAACAGGGGAATTTTCCTTTAGTCAATTACAAGAAGGAGAATATAAAGTATTGTTGGAAAAAGGTCATTTTTCTAGTGAAGAAACAGTGGTTATAAATGAAAGCAACAGCGTAAATTCTATTGATATAGGAGATATTGATATTCAAACCTTTCCCAAAATTGTTGTGGTCACTGGACTAACACGTTTTATATGATATTGGTTTAGTAAACCCCATCACAAACGATCCTTTATTTGATATTATTGATGGCGGTTTTGGAAGTAGACCAGAAAAAAATAATGCAGAACACGTTCATCGTTCTCAATATCAAGGACGAAGTAATAACAACACATTAAGTTTAGATGCCAACGTTAATTTTACTTTTCCTGAATTATTAAATGATCCCGCTCTATTAGCTGAATATGACATATTATTTTTCAATTGTGGTTTAGATACTTCGCAAGCTTTTGAAAATTCAAATCTTTATGATTATGTAAATAACGGCGGAATTTTATACGTAACCGATTGGGCATTTCCGTTTTTAGAGCAAATTAATTCATTAGATAATACCAATTATATAATCTATGCAAATCCCTACAAAAGCGGAGTTTCTTTAAGCACAGATGCTACAATTCTGAATAGCAGTTTAAGCAATTGGTTAGATACAAATTTCGGAATCGGTGTAAATGGAGTAGTAACAATAGATGAATTTCTTGGCAGTTGGCAAGTTGTAGAAACCTATGATAACGCAAATGTTATTCCGTGGTTAAATGGAAGTGTAGAATATTTTGACGGAACAACTAACGTAATTAATAATAAAGATTTAGCTTTCACCTATTTAGTAGGAAATGGAGGGGTGTTTTATTCTTCTTTCCATACTGAAAATGAAGAAAGTGGTTTTTCTGACGTAGACAGAATTATGGAATATATGGTATTTGAATTATCCACCTTTCAAACAGTAAATGAAGAAGATTAATTTATAAGCTATCTCAGCTGAAAATAAAAAAGTCCCAATTCTTAGTTGGGACTTTTTTTATGAATAAAATTTTATTTTTAAATATGAATTACTTCATCATAAGCAGCAGCTGTAGCTTCCATCACTGCTTCACTCATGGTTGGGTGAGGGTGAACCGCTTTTAAAATTTCGTGTCCTGTAGTTTCCAGTTTTCTAGCTACAACAGCTTCAGCAATCATGTCGGTTACGCCGGCGCCAATCATATGGCAACCTAACCATTCACCGTATTTTGCATCATAAATAACTTTTACAAAACCTTCTTTTTTCCCTGCAGCACTCGCTTTTCCAGAAGCTGAAAAAGGGAATTTTCCAATCTTTAATTCATAACCAGCTTCTTTTGCTTGCTTTTCTGTCATTCCCACACTTGCGATCTCTGGTGTCGCATACGTACAACCCGGAATATTTCCGTAATCAAGCGCTTCAACCTTCATTCCTTTAATTTTTTCAACACAAAGAATTCCTTCGGCAGAAGCAACGTGTGCTAAAGCAGGACCGGCAACAACATCGCCAATTGCATAAACTCCAGGAACGTTAGTTTGGTACCATTCGTTTACAACAATTTTATCTTTATCGGTTTTAATACCTAAATCTTCTAATCCAATTTTTTCGATATTGGTTTTAATTCCAACGGCAGAAAGAACTACATCAGCTTCGAGCGTTTCTTCACCTTTTTTAGTTTTAACTTTTGCTTTCACAGTTTTTCCTGAAGTATCTACACTTTCTACTGAAGCGTTGGTCATTACTTTTATACCCGCTTTTTTAAATGATTTTTCAAATTGTTTTGAAACATCTTGATCTTCTAGCGGAACCAAATTCGGTAAATATTCTACTACGGTAACTTCAGTGCCCATTGCGTTATAGAAATGTGCAAATTCTACTCCAATAGCTCCAGAACCAACCACAATCATTTTTTTAGGTTGCTTTTTAAGCGTCATCGCTTCACGGTAACCAATTACTTTTTCACCGTCTTGTTTTAAGTTTGGTAATTCGCGAGAACGCGCTCCCGTAGCAACAATTATATGGTCTGCTTCGTAATCTTTTTTATTTCCGTCTTTGTCTTCAACGCTAACTTTTTTACCGGATTTTAATTTTCCGAAGCCGTTTATAACATCAATTTTATTTTTCTTCATCAAGAACTGAACACCTTTGCTCATTCCTTCAGCTACATCTCGGCTACGTTTTACAACAGCATCAAAATCTTTATCTGCTTTTTCAACTTTAAGTCCGTAATCTTCAGCATGATTTAGGTAATCAAAAACCTCTGCACTTTTTAGTAATGCTTTTGTTGGAATACAACCCCAATTTAAGCAAACGCCACCTAAACTTTCTTTTTCAATTACTGCGGTTTTAAAGCCTAATTGTGAAGCTCTAATTGCGGTTACGTAACCTCCGGGGCCACTACCTAAAACGATTATATCATATTTACTCATATCTGTAATTTTTTAAGCTGAATTAAGAATTGCGAATTTAAACAATAATCCCCATAACGAAAAGTTATAGGGATTTTTTAATAGTACGAGAATGTTAGTACTTATTTTTATTTCTCTATGGAAATTGTTTTTAACTGAAAACCTTGCTTTTGAATTGATTGTTGTAACGCTTCAAAGGTTTCAATATTATTGGTAGGATCATTCGCAAAATCTGATGGTACGATTACGGCTCTAAAAGATTGATTTCTGGTATAAAGATTATATTCTTGATCTGTAAATTGTCCAGGATCAAAATTCGCATCAATAATTATTTGAACATCATAAAAGGTATGATTAAATACATATTGAATAATGTTTCCATCATTTAAAAAGAAATTGTGTGGTAATTGAGTCCAAATAGGATTTCCATCATTATCTCTATTTTCAAGTCTATAAACCAACACAGCATCAGAATTTAAAATTTCGAATGGTAAATTTAAAAAAGTTCCATAAGTTCCTGTTTGCCCATTATAATTTAAGTTCACATTAGTATATTCTTGTGTGGTTCCAATTAAACCATCTTGACCATCGAATCCCGGAGGACCTTGTGGACCGCGATCACCTTCACAAGCAGAAAGTACCAAGACAGAAATACAAAATAAAAACAGTTTTTTCATAATTATATAGTTATTAGTGGTTATCAAAATTTATACTGGCAGAATTTACGCAAAAACGCTCACCGGTTTCGGTAGGACCATCATTAAAAACATGCCCAATATGTCCTCCACAATTTGCACATAAAATTTCAGTTCTAATCATTCCAAAGGTTGTATCTTTTTTATATTCAATACTTCCTTCTAAGGCTTTATCGAAACTTGGCCAACCGCAATTGCTCTTAAATTTTGCTTCGCTTTCAAAAAGTTTATTTCCGCAACCGGCACAATAATATTTTCCATCTTCAAAATGCATATTATATTTTCCGGTATGTGGAGCTTCAGTTCCTTTTTTTCGTAAAATTCTATATTGTTCTTCAGAAAGTTCGGCTTTCCAATCTTCTTCAGATTTTTCTATGCTGTATTTTTTCATAATTATTTATTTTCTGATATAAAATCCATGGCGTCACCATTCATACAATAACGCTTTCCGGTGGTTTCCGGTGGACCGTCATTAAAAACGTGACCTAAATGACCGCCGCATTTTGCACATAAAACTTCGTTTCTGGTGTAGCCTAATTTATTATCGGTAGAATAAAAAACGCCTCCATCAATTGGTTTATCGAAACTTGGCCAGCCAGTACCACTTTCAAATTTATTTTTTGTTTTATAAAGCGGATTTTTACAAGCGGCACAAACAAATGTACCGGGTTCTTTAATTTTATTCAACGGACTAGAAAAAGGTTTTTCTGTTCCGGCTTGTCTTAAAATATAATATTCCTCATCACTTAATTGCGCTTTCCATTCCTTTTCAGATTTCTGAATTTCAAACTGCTCGTTCTTAGGTTTTTTCTGAGCATTTCCTTGGCAACTTAGTAGTAAGGAGCAAGCGATAAGAAGGAAACTGAATCTTTTCATAATTAATTTTTAAGTAAACTTACAAATATTGAGCCATTTTATTTTTAGTCGTTTTGTTAAAGCGATGATAAACTTTTAATAGTGTAGAAATCATTTTTGTAATTTTAATTCCAACTAAAAAATCAACCCTTATGAAATGGAAAAATAGCAGTATAATCTTAGCTTTTTTGCTTTTACTAATTTCTTGTAACAAAAATCCGTTTACAGGAAAAAAAACCTTGGCATTGGTTCCGAATTCTGAAATTTTACCCATGTCATTTCAGCAATACAATGAATTTTTAAGCAATAATAATGTAGTAAACGGAACTGCTGAAGCGCGCATGGTGAAAAATGTGGGACAAAAAATTGCAACCGCTTCAGAACGGTGGTTAAATGCAAACGGTTATGAAGGTTATTTAGAAAATTATAAATGGGAATATAATCTTGTAAAAGACGATGCAGTGAACGCTTGGTGTATGCCAGGCGGTAAAATTGTTGTTTATACCGGTTTATTGCCAATCGCACAAGATGAAGCTGGTTTAGCAGTAGTAATGGGACACGAAGTTGCCCACGCGTTGGCCAATCACGGTCAACAGCGAATGAGCGCCAGCCAATTACAACAATTAGGTGCTGTTGCAGGAAGTGTAGCTTTTGAAGAAAATCAGCAAATATTTAGTACAGCGTATGGTTTAGGAACGCAAGTAGGAGTGATGTTGCCTTTTAGCAGAAGTCACGAAACTGAAGCCGATAAAATAGGGTTGACACTAATGGCGATTGCAGGTTATAATCCAGATGAAGCTGCAGAATTATGGCGAAGAATGCAAAAAAACAGTGGAGGTCAAGCTCCGCCAGAATTTTTAAGTACGCACCCGTCTAATGAAACACGAATAAATAATTTAGAAGCTTGGGCTGCAGAAGCAAAAGCTGAGGCTAGAAAATACGGTGTTACTTCTTTTTAAGATTAAAATAATGAGAAAATAAAAAAAGCTCGGAATTTTTTCCGAGCTTTTTTTATTGGCACCGCCAAAGGGTTTAAGACCCCGAAGGCTTGCCTTGTAATTGAAAATTTATTTCTAAAGAAAGTCTTTTAGGCTTTCCCTGAGGTAGTTTATTCATTTTCTGAAGAGAAAGTGGCTTCTACAATTTTTTGTGCTTCCTCTAAATGGGATCGTTCCACCAATAATTGAACTTGTCCCGGAAGTCCGCCACCAAAACCTGCTCGCAAACCAGATTCAAAATTATTTTTTACAATAGAATGAATACTGGCTTTTTTCAAAATAGATTGTAAGTATTGAATGTTTACTTCGCTGCCTGTGTAAACAGTTTCATAGGTAGATTCTTCGTTGCTCATAGTTTTTTGTTTTACGCAATAATTGAAAATTAAAAATCCCGAAGTTTCCTTCGAAATTAAAGTCTAACTCAGGATTTTATTTTTAAGATAACTTACTTAAAAGTAGTGATTTTCGGTTAAGCTGAAATTTCCTTTAAGTAGAGTTTAACGAAAAAAAATTACAAATCTACTTCTACTTGATTGTGCAGCAAGTCTTCAAAAGTTTCTCTTTTTCGAATTAATTTTGCTTCGTCATTATGCCATAAAACTTCAGCAGGTTTAAATCGCGCGTTATAATTACTTGCCATTGAAAAACAATAAGCACCGGCATTTTTAAACGCTAAAATATCGCCTTCTGAGATTTCAGGAATCGGTTTATTATTCGCAAACGTATCGGTTTCGCAAATATAACCTACAACTGAATAAAATCGTTTATGTTTAGTTGGGTGAGTTATATTCATAATTTCGTGCTGCGTTCCATAAAACATCGGACGAATAAAATGGTTAAAACCAGAATCTACTTGCGCAAAAACAGTTGAGGTAGTTTGCTTTACAGAATTTACTTTTACCAGAAAATAACCGGCTTCGCTAACTAAAAATTTTCCAGGTTCGAAGGTTAATGTTAATTCTTTTCCGTAGGTGTTGCAAAATTGATTAAAACGCTTGCTCAATTTTTTTCCGAATTCTTCTACATTGGTGGAAATATCGTTTTCGTGATAAGGAACTTTAAAACCACTTCCGAAGTCTAAAAATTCTAAATCCTTGAAGTTTTTAGCCGCGTCAAATAAAATTTCAGAAGCGTATAGGAAAACTTCAACATCCAGAATATCGCTTCCGGTATGCATGTGAATTCCGTTTATATTCATTTTCGTATTTTCTACAATACGCAATAAATGTGGCATTTGATGAATAGAAATTCCGAATTTAGAGTCGATATGACCTACGGAAATATTTGTATTTCCGCCTGCCATAACGTGTGGATTTATACGAATGCAAACCGGTGTTTTTGGAAATTTTGTTCCGAATTGTTCCAGCACCGATAAATTATCAATATTTATTTGAACACCTAATTCTACTGCCATTTCCAGCTCTTCCATAGAAACTCCGTTAGGCGTATAAATTATTTTATCGGGCGTAACGCCTGCTTCCAAACCTAATTTTATTTCCTGAATAGAAACCGTATCTAAACCGCTGCCTAAATTTTTTAATAATTTTAAAATGTTGATGTTCGAAAGAGCTTTTACCGCATAATTTATTTTAAGATTTTTTACATTTTTAAAAGCGCTGGTCAAACGTTTATATTGTGAACTTATTTTCGCGCTGTCGTAAACGTAAACTGGACTGCCAAAATCTTCTGCAATTTGTAAAAGGTCTTTGTTTTTCATGATAAAATTAAAAAGTTATAAAATAAATTGAGGATAAAAATACTACTTTAAGAAGTGAAAAGACTATAAATTACTTCTTAAAATAATTCGGTTTAAACCGTTTCGAAAATGGTTTTCGTTTTAATAAAAATGGAATAAAAGCAACTGATTTTATTTGTGAAAATGTGGGAAGTGAAGCTAAACTTGTAGCTAAGCCAAAAATAAAATTTGCTTTATTTTGAGTATTAAAAACCATTTGGCGTCAAAACTACGCATTAATGTAGTTGCTTTTCCAGATGGAAGTGTTAAAATTCTTTCCTTTTTTGAAGCCATAAAAAATTGCCATTCCTGCAATCCATTTAAACATAAAAAAAGCGATCATTAGAAATTCTGCGCCGGTTTGGTGGTTCGTAAATAAATTTGAAGGCAATAAAGCGGTAATCGCTACACTAAGAATAAGTAATAAAAGCAGAAAATTTTCGAGACTTTTAAACCACCACATTTTAAATTTCCGAAAAGGGCTAATATCATTTCCCCATTTGTGAATTAAGTAATAATAGCCATTCCCAATTGGAGCGAATAACAACGGGTCGTCTGCATTTTTAAGTTTAAATGCTCTAGATGGCGCCATTATTTTAAATCCATTTAATTCGGTTTGATGGTTTTTTTGTATTTTTTTTATTTTCTGAATAGCTTCATACGGAATTTCATTTTTGAATAAATGTGAATCTAAAAAGCGCAAACGATAATCTATACAAGTTTTCTTAATGTCTGAAAGATGATAAATTTCTGAGGATTCTAAAATCTCGAGATTAAAATTATTTTCAGTTGAAGAATGTTCGTTTTCTAAAAATTCTTGAATAGCGGTTTCTAGTAAAAAGTCGTTTTCTAAACAAGCAAAAACTTGTTGGAGAATATTTTCTTCCGTCACGTGTTTGGCTCGTTCTTTTTTTAGTTTCAGTTCCAAATTAGTTCGCTTCATCTTCTATGGAATTTTTATCTAAAATAAATAATCTTCAAATTCTAGTCAGTTAAAAATCACAGTTTAACAACTTTCCTCAAGCACTTCAATTTGTTAAATATCTATTAAAGTAAAGAAAAAAGAAAACCTTCATCGAGTTATCTTACGTTTATATGGCGAACTAAAAAATTAAATGTTATGAAAAAGCAAAATTTATTAAAGCAGAGTTTATTAGTAATTGTAATCTTAATCGGAAGTTTTTCTTTCGCGCAGACAAAAATGGTTGGCGGAGCTGAAATGTATCCTTCAAAAAATATTATTGAAAATGCTGTAAACTCAAAAGATCACACCACACTCGTAGCCGCGGTAAAAGCGGCAGATTTGGTAAAAACCTTACAAGGCGAAGGACCGTTTACCGTTTTTGCACCCACAAATGCTGCCTTTGAAAAACTACCAAACGGAACGGTAGAGACTTTGTTGAAGCCTGAAAATAAAGCGATGTTACAAGGTATTTTAACTTATCACGTAGCTTCAGGCAAATGGACTGCACGAAAAATCATGAAAATGATTAAGAAAAATGACGGAAAATTCACCTTTAAAACAGTAAACGGTGAAGAATTAACCGCAATGATGGATGGCGATATGGTAAAAATTAAAGACGTGGCAGGAAATGTTGCAACCGTTACAATTGCCGATGTAATGCAATCTAACGGAGTAATTCACGTAATTGATACGGTTTTATTACCAAAAAAATAATTTTCTTCGGAAAATTATACAGCGAAGAAGAATGAAAAAGCGATCGGTTAATGATCGCTTTTTTTCTGCATTCTAATAAAATTATAAACGCCCTTTCCTTCAGCAATTAATGTATCTTCTTCACCTTCTGAAAAAGCGCGCATTCGCACCACCATTATTCTATTTCCTAATCGAACCAATTCTCCTTCCACAATTAAAGCCGCATCTTTAGCTGCTTTTAAATAATCTATTCGCATATCGATGGTTGCCATTTTGTCTTTGGTTGAAGTGCTGTACGTGCTTCCTACAATTCCGCCAACAGAATCCATAACGGTGGCAATTATTCCCCCGTGCCAACGGTCGTTTCTAATATCGCCTACAACTTCTTTTTTAAACGGAACTTTTACCCGTGCAAAACCTTCTTCTAATTCGATTACTTTTAAACCTAAAAACCGATGAAGCGGAATTAAGTTTTCTGCCATTTTAATAATGAATTCTTTATTAATTTCCATAGCAATTTTTAAGTTGAATATTTTAAAATTACTATTTTTCGACATACAAAAAGCCGATTATCAGAAAATAATCGGCTTTTCAAACTTCTAATTTCTTTTAACGAAGTGAAGCGTTTAATTGCTTTTCAAATTGTGTTTGAAATTTATTCATCACCTTGTCAACTTGTTTGTCGGTTAAGGTTTTATGTTCATCTAAAAATGTAAAACTAACTGCATAACTTTTTTTGCCTTCCGGTAATTTTTTGCCTTCATAAACATCAAAAAGTTCTACTTGTTTCAAAATTTTCTTTTCGCTTTTTACGGCTATATCATAAATATCTTGAAAGCTTACCGATTGATCTAATAATAGTGCAAAATCTCTTCGTACAGATGGAAATTTAGCTATGGGTTTAAACGAAATATTTTGATTTTTTACAACTTCTATAACGTTATTCCAATTGAAGTCTGCAAAAATTATCTCCTCTTCGATATCAAATTTTTTCAGTAAAGATTTTTTGACAACTCCAAATTCTACTAATTTATTTTTTTGAAAATAAAGCGCTAAACCTTCAGAAAAATTAGTGGAAGAATTCGGCTTAAAGGAAATTTCGGTAATTCCTAAACGTTCTAAAACACTAGTGATAACTCCTTTTGTAAAAAAAAAATCACTTTTTTTCTCCGGACTGTTCCAGCGTTCTTGCGTTCTTTTACCACTAATTAAAAGTGAAAGGTGTTTTTGCTCTGTTCTTCCCGATGAAAAATTATGGTATGTTTTTCCGAACTCAAAGAATTTTAAATTCTCATTTTTACGGTTAATATTATACGCAGCAGCTTCTAAAGCACTGAATAATAAAGATTGGCGCATTACCGATAAATCTTGACTTAACGGATTTAGCATCTCTACATTATGCGCGGCATTTAAATCTTCAGAAAAATCTACATAATTTTTGCTGGTAAGTGAATTTGCCATCATTTCGTAAAAACCTTGTCCTACCAATTGATGCGCAATTATATTCTGAAGTTTATAATCTTCAAATCGCGTAGAATTAGAAATCGAAGCGTTCAACTTTTCATTAAACTCGATATTATTATATCCGTAAACGCGTAAAATTTCTTCAATAACATCAACTTCACGTTGGACATCTACGCGGTAAGCTGGAATGGTTAACCCTAATCCGCTTTCGGTAACATTATTTACGCGAATTTCTAAGGAAGCTAAAATAGATTTTATGGTTTCTTGCTCTATTTCTTGTCCGATTAATTTATTGATTTTATCGAAGGTTAAAAACACCTGAAAATCTTCAATTTTTTTCGGATAAACATCATCAATATCACTAGAAACATAGCCGCCAGCGGTTTGCTGAATTAAAAGTGCAGCTCTTCGCAAAGCATATTTTGTAATATTCGGGTCAATTCCGCGCTCAAATCGAAAAGAAGCATCGGTATTTAAACCGTGTCTTTTAGCAGTTTTTCGAATACTTACCGGATTAAAATAAGCGCTTTCTAAGAAAACGGTACTTGTTTTTTCGGTCACTCCAGAATGTAGACCACCAAAAACACCAGCAATACAAAGCGGTTTTTCAACATCGCAAATCATTAAATCGTCTTCGTGTAATTCACGTTCGACTTCATCTAACGTTGTGAATTTTGTTCCAGCTTTTGCACGCTGAACTTTTATTTTATTTCCAGAAATATAATCGGCATCGAAAGCGTGAAGCGGTTGTCCTAACTCGTGCATTACGTAATTGGTTACATCAACTACGTTATTTTTTGGGGTAATTCCTATCGCTTTTAATCTGTTTTGTATCCATTTTGGAGACGGACCAACTTTTATTTCAGAAATAGTAACTCCGCAATAACGCGGTGCTAAATCGTAATCTTCAACTTCAATTAAAATTCTTCGGCTTCTATTTTCTACGTGAAAATTACTTACCGATGGAGAATCTAAAGCGGTATTTATTTCCTGCTGAATAAAACCTGCTTTTAAATCGCGTGCTACACCATAATGACTCATTGCATCGGCTCTGTTTGGTGTTAAACCGATTTCAAAAACGTGATCGGTTTCAACATCAAAAACTTTTTTTAGAGGTGTTCCCGGAGAAAGTTTTTCATCAAGCACCATAATTCCGTCGTGACTTTTTCCTAAGCCTAATTCGTCTTCGGCGCAAATCATTCCGTTGCTCACTTCACCACGAATTTTTCCTTTTTTAATTTTCCAAGCTTCGCCGTTTTCGGTATATAAAGTTGTACCCACGGTAGCGACCGGAACATTTTGACCTGCTTCTACATTTGGCGCGCCGCATACAATTTGTACCGGTTCATCTTCACCAATTTCAACCGTAGTTACTTTTAAGCGATCGGCGTTTTCGTGGTTTTCGCAGGTAAGCACGTGACCTACCACAATTCCTTCCAAGCCGCCTTTTACAGATTCAAATTTGTCTATTCCTTCAACCTCTAAACCAAGATCAGTTAAGAGTTCTCCGGTCTTTTCGGCATTCCAATCGGTTTTTATAAATTGTTTTATCCAGTTGTATGAAACTTTCATGAATTATGTGCTTTTTTCGGTTGGCAAAGATAGGATTAATTTTGGCAAATCTAGAAGCAAAATATGGCTAGGTTTTTTGAAATATTGAATTGAATTTAGGCTTATCTTTAAGAACTAATTTTTCTTTTTATGAAAAAATCTATTTTAATTATTTCAATCGTAATTTTTGGCACATTTATAAGTTGTGAAAACCAAGAACCTACTTTTGATTGGCTTGTTGGAAATTGGCAACGAATTAATGATAAGCCTTCAGAAAATACGTATGAAAACTGGCAAAAAGTTGCTGCTGAAAATTACAAAGGAATCGGTTTTACATTAAAAAATGGCGATACTATTTTTAAAGAAAACCTAAGCTTACTAAAGAAAAATGAAACGTGGATATTTCAAGTAGAAGGTGTTAATGAAGAGCCGGTTTTATTTCCTATTGAAGTAATGGAGAAAAATAATTTTAAAGCGCGGAATAATAAAAATCCATTCCCGAAAATAATTGCATATGAATTTAATGGGGAAAATTTAAAAGCTAGAATTGCTGATGATAATGAAGAGGTTTTATTTGTTTTTGAAAAAAAGAAATAGTAAAAATTCAATTTTTTTTAGTTGAACAGTAAAATGAAAGAAATTACAGACTATTGTCCTACAAATAAAAATGACTGGAGAAATTGGCTGAAAGAAAACCATCTAGAAAAAGATGGCATTTGGTTAATTATTCATAAGAAAAGTGCTGAAAAATTTAATTTGACTTGGAGTGAAGCTGTTGAAGAAGCACTTTGTTTTGGTTGGATTGATAGTCTCAAAAAACCAATTGATTCTACAAAATATCGACAGTATTTTAGCAAACGTAAACCAAATAGTACTTGGTCAAAAATTAATAAAGATACTATTGAAAAATTAAGCAAAGCAGGATGGCTTGCTGAAGCAGGAATAAAAAGTATTGCAATAGCTAAAGAAAATGGTTCGTGGACAATTTTAGACAGTGTAGAAAATTTAGAAATTCCTTCAGATTTAGAAATGGAATTTAACAATCACCCAAATTCCAAAACTTACTTTTTAAGCTTAAGTAAATCGGTTAAAAAATCGATGTTGCAATGGATAGTGCTTGCCAAACGAACGGAAACGCGACAAAAAAGAATAAAAGAAATTGCAAGCTGCACTAGCCAACAAAAAAGGCCTAAAAATTTTTGAACACTTGAATAAATATTCCCAATCAACTAATATAATTCCAAATGGTTTTGTCTTTAGCGATAAGATTATAGGTATAACGCACAATTTTATGATCTTTCTCTTCTAAATTCGGATCGTCTTTCAATAGTTTCATCGCATAAAAGCGTGCAGTTTTTAAAATCTGATTGTCTTTTACAATATCAGCGATTTTTAAATTTAAAACGCCACTTTGTTGCGTTCCCATAATATCTCCGGGCCCTCGTAATTTTAAATCTACTTCTGCAATTTCGAAACCGTCGTTGGTTTTTACCATTGTTTCTAAACGCGTTTTACTATCGTTAGAAAGTTTGTGTCCGGTCATTAAAATGCAATAACTTTGTTCAGCGCCACGGCCCACACGGCCACGCAATTGGTGTAATTGTGAAAGCCCAAAACGTTCTGCACTTTCAATAATCATTACACTGGCATTTGGTACATTTACGCCGACTTCAATTACCGTTGTCGCTACCATAATTTGCGTTTCGCCATTTGCAAAACGAGTCATTTCATAATCTTTATCGGCAGGTTTCATTTTTCCGTGAACTATAGAAATTTGGTATTCTGGCATTGGGAAATCGCGTGCAATACTTTCGTAACCATCCATTAAATCTTTGTAATCCATCGTTTCGCTTTCTTCAATTAAAGGATAAACGATGTAAATTTGTCTTCCCTTTTTTATTTCATCACGAATAAATCGAAAAACCTTCAATCTATTATTATCAAAACGATGCACTGTTTTAATCGATTTTCTTCCCGGCGGTAATTCATCAATTACAGAAATATCTAAATCGCCATACAAACTCATCGCTAAAGTTCGTGGAATTGGAGTTGCCGTCATTACTAAAACGTGCGGCGGAATGGTATTTTTCTTCCAAAGTTTAGCACGTTGCGCCACGCCAAAACGGTGTTGTTCATCAATTATAGCGAGTCCTAAATTTTGAAACTGAACTTTATCTTCTAATAGTGCGTGTGTTCCGACAAGAATATGAAGTTCACCCGATTCTAAATTTTCATGAATAATTTTTCGTGCAGATTTTTTTGTGGAACCGGTTAGCAATTCAATCGTGATTCCTAGTTTTTCGCACCATTCTAGTAAACCGTTAAAATGTTGCGTTGCTAAAATTTCGGTTGGCGCCATAATACACGACTGAAACTTATTATCTAGCGCCAGCAAACACGACATAAAAGCGACAATAGTTTTTCCTGAACCCACGTCACCTTGCAATAAACGATTCATTTGTGCGCCAGTTCCTAAATCGTTTCTAATTTCTTTGACAACTCGTTTTTGCGCATTGGTTAATTCAAACGGAAGAAAATTTTTATAAAACTGATTAAAATATTCGCCGACTTCCTCGAAAACAAAACCTTTAATTTTTTGTTTTCGTAATCTATTTTTAACCAATAATTGAAGCTGAATATAAAAAAGCTCTTCAAATTTTAAACGGAATTGTGCTTGTGTTAATTTTTCTGCCGATTGCGGAAAATGCACATTAAAAAGTGCTTCGGTTTTTGAAATTAATTTTAATTCTTTTCGAAGCGATTGCGGCAAGGTTTCTAAAAATCCTTTTTTGTTTTCTAGAAAAACCTGCTGAATAATTTTTATGATTACGCGATTGCTAATACCACGATTGCCTAATTTTTCGGTGGAAGGATAAATAGGCTGCATCGCCACGAGCATATTTTTCTGATGCTCTTTTAGCAATTCCATATCGGGATGCGGCATCGAAAAACTGCCATTAAACCAATTTATTTTTCCGAAAATTATATAAGGTTCATTAATTTTTAAGCTTTCTTTTAACCATTTATGTCCGCGAAACCAAACCAATTCCATTTTTCCGGTTTCATCTACAAAGTCAGCTACCAAGCGTTTTCCTCGTTTTTGCGCAACCGATTTTATGTGTGTTATTTTTCCGACGATTTGAACTTCAGCAGAATTTTGTTGAAGCTCGTTTATTTTATAATAACGCGTTTTGTCGATATAACGGTTTGGAAATAAATTCAGTAAGTCGCCAAATGTATGAATCCCCAATTCTTTCCGAAGTAAATCGGCTCGATTTGGCCCAACGCCTTTTAGATAATCTATGGGAGTTTGCAGATTTCCTGAATTCATAAAACGAAGATAGGAAAACTTCTAAAATGAAATAACTGCAAGAGAGAAAACGATTTTTTGTATTTTGCGGAAGGTTGAATTCAGAAACTATGAAGTATTTTTTGGGAATTGTTTTTTTACTTTTTATTCAGGTTATTTTTTCACAACAGACCGAAAAAGTAGATTTTACTAAAATTGAAGGAAATATTGAAATTTTACCCGAACAAGAATTGGTAAACGGCAACTTAACCGTAGAATTTACCGTAAAGAAAAACACCGATTCTATTTTTTTAGACGCCAAAAAAATGAGTATTTCACTTGCTAAAAATTCACCTTTAAAAGTTAAATTACATGCTGGTGAAGATAAAATTTGGATTATAAAGAATTTTAAAGCCGATAAGAAGTATTCAATAAAATTTAATTATTCCGTAACTCCTAAACAAACCATGTACTTTGTGGGTTGGCAAAATGAAGGAAGCAATCAGGTATTTACCCAAGGTCAAGGAAAATACACTTCGTATTGGCTACCGAGTATTGACGATTTAAACGATAAAATTGAATTCGATCTTTCCTATAAAATTCCTAAAAATTATACGCTAATCGCTAATGGAAAATTAGTTGAAAAAAATACTGAAGCTGAAACGACGACTTGGAAATTTGATATGAAAAATCCGATGAGCAGTTATTTAGTCGCGGTTGTCTTTGGAAATTTTCAAGCTAAAGAAATTTCTTCAGCTAGTGGAATTCCGATGAAACTATATTTTGAACCGAAAGATTCACTAAAAGTAGAACCAACTTATCGCTATTCACAACAAATTTTCGATTTTTTTGAAAAGGAAATTGGCGTTCCTTTTCCGTGGCAAAATTATAAACAAATTCCGGTGCGTGATTTTCTTTATGCAGGAATGGAAAATACAACTGCTACGATTTTTTCAGATATGTGTATGACCGATTCCATAGGATTTATCGACCGGAATTATGTTAACGTAAACGCTCACGAATTAGCACATCAATGGTTTGGCGATTTTGTTACCGAAAAATCTTCCAAACATCATTGGCTTCAAGAAGGTTTTGCAACTTTCTACGCTTTATTAGCTGAAAAAGAAATATTTGGTGAAGATTACTATTATCATAAATTATATGAAACCGCCGAGCAGTTGCGCGAAATGAGCGATAATGGAAAAGGTGAATCTTTATTAAACGAAAAAGCAAGTTCGCTTACTTTTTACCAAAAAGGCGCTTGGGCATTACATGTTTTGCGAGAAAAAGTAGGAGCAGAAGCTTTTAAAAAAGGAGTACAAACTTATTTACTGAAAAATGCTTACGGAAATGTTGAAACATCAGATTTTATTGAAGAAATGGAAAAAGCCAGCGGAAAAGATTTAACCGAATTTGTAAACGATTGGCTAAAACAATCGGCTTTTAAAGCTACACAAGCCTTAGAATCTTTAAAAAAATCACCTTTTATGCTGAAGTATTTTCAGGTTTCAGCTTTACGGAAAAGTGAATTATCAGATAAACGAACTGCTTTGGGAACGGCGTTAAACTTTCCGGTAAATGAATATATTGGGCAGGAAGTGGTTTATCAATTAGCAGAAGAAAATCCGCGGCGAGTTATCGAACTTTACAAAAAAGCTTTTGCGACAAATACGATTTTAGTTCGGCAAGCAATTGCTTCAACTTTAACCGATATTCCGCGAGAATTACAAAGTGAATATGAAAGATTATTAAAAGACGATTCATACTTAACGAAAGAAAAAGCCTTATTTAATTTATGGCAAAATTTTCCTGAAAAAAGGCATCAATATTTAAATGAATTAGCCGGTGTGGAAGGTTTCAGCAATAAAAATATAGAATTATTATGGCTAACACTTAACTTGGTCACGCAAGATTACCAGCCGCAGAAAAAGCAGCAGGTGTATAAACGACTTTCAGGATATACTTCGCCAAAATTTGCTTATGAAATTCGCGAAAATGCATTTGGATATTTATTTCAAATTGACTCGTTTTCCGAAGAGAATTATAAAGATTTGTTGCAAGGTTGCGAACATCAGGTTTGGCGATTCAGAAATTTTTGTCGAGAATTATTAAAAGAATTACTGTCGAATAGTTATCATCGAGAACGAATTCTTCAGCTAAAAAATGAATTTTCTGAAACCCAACAAGAATATTTACAAAAACAAATTTAATAATGCGAGCATTGGTAATTTCTGGCGGTGGAAGTAAAGGAGCATACGCAGGTGGCGTAGCAGAGCATCTTATAAGAATGCAACAGCGTAAATATGATATGTTTGTAGGCTCGTCTACCGGAAGTCTATTATTGACTCACTTGGCTGTAGATAATATTTATAAGCTTCATACAATTTATACCAACGTTAAACAGAGCAGTATTTTTAGTTTAAATCCGTTTATAATTCGGCATAAGAAAAACCGTGAATATGTTACGATAAATTATTTAAATACGATACTGCAATTTTTAAAAAGTAAACGCACATTTGGTGAGAGCAAGAATTTACGCAAACTTATTCAAAAAAATATTACCGAAGCAGAATTTGAGTTTGCAAAGAGAAATGTTAAAGATCTTGTGATAACGGTTTCGAACCTTACTAAAAATATAGTAGAATATAAGAGCATTCACGATTGTTCTTATGAAGATTTTTGCGATTGGATTTGGATATCTTGTAATTATGTGCCGTTTATGAGTTTGGTAAATAAAAATGATTGTGAATATGCCGATGGCGGTTTCGGAAGTGTGGTTCCGATTCGGGAAGCGATTCGGCGTGGCGCTACAGAAATTGATGCGATTATTTTAGAATCTGAAAATATGGAACATACTAAAGTATTGGGGAAAAACCCGTTCTCTTTAATGGTTAATTTATATGGTTTTGTAATCGACCAGATTGAACGAAGCAATATTATTGAAGGTAAATTAGCTGCGGTAAATAAAGATGTGGTGCTTAACCTTTATTATACACCAAGTAAATTAACCGAAAATTCACTGGTTTTTAATAAAGAACTCATGACGAACTGGTGGCAACAAGGCTTTAATTATGCGGCTAAAAAAGCACAAGAATCAAAAGAAAATGAATTGAAAGATCGGTAAGCTACAAAATGCTTTCAACTTCTTTTTTTATATAAGCTAAACCAGTTTCGCTAGGTGCGCTTTTATCTAACAAATCTGTTAAAATAACTTCACGAAGTTTATCGGGTGAGTCAACTTTATCACTCATATTAGTTTTTCTAATTAAAGAAATGGTAGCGTTTTTTGTCGCCCGAATGGCATGCCAACATTTATCGCTTACATAAATTTGTTGTGCTAAGTTATGTTCGAATTCTTTTTCAATCTGCTGAATTAGCAAGTTCTCGTAATCGTGTTTATTATCGTTATAAGGTTTAATTCTTACTAATAAATTTCCTGGATTTATGCGTTCCATAAAAAGTGTCATTCGCTCTAAGGCTTGTAATTTAAATGGAATTGCTTCTTTTTGACTATCGCGTTTCATTAAAAAATAACGCATTTTTTCTTCGTTATTCAAATGTGAACTGAAAAAATAAAAAGCGATAATTCCAATAATTACAGCCGGTAAAACGTAAAATAAGATTTGCATGAAATCGATTCCTTCCATAGTAAAAATGCTAAAGTTAGTTTGCAGTTTAGTAACGTACTTCTTCTTTATTTATTGAAGATTCAGATTGTTTTTTATTATAATTTCCGCCAAGATACTTACATTTTTGCAAAGCACGAATTCCTTCAAAAGGAACTTCCACTTTATGATACTCATAAGCAGCAGCTAAAGTTTTGGTAAAATCTTGATCGCTTAAATTAATATCTACATCATCCATCGTAAATTGACACGGATGTTCGTAACCGCAGGCGTGCGTTACTTCGATAAATTCTTTTCTAAAGTTTTTAAAGTAAAAATTAACCCGTTCAGCTTTTTCGGTAACATTAATTCCTGCTTGTAACCATTTACTTTGCGTAGCAACTCCGGTAGGGCAAGTATTGGTATGACACGATTTTGCTTGAATACAACCCACGCTTAACATTGCTTCTCTAGCTACATTTATACAATCTACACCCATCGAAAAAGCCATTGCAGCTTTGGATGGGAAACCTAATTTTCCACTCCCGATGAAAACAATTTTATCAGTAAGATCATGATTTTTAAAAACTTTGTATAAATCTCTAAATCCATAAGCGAACGGTAAAGAAACGTGATCTGCAAAACTCGGTGGCGCTGCACCGGTTCCACCTTCGCCGCCGTCTATAGTTATAAAATCTGGTCCTTTTTCTTGCTGTTTTATTAAAAGGGCTAATTCGTGCCATTGATCCATTTTACCAATCGCAGCTTTAATTCCTACAGGTAAACCGGTTTCTGCAGCAATATCTTCAATAAAATCAATTAAACCTTGTGTTCCATTAAAAGCAGTGTGATAAGGAGGAGAAATTGCATCTTTTCCCATCGGAATTTTTCTAATATTCGCAATTTCTTTTGTAACTTTTGTTCCGGGTAAAACGCCTCCTTTTCCTGGTTTTGCACCTTGCGAGAGTTTTATTTCAATCGCTTTAATACTAGGATTATCTTCCACTAATTTTTTTAAGGATTCCATGGAAAAGTTTCCGTTTTCATCGCGAATTCCGAAATAAGCCGTTCCTATTTGAAAAATAATATCTCCGCCTTGTTGATGATACGGCGATAAACCGCCTTCACCCGTATTGTGATATGCTGAAGCTTTTTTTACACCTTTATTTAATGAGGCAATAGCTCTCGCGGAAAGACTTCCGAAACTCATTGCGGAAACATTAATTACAGAAGCAGGTCTGTAAGGTTTTTTTCGGTTATTGGCTAATCCCATCACTTTTGCGCAGGGTAAAAAATAAGGATCCTTCCTATTTGGATGCTTTTCAGGCATTACATAAGGAATCATCGCATTATTAACAAAAATATAATTGGTTTCATTAATATCGCGATCGGTCCCAAAGCCTTCATAATTATTCGCATTTTTTGCTGAAGCATAAACCCAACTTCGTTGAATACGATCAAAAGGTAATTCTTCTCGATTGTTCGCTACAATATATTGCCTTAATTCTGGACCAATACTTTCAAGAAAATACCTTAGATTTCCCACTACCGGAAAATTATGTTTTATAGTATGTGTTTTATTAAAAAAAACATCTTTTATAGCAACAAGAACTACAAAAATTAGAATCCATTGCCACCACGTAATTGCTCCTAAAAAAGTTAGAATGCTATCCATAAAATATTTTGAAAACTTGGGTTGTGCTAATATATTTAAAAATACGGCTATAAACTTGCAATAAGCCAATTTGTTTATAAAATAGTAGTATTTCTATAATTCATTTTTATCATTTTTGGTAAATTCACGCCTTAAAACGGAAGAAAATTGGAAAAGTATTTAGCAGAGTTAAATGAAGCGCAATTAGCGCCCGTATTGCATAAAGAAGGACCTTTAATTGTAATTGCCGGAGCGGGTTCTGGTAAAACCAGAGTGCTTACCTATAGAATTGCTTATTTAATGAGTAAAGGTGTAGATCCGTTTAATATTTTGTCGCTTACCTTTACCAATAAAGCGGCGCGCGAAATGAAAAGTCGTATCGCGAGTATTGTGGGGAATAGCGAAGCGAAGAATTTATGGATGGGAACTTTTCACTCTATTTTTGCTAAAATTCTTCGTTTTGAAGCCGATAAATTAGGTTACCCTTCCAATTTTACCATTTATGATACGCAAGATTCTCAGCGTTTAATTTCTGCGATTATTAAAGAAATGGGCTTGGATAAAGATGTGTATAAATATAAACAAGTTTATTCCCGAATTTCTTCCTATAAAAATAGCTTGATTACTGTGAAGGCGTATTTCCAAAATGCTGAATTGCAAGAAGCAGATGCGATGGCTAAGCGTCCGCGATTGGGAGAAATTTATCAGAATTACGTGGACCGCTGTTTTAAAGCTGGAGCGATGGATTTTGACGATTTACTTTTGAAAACCAACGAATTATTAACGCGTTTTCCGGAAGTGCTTCAGAAATACCAAAATCGTTTTCGCTATATTTTGGTAGATGAGTATCAAGATACTAATCATTCGCAATATTTGATTGTAAAAGCCTTGAGCGATAAATTTCAAAATATTTGTGTGGTGGGTGACGATGCACAAAGTATTTACGCTTTCCGTGGAGCGAATATCAATAACATTTTAAACTTTCAGCGTGATTATGATGGCGTTGAAATGTATCGACTAGAACAAAATTATCGTTCCACAAAAAATATCGTGAACGCGGCAAATTCAGTCATCGATAAAAATCAAACCAAATTAGACAAAGTCGTTTGGACGCAAAATGAAGATGGCGGAAAAATAATCGTTAACCGCTTGCTAACCGATGGAGAAGAAGGCCGTTTTGTGGCGAGTTCTATTTTTGAAAATAAAATGGAGCATCAACTTCAGAATGGAGATTTTGCCATTTTATACCGAACAAATGCGCAAAGTAGAGCGATGGAAGATGCGCTACGAAAAAAAGATATTCCGTATAGAATTTATGGCGGACTTTCCTTTTATCAGCGAAAAGAAATTAAAGATGTCTTGGCATATTTGCGATTAATTGTGAACCCGAAAGATGAAGAAGCGCTAAAGCGCGTCATTAATTATCCGGCGAGAGGAATTGGCGCGACCACGATGGATAAACTTTCACTCGCTGCAAATCACTACAAACGTTCCATTTTTGAGGTCATAGAAAACATTGAAAAAATTGATCTCAAAATAAATAAAGGAACTAAAAATAAACTGACCAATTTTTCGAATATGATTAAGCATTTTCAGTTAATTGCTGAAAATAAAGATGCTTTTACCGTTGCTGAAACCGTAGCGAAAAAAACAGGTTTATTACAAGAATTAAAAAAAGACGGAACCCCTGAAGGAATTGCCCGGATAGAAAATATAGAAGAATTGCTTAACGGAATGAGCGATTTTGTGGAAGGACAAAAAGAACTCGCCGATGCCGATGGTTCGTTAACCGAATTTTTAGAAGATGTTGCTTTAGCAACCGATATGGACAAAGATACCGGCGATGAAGATCGTGTAGCGCTAATGACTATTCATTTAGCAAAAGGATTAGAATTTCCATACGTTTATATTGTTGGGATGGAAGAAGATTTATTTCCGTCGGGAATGAGTATGAATACGCGTTCAGAATTAGAAGAAGAACGCCGTTTATTTTATGTGGCTTTAACTCGAGCCGAAAAACAAGCTTATCTTACGTATACACAATCACGCTACCGTTGGGGAAAATTAATTGATGCCGAACCGAGCCGTTTTATTGAAGAAATAGACGAGAAGTTTTTAGATTTAATGGTTCCGCAAGACGATTATAAATATAAACCACTTATTGATTCTGATATTTTTGGTGAAGTAGATAAAAGTAAATTACGGCAAACAAAACCTAAACGAGGAACTCCGCCACCAGCTCATAAACCCACTGAAGAACAATTGCGGAAATTGAGAAGGTTACGGCCAACCGATGCAGATAAACCAAGCAAAAGTGATTCGCCCGCGCTGCAATTAGAAAGCGGACAAGAAGTAGAACATATGCGATTTGGAAAAGGAAAAATATTGAGCATCGAAGGAGTCGGGCAAGATAAAAAAGCCGAAATCGATTTTGAAAATGGCGGCTTAAAAAAATTACTTTTACGTTTTGCTAAACTGAAAGTTTTATAGGTTAAAATTCTGTTAGACTCAAAATAGGTAAAGTATAAAATACTTATCTTTTCTCTAAAAAATGATAAAAGAAGGAAGTAGGGTTCAATGGAAATGGGGCAACGGAACTGCCACAGGAAAAGTTGAAGAAACCTATACAAAAGAAATTACCAAAACCATCGACGGCAGTAAAATTACCCGAAAAGGAGAAGAAGGCAACAAAGCATTATTCATAAAACAAGACGATGGAAGCAAGGTCTTAAAACTTGAAAGTGAAGTTGAAAAAGCCTAATTACAAATTCAAAGTAGCTTTTACAATTGTTAAATAAAAGCTATTTTTTTTATTTTTATTTTAAAAATGAAAGTAATACTTTTAGATTTGCGTGCTTAATGTTTAATAATGTGATTCATGCTTGCGAATTTAACTTTACTAATTCCGGAGAATATTTATAAAAAAGATCCGCAGTCCTCCAAATTAGGAAGAAGAATCTTAGAACATTCCATTTTATACATTAGTAAAAACGGATTAGAATGTTTAACATTCAAAAAGTTGGCTTCAGAAATTAAATCTAACGAAAGTTCTATTTATCGCTATTTTGAAAATAAACATATGCTTATGTTATATTTAATTTCGTGGTATTGGGGTTGGCTAGAGCATAAATTAATTATAAGAACCGCAAATATTGAAGATGATAAAGAAGTTTTGGTAAGAGCTATTAAAGCAATTACCGAAACTCCAAAAAAAGATGAATCTTTTGGATTTATTAATGAGGAAGAATTACATTATATTATAGTTCAAGAATATTCAAAAGCTTTTCAAACCAAAGAGGTCGATGAAGAAAATAAAAATGGATATTTCACTATATATAAACGTTTAATTGAACATTTGGCAGAACTTATAACAAATTATAATCCGTCTTATAAATATCCGTTAACACTCGCAAACACTATTTTGCAAGGAACTTTAAAACAACATTTTTTATATCAGCATTTTCCACAATTGTCAGATTTTAATAAATCAAATGAAAAAGAACCGATTTCAAACTTCTTTTTAAATCTCATTTTTAATAAGTAGTCAAAAATTTATGAGCAATAAAGATCAAATTTCAGCTTGGGGAAAGCTTTATAATCTCTTAAAACTTGAGCGGAAAGATATTTTCCAGGTACTTTACTATGCAATTTTTGCGGGAATTATAAGTCTTACGCTTCCGTTAGGAATTCAAGCGATTATTAATATGATTCAAGGAGCGCAAGTGTCTTCTTCTTGGATTTTGCTTACCTTTTTGGTAACTATTGGCGTTTTTTTCGTGGGAGCTTTGCAGGTTTTGCAATTAGATATTGTAGAAAATATTCAAGAAAAAGTTTTTGCACGAGCATCGTTTGAGTTTATTTACCGATTTCCAAAAATGCGCGTTCGTGAGTTAGAAGATCGCTATCCGCCAGAACTTTCTAACCGTTTTTTTGATGTCTTGACGTTACAAAAAGGACTTGAGAAATTACTGCTAGATTTCCCAACCGCGGTTATTCAAATTATTTTTGGTTTATTGCTGCTTTCATTTTACCATCCATTCTTTATCGCCTTAGGTTCTTTTCTTTTAATTCTTTTATATATTTTCTTTAAGCTTAGTCTTAATAAAGCTTTAGAAACCAGTATTCAAGAATCTAAAAGTAAATATTTAGTCGCTTATTGGATTCAACAAGTCGCTAATAATTTTAAAACCTTTAAGATTTCTTCTAATGAATTTGAGCAAAATAAAAATAATAAATTAGTTGAAAAATACCTGAAATACCGCCAAACGCACTTTAAAGTTGTAAAACACCAATTTAAACAAATGGTGGCTTTTAAGGTGATTGTAATTTTAGGTTTGCTGCTAATTGGCGGTTTATTGGTATTAAATCAGCAAATGAATATTGGTCAGTTTGTGGCTTCAGAAATTATTATCATTTTAATAATTAATTCAGTTGAAAAAATTATGCTGAGTTTAGAAACTATTTATGATGTTGCCACGGCCGTAGAAAAAATTGATGAGGTTACTTCAAAAAAACTTGACCGAAAAGCAGACGCAAATGCAGACGAACTTTCTATCTTTCCACTTATAGCTGAAGAATTAACGCTTGATAATCAAGTTGTCGAGACGATTAAAATTAAAGAAAATTCACGTTTAAATATTATTGCGAGCCATCAAAAAATTTACGATCTCTATCATTATTTAACCGGAATGAAAAAATCGAAACAAGGTAAAGTATATCTTGATCGTAAAGAAATTTCGACCATAAGTTTAGATGAATATCGAAGAAGAATTGCTTTGGTTTCGCATACCGATTATTTTTTTGAAGGGACACTTTGGCAAAATCTAGTACTTAACAACTTAACGGTTTCAGAAAATTTAGTGTATGATTTATTAGAAGAATTTGATGTGCTTAACGAGATTCAAAAACTTCCCGAAACCATAAACACGTATGTTTTTCCGGGCAGTAAATTAATCAGCAAACCAGTTGCTAGAAAAATTTGTTTAATTCGTGCCTTGCTTAAAAAACCTTCCTTGCTTTTTATTGAAGAAGGATTTTTAAACACCGAAAAAGAATTTGAAGCATTGTTGAGTTTCGCTGAAAAATATAAAATTTCAGTTTTAATTGCGACCACCGAAAAGATAAACATGCCGATTGATAGCATTCAACTGAATTCAAAAAAAGGATAAAATATGCTTAACTTAAATAATCGTGATGATATTGATGATGGCGAAAAAGTGAATTTTTCAAAATTTACAGCCTATTCATCTATTGTAAAAAAGCAAACGCACAGTTTACTCTCGCGTATTTTGCTGGGTGTTAGCATTTTTTTACTCATTGTTCTTTTCCTTCCGTGGACGCAAACGATCGAAAGTAAAGGTTACGTAACTACACTTTCGCCAGATCAGCGTCCGCAAACTTTGCAATCGCCAATTCCCGGACAGATTGAAAAATGGTTTGTACAAGAAGGAGATTTTGTTAAGAAAGGCGATACCATTTTACAAATTAATGAGGTGAAAAATGAATATTTCGATCCCTTGTTAATTGAAAGAACAGATTCGCAAATAAATTCAAAAACCAGTTCAGCTGAATCTTACGCAGATAAAGTAAAAGCCCTACAAAATCAATTAAAAGCAACCCGGCAAGAACGTGCTTTAAAATTAGAACAAACTAGAAATAAACGAAAACAAGCCGAACTTAAAATTAAAAGTGATAGCATAGCTTTAGAAGCTGAACGCGTAAATTTATCGATCGCTGAAAAACAATACAACCGAATTGAAGAGCTCTATGAAGAAGGTTTAAAATCACGATTAGATTTTGAACAAAAACAGTCTAAACTTCAAGAAACACAAGCAAAAGTAATAGAATACGAAAACAACTTACTCAGCAGTAAAAATGAATTATTAAACGCGGTAATGGAAATAAATCGTATTCAAGCAGAATATGAAAATAAAATAAGTAAAATTCAAAGTGAAATTTCGTCAACCTTATCTACACAATTCGATACCGAAGCGCAAGTTTCAAAATTGCAAAGTACTCGAAGTAATTATGAAGTACGAAAAGGATTGTATTATGTAAGAGCTCCACAAGATGGCTACATTAATAAAGCGATTATTTCAGGAATTGGAGAAACCTTTAAAGAAGGACAAAAACTGGTTAATATTATGCCGGCAAATTTCAATATTGCGGTAGAAACCTACATTCGTCCAATCGATTTACCTTTAATAAATAAAGGCGATCACGTTCAAATTCAGTTCGATGGTTGGCCGGCAATTGTATTTAGCGGTTGGCCAAATGCTTCCTACGGAACTTATGGCGGAAAAGTAGTTGCTATCGAAAATTTTATCAGCGATAACGGAAAATATCGTATTCTTTTAAAACCCGATCCAAAACACGATAAAGATTGGCCCGAAGCTTTACGTGTGGGTTCTGGCGCAAGAACTTTGGCTTTGTTAGACGATGTTCCCGTCTGGTATGAAATTTGGCGAAAACTGAACAGTTTCCCACCGAATTATTATCAGCAGAAAGAAAAATCTTCAGAAGAATCAAAGAAAAATAATTCATAACAATGCGAATTATATTCTCTTTCATACTACTATTTGGTCTCGCGTTAAATGGTTTTTCACAAGAAGAAGCACAAGAGTTGACTGAAACTTTTTCTTTAGCTGAATTTTTAGCGATGGTAAAAAAACATCATCCGGTAGTGGCACAAGCCAACTTAAAACTTTCTGAAGCAGAAGCGAAATTATTAAAAGCTCGTGGCGCATTCGACCCGAAATTAGAAGGTTCTGTAAAAGAAAAAAATTATACCGGAACCGACTATTATTCACTTTGGAATGGTAGTTTTAAAATTCCAACTTGGTATGGTATCGATTTAAAAGCGGGTTATCAGCAAAACGATGGTTATTATTTAAATCCGCAAAATACAACGCCACAAGATGGTTTATGGAATGCCGGCGTTAGCGTACAATTGGCTCGAGGTTTACTTTATAATGATAGAATGAACGCATTAAAGCAAGCAAAAATTCTTAAGGATCAAAATGAATTAGAGCGCGATATTTTAGTGAATTCTATTTTAGCTGAAGCCACACGAGCGTATGCAGATTGGCAATATTATTATGAAAATAAAAATGTGTTTGAAGAGTTTTTAGAAAATGCAAGAGTTCGTTTCCGCGGAATTTCCAGAACGAGTGAAGTTGGGCAAACGCCCGCTATAGATACCGTAGAAAGTAAAATTACCGTTCGGAATAGACAATTAGATTTAACGCAAGCCAATTTCCAATTGCAAAAAGCAAAATTGGCGATGTCTAATTATTTGTGGATCGATGAAGTTCCCGTAGAATTAGAAGATTATTTAATTCCTGAAATTTCACCACAATCGGTTCCTGCAATTTTAGGAATCGAGCAATTTCTAGGAAATGCAGAAAATTTAGACAATCATCCAGAAATTCGTTCTTTAGAATACGATCTCCAGTCGTACGATTTAGATATTAAGCTGCGAAAAAATAATTTGTTACCCAATATTAATGTAGAATATAATTTTTTAACTGAAGAAGTAGATCAGCCTCGCTATTTAAATACCAACGATTTTAAAGCGGCTATAAACGTTTCTTTTCCATTATTTCTTCGGAAAGAACGCGGAGAACTCCGGCTGGCAAAAGTGAAACGAGAAAATACAAACTATAAACTTTCTCAAAAGGAATGGAATTTAACCAATAAAATTAAAGCCATTGAGCGAGAAATTATAAGTTTACAAGAACAATTAAGCATTATTGAAAATATAATTGAGGAAAATAAAATTATGGTTGATGCTGAAAAACGCTTATTCGACCTTGGAGAAAGCTCAATTTTCCTTATTAATACGCGGGAAAATAAATTGATTGATGCACAATTAAAACAAAACAAACTGCAAAATGATTATTATAATGCTATCGCAAAACTTTTCGAAAATTTGCGGATAATTTTATAAGAATAAAAAATAACATTAATTTTTTTCGTAAATTTTAGCTGTCAAAAAAACCAATACTTATGGCTGAACTTATTCGTATTTATGAAGAAAATCCTTCACCAAAAGCAATAAAAAAAGTAGTCGATGTTTTAAAAAAAGGCGGTTTAGTAATTTATCCGACCGATACCGTTTACGGTTTGGGTTGCGATATTACTAATAATTCCGCATTAGAAAAAATCGCTAAAATAAAAGGTGTAAAACTCGATAAAGCAAATTTTTCATTTATCTGTGAAGATTTAAGTAATCTTTCAGATTATTCAAAACAAATCGATAATCGAACCTTTAAAATTTTAAAACGAAATTTACCTGGTCCTTATACTTTTATTTTACCGGGAAGTAGCAATTTACCAGCTGTTTTTAAAAAGAAAAAAACTGTTGGAATTCGTGTTCCCGACAATGCGGTTTGCAGAGCAATTGTGAGCGCGTTAGGAAATCCTATTGTTTCTACCTCAATAAAAGATAATGACGAAGTAATTGAATATACTACGGATCCCGAATTAATTGCTGAAAAATGGGATAAATTAGTTGATATTGTAATTGATGGGGGTTTTGGTGATAATGTAGCCTCGACAGTCATTGATTTAACCACCGATGAACCTGAAGTGATAAGAGAAGGAAAAGGAGATATAGCGATTTTCTAATCTCCTTTTCACTGTTTTTTTATAAAGAATTATCCATAATTTCTTGAACAACATTAGGGTTTAATAGAGTAGAAGTGTCCCCTAAATTATCGGTATTTTTAGAAGCGATTTTCCGTAGAATTCTACGCATAATTTTACCGCTTCTTGTTTTTGGTAAATCATTCACAAACTGAATTTTTTCCGGTTTAGCGATCGCACCAATGCTTTTAGAGATTTCACCTCTAATTTCTTCGCGTAAAGCATCAGAAGCATCTTTTTCATTATACAACGTCACATAAGCATAAAGTGCAGTTCCTTTAACTTCATGTGGAAATCCGACAATAGCACTTTCAGATACTTTTTCATTTTCATTAATAATATTTTCAATCGGTGCTGTTCCTAGATTATGACCGGAAACGATTATAACATCATCTACACGACCGGTTATTCTGTAATTTCCGGTTGCATCACGATAAGCCGCATCGCCGGTAAAATACATATTTTTATAAGCTGAAAAATAGACGTTTTTATAGCGCTCGTGATCGTTCCAAATGGTTCTTGCAATTGATGGCCACGGCGCTTTTATAGCCAATCTTCCTTCCGCTTTTTGGTTGTTGAATTCAATTTCATTTCCTTCTTCATCCATTAAAGCCGGTTGAACGCCCGGAAGTGGAAAAGTAGCAAAGGTTGGGCGAGTAGCTGTAATTCCAGCTAAAGGAGAGATCATAATCGCGCCAGTTTCCGTTTGCCACCACGTATCAACAATTGGGCAATTTCCTTTTCCAATATTATCATTAAACCAATGCCAAGCTTCTTCGTTAATCGGTTCTCCCACAGATCCTAAAACTTTCAAGGAACTTAAATCGTGATTTTCAACATGAGAAAGTGGCTGTTTTGCTAAAGACCGAATAGCAGTTGGAGCGGTATAAAAATGCGTGATTTTAAATTTTTCAATTATTTCCCAAAAGCGATCATAATCGGGATAACTAGGGACACCTTCAAACATTACCGTTGTTGCTCCGGCAGCTAATGGACCGTAAATTATATAGGAATGTCCCGTAATCCAGCCGATATCTGCGGTACACCAATAGATATCATCATTTTTTGGTTGAAAAACATTTTGAAAAGTGTAAGTCGTTCCAACCATATAGCCGCCAGTGGTGTGAACCATTCCTTTTGGTTTTCCGGTAGAACCTGAAGTATATAAAATAAAAAGTGGATCTTCTGCATCTACTTCTGTTGGATCACATTCAGAATAGGCTTTTTGTAATTCATCGAACCAAAATTTATCGCGTCCTTCTTTCATTGGAGTTGGGTTTACAGTTCTTCGATAAACGATAACGGTTTCAATGGAAGGAGTTTCTTTTAAAGCTTCGTCGCAAATAGCTTTTAATTCAATTGATTTTCTTCCGCGATAATAGTCGTTTGCGGTAATAAGCATTTTACATTCAGCATCATTAATTCGGTTAGCAATTGCTTTACTGGAAAAACCGGCAAACACAATAGAATGAATGGCTCCAATTCTTGCGCAAGCTAACATCGCGATTGCCAATTCAGGAATCATGGGCATATAGATACAAACGCGATCGCCTTTTTCAATTCCGTTTTGTTTTAAAACATTCGCGAAATTGCAAACTTTAATTTGTAGTTGTTTATAGGTTATATGTCTAGATTCTTCACTTGGGTCGTTTGGTTCCCAAATAATTGCTTCTTTATTCGGGTGATTTTTTACATGACGATCCAGACAATTTTCGGATATATTAAGTTTTCCGCCTTGAAACCATTTTACTTCGGGTTTTTCAAAATCCCATTCTAGAGTTTTGTCCCACTTTTTTTTCCATTCAAATTTTTCAGCTACCGAAGCCCAGAATTCTTCAGGATTTTCGACACTGGCTTTATGGGCTTTTTTGTATTCAACAAAAGTTTTAAGTTGAAGATTATCGTTGATTTTCATAAACAGATCGCTTGATTTTTTGTTTTCTTAAATTTAAAAAAATAAGCCTTTTTTTCTGTTAAATAAATACGAAAGTTGAGAATATATTTGCTGTTTAACGGATGATGAAAGAGGTTTAAAAATTATTGTGATCGAAAAAAAATCTTCCGGAATAAAATTTCAGAAGTTTTTAGGTAAGTTTTTCTTCAATAAATAAATTTATTGCAGATTGACTTAAAATTAAGCCTAATGGAAAGAGTAAAATGCTTAAAAATTCAACTCCAATAAGTTTATCAAAAAAATATCCAATACTTAAGCCGAAAAAACCGCAGATAATTAAAACCACACCATGAGCAATTATTCGTTTTTTAGCTGAAGTTATTTCTCTTTTGTTTTCTTCTTTTACGCTTATACCCTTTAGAACAGATAATTTCAAGTTTTTCAAGAAATTATCGAACAAATTTGAAAAAGCTAATGGGGTAATTTGTCCGTTTCCTTCATTTTTATAATTTATAAAAAATCTGTTTGAAGAAATTATAATACGAATTTCTGTATTCCATTTAAGCGGATTAATTGTCCAGCCATCTGCTAGAAGGGAGTTTTTTCTAGCGTAAACAATACTGTCTGAACTTTTTTCTATTCGTTGAAAATTATAATAGGTTAAATATCTATCTATTCTTTCTTCTGCTTGTAATTTATTTTCGAAAGAAAATTCAATATTTCTATTATAGGTTCTCACTAAAAAATATAATTTTCTATAGTATTTTTTTAAAGTTTAATCGGAAAGTTCCATTCCCCATTCTTGAATATCTTTTTCTGTCCATAAATCAGGGAAAAATTTACGTTGTTGAAATTTAGGGTGAAGGTATTTTTTCCATTCAGAACCACCGGTAGCGGTTTTATTTTCACCTTTTTTATCGAGGTAATGTTGCGCGGTTTTAAGATGAACCATTGGCCATTCTACATTATAGAAATGATCGAAATCGCGTAAAGCTGCTAAAAATTCATCTGAAGGATTCTCAAACTTTTTAATTTTTTCAGCTACCGTTTTTCCTTTTAATTTTTTAGCGAGCGCAATAAAACTGTCTAAATATTTTTCTTCAAATAAACGAAGTGTTAAGGTTTTTTTACCGGTTTTTCTATTGTGGCCGGCATCTTTCCAGTAAATATTTTCAAAATAATCTTCGATAGTCGGGTTTTCAGGAAGTCGTTTTTTTCCTTCTTCATTTACCAAATTCTCTAGCGGTGTACAGAAAATTTCTAAGTAACGAAATTGCGCACTTTGGAAACCACTTGCCGGTGCTAAAGTAGAACGAAATGTATTGTAATCGTCATAACTCATTCCGAAACGCATCACATCAAAAGAAGTCATTAATAAATTGGTGTAACGTCGTAAACGTTTAGCTTTATCGATGAAAATTTCTTCGTCTGGAGTTCCTTCTAAGGTAAGTTGTTTTAATTCATGAATCATGAGTTTCAGAACCAATTCTGTAATTTGATGATACATAATAAAGATCTCTTCATCTTTAAAATCGGTTCTTGGTTTTTGTAAAGAAAGTAAGGCATCTACATCAATATAATCCCAATAATTAATGGGTTTTGCTTGAAGCAATCCTTTTAAATAAGTTTCAGGATTTTCTCCTAAGGCTTCGTATTTTTTATCTAATGCAGATAAAATTTCTTCTTTACTCATAATTCGAATTATTTCTCACAAAAATATTAAAATAAGCTGAATAAGAATGATTCTTCTACACTACTTTCTAAAAAGTAATATTGACTTTAATTATAACTTTATAAACAACTCTTTATAAAATTTTTAGGGGGTTTTTATAGTTCTTCCTATTTTTACATTCTGAAAAAAAGACAATTATGACGAATACAAAACCAGAACGTATAAAATGTTTAATCATTGGCTCGGGTCCTGCAGGATATACCGCGGCCATTTATGCTGCGAGAGCCGATATGAAACCTGTAATGTACACCGGAATGGAGCCGGGCGGACAGTTAACTACTACTACAGAAGTAGATAATTTTCCGGGTTATCCTGAAGGAATTGACGGACCAACAATGATGGTGCAATTACAAAAACAAGCAGAGCGTTTTGGAACCGAAGTCCGAATAGGAATGGTAACCGAAGTTGAATTTAGCAAAGAAGTTGGCGGAATTCATAAAGCTTGTGTAGATAATAAAACCTGGGTAGAAGCTGAAACAGTTATTATATCTACCGGGGCAACGGCAAAATATTTAGGATTGCCAAGTGAACAACGTTTACGTGGCGGTGGCGTTTCGGCTTGTGCGGTTTGCGATGGTTTTTTCTATAAAAACCAGAAAGTAGCGATTGTTGGTGGTGGCGATACCGCTGCAGAAGAAGCGACTTATTTAGCTAACATTTGTGAGAAAGTAACAATGTTGGTCCGTAAAGATGAAATGCGCGCATCAAAAGCAATGCAACATCGTGTAACCAGTACAAAAAATATTGATTTACGTTATAATACTGAAGTAGAAGAAGTACTTGGTGAACAAGTAGTTGAAGGTTTACGCATGGTAAATAACGAAACCGGTGAAAAAGAAGATATTGAAATTACAGGTCTTTTTATCGCGATTGGTCATAAACCTAATACCGAAATTTTTAAAGGAGAATTAGATATGGATGATACCGGATATTTAATTACCAAAGGAAAAAGTACCAAAACAAATATTCCGGGAGTTTTTGCTAGCGGAGATGTTCAAGATAAAGAATATCGCCAAGCAGTAACTGCAGCAGGAACCGGTTGTATGGCCGCACTTGATGCTGAACGTTATTTAGCGACAGTTGAAAGTGAGGAAGAAGAAAAAACTGAAGAAGTTTCAGCTTAAAAAGCTTCAAAATTCAAACAATAAAAGCTGTCCTAAGACAGCTTTTATTGTTTTATAAATTCATAATATTCGATAAAAAAGTGTTCTAAAGCGAGCATTTTTTTATTGAAAAATTGAAATACTTCTGGCCAACTTTTCTTGTTATGAATGGTCACATTTTCTAAGGGAAGATAAATATTTGCAATTATTTTACCGGATTCAGTTTCAAAAGTAGGATCGAAAATAAAATTTTTGTCAACTTCAGTTAAAAGTAAATTTTTTAGACTTTCAAACTTTTCAAAATAATATTCTTTAATCAATTCATCTTCGGTGTCAATTATAATTCCGACGCTTGCTTTTTTAGTATCGAAATGAAATTTCAGGTTAATTTCTTTTATTTTGGTATCGTATAAAATCCATTTTTTTAGGCTTTGTTTTCCGAAAGTTGTCCAAAATTCTTTCCTGATTTGTTTCGATTCTTCTCTGCTGAACATTTTATAAAAAATATGCGATTGCAATTCCTACCACAATCGAAATGGTTTTTGAAAAGCTAAATTGATGATTTTTGGAAGATTCGAATAAAATAGTAGTAGAAACATGTAGAAAAATACCGATGACTAAAGCATGAACGTAATTTTCTATTTCAGCTAACACAGCAAAATGTTGATGAAGTAAACTTCCTAAAGGCGTCATTAGCGCGAATAAAATCAGAAAAAATAATATTTTTCCTTTGCTAAGGTTTGACGTCAACAAAAAGGAAGAAATTATAATAGCGACCGGGATTTTATGAACGACTACGCCATATAAAAGATGATGATTCGTGTGAATTGGGTAACCTTCAATTAACGCGTGAATGCACAAACTAACAAACAACAAATAGGGGAAAGTGGTTTTACTTTTATCATGATGTAAATGCCCGTGTTCGGCTCCCTTCGATAGAAATTCTAAGAAAACTTGCAATAAAATCCCTACCATTATGAGCAAGCCAATACTTTTTGAATAATCGATGTAAACTTTTGGCAAAAATTCAAAAATGGTGATCGATAATAAAAAAGCGCCACTAAATGATAATAAAAGCTGAATTGCGTTTTTTTCAACTTTACTGAATTGAGCAATAGCAAAACCGATAATGACTGCTAAAATGGGTAAAAGAATGTTCATTCGCTTTTCCTCGAAATTAAAAAATTAGTTTTTTAAACTACGAAATTTTGTTTTGGTAATTATTGAAAAATTAAAATTAACCGCTCAGATTTTTCAACATTAAACTCGTGAAGATGGTAATCGCCAAAAGTATATTTTAATTCAATATTCGCTTTTTCAAAATATTTTTTAAAATCTTCTAAATGCAAGGCTTTTACACGCTCAATAAATTCATGATTTTCGCCTTCATCTTCAAACTCAATTTTTTTAAATATAAAACCGTTTTCTACCCAACGCGAAATATGAAAATCGATTCCTTTTACGGTTTTAGTTTCTTCGGGAACCAAGTCTGCAATTACTTTCTCCACATTCATAAAATCGATTACGCCGTAACCATTCGGTTTTAAGTTCGCTTTTATCGCTTGTATGGTTTTTAAATTGCTTTCTTCTTTTTCAAAATAGCCAAAACTTGTAAAAAGATTAAAAACCGCATCAAAATTTTCATGGTAAGGTTCGCACATATCGTGAACTTCAAAATGCAAACCCGGTTTTTCTTGCTTTTTTGCCTTTTCAATACTATTTTTTGAAAGATCGACGCCGGTTACGGTATACCCTAATTTATTCAAATAAATAGAATGGCGACCTTTTCCGCAGGCAAGATCTAATATTTTTGCTTCTTTTTTTAGCTGAAGAAAATCTACCAACTGACGCATAAAATCTTGCGCTTCTTGGTATCCTCGATCTTTATATAAAATATGGTAATAATCGGTATCGAACCACGATGCGTACCAATTTGTGTCAAGCTTTGTCATAGGCCGCAAAATTAATGTATTTTTGCCGGAAGAGAACTTTTTACTATGGGAAATAATTATAAAATGATTGCCAAAACCTTATATGGTTTTGAATCGATATTAGCCAATGAATTGCGAAATCTAGGCGCGATAGATGTTAAAGAAGGCGTTAGAAATGTAAGTTTTTTTGGCGATATCGGGTTTATGTACAAAGCAAATTTAAGTTTACGTACGGCAATTAGAATCCTAAAACCCATTAGAAGTTTTAAAATTACTTCTGAAGAAGATCTATATAAGAAAATGTACGCGATCGATTGGACAGAATTTTTAGATGCTAAAGGTTCGCTGGCGATCGATGCGACGGTTCATTCACGTCAATTTACCCACAGTAAATATATTGCCTTAAAAAGTAAAGATGCTATTGTCGATAAATTTAGAAATACCGAAGGTTTTCGCCCAAGTATCGATTTAGATCATCCAGATTTACGCTTAAATATTCATATTGAAGAAAATTCTTGTACCGTTTCCTTAGATAGTTCGGGACAATCTTTACATAAACGTGGCTATAAAAGCGCGACGAATATTGCACCGATTAATGAAGTTTTGGCTGCCGGAATGTTGTTGTTATCGGGTTGGGACGGAAGAACAGATTTTATGGATCCAATGTGTGGAAGTGGAACTATTTTAATTGAAGCGGCGATGATTGCTTGTAATATTCCGCCAAACTTGAATAAAAAAGAATTTGGGTTTGAAAAATGGAAAGATTGGGATGTTGAATTATTCGAGAAAATTGAAGAATCGTGTTTAAATAAAATTAGAGGATTCGAGCATAAAATAATCGGTTTCGATAAAGCTTCTTCCGCAGTTTATAAAGCAAAAGATAATATTGAAAATGCCAACCTTTCTGAATTTATTTCTATTGAACAACAAGATTTTTTTAGAAGTAGCAAACCAGTAGAAGGGAAGTTGCATATGCTTTTTAATCCTCCATATGGCGAACGATTAGAATTGCTGAATTTACCGAAGTTTTACAAAAGTATTGGCGATACATTAAAACAATCGTACCCAAATACAGAAGCTTGGTTTATTGTTTCGAACCTAGAAGCAATTAAAAATGTAGAATTACGTCCGTCAAGAAAAATTAAATTATACAACGGAAGTTTAGAGTCACGTTTATTGAAATATGAAATTTACGAAGGAACTAAAAAAGTGCACAAAAAGCGTTAGTTATCTTCAGTAGAAATCATTTCTTCTTTTTTCTTAGGTGCTTTTTTAAAAAACGGAATTAAATAAGAAATTGAATATCCCCAACCAACGCCAAAATCGCTGTTATCATACGTTCGGTGAAAACCCGGAATGTAGAGATTTGCGAAATTTGTAGGCGAAGGTCCGCCAAAGGAACGTTTCAATTGCGCGTGAATTGCTAGAAAAACATTTGGGAGCACTTCAGCTTTTATACCAAGTTGTAATTCTACCCAGCTGTGTGTTAAACCACCAAATTCTGTTTCGGGTGTTCTAATTTCTCGATCAAAATAACCATCGGTTGTGTAAACTTTGTAGCGATGTAGTGTTTGTGTAAAACTTGCAAAACCATAACGTAAACCTGCGTAAAGTTCATTTTGCATATCTAACCAATTGGTGTACGTGTTATAATTAGCACCGATTTTTATGTAAGTTCCGTTGGTAGTTACATCTAAATAAGGCTCGGTGTACGAATAATCTTCGCCACCAATTTCTCCCGCAACATAATAATTCTTATAAATTCGGTAATCGCCATTAATCTCGAAACCGGAATAATCTTCATCTAATAAAGAGCGAATAGGTTTTGCTAAATCTAACCCGACGCGCAACCCATAGGTTTCTTTAATTGAAAGCGAATCTGGACTGTTCAACGTTTGTATTTGAGCAGCGCCGGCAGTTGCCAAAAGCAAAAAAATACTAGTGGTAAATATATACGTGTACAACGTTTTCATTAACTATATCGGTTTCTTCAACAATAATATTTTCAATCCAATCGGCGTTTGGGTCGTTAGAAATTAAATTCGCTTCTAATTGATAAAATTCAGTTTTATAGTTACAAGCGCGACTTACATAAATTTCATCGGTGGCGTAAGAAAATTGAATTTGATCGCGGTTTCGTTCAGGATTACTCGCTCCGTTTGCAGAAAGTTCACTGTTAATGGTAAAATAATAATTCGTGAAATTTTGATCATTCCGAAGTGGAATAACAGCGACTGTATCGGTCACCGGTTCATCAAAATAAAAATCGGGTTTACTTTCTTCGCGGACATTAAAATTAGTTACTGCTTTGTTTAACGCAGGATTTTCAATATCTCGAAAACTAATTACCAAATTAGGCGTGGTTTGCGTTGCGTCGGGACAAATATCGTCACGTTGACAACTTCCGCCTAAAAAAATACAAAGCAGTATGATTAAATATTTTTTCATTTTCTTAATTCTAAACGAACTACATTTTCTACGTGATGCGTTTGTGGAAACATATCTACCGGTTGTACTTTGGTAACTTTATAATGCTCATCTAGCAAGGCTAAATCTCTTGCTTGCGTGGCAGAATTACAACTTACATAAACAATTCTTTCTGGCAAAATACGAATAATTTGTGCAACCACGTCTTTGTGCATTCCATCACGCGGCGGATCGGTAATAATTACATCTGGATGACCGTGTTTTTCGATAAATTTTTGCGTGAAAACTTTTTTCATATCGCCGGCAAAAAACTCCGTATTTTCAATATTGTTATATTCGGCGTTTTTCTTAGCATCTTCAATTGCTTCAGGAACAGCTTCAACGCCAATTACTTTTTTAGCTTGTTTGGCGACAAATTGCGCGATAGTTCCGGTTCCGGTGTATAAATCGTAGACTAATTCTTCGCCGGTTAATTCAGCAAAATTTCTGGTTATTTTATATAATTCGTATGCTTGCGCAGAATTGGTTTGGTAAAAAGATTTGGCGTTTATTTTAAATTTTAAGCCTTCCATTTCTTCAAAAATATGATCGCGTCCTTTGTAGCAAATCACATCTTGATCGTAAATTGTGTCGTTTCCTTTTTCATTTACGACATATTGTAACGAAGTAATTTCTGGAAAACGTTCAGCAACAAAATCTAATAGCAATTCTCGTTTCGCTTTGTCTTCATAGAAAAACTGAATCAACACCATAATTTCTCCCGTAGAAGAGGTACGAATCATTAACGTTCTTAGTAAACCTTCTTGATTTCGAGCATTAAAAAACGGAATATCATTTTTGGTAGCAAAATCACGAACTTCATTTCTAATCGCGTTACTCGGATCTTCCTGTAAATGACATTTTTTGATGTTCAAAATTTTGTCCCACATTCCGGGAATATGAAAACCTAGGGCGTTTTTATCTTTAATTTCTTCACCGCTGTTAATCTCATTTAAGGTCAGCCAGCGACTGTCACTAAAGGAAAATTCCATTTTATTTCGGTAAAAATAAATGTCTTCACTTCCTAAAATTGGTGTAGTTTCCGGCAATTCTATTTTTCCTAAACGCTTCAGATTATTTTCAATTTCATCTTGTTTATACTGAAGTTGATATTTATAATCCATATTTTGCCATTTGCAACCTCCACAAGTTCCAAAATGTTGGCAAACCGGTTCGGTTCGTTTATCTGAATAGCTCACAAAATTTACTGCCGAACCTTTGTAATATGATTTTCTTTTCTGAAAAGTTTGAATATCAGCTACATCACCAGGAACCGCGTTATCTACAAAAATTACGCGTCCATCGGGAGCAGTTGCAATCGCTTTTCCTTTTGCACCGGCTCCGGTTATTTCGATCGCCTCGAAGCGTTTCTTTTTATTTTTTCTTGCCATAGCGCAAAAGTAACAAGATTTATGAATCTGAAGTTTAGAATCTATCAAACATTTCTTATTTTGCAGGCTAAATAGTTTGCGGATGATTTCTCTCCCTTAAGAAGGAATCGATCATGTTAAATTGAAAAAGAAAAAACAACAAATGTCAGTACCAGCAATTAAATCTTCGGAAGAAGCAATTAAAATAGAAGAAAAATACGGAGCGCATAATTACCATCCGCTACCTGCAGTTTTAAGCAAAGGCGAAGGAGTTTTTATGTGGGATGTGGAAGGAAAAAAATATTACGATTTTCTCGCAGCCTATTCTGCCGTAAACCAAGGTCATTGTCATCCCAAAATTGTAGATGCGATGATCGATCAAGCAAAAACTTTAAGCTTGACTTCTCGTGCTTTTTACAACGATATTTTAGGAAAATACGAAAAATTTGCTACTGAATATTTTGGTTTCGATAAGCTTTTACCAATGAATACCGGAGCAGAAGCCGTAGAAACTGCAATTAAAATTTGTAGAAAATGGGCGTACGAACGCAAAGGAATTCCTGAAACAGAAGCACAAATTATTGTAGCTGAAAATAATTTCCACGGAAGAACAACGACCATTATTTCATTTAGTAATGATGAAGGAGCGCGTAAAAATTTTGGTCCTTATACGCCAGGATTTATTAAAATTCCTTACGATGACACCGAAGCTTTACAAAAAGTTTTAGAAGAGAATAAAAATGTAGCTGGATTTTTAGTGGAGCCAATTCAAGGGGAAGCCGGCGTTTATGTGCCAACTGAAGGATATTTACGTAAGGCAAAAGAATTATGTAAAAAGCATAATGTACTTTTTATTGCTGATGAAATTCAATCTGGAATTGCAAGAACCGGTAAATTATTGGCGGTAGATCATGAAGATGTAAAACCTGATATGATTACCTTAGGAAAAGCTTTATCTGGCGGTGTTTATCCCGTTTCTGCGGTTTTGGCAAATGATGAGGTAATGAATGTAATTCAACCGGGACAACACGGTTCTACTTTTGGAGGAAATCCTGTTGCCGGTGCGGTAGCGATTGCAGCTTTAGAAGTAATTCGCGATGAAAAATTAGCGGAGAACTCTATGAAAATGGGAGAAATCTTCAGAAAAGAGCTTAATAAATATATCGAGAATTCTTCCGTTGTTCATAAAGTTCGCGGAAAAGGATTAATGAACGCGATTTTAATTAATGATTCTGAAGACAGCTCGACTGCTTGGGATATTTGTATGGCTTTAAAAGAAAACGGATTATTGGCAAAACCAACTCACGGAAATATTATTCGTTTTACACCGCCATTAGTAATTACTGAAGAGCAAATTATGGATTGTGTTTCTATTATCACAAAAACATTAGACCAATTTGAAGGGAAAATGTAATTAGAAAAAATTGCTAATTAAAAAAAGCCGATGAGAAATCATCGGCTTTTTTAGTTCAAAAGTTCAAAAGTTCAAAAGTTCAAAAGTTCAAAAGTTCAAAAGTTCAAAAGTTCAAAAGTTCAAAAGTTCAAAAGTTCAAAAGTTCAAAAGTTCAAAAAATTATTCGGGAAATGTGACACTTTCATAAGCGCCGGCATCGGGATTATTTCCGCGTGGTTTTCCTAGAATATCAACTTGGGTTGATGTGGAAGGATTCGCTAAACCATTTGCGGGAGATTCTTCGCTGATAAAAAGTTCGTTTTCTTCTGTGTTTAAGAAAAGTGGTTCTTCATTTAAAACTATATTTTCAAACACAGAAGTATCCTCGAAATTGTACAACGGATTGTCGGTAAACTGATTTTGAAAATCATTAAAACGAATTAAGCAATTTTCAAATTTGTAGTTGAAAGCGGCATCATCAACTTTATTAAAAAGAAGTTCTAAATTTTCGTTTCCGTAGATAATGCAGTTGTTAAAATTGGCTTCAGTTAAATCGGCAACAAATAAAGTTTCTGCAGTTTCTAAATTATTTTCAATTAAAACGGATGGGAAATTTCTAAAGCCATTTCGCCAATAATTTGCAAAGGTGCAATTGGTGAAATTATATTTTCCGCCAAGCGAAAGATTTAAAGAAGCTTGTCCGCTATTATTAATGGCTAAATTTTCACCTACAACATTTCCTGTTCTTGCTAATAAGCCAACGTTTGAACTGTTATAAATCTGCGTGTTTTTTACCGTTAGAGTCGGGTTGTTGGTTCCATCGTTTGAATCCATTAAAATACCGACGGTTGCGTTTTTAATTGTCGCGTGATTTATCGTGTTATTTGTACTTCCATCGGTTAACCAAATGGCAAACCATTGTCCGGGAACATCGCTAAAATCGGGTTCTAACCGGTCACCTTCAAAAATAACTTCATTTTCAAGATTTTCAGTAGAACTTACTTCGCCATTTACTTGTAATGAAGCATTTTCAGCCACTATAATTCCGCTTTCTTGGTGAAAATGAATTCTTGCTCCTGCATCGATTGTTAATGTTTTTCCTGATGGAACTGCGGCTAAACCGTAAATAACGTAAGGTTTTTCACTGGTAAAATTCAGTTCTGTATCGTCTAAGAAAAATCCTTTTTCGGTAATTGGATTTCCTTCTTCATCGTAACCGAAAATTAATTCTTCGGTTGTTCCGTCATCAAATAATTCAGGATAAAGAAAAACCGCATCTTGAACTAAAGTGACCAATTCTACTTTTTGTTGATTGCTTCCGCTGTCAAATTCAATAGCGTCGGTATATAAAAATTCGGTTGCTGATGAGGTTAATTCTTCAATGTTATTGGTGGTTTCAACGAAAATATAAATACTGTCTTTGGCTAAAATGTCGATATTTTCAAAACTTTTACCAGGAATTCCATCTACATTTAGTCTGTAATTAGAAGATTCGCCGCGACCTAATTTTATGGTTGGAATGGTAATATCTTCATTGCTTCGGTTGTGAACGGTAAGGTTATACGTGCTTGAACCAATATTTGTAAAAACCGTATCAAGGTAAACTGTATCTTTTGAAAATTCTAGGTTTCCGCTACTGGGTTCGGTTTCAAAATCTTTTCGGCAAGAGCTTAAAAAAAATATTACACCGACCGATAGAAAGACAAATAGGTATTTCATAAAATTATTTTTCTACAATTTCAACTTCAAAAAGTTTATCCCAGTGTTTACCGGTAACAAATAATTTCTGAGTTTTTTTATTAAAAGCAATTCCGTTTAAAACATCGTCTCTATTATCTAAAAGCGAATTATTGCCTAATTCTTTTCGTAAACCTCTAAAATCGATTAAACCTTCAATTGCACCGGTTTCAGGATTTATAATTGCAATTCCATCTTTTTGCCACGTGTTCGCATAAATTTTTCCGTTTACCCATTCTAATTCATTAAATTTTGTGGAAAGTGATTTGTGGGTTACGGGTTGAATATAGGCTTGTTCCTGAATAGTTTCTGGATCTAAAATCCAAATTTTTTCGGTTCCATCACTTTTATAGAGATTTTTTCCATTATTACATAAACCCCAACCTTCTTTACTGTTCGCATAAGCAAACGATTGAAGTTTCTCTAAGGTATTAACGTCGTAAATGAAGCCTTTATTACTTTTCCAAGTAAGTTGATAAATTTTATCGTTTAAAATGGTAATTCCTTCTCCAAAATAACGCTTCTCTAAATCGATTTGCTTTAAAACTTTTCCGTTTTTATAATCAATTTTTCTAAGAGAAGATTCGCCATTTCTTCCGGTTCCTTCGTAAAGCGTATCATTGTAAAATTCTAAACCTTGTGTAAATGCAGCAGGATCGTGCGGATAAGTATTTATTATTTTATAACCGAAAACTTTGGGTGAAGTAGCAGCGTGTAAAATTATTTCTTTCTCGACAGTAGTTTTATTTCCTTCATTATAAATGGTAGCGTTTAATTGATTTCTACCAAGCGGTTTTTCTAAACTTATATTTTTTGAAGTAAGTTCTGTTGAAGTGTTGAAAATTTTACCTGCGTAAGAATATTGAATGGAGTCTACTTTATCTTTTTTGATTCCTTTTAATTGAATTGAAAAAGGTTTTTTTGCTTGAATATTCTCTCCCTCACTAGAAATATGGATAGAATAATTATTTTTTTTTGAAGAATTTTCGTCACCACACGAAATTAAAGTCGCACCCAAAATAAAGAGCGCCAATAAGTTATAAAATTTCATTTTTCATTCAGTTTTATGCGATGCTAATTTAGGGAATTCCCATTAAAAAAAGCTTGTAAAAAAAGAATAACATTGTATATTTGCAGCGGCAAGTCCCACACAACCAGCTCCTGTTGAATTCCCCCAGGGCGGGAACGCAGCAAGGGTAAACGGTCGTAGCGGTGTGATGTGGGTAGCTTGCCTTTTTTTGTTTTTATACTTTTCTGTATTTAAAAATTTCATCCCGATAATCTTTTTTCAGCTTTCTTAGAAATAGTCGATATTTGCGACTTAATTAATTCTCTATATGTCGAAAGTTGTATTAATTACAGGAGCTTCTTCTGGAATAGGAAAATCTATTGCACATTATTTAATTGAAAAAGGATACATTGTTTATGGTACAAGTAGAAATCCGAGAGAAAAAGTAGTAAATGGTATCAATTTCGTGGCGTTAGATGTCACGAAAACAGAAACCATTCAACAAGCGGTAAAAGAAATTGCTGAAAAAGAAGGTAAAATAGATTTTTTAATCAACAACGCGGGAATGGGAATTACCGGACCAATTGAAGAAACACCCGATGATGAAATTAAGCGCATTTTCGATACCAATTATTTTGGGGTCATAAAAGTTATAAAAGCCGTTTTACCGATAATGCGAAAAAACAACGGCGGTTTTATAATAAATATTACCTCTATTGCTGGTTATATGGGGTTACCGTTCCGCGGAATTTATTCAGCAACAAAAGGAGCGTTGGAATTAACTACCGAAGCTTTCCGAATGGAATTGAAAGATTTCAATATTAAAATGACAAATATTGCACCGGGAGATTTTGCCACTAATATTGCCGCAGGTCGTTATCATTCGCCTATCATCAAAAATTCTCCTTACGAGAAAAAATATAAAAGTACTTTAGATTTAATGGATAAACATGTTGATAAAGGAAAAGATCCTCTTATTATGGCAGAAAAAGTTTATGCCGTAATGCAAGAGAAAAATCCAACAATTCATTATAAAGTAGGAGAGTTTATTCAGAAATTTTCGATTGCCTTAAAACACATTTTACCCGATAAAGTTTATGAAAAAATGTTGATGAAACATTATAAACTGTAATTTTGTAAAACAACTAATTTAAAAGAAATTCCATGAAATTTTTTATTGATACCGCAAATTTAGACCAAATTAAAGAAGCACAAGATTTAGGTGTTTTAGACGGCGTAACTACCAATCCGTCGTTAATGGCGAAAGAAGGAATTACCGGAAAGGAAAACATCATAAATCATTACAAAAAAATCTGTGAGATTGTAGATGGCGATGTGAGTGCTGAAGTAATCGCGACAACTTTCGATGAAATCGTAAAAGAAGGTGAGGAACTTGCAAAATTACACGAACAAATAATTGTAAAAGTTCCAATGATTAAAGACGGAATCAAAGCCATTAAATATTTTAGCGATAATGGAATTAAAACCAATTGTACCTTAGTTTTTTCTGCCGGGCAAGCACTTTTAGCTGCAAAAGCCGGAGCAACTTATGTTTCACCGTTTATTGGTAGATTAGATGATATTTCTACAGATGGATTAAATCTTATCGCTGAAATAAGACATATTTATGATAATTATGGTTTTGAAACTGAAATTTTAGCGGCTTCGGTAAGACACACAATGCACGTGATCGATTGTGCAAAAATTGGCGCCGATGTAATGACAGGACCATTAAGTTCTATCGAAGGTTTATTAAAACATCCGCTTACCGATATTGGTTTAGAAAAATTCTTAGCAGATTATAAAAAAGGAAATCAATAATATTTTTTCTGAAAATAATTCAAAAAAGAGCCTTGTAAATTTTACAGGGCTTTTTTATTGGTTTAAAAATTCCAATATTTTTTGCTCTAAATCGGGACTATCCAGTTGAACTTGTCCGTAAGTTATTTTGCTGTCACGATTAATGAAGAAGGTTCGGTTTAAGTAATTTCTAAAGTAAGAATTTTTAATTCCGCGATCACGAATTTGGTATTCAAAATTGGTATTGTAACCGTAATTTTCTATAGCTTTTAACCAAATAGTGGGTTCCCCTTGATCAAGATTCATACCTATAAAATCTATTTCAGGATAGCGATTTCGTAATTCATTTACAATTTTGTGTTGTAATTTATGATGCGTAGTCGAATAAACTGACCACGTAAAAATAATGGTAGGTCTTTTTATAATATCGCCAATTTCAATTTTATCTAATTTCGAGTTTAAAATCTTTTTATCGGCAACGCTGTTTCCTACAAAATAGGCTTGTTGTATTTCAGCAAGATTAGTTAATTCAGTATATAAATCTTTAGGTAAATTAAATTGTTTTAGTAATTCTACCGTAGAATCTATTTGCGCCTTATTTTCAGAATAAATAATTTCTTTTCTTCCAAATCGACCAATAAAACGATATTTTAATTGAGCCAAAGTGAAAATAGAATCGGCAATTTTTAAGCGGCGTTCTAAATTATTTACATTGTTTAAACTGAAACAATCGCGATTTGCCTTATTATTTATGCAATATTCTATACTTCTGTTTTTTAAGTAATTATCTAAGAAACGCTGGTAGATATAATGCGATTGTAATTCTTTATCATTAAAATTTACTTTTTTGCGGTAATCAAAAAAATCTTCAGGAAATTCATTTCGGTAATCTTTTAAATATTTATTGACTAAAAAAGAATACCGTTCTCGCAAATCGTAAAATTCGTAGTCAATCGTTTTATGGGCAAGTTCTATAAATTCATCAGAAAAATCATATTTATCTTCTAGCGTAGCTAAACGTTCGTCCCGTATTTTTTTTATAGAATCTGTTTTTTTGGCAAATTCTTCCGGTTTAATTTTATAATAGGAAAAAATGAGGTCGTTATTTTTCTCATTCAGTAAATACATTTCCATTAAAAAATTATTCTTTCCTGAACCTTCTGCACTATACATTATCGACTCATCAAATTCAACTGTATTTACCCGAACCATTAAACTATCGCCTTTTTCAATATAAAATAATTGACTCTCAGGCGCGTGTTTAAAAGTAAATAAGCCATGATGTTTTTCAGGGAAATCGTAACTAAAATTATTTTCTTCGTCTAAATAAACTGTGTCTAGAATTTTGTCATCTTTAGCAATAGTAATGTAATCTTCTACTGGATTTACCACTTGGCCGCCAAAAAAAGTATTGTCGTGCTTAGGTTCATCTTCACAAGCTACTAAAACAAGTAAGCAAGATAAAAATAGAAAAGGTAAATTTTTATTCATACGATTGAAAGTCAAACGTTTGGTGTTTTATGAAAGTTTCATAACGTCACAAATATAGCCGAAGCCCGTGCTGAGCGCTGTTAATTACTCGTTAAAACAAAAAGATGAAAAGTTAATGTTTCTTTGAATCAGTTTATTTCCATACTTTTGCAGAAATTTTAAGGACAACTATGTTATCAGTATCTAATCTATCTGTTCAATTCGGGAAACGTGTACTTTTTGATGAGGTAAATACTACCTTTACACAAGGAAATTGCTACGGAATTATTGGCGCCAATGGAGCCGGAAAATCTACTTTTTTAAAAATTCTCTCCGGTAAAATCGACCCGACTTCCGGAAATGTACATTTAGAACCCGGAAAACGTATGTCGGTTTTAGAGCAAAACCACAATGTTTACGATGAATATCCGGTTTTGGAAACTGTTTTGCGTGGTAACAAACCATTTTTTGAAGTAAAATCTGAAATGGACGCTTTATATGCAGACTATTCAGATGAAAATGCCGATAGAATAGGAGAGTTGCAAGTTATTTTTGAAGAAATGAACGGTTGGAATGCCGAGAGCGACGCCGCTTCTTTACTTTCAAACTTAGGAATAAAAGAAGATTTGCATTATTCGTTAATGAAAGATCTTGACGGTAAGCAAAAAGTTCGTGTATTATTGGCGCAAGCGTTATTCGGAAATCCAGATGTACTTATTATGGATGAGCCAACCAACGATTTGGATTACGAAACCATTTCTTGGTTAGAGCATTTTTTAGCCAATTATGATAATACGGTAATTGTAGTTTCGCACGACCGTCACTTTTTAGATGCCGTTTGTACGCATATTTCTGATATCGATTTTGGAAAAATTAATCATTTCAGCGGAAATTATTCCTTCTGGTATGAATCTTCCCAATTAGCCGCAAGACAACGCGCGCAACAAAACAAGAAAGCAGAAGAGAAAAAGAAAGAATTACAAGAATTTATTCAACGTTTTAGCGCCAACGTAGCAAAATCTAAACAAGCTACTTCACGTAAAAAAATGATTGATAAATTAAATATTGAAGAAATAAAACCTTCAAGCAGAAGATATCCTGCCATCATTTTTGAACGGGAACGCGAAGCCGGAGACCAAATTTTAAACGTCGAAAATTTAGCCGCTTCTTTAGATGGCGATACACTTTTTAGCAATATTAATTTAAATTTAGCGAAAGGTGATAAAGTAGTCGTTTTCTCAAGAGATTCTCGAGCAACAACCGCCTTCTATGAAATCATTAACGGAAAACAAGAAGCCAAAGAAGGAAAATACGATTGGGGAATCACTACAAGTCAGTCGTATTTACCGTTAGATAATTCCGATTATTTCGATAAAGATTTAACCTTGGTAGATTGGCTCCGTCAATGGGCAAAAACGGAAGAAGAACGCGAAGAAGTTTATATTCGAGGTTTCTTAGGAAAAATGCTTTTTAGCGGAGAAGACGCTTTAAAAACTGCTGAAGTACTTTCTGGTGGAGAAAAAGTACGTTGCATGTTAAGTAGAATGATGATGCAGCGCGCTAACGTTTTAATGTTAGACGAACCCACAAACCATTTAGACTTAGAATCGATTACCGCTTTTAACAATTCACTTAAAAACTTTAAAGGAACGGTATTATTCACCACGCACGATCACGAATTCTCGCAAACCGTTGCCAATCGTGTTGTAGAATTAACTCCAAATGGCGTTATCGATCGTTATTTAAGTTTCGATGAATATATGAGCGATAAAAAAGTTAAAGAACAACGCGAAAAAATGTATGCCGTAAATGCGTAGGGCGTTTCCCTAACGGGTTGGGCTGTTCGCTATATCTTTTTTAAATTTTGCTCCCGCAGAAATTTAAAAAAGGATGTCGCTGCCATCCCTAACGCAAAAACAGCAAAGAAATAATAAAACCTTTCTAGGTAACTAGAAAGGTTTTTCTATTTTTAGGCTCAACTTTTTTCTCACTTATGAAGCAATTAAAAAAAGGAAGTAGAAAACTCTTAAACGCTTGGGCGTTTTACGATTGGGCAAATTCGGTTTATAGTTTAGTGATTTCTTCAGCAATATTTCCCATATTTTATGGCGCATTAACCATTGTAAAAGAAAACGGAAAAGTAGTTAGTGATACCGTAACTTTTTTAGGAATAGATTTTAATAACGATACGCTTATAAGTTATGTCACCGGACTCGCCTTTTTAGTCGTTTCATTTTTGAGTCCATTTTTAAGTGGAATTTCAGATTATATCGGCAATAAAAAAGCCTTTATGAAATTCTTTTGCTATATGGGTGCGATTGCTTGTATCGGACTTTTTTGGTTCAACCTAGAATTTCTTTGGTTCGGGTTGCTTTGCTATTTTTTGGCACTTATTGGTTTTTGGGGAAGTATTGTCTTTTACAATTCCTATTTACCCGATATCGCTTTTAAAGATCAGCAAGACAGAATTAGTGCAAAAGGTTATTCCTTAGGATATTTTGGAAGCGTAATTTTATTGGTCATTTGTTTAGTCATGATTCTTTTCTATAATAAATTTGGTTTTACCAGTGAAGAATTTCCCACGCGACTTTCGTTTATTTTAACCGGAATTTGGTGGATCGGCTTCAGTCAATACACTTATTATTATTTACCGAGAGGAAATCGAAAACAAAAACTTACCCGAAATGTTTTATTTAACGGCTTTAAAGAACTAAAAAAAATAGCCGAAAAAATAAAACATAATAAAAGCTTACGACGTTATCTATATGCTTTTTTTCTTTACAGTATGGCGGTACAAACTATTATGTTAATTGCTACTTATTTTGGAATTGAAGAACTAGATTGGGGAGACCAAGATTCAACTACCGGTTTAATAGTAAGCATTTTGCTTATTCAAATTGTAGCGGTTTTAGGCGCATTTTTAACCTCTAGAATTTCAGAAAAAGCAGGAAATATTAAAACTTTAATCGGAATAAATCTTATTTGGATTGCAGTTTGCATATTCGCTTATTTTATTACAACACCCGAAGAATTCTATATTGCCGCGGCAAGTGTTGGATTGGTAATGGGCGGAATTCAATCCCTTTCGCGTTCTACGTATTCAAAATTTATTCCCGATAAAGCTATCGATACAGCTTCCTATTTTAGTTTTTACGATGTTTCAGAAAAAATAGGAATTGTAATTGGAATGTTTTCTTACGGATTAGTAGCTCAACTTACCGGAAGCATTCGATATTCAATTTTATTTTTAATCGTTTTTTTTGTATTAGGAGTGGTGTTGTTGCTAAGAGTCCCAAAATCAAAATTTTAAATTAGAATATTTTGTTTAAGTTTGTGAACCTATTAAATATTTAATTATGAGAAAAAACCTGCTTTTAAATTTAGTTTTAGTTTGTCTTACCGTTTTTGGTTTGCAAAGTTGTGATAATGAGCCGTATGAAGGTCTTATAGGAGATGATATCCCTGCTTTAGAATCTAATTTCCAAGTCGATATAGATGGCGAAACTTTTATAGCAGATCAAGCGCAAGCCTCTACTCAAAACGGAGTTACCATGATTACCGGAATTAAGAATAATGGTACTACCGTCTCACTTCTACTTAATGGAAGCGAAACCGGTACTTTTAATTTAGGTCAAGATGGAAATTCGGGAAGTTATGCTGAAATGGGACAAATTCCTTATATAGTTGATATAGATGATACTGATGCAACCGCAACCGTTTCAGAATATAATTTAGAACAAGGTTATATTTCAGGAGTGTTTTCGTTTACTGTAACGCATACTGTTGATGGTGAAAACGAGGAAGAAGTTACTGAAACATTAGAACTTACCAACGGACAATTTACAAATATTCCGTTAACTTCAGACGTTGGTCCTACACCTACAAATGCAACATTTGAAGTTGAATTAGATGGCGAATTATTCACTTCAGATAATGCGCAAGCAAGCATAAGCAATGATGGATTGGAAATGGCGGCAACTAATGGAAATGCCCAAATGACAATTCAAATCTTTGAAGCTTCTGTAGGAACTTTTACCTTAGGTTCTGGAGCGGGTGCAGAAGGATTAATTTTATATGATCCAGATTCTACTAACGAAAACGGACCGGTTTATAGTTCATCGGAAGGAACATTTACGATTTCTGAAATTAATATGGAAAATAATACGGTAACCGGAGTTTTTAGTGGTGTTTTAGAAGAAGCTACAGGACAAACGGGAGATATCGAAATGACTTTAGGTGTTTTTGAAAATATTCCAGTAAGTACAATGCAAGATACAGATTTTGCGACTGCAAAAATAGATGGAGAAGATTTTACCGCAAGTTTATTTCCGGTAGTTTTTCAAGGAAATAATGTTATTGTAACGTTCGATAATGATTTAAATTCAAGTATTGGTTTAAATTTTCCAGCTGATGTTAGTGAAGGGACTTATACCATAACAGATTCACCAAATAATTATTCTGCAACCTACATTGTAGATGATAATGGTTCAGATATAGTTTATAGATCCATTGCTGGAAGTGGTGAAATAGTAATTAATTCAGTTCAAAATGATGTTGTTACAGGAACATTTAAGTTTGATGCTGAAAATGATAATGGCGATAGCGTTTCTGTTACCGAAGGAGAATTTAGTATCGATATAGGATTCTAAATCAGGAAAAATATTCAATACAAAAAACGCTCTGAAATCTCAGAGCATTTTTTTATTCGTCAAATACAGCTCGTAAAATAATTTTAATTCCTTTAAACATACAAAATATAGCGGCAGCACAAGCAACTATACCTAAAATTAAAACCGCTAAAAACAACGGATGGTTTTTATTCCCAAAAGCGCTATAAAGTACCGATGGACCAATAAGAATTAGTGGCAAAGCGCCGGCTAAATATTGTAATCCTTTATATAAAACTTGTTTATTTGTTCTTTTCATTTTTAATAGCATTTATCGCAGCACGAACACTTTTATATTTTTGAAGCGCTAATTCAGCTTTTTTATCATTTATATTCGTTGCTTTTTTTATCATTTTTATGCCGCGTTCTACCAGCTTTTGATTGCTTAATTGCATATCTACCATTCTATTTCCTTGCACTCTTCCAAATTGAATCATCACAGAAGTAGAAATCATATTTAAAACTTGTTTCTGAGCGGTACCACATTTCATCCGTGAACTTCCGGTAACAAATTCCGGCCCTACATTTACTTCAATAGGAAAATCTGCTGTTTTTGCTAACGGGCTTTCGGGATTGCATGTAATACAACCAGTTTTTATATTATTTTTTTTACACGCTTCTAAGCCGCTAATTACGTATGGCGTCGTCCCTGATGCGGCAATTCCCACTACGATATCTTCATCTGTAATTTGGTGATTTTTTAAATCTTCCCAGCATTGGGTTTTACTATCTTCAGCAAATTCTACTGCGTCTCTAATGGCTTTATCACCGCCGGCAATTATACCAATTACCAAATCTTTTGAAACGCCAAAGGTTGGCGGACATTCACTTGCATCTAAAATTCCTAATCTACCGCTGGTTCCTGCGCCAATGTAAAAAAGTCTTCCGCCGTTTTTTAATTTTTCTGAAATAACACTTGCTAATTTTTCAATTTGCGGAATGCTTTTTTCAACCGCCAGCGGAACTAATTTATCTTCTTTATTAATGGAAGCAAGAATGGTATGGAGCGACATTTTTTCCAAATCATCATAATTCGATTCTTGCTCGGTAATTTTTTTGAAATCGGTCATTGTTTTTTATTCAGGTTGAATTTCGTAATCTATAGAATAGGTTTGAGAAATCCTAAAATAGCCTAACGGAAAATTATCAGGATTAGTAATATTTTGTATATTTCCACGAATTGTGGCCGGCGGCGTGCTAAATGGGTTTCCGCCACCGTTACTGGATTGTTCCAGTAAAATTGAAATATAATTATTAAAGCGTTTGCTAATTCCTTGGATAATGATACCAACGTGGTCTCCAGGTTCAAATTCATCGGCATAATAAGTGGAAACTTGATTTCCATTGAAAAGTTCATCGTCTGTATTGTCTAAGACTCTTCCGTTTCTTTCTGAATAAAATTCAAAATAATAATAATTTTCTTCTTCGGCAGGATCGGTAAAATAAGCTTCTATGCTAATAAGATCGGGATCGAAACTTTTCCCTTTTGCTTGTTCTACATAATCAAAAGGAACAGTAGTTTGTAGTTGGGTAACTCCGCGGTATTCTTCATTATTTGAAATAACGCTAAGCTCATAATCTTGATTTTTAATCATGGGTATGATCTCTCTATATTCGCCACTTCCTTCAAACGTTTCAATTAAAGTTAGGGTTTCATGATTAATGGTAACTTTTACTTCAGCATTAGAAACCGGAGCCATTTCATTACTATAAAAAGGAATAGTTTCCGACAATTTTACAAGTAATTGTGATTGTTCAGTATTTTCATATTGCAAGGCTGTCGCTTCGATAACTAATTTTGATTCGCCTTCATCTAAATCAACAGAAATTACATCTTCACAGGCAAAGCAAACAAAAATCGGGAGTATGAGATAAAAATATTTTTTCATAACTTAAAATTTAAAATTGAAAGTAACCGCGGGAATGATACCGAAAATTGAAAGTCGTGTAGCTTCAGTTCTCATGGTGTCATCATTTTCAGAAAAACTAATTGACGCTGCATTTCTTCGATTGTAAAGGTTGTAAATACTGAAAACCCATTCGGTTTTCCAATCTCTACCGATATTTTTTGAAGGTACATACGTTGCAGAAATATCCAGGTGATGAAAATCTGGGAGTCGATTGCTGTTTCGGCTCGAAAAACTAGGAACGGTTATATCATTATAGCTATATTTTCCATTAGGATAAGTTGTTGGTCTTCCGGTTTGATAAACAAAATTTGCACCAAATTGCCATTTTTTGCTCCATTCATAACTTGCAGTAAGCGATATATCGTGTGGTTTATCCCAACCGGTATTATACCATTCTTCGTTATTAATTCCGATTTCTTCAGGTGTTCTGCCTTCGGTTTTTTGTTGACTTTTAGAAAGTGTATATGCAATCCAGCCGGTTAATTTCCCCGTATTTTTCCGGAATAAAATTTCCAAACCATAAGCGCGTGATTCACCGGGTAAAATCACCTGTTCAATTGCATCGTTCGCAATTAAATCTGCGCCGTTAATATAATCTAATCGGTTTTTAATATTTTTATAATAGGCTTCGGTTTCTAAACTAAATGTATTATCAGCAAATTTTTTAAAATAACCTACTGCAAACTGATCGGCTTTTTGTGGTTCAATATAACGTCCGCTTGGTGCCCAAACATCAAGTGGAGTAGGAGCGTCGGTATTCGAAATTAAATGCAAATATTGATTTATGCGTTGGTAACTTGCTTTTACAGAACTGCTCTCGTTTAATTGATAAGAAGCTGAAATTCTTGGCTCTAGATTAAAAAATGTATTGGTAATTTTTCCTTTAGAGATTTCTAAGGTATCAATTATTGGCGCTTTTTCGTAAATTTTTAGATTCTCGTTAAATAATAAAGGTTGATCGTTTTCATAAATATTCACCTTTTCTTGTCCTAATCTGTAAAATGAATTCAGACGAAATCCGTAAGAAACATTTAATTTTTCTGAAAGTTGCTGTTCAGCATCAACGTAAAATGAATTTTCCCACGCATATTTTTTAGTAAGTTGTTTTTCAATTATTCCAGAATCTTCACGCGAGGGATCAATATAACCGGGATTAAATTGATAATAAGAAGCGTTTAATCCATAATTAAGCTGAATATTTTCAGATAAATAATGGTTAAAATCATATTTTAACGCATAATTTCGAATACCACTTTCCCAATTAAAACCAATAAAATCGATGGTTAAACCGAAATAATAATCAGAAAAGCTAGCATAAAGATTCGAATTTATAGCTTCAGAAAATTGATGGTTCCATTGTAATGTAGTCGAAGTATTTCCATAGGTATTTTTAAAACTTTCATTAATATTAAACACATCCCGACCAAAATAACCCGAAAATGTAAGCGAATTATTTTCATTGATAAGAAAATCGAATTTTGTATTTAAATCGTAGAAATAAGCGGAATTAGGATTGTCTATTAATTTTAAAAAAAGATGCGCGTAAGAACTTCTTCCGGCAACTAAAAAGGAACTTTTATTTTTCTGAATAGGTCCTTCTAATACCAATCTGCTACTTACAACGCCAATTCCGCCGCTGGCTTTAAATTCTTTTTTATTTCCTTTTTTTTGCTGAATTGTTAATACCGAAGAAGCTCGACCACCGTATTTTGCTGGAATTCCACCTTTGTAAAGATCTAGCGATTGAACAGCTTCCGGATTAAAAACCGAAAAGAAACCAAATAAATGAGAATCGCTAAATAAAGTAGTTTCATCAAGCAAAACCAAATTTTGATCTGCCGCGCCACCACGAACATTAAAACCCGAAGAACCTTCACCACTATTACTTACGCCTGGTAAAAGCAATAAAGATTTAATTACGTCGCTTTCACCTAAAACAGTCGGTATTTTTTTTATATCTGAAGCATTTAACGTATTTACACTCATTTGTGGCGAACGTAAATTCAGTTCTTTTTTAGATTGTTTTATAATGACTTCACCTAAACTTTCAGAACCTTGTTTTAATGAAATTTCAAGATATTTATCGGCTTTTAAATTTATTTCCTTAGTAATTTGTTGATAGCCGAGTAAAGAAACTACCAGCTTGTAAGAATCGGGTGAAAGTTTTATTTCAAAATAACCATTTTCATCGGTAAACGTTCCTTTGTTGGTATTTTCTAATAAAATGTTTGCTGCAAAAATTGGTTCGTTTGTTTCAAGGTCGGTTAGTTTTCCACTTAATTTTACAGTTTCCTGTGCAAAACCCATCATAAAAAAAAGTACACAACAAAAAAAGAGATAAAATGATTTTACCATTTTTTCGGGTAAAGATACTTTTTTATTCATTATGCAAAAAGTCTTCTTTAAATCATAAATTTTTCCTAATAAAAAGAAGAAGTTAGAAGTGTATATAATTTTCATAATCCCTATTATAGTCGACTTTTATTGAGTTGAAAGTGTTTTTATCTGAAATACAAATGATTATGGTTTTAAATTAGATTAACAATATAGTTTTGTAGTTCTAAAAAATCATGTATATTTGCGCGGCAAAATTAAAGGCAGTTATTGTATGTTTATAGCGTATATAAGTCCTTTAGAAATATTTTGATTTGAAAAAGAAAATTGCAAAAATTTCAGTGTTGCCGGCTATCGGAGCATTGTTTTTTTTAAGTTTCTCAAGTAAAAAAGAGGCAATCACCGCAAGTGTCTCAACCCAACATGAAGCCGAAGTTTATACGGTGGCTTTAGACGAAGAAGGAGAGGAAAACGTCGTTTATCCTGTTCTGAAAAAAAGTTATTTAGGGTTTAAAGAAGCGGTTGGTTTTAAAGAATCCAGAGGAAACTATAAAATCATTAATCAATTTGGCTACCTTGGTAAATACCAGTTCGGTAAAGGAACCTTAGAACTCATCGGTATTTACAACACACAAGAATTTCTTTCTAATCCAGAATTGCAAGAAGCTGCGTTTTACGCAAATGCTTCACGAAATAAATGGATTTTAAGAAGGGAAATTAAAAATTATGTGGGTAAAAAAATGAATGGTGTTGAAATTACCGAATCAGGAATTTTGGCAGCAGCTCATTTAGCCGGCCCTGGAAGTGTGAAAAAATATTTGCGAAGTGGTGGAGTGCAAGGTTTTTCTGATGCTTTTGGCACAAGTATTCGTTATTATTTAAATAAATTTAAAGGATACGATACTTCTTTTGTAGCTCCAAATAGAAAAGCAAAAGCCAAAATTAAAAATAACTTCAAGCGTATTGCCGCACTATAATTGGCTACGTCAAAGGTTTTAATACCTAGAGACTTTTCTCGAAATTTTAAATACTTGTTTGGTAAAATAGCCGTGGGTTTAATCTGATATAGTTGATTAAATTTCTTTTTGAATAATAAAAATCGCCGGTCTTTTATGAAGATCGAGTTTGGTTTTTTTCCATTCGGCTACGGTTTTAGTTTTAATATATTCCGTGGCTAAAGTTACTTCACAACCAATGCAGATTTTTGTAGTAGGTGTTAAATGTTGCAATAAATCTTGGAAGAATTTATCGTTTCGGTAAGGAGTTTCAATAAAAATTTGCGCTTGATTTAATTCCAACGATAAGCGTTCCAATTTTTTGAGATGCTGTTTTCGTTCAGATTTATCAATAGGTAAATATCCATGAAATGCAAAATTTTGACCGTTTAACCCGCTACTCATCATTGTCAAGAAAATAGAAGAAGGTCCAACTAACGGAACCACTTGAATATTTTTTTCATGCGCTAAACGAACAATATCTGCGCCAGGATCTGCAATTCCAGGGCAACCGGCTTCACTTAAAACGCCTACATTTATTCCTTCTGAACAGGGATCTAAAAAGGAAGGTAATTCACTTTCTTCAGTAAATTTATTTAAGAGCTGAAAATGAAGAGAAGGTTGTGATTTATTCGGAACAATTTTTTTTATAAATCGTCGTGCGGTCTTTTCATTTTCAGCAATATAATAATCGATTTCTTCAATCTTTTTTCTAACCGAGAGCGGTAAAGTTTCCAGTGGCGGTTGTTCTCCTAAGGTAGTTGGTATTAAATAAAGTTTCCCCGGTTGAAAATTTGCTTGAAGATTTTCTGCCATATTAATTTATAATAAATTGTTTCGTGTATTGTTGCTGTTGAGCTCCTGTAATTTTAAGGAAATAATTTCCGGCTGACAAATTATTTACTGAAATTATAGTTTCTTTTTTATGCACAGGAATCTCACTTATTTTTTGACCGAGCATAGAAAATAATTCCACTTTTTGAATTAATTCATTGCTTTTTAAAGACAATTGCCCGTTTGTAGGATTTGGATATACAGAAATTTTAATTTTTTCTGAAGAATTAACACTTAAATTCTGATCGACTACTTTGTAAATATCTCCACTTCCAATTCCAGCAACATATAGATTTCCGTTTATGTCTTGACCAAAAGAAGCAAAACTATTTCCCGAAAACGGACCGAAATAGGAAATATTACCATTGGCATCTACGGTAGCAATTTCATCACTACAAAAATCGGCGAAAATATATTTACCGATAAGGTTAGAAAATTCTGTTCCGCGATAAACATAGCCACCGGTGATTGAACATTTATTTGCTCCTGAATTAGTGTGTGAATATTCAGCGAAGGGAAAGGTAATTTCATTTTGAGAAGGACAATTACCCGATGTGTCGAAAACCGTTGAAGCTTCATAACAACGCCAACCGAAATTAGCAGCTTCCGCATTGCTAACTTTGTTTATTTCTTCAAATTCATTTTGCCCAACGTCTGCGATCCAAAGTTCACCGTTCTCAGCATCAAATGAAAACTTCCAAGGATTTCTTAACCCATAAGCATAAATTTCATCTTCAGCATTATTATCATTTACAAATGGATTATCTGAAGGAATATACGGCGCTGGAATGTCAACATCTAAGCGTAATAATTTACCCAAGAGCGTAGTTAAATTTTGGGCGTTGTCATTTGGATCTCCACCGCTGCCACCATCGCCTGTCGCAACATAAAGCATTCCGTCTGGACCAAATGCAATGCATCCGCCGTTATGATTTGAAAACGGTTGAGTTATAGTTAACATAACTGTTTCTGAATTCGCATCGGCTATATCTGGATTTCCGCTATCTACTGAAAATTCAGATAAAACAGAATCTCCAGAAGAATTGGTGTAATACACATAAAATAATCCGTTGGTTTGATAATCAGGATGAAAAGCTAAACCCAGTAAACCGCGCTCTCCGCCCGTTGAAATTTGAGAAGAAATGTCTAAGAAAGGAGAAGAATTTGTGTTACCATTTGTATCTACAATTTGGATCGTTCCCCCTTGTTCTACAATAAAAAGGCGTGTGTCACCAGCGTTTTGAATGTTTAACGGACTTGTAAATCCCGAGGCAAACAATTCAATGTCCAGATCTTCTTGTCCATTTGCTATCCCATAGCAAATGAAAATTAAGCAAAGTAATAATCTTTTCATGATTTTAAGGATTATGGTTTGCTTAAATATACGAAAATAGCGTAATAACTATTTGATTTCGTGCGCAATAATATTTGTGGCTTCGTCTAGCATTTGGTAAACATTTTCGAAGCCATGTTCGCCACCGTAATAAGGGTCGGGAACGTCTTTATTTTCGTCTGGGTAAATTTTATTAAGAATTAAATTTACTTTATCACGATCTTTTTCATTTCGAGCTAAGCTTAAAATATCAGAATAATTCGATTTGTCCATTACAAAAATATAGTCGAAGGTATCGAAATCTTCAACTGAAAATTGTCTTCCTCTTTGCGAAGTTATATCTAACCCGTGTCTTTTTGCAGTTGCAATAGAGCGTTCATCAGGTAGATCGCCAATATGATAATTTGAGGTTGCTGCTGAATCTACTTCAACTTTGTCAGGATCTACTTTCGATTTTAATAAACCTTCGGCTAGAGGAGATCTGCAAATATTTCCTAAGCAAACCATTAACACTTTTGTTTTCATACTTAAAGCGTCAGTTTTTTATTAAGGTCTTCTACAAATTTTTTGAATTGCTTATCGGTCGTAGATAAGTTAGTTACGGTTTTGCAAGCGTGTAAAACAGTGGCGTGATCGCGTTTCCCAATTTGTGTTCCAATACTCGCTAACGAAGCTTTGGTTAATTTTTTCGCAAAAAACATTGCTAATTGTCTAGCTTGAACAATATGACGTTTTCTGGTTTTAGATTGTAACGTATCTACATCCATCTGGAAATAGTCGCTCACCACTTTTTGAATGTATTCTATAGAAACTTCTTTCTTGGTGTTCTTTACGTAATTTTCAACTATTTTTTTAGCCAGTTCTAACGTAATATCTTTCTTATTAAAAGAAGAATGGGCGATAAGCGAAATAATTGCGCCTTCTAATTCACGAATATTCGTTTTAATATTATTGGCTAAATATTCTATAATCTCTTCGGGCATTTCTACGCCGTCACGATATAATTTATTTTTAATGATTGAAATTCGAGTCTCAAAATCGGGTTGTTGTAACTCAGCTGAAAGTCCCCATTTAAAGCGTGATAATAAACGTTGTTCGATATCTTGCATATCAACTGGCGCTTTATCACTCGTTAAAATTACTTGTTTTCCATTTTGGTGTAAATGATTAAAAATATGGAAGAAAACATCTTGCGTTCCCGCTTTTCCTGAGAGTAACTGAATATCATCTACAATTAATACGTCGATAATTTGATAAAAGTGAATAAAATCGTTTCTATTATTCTTTTTTACCGACTCGATATATTGTTGTGTAAATTTTTCAGCTGAAATATATAAAACCGTTTTTTCAGGATATTTATCTTTTATTTCAACTCCAATTGCGTGCGCTAAATGGGTTTTTCCTAAACCAACACCACCAAAAATTAAAAGTGGATTAAACGAAGTTCCACCAGGTTTGTTAGAAACTGCTTGTCCTGCAGATCTCGCCAAACGGTTTGAGTCGCCTTCCAAAAAATTATCGAAACTATAATTCGGGTTTAATTGCGAATCTATTTTTACGTTTCGAATTCCAGGAATGACAAATGGATTTTTAAGTTCCGGACTTTTATTTTTCAGAGGAACATCTACTTCTTGAGATGAAACGTTACTTCGTTGTGAACTCGGAATCTTCTCTGTAAACGGCTGTTTATTTCCGTAAGTGTTTTCCATTTTAATAACGTACACCAATTTGGCTTTTTCCCCTAATTCTCGAGTTAAAGAAACCTTCAATAATTTTACATAGTGCTCTTCTAACCATTCATAGAAAAATTTAGAAGGCACCTGAATGCTTAACGCGCAATCGGTAAGTTTTACTGCTTTAATAGGCTCAAACCAAGTTTTATAGGCTTGTGGAGTAATATTATCCTGAATAAATGAGAGACAATTTACCCAAACTGAGTCAGCAGTTTTACCCATAATCTATTGAAAGTTTATTTATTTGTTATTAAAAAAAAGTCAAAAAATGAGGCGTTTAAAAAGTATTAAACGAGCATCATTTTGGAGCAACAAATATGTGAACAAAAAAAGTAATAAAAAAACAGATTGGGTATTGAATTTATCCTTTTTTTTTCTCATACTTAAAATCTGAATAAACTTACAAAATCTATTTCATAAAATACCGATAAAATCCATGAAAACTTATTCTTCTAAAGTTCGTGTACGTTATGCAGAAACCGACCAAATGGGTGTTGTTCACCACGGGAACTACGCTCAATACTTGGAATTAGCTCGAATTGAGTGGATGGAGCAATTTGGAGTTTCTTATAAAGGAATGGAGGAAAATGGGGTAATGTTACCTATTTATGAAATGAATTTTAAATTTAGGAATCCTGCTAAATTTGATGATATTTTAACCATTGAAACTACCCTAGAAAATGCACCTGAAGTTAAGATAGAATTCAGCTATAAAATTTACAATCAAAATAAAGAATTATTAACAACGGCTTCTACGGTTTTGGTTTTTACAGATATGAAAACAAAAAAAATTACCCGTTGCCCAAAATATATTTTAGAAGCTATCGGAATGTAATTTATTGGGACCGCCAAAGGGTATAATAATCCGAGGCTTGCCTCAAAATTGAATATTTGTTTTATGATGTATGCTTTTTGGGGTTGCTCCGAGGTAGTTTACTCTACTTCTTCAATTTTTACACCGTAGATGTAATCGAAAATATCGTAGATCGATTCGGCTTCATTTTCGCGAACGGAAATAAAAATTTTACAATCAATTAGGAATTCTTGTTTCAGCACGTTTAGATTTTTTTCTTTCAAAACGCGCATCACTTTATTCATATCAGGATAATCGAAGGTGATTTTGTATTCGTTATCAATAGTTTTGGTTACAATTTCTGAATTTTCCAAAGCCAATTGCGCGCCGGTTCGGTACGCATTTATTAAGCCGCCAACGCCTAATTTTGTTCCGCCGAAATAACGAACTACAACTACTAAAATATTGGTAACTTCAAACGATTGTAACTGACCGTAAATTGGCATTCCCGCAGAATTTGAAGGTTCTCCATCATCATTAGCGCGGTAATGTTCGTAACGTTTTCCTAATTGCCAAGCGTAACACCAATGTCTTGCTTTATGGTGTTTTCCTTTTAATTCTTCAATATAAAAATTAACGTCTTCCTCATTTTTCACCGGAAATGCATAGCCTAAAAATTTGCTTCCGCGGTCTTTAAAAAGTCCTTCTTCTCCGGGTTTTAAAATAGTTTTGTAAACGTCTTTTTCCAAATTAATAAGTTGTATAGGCGACTAAAATAATACTTACAATTGCTAACGCAATACCAATCCAATTTTTTCTAAGCAGTTTCTCTTGAAAAAATAGAATTCCTAAAAGTGTAGAAAGCATTACAATAGCCACGTTATTAATTATAAAAACAGTAGAACTGTCTAAACTTCCGCGTAATGCGTTAATAAAAAAGTAAATTGAAAAATAATTGGGAATTCCTAACGCAATTCCGCCAATTAATTCTTTATAAGTGAATTTAATTTTCTTCTGAAAAAACTGAAGCAAACCGGCAATAATTCCTACAACAGCGGCACATAAAAATACACCGGTAGAGAAAAAGGCCACATCGTTTTCGGCTACATAATTTTCTTCTAAAAATTTAATTAAAGTTTCGATAACGCCACTTCCCAGAAAAACCAACAGTGGAAAAATGAGATTTTTTTGTTCCACTTTAATTCCCTTTTTTGTTTTTATGGAAGCCAAATAAACCGCGACTAAGGCTAAAATAATTCCGAGGACTTTTAAAATTCCGGTCGTTTCGTTATAATAAAAAATCACGAATACAATCGGAATTGCTACACTCATTTTACTGGCTACCGAAACCACCGAAAGTCCGCTCTTTTGTGTCGTGGCAGCCATTAAATTAAAAACCGTAATAAATAGAACCCCTAAAATTAAACTTCCTACAAACCAATTTTGTTCGGTAATTTCGGTAAGCGTAATCGGTTTGCTATGCATTACGTAGCCGGCAATTGTTGCCGTAAAATAATTTATTACAATCGCATATAACGTATTGATTTTAAAATTGTCGAGCAATTTAAAAACCACATAAATCATGCTCGAAGACAGAATGCTGAGTAAAAGATAAATCAAAATAAATGTGCGTTTTTAGTGAATAAATCAACAATTTCTTCGGTTTGCGGATTGATATTCCACGTATAAAATCCTAATGCTTTTGCCGCTTCAGTGTTTTCTTTGGTATCGTCGATAAATAAAATTTCTTGGGGTTGTAAATCGTGTTTTTCTAGAATAAATTCATAAATATCGGCATTCGGTTTTCTAAAATTTATTTCGTGCGAAAGGTAAAAGGCGTCAAAACAATTTCTAAAATCTTCAAAGCTTTCCACATTTTCTTTTACCCAATTTATATGAAGTTCGTTCGTGTTACTCAATAAAATTAATTGATACTTTTTTTCTTCTGCCAGTTGCTGTAAAAATTTTAAGCGTTTTTCGGGTAATTCCACTAAAATTGAATTCCATGCTTCTTCTAATTTTTCTGAAGCTGTTTCCGGAAGTTGTGTTTGATAAAATGAAATAAATTCTTCTGAAGAAATCTCACCGATTTCGTATAACTTATTTTGCTTCAGCATTTCTTCAGAAAAAGAAGTCAACCCTAATTCTTGAAGTTTTCGCGCTGTTGCTGGTTTGTCTAGCGTTAAAAAAACATCGCCAAAATCAAAAAGTAGCGTTTTAATCATTTTTATAAATACTTAAATTATTATCACCAATTTCTTCCGAAGCAATTTTATTTCCTACAAAAGTTGGCGCTTTTATGCCTTCTTCTAAAAAAACAGAACCGGTAAAAACGCGCGCTTCATCCCATAAATTTTTATCAATAAAACTTTGCAAGGTTTGTTGACCGCCTTCAATAATTACCGATTGAAATTCTTTCTGATATAAATGATCACAAATTTGCTGCGGAACATTTTCTTCAAAATTAATAGGTATAAAAGTCAGGTTTTCTTGATTTTTAGATGAACTATTTTCTGTAAAAACGAATGTTGAAATTTTTCCATCAAACAAATGGGAGTTTTTAGGAATTTTCAGATTTCTATCAATCACAATTCTCGTAGGATTTTCACCTTCCACTAATCGCGTATTCAATTTCGGGTTATCTTTTATCGCCGTATTTGTTCCCACTAAAATTGCTTGTTCTTCTGAACGCCATTTGTGGACTAATTGCTTACTTTTTTCATTAGAAATCCATACCGGTTTTCGCTCATTTTGCTGAAGTGGCGCGATAAAACCATCTTTTGTTTGTGCCCATTTTAAAATAATATAAGGTCGCTTTTTTTTATGAAACGTAAAAAATCGTTTGTTCAATTCTTGGCATTCTTTTTCTAAAACTCCCAAAACCACTTCGCAACCCGCGTTCATTAATTTTTGAATTCCACGTCCTGCAACTTTCGCAAACGGATCCATCGTTCCGATCACTACTTTTTTAATTCCTTTTTCAATAATTAAATCGCTACACGGCGGCGTTTTTCCGAAATGACTACACGGTTCTAAACTCACATAAATAGTCGCTTTTTTTAGAAGTTTTTTATCTTCAACGGAATGAATCGCATTGACTTCAGCGTGGGGTTTTCCAGCTTTTTGATGCCAACCTTCGCCAATAATTTCATTTTTATAAACCAGTACACTTCCAACCAACGGATTCGGGTAGGTTTTTCCTTCGGCGTTTTTCGCCAGTTGAATGCATCTATTTATATATTTTTCGTGTATTTTCACGCTCAAAGTTTAGCAGCCTGTTTGAGGTCAAAAATAGCATGAATATTCTACAATGAGCAACCCAATTATACGACCGATACAAAAAGAAGATAATCCGTTTGTAGCCAAGATTATTCGTGAAGTTTTGGTAGAAAATGGCGCTCCAAAAGTCGGCACCGCTTATGAAGATGAAACGCTCGATATAATGTTTGAAACCTACCAAGCAGCGCGAATGGAATATTTTGTAGTGGAAGAAAACAATAAAATAATTGGTGCTGCCGGGATTGCCCCTTTGGCTGGAGAAGAAAATTCGGTTTGCGAATTGCAAAAAATGTATTTTTCTGCTGAAGCGCGCGGTCGCGGAATTGGCGCAAAAATGATGGGCGTTTGTTTACATTTTGCCAGAGAAAATTTTTATAAAAAATGCTATTTAGAAACTTTGCCGACTATGAAAGCCGCAAAAAAATTATATATAAAAAGCGGATTTCAAGAAGTTGATTACAGAATGGGAACAACCGGGCATTTTTCGTGTACGGTTTGGATGCTAAAAGAGTTGTAAAATGCAGTTGAATCAATTAAAATTGGAGTTTATAAATGCGTTGCAAAATACGTTTCCTTCCACAGAAATTGAATCGTTTTTTTATTTGCTCACCGAAGCTTATTTAAAAATGAATCGCTTAGAAGTGGCTTTAAATTCCGATACAACAATTACTGAAAAAAATAAGGAACTTTTCTTTAAAGCGATAGAGCGATTAAAAAATCATGAACCAATTCAGTATATAATTGGGAATACCGAATTTTACGGACTTCCTTTTAAAGTGAATCGAAATGTGTTAATTCCACGACCCGAAACCGAAGAATTAATCGAATGGATTATTCAAGATATAAAAAAAATAACCGAAAAAAATTCAACATTCAAGATTTTAGATATCGGTACCGGAAGCGGTTGCATCCCAATTAGTTTGGCAAAAGAACTTCCGAAGGCGAATGTGAGTTCTATAGATATTTCCGCTAAAGCGATAGAATTGGCAAAATTGAATGCAAAAATCAATAACGTTTCGGTTACATTTTTTCAGCAAGATATTTTGGTAACCGAAGACTTAGAGAAAAAATATGAGGTAATTGTCTCTAATCCGCCTTACGTTAGAAATCTGGAAAAAGAGCAAATGCAAAAAAATGTGCTGGATTATGAACCTGAAATTGCATTGTATGTAGATAATGAAGATCCGTTAATTTTTTATAGAAAAATTGCGCAGTTGGCTAAAAATGCATTGACAGAAAACGGCGCTTTATATTTTGAAATCAATCAATATTTAGCTGAAGAATTAAAGCAATTATTACAAAAAGAAGGTTTTCAGCAAATTGAATTGAAAAAAGATATTTACGAAAATTATAGAATGTGTAAAGCAACTTTGTAAATTTATAGAAACAAAATTCTTATTAAAAATGAGTGCAGCTAATTCTGAAAAATATATTAAAAGTATCGCGGTTTTTTGCGCCAGTAGCGAAGGTAACGATGAATTTATTTATCAGCAATCCTATAAATTAGGAAAATCTTTAGCCGAAAAAAATATCGATGTAATTTATGGCGGAAGCAAACTCGGTTTAATGGGACAGGTCGCTAAAGGAGCTTTAGAAAACGACGGAATTGTTTTTGGCGTGATTCCCGATTTTTTAAAGCGAAAAGAAATTGTTCATACCGGTTTAACCGAATTAATTACCACCAAAGATATGCACGAACGAAAGTTAAAAATCCACGAAATTAGCGATGGATTTATTATGCTCCCTGGTGGTTTTGGAACTTTTGAAGAGTTTTTTGAAATCTTAACCTGGGCGCAATTAGGATTGCACCAAAAGCCAATCGGTTTGTTGAATTGTGAAGGTTATTATAACGACTTGTTATCGATGATGAACACCATGATGACCAAAGGTTTACTGAATCCTGAAAATATGGAATTGCTTGTAGTTTCAGATGAAATTGAAGATTTAATTAAAAAAATGCACGAATTCGAGCCGCTTGAAAAACCAAAATGGATGACCGAAGAGCAGACATGATTTTTTTAAATTATTTAAAAAGCGTCATTCTGAATTTATTTCAGAATCTCATTAACTGAATTACGAAATCCTTATGAGAACCTGAAACAAGTTCAGGTTGACGAAAGTAGAATTTCTATAGTCGTTTTAAGGTGAGAAATGCGAGTTTAAAATATTTATGAAAATAAAAAAGCTACATATAAAAAGTAAAAATTTTTCAGAACAACTTCGGTTTTTTGGGGAAGTACTCGAACTTCCTGTTCGAAAAATAAAAGAAACGGAAGCTGAAATAGCTATAGGTTATTCAAAATTAATCTTAGAAAAATCTTCAGAATTTACGCCTTATCATATTACGTTTCATATTCCGCCGAAAAAAATTGAAGAATCGGTAAATTGGTTAAAAAAGCGTGTGGAAATCCAATGTTTTGAAGAGGATGAAATCATCGACTTCAGCAGTTGGAATGCAAAATCGACTTATTTTTACGATAAAGATTTTAATATTTTAGAATTTATTTCGAGAGAAAAGCTTTTTGATGAGATGCTGAATCAAGTTCAGCATGACAAATTCAGTTCAACTCAAATTCTAGGTATTGCAGAAATCGGTTTGGCTACCGATGAAGTTCAATCTGCGTTTAATTTTTTAGCTGATAATTTTCAACTGAAAAAATACAGCGGCGATCTCGAAAAATTTTGTGCTATTGGCGATGATGAAGGTTTAATCATAAGCATCAACAAAAATAAAAAAGATTGGTTCCCCACAAATGATAAAGCTTTTGCTTCTCTATTTCAACTTCAATTTGAACAAGCAAAAAATACGTATCAATTTTCCTTTAAAAATAACATTTTAACTGTTTGCTAGCTATTTACTTTTATGAATATCGACCAAAAAATAATTTCCCTTCGAGAAGAATTACAAGAACATAATTACAACTATTACGTACTAGATCAGCCTGAAATTTCTGATTACGATTTCGATATGAAATTGAAAGAATTACAGGAACTTGAAGCAAAACATCCCGAATTTTACGACGCTAATTCTCCGACCTTACGAGTTGGAGGAGCGGTGACGAAAAATTTTGAAACAGTAGTTCACGATTATCGAATGTATTCGCTTTCTAATTCGTATTCAAAAGAAGAATTGGAAGATTGGGAAATTAGAATTAAAAAATTAGTCGATGGCGAAGTAAATTATACCTGCGAATTAAAATATGATGGCGCATCGATTAGTCTAACCTATGAAAATGGCGAATTGGTAAAAGCTGTAACACGAGGGGATGGAATTCAAGGTGATGATGTGACCAGTAATGTAAAAACCATTCGTTCGGTTCCGTTAAAATTAAAAGGAGATTTTCCACAACGTTTCGATATTCGTGGTGAAATTGTATTGCCTTACGAAGGTTTTGCGAAAATGAACGCAGAACGAGTAGAGCAAGGCGAAGAACCTTACGCGAATCCTAGAAATACAGCTTCAGGAAGTTTAAAATTACAAGATAGCGCCGAAGTTGCTAAGCGTCCGCTGGACTGTTTATTGTATAGTTTAGCCGGTGAAAATTTACCATTTACTACACAATTTGAAGGTTTACAAAAAGCTAGAGAATGGGGATTTAAAGTTCCTTCGGAAGCAGAATTGGCAAAAACAACCGATGAAGTTATGGCGTATGTAAATTATTGGGACGAGCATCGGCACGATTTACCTTACGAAACCGACGGGGTAGTGGTAAAAGTCAACAATCTGCAACAACAAGAAGAATTAGGATTTACCGCAAAATCGCCGCGTTGGGCGATGGCGTATAAATTTAAAGCCGAACAAGTTTCCACTATTTTAGAGAAAATCACCTATCAAGTCGGTAGAACAGGAGCAATTACGCCTGTTGCAAATTTAAAACCGGTACAATTAGCCGGAACGGTTGTAAAACGCGCTTCCTTGCATAATGCCGACCAGATCGAAAAACTGGATGTTCGCGAAGGCGATACTGTTTTTGTTGAAAAAGGCGGTGAAATTATCCCGAAGATTATTGGGGTAGATTTTAAACAGCGCGACCCAAATTCTGAACCAACAAACTATATTGAAACTTGTCCTGAATGCGATACAGAATTAGTTAGAAATGAAGGCGAAGCACTGCATTATTGCTTAAATGCTACGGGTTGTCCACCACAAATTATTGGTAGAATTCAGCATTTTATTTCGCGAAAAGCAATGGATATTGAAGGTTTAGGTGGCGAAACGGTTGCATTGTTGGTCAATGAAAAATTGATTGAAAATTATGCTGATTTATATGAATTGAAAAAAGAGCAAATTCTTCCATTAGAGCGAATGGCAGAAAAATCGGCTGAAAATTTAATCAATGGAATTCAGCAATCAAAAGAAATTCCATTTGAGCGTGTTTTATTCGCTTTAGGAATTCGCTATGTCGGCGAAACCGTTGCAAAAAAGCTTGCCAAACATTACAAAACCATTGAAGCGATTGAAAATGCGAGTCAAGAAGATTTAGAAAATGTAGATGAAATCGGAGAAAAAATTGCCGAAAGTGTAGTTGATTTTTTCAGTATCGAGAAAAACAGAAAATTAATTGAGCGGTTAAAAAATTACGGACTTCAACTGCAAATTTCTGAAGAAGATCTAGCCGGGCAAACCGATAAACTTTCAGGAAATACATTTGTGATTTCCGGTGTTTTTGAGCAAGTTTCAAGAAAAGACCTTAAGAAATTAATTGAAGATAACGGCGGAAAAGTAACGGGATCAATTTCAGCGAAAACAACTTATTTAGTCGCCGGTGAAAATATGGGTCCGAGTAAATTAGCCAAAGCCGAAAAAGTAGGAACAACAATTATTTCTGAAGCAGAATTTTTAGAAATGATCTTAAAATAAAAATAAAGAAACGTTTGATTCTATGCTGAAAAAAATACCATTTATTCTCATTTATAGTAGAATTTTACTTGCTATTATTATAGGAGTAATGACTTTTTTATCGATTGAAAATGCTTCAATTTATATTGTTTCGCTGATGATTTTAGGTTTGCTTACCGATGTTTTCGATGGAATTTTAGCACGAAAGTGGAACGTTTCTTCAGAAAAATTAAGAATACTAGATTCTAATGTCGATCAATTTTTTTGGATTGTAGTTATTGCTTCAGTTTTTTATGCGAATCAAGTTTTTATTATTGAGAATCTAGCTTGGATTTTAGCGATTGTAATTTTAGAACTAGCAACTTATGTTTGGAGTTATTTTAAATTCAAGAAATCGATTGCGACACATTCTTTACTAGCAAAAATCTGGACACTTTCGTTAGTTACTTTTTTAGTTGATTTAACATTAAATTCGTCGAGTTTTATTCCATTTTTTATTTGTGTAGTTTTAGGAATTATTTCCCGATTAGAAATTTTATTTATCATTATTTTCCTAAAAAAATGGACTACCGATGTTCCTTCAATTATAGCAGTTTCAAAGTTGAATAAAGGAATTCCGATAAAAAAGAATAAATTATTTAATGATTAATTTTTTTCTTCTAAAATAGATTTTCTTCTAAAACTAAATATTTAGTAAGATAAAAAGTTAGCAAGAAGCAAATTCCGATTATACTTACATTGGCTATCGCTCGAATTATCCAATTTTGGAGTGAAAAATTATGTTTTAAATGTTTGGTTATTAAAACTGCAATTCCCATTAGAAAGAACCAAATGCTGAAGAAAAATGAAGTTTTTCCGCGGAAAATTATGGTGACGATATCGTGAATCAATCCACAAAAAATAAAAGTAAATAGCAAAGCTATAGCAACAGGAAAAACCTTTTTTAAGGGTTTGAAAATGTATTTTCCTAAGTAAAAACCGAAAATCGGATTCCAATAATTCCAGAAAGTAGAAAAGTTTTTTGCGCCCAACGAACGGTAAAGGTTATTTGGTAAAGATTTAGAACTTCCCGTCGCAACACCATTTCTTTTCTTTATATATTCCGCTAAAGTCATTTTTAAGGTTGGTTAAGTTTTAAACCAAAATTGTAGCACCTTCCGCAGAAATATTATTTTCTTCATCGAAATAGAAATCGATTCTCCCTAAATTTATTCCTGCCCAACCGACTTGATTTACGAGTACATTTTTGTCTTCAGCGTTTTTGGTAATCGTGGGTTTTGGTAAAAAAGTATGGGTGTGACCGCCAATAATTAAATCGATATTTTTGGTTTGCGAAGCCAGTTTTAAGTCATCAATTTTAGCGGAATCGTAATGATAGCCTAAATGTGAAAGACAAATTACAAGATCGCATTTTTCATTTTCTTTTAAGGTTTTCACCGTTTCCTGAGCAATTTCAACAGGATTTAAATATTCAGTTTCTTTATAATTTTTTTTACTGACTAAACCTTCGAGTTCAATTCCGAGTCCAAAAACTCCAATCTTTATTCCTTCTTTTTTGAAAACTTGGTAATTTTTTATTTTCCCATTTAAAGCGGTGTTTTTAAAATTATAATTTGAATTTACAAAACTGAACTCAGCATTGGGAAGTTGTTTTAATAAACCTTCAATTCCATTATCGAAATCGTGATTTCCTAATGTTGCGGCATCGTATTTAAGTTTGCTCATCAATTTGAATTCAATTTCACCGCCGTAGAAATTAAAAAAAGGCGTCCCTTGAAAAATATCTCCTGCATCGAGTAAAAGCGTATTCGGGTTTTCTTTTCGAATTTTATCGATAAGCGTAAATCTACGTGAAACACCACCTAAATTTGGATACTTGGCGTGAGAAGCCGGAAATGGTTCTATATGACTATGAACATCGTTGGTGTGTAAAATTGTAATTTTTTTCTTCGGCTTTGCCGCTGTGAATGATGAAAGTAATGGAAAACCTGCAACGCCTGTTAAAATTCCTGCTGCGGTGGTAGTTTGTATAAAATTTCTTCTTTTCATCTTAATTTAATTTTATAAAACGTTCATCTCTTTTTGGCGCGATAGTATCGTGCTTTTTAAAGTAATCGATAAATAAATTCCGCAGTTTATAATCCATTTCGTAAATCGTGTCGGCTTTGCTGAAAAAATCCATATTATCTCCACCTTGTTGCAAATAATTATTAGTTGCGATGAGGTAATTTTTGGTGGAATCTAAGGGTTTGTTTTGGACTAAGGCTTTCTCGATTTCTCCATTTTCTTTTAAAATAAGTTGCATTCCAGCGATAGGATGCGCGACTTTATTTTCAGCTAAATAATTAAAAAGAGCTCGTATTGTGTTTGCGTTAAGTTGAACTACTACGGCTTCATTTTCAAACGGCATAATATCGTAAGCGGTTTTGGTGGTAATTTTTCCTTTGGCGATGGTAGATCGAATTCCGCCATAATTTAATAGCACGGCATCAAGCGTATCGTTTATACGTTTTAGTAGAATCGGGTTCAGCATTTCTTTAACAGCGTCGGCTTCCATATTTCCAATTGCTGTATTAAATTTTCCGTCGGTTTTATCCAAATCATAAGCCGCGTAAGCTAAAACCGAATTCATTTCTTTTTCAATATTTTCAGCAAAAGGCGCTATAAATTCGTCTAAAGATTCGTTGGAAGTTAACGAAGTATCGATTGCAATTTGTTCGCCTGTAATTTTAGAAACCTTTAAATTTTCTTCTTTACAACTAACGCCGATTAGCAGAAGAAGTGTGTAAAAAAATATTTTTTTCATCTGAAATAATTTTCATCACAAAGGTAAGAATAGATTTTTTGCCTCCTTAGCTGAAATAATTCCTTCTCGTAAATTTTAAGATTTATTAATGATAAAAAAATAAGTTTAGTTTGTAACAAACTCATAAGTTTACAGTCTCATTGAATAACAAAAAATGTTTTATGAAAAAGATAATTTATGCGGCGGCTTTTGCGCTGACTTTAATTGGTTGTAAGTCAACTCAAAACACCGGAAAAGACAAATTAATTCACGCTAATCTAGATTTAGTAAATGTTGAAGACGACAAAGTAATGGTAACGGTTGATCCCGGAAAATTTACTACCGAGGAAACAACTTTTTACATTCCTAAAACCGTTCCTGGAACTTATTCTACCGATAATTACGGAAAGTTTATTGAAAATGTAAAAGCTTTAGATTACGATGGAAATGAATTAAGCGTTACGAAAATTGATGAGAATTCATGGAAAATTAATAATGCTAAAGAGTTCGATAAAATTACCTATTGGGTAAACGATACCTATGATATTGAAGGCGAAGAAGGCGTTTTTTCTCCAGCGGGAACAAATATAACTGCCGGTAAAAACTTTATGCTGAATTTACACGGTTTTGTAGGATATTTTGAAGGCAAATCTGAAAATCCTTATAAACTTTCCATCAGAAGACCTGAAAATTTAATTGGAGGAACTTCGCTAAATAAAATTAGCACACCCACTGAAGATTATGTAACCGATGAATATTCGGTAGATCGTTATTTTCAAGTAACCGATCACCCGATTATGTACGCGGAACCAGACACTACAAGTTTCCAGTTACAGGGAATGAAGGTAAAATTGAGTGTTTATTCTCCTAACAATGTTTATGATGTAAACGATATTCGTCCGAAGTTAGAAGAAATGCTAAATGCACAAAAACAATTTTTAGGTGAAATAAACAACACCAATGTTTATGCTATTTTGTTGTATTTATCTGATGTTCAAAATCCTGATGCAAGAGGTTTTGGCGCGTTAGAACACCACACTTCAACAACTGTAGTTTTGCCGGAAAGTATGCAATTAGCACAGCTTAACGAAACGATGAAAGATGTGGTTTCTCATGAATTTTTCCACATTATTACGCCGCTAAGCGTTCACTCTAAAGAAGTACATTATTTCGATTATAACGACCCAAAAATGTCTGAGCATTTATGGATGTATGAGGGTGTAACAGAATATTTTGCAAATTTATTTCAAGTAAATCAAGGGTTAATCGATAATCAAGCATTTTACGATAGAATGTCAGATAAAATTCAAACTTCAAAACAGTTTGATGATACCATGCCATTTACCGTAATGAGTAAAAATATTCTTGAAGAAGAATACGAAGACAGTTACTATAATGTTTATCAAAAAGGAGCTTTAATCGGAATGGCGTTAGATATTCGCTTACGCGAATTAAGCAACGGCGAAATGGGTATTTTAGACTTAATGAAAAAATTAAGCGACAAATACGGAAAAAATAAACCTTTTGAAGATAAAGATTTAATTCCTGCGATCGTGAAATTAACCTATCCTGAAATTCAGACTTTTTTCGATAAATATGTAAGCGGAGAAACTCCAATTCCTTATGATCAATTCTTTGCGAAAGTTGGAATAGAAGAGAAGCAAACTGAAATGAATACCGGTTATTTATTAAAAGGTCAAGAACCTTACATTGATGGAAAACCTGAAACCAACGAACTTTATTTTAGAAACGGAATCAGCTATAATTCATTCTTAAAAGATTTAGGTGTAAAAGCTGGCGATGTAATTAAAACCATAAACGGAACAGCCTATAATATCGATAATGTTTACGGACTTATTGTGGCATCAAACGGCTGGAAAGAAGGAGATGAAATCATCATGACGGTTGAACGTGACGGCGAAGAAATGAAGTTAAGCGCAACAGCAAAACAACCTACAGATACTAAAACATCACTGCATGAAATGGATTTACCGGAAAATGATCCGCGTGTAGAGTTGAGAAAAGCTTGGTTAAAAAACTAATTATCAGCTATAATATTTCAGTAAAAAGCGGTATAATTTATACCGCTTTTTTTATGAATTTTCTTTAAGAATTCCTGTTAAAAAATCATTATTAAAATCACTACAGAAAACGTACATTTGCGCTTATAGAATAGCGGGAAATGTTTCAGCAATTAAAAAAATATACGGCTCAGAAAAAAGTAGCGCAAGGTTTGGCGTCACATCGACCGGTTTCTATAAAATCACTTCAGAAAGTAATAATTTTAACTACTGAAAAATATATTGAATTTTTAGAAATTTCTCGGTTAGCTTCAGCTTTAGAAATAGAAGAAAAGCAACTTTCAATCTTCGTTTTTTCAAAAGAAGATAAAACAGCAGAAAATTCAAAAGTTTTATTTTCAACTAAAAAAGAATTTGGGTGGAATGGAAAATTGAAAGAAGAAAGCAACGCGAAGAAAGTTCAAGCAGAAAATTACGATCTTCTAATTCATTATTTTGAAGAAGCACCGCAAGAATTATTATTATTAAGTGCGCTTACGCAAGCGAAGTTAAAAGTAGGTTTTCCCGTGATAGAAAATAATTTAAACGATTTAGATATTGCTGCAAAACCTAAAGAAAGTGAAGTTTTTATAAAAGAATTAAAAAAATATTTATCAGTTATAAATCTATAATAAGATGAAAAAATTAATAGGAACCGGAGTCGCGTTAATCACTCCATTTAAAGAAGATTTTTCAGTAGATATTCCGGCATTAAAAAAACTGGTGAATTTTCAAATAGATAACGGCATCGATTACATTGTTGTGCTTGGAACCACAGGTGAATACGCAACACTAACTGCCGATGAAAGAAGCATTGTAAAACAAACTATTATTGAAGAAACCAAGGGTAGAATTCCGTTAGTTTTAGGAATTGGTGGAAACAATACCGCAGCCGTAACCCAACAAGTTCAAGAAGAAGATACAAAAGGTTTCGAGGCAATTCTTTCAGTTTCACCATATTACAGTAAACCTTCACAAGAAGGAATTTACCAACATTTTAAAAAAGTGTCACAAGCGTCTCCGTTACCCGTCATTTTGTATAACGTTCCTGGTAGAACAGGTTCAAATATGTTGCCGGAAACCGTAGCGAGATTAGCAAAAGATTGCAGCAATATCGTTGGAATAAAAGAAGCTGCCGGAAATATAGACCAAGCCATGAAGATGATTGCACAAACGCCAGACGATTTTTTAATAATTTCTGGTGACGATATGATTACTTTACCAATGGTTTTAGCCGGTGGAGCAGGAGTAATTTCAGTAATTGCAGAAGGTTTTCCAAAAGAATTTTCTACGATGGTGAAATTAGGGTTAGAACGAAAAGTAGATGAAGCTTATAAAATTCATTACAAAATAGCGCCGGCGATCGATATGATTTTTGCTGAAGGAAACCCCGCCGGAATTAAATCGGTATTTAAACACCTAAACCTAGCGGAAGATCAAGTGAGGTTACCTTTAGTAAAAGCCAGCGATAATTTAAGCAAACAACTAAAAGCTTTTATCGATTCGCTTTAAAATGAAAAAAATAGAAATACTAAAACTTTCGCCTTGCCGTTGTAAACGAACTAAGGTTTAGTTTTTATAATACAATAGAATACAGTATTTTTGCCAGATGTTTTTAACTATGATGAGAAAAAGTAGCGTAGTAATTTTAATTGCTTTAATAATAAGCAGTTGTAGTCCCTATCAAAAAGTCTTAAAAAATGAAGAGATAAAGCCAAAATACGAAATGGCGGTAAAACTTTATGAAGAAGGACTTGAAACCGGAAAAAACAACCGCTTTAAAAAAACGCTTCAGTTATTAGAACAAATTTTGCCGCAATATCGCGGAACGCCGCAAGGAGAAAAAATTTCGTTCATTTATGCAGATTCTTATTATCAGTTAGAAGATTATTTTGATGCCGGTTACCAATTCGAACGATTTACAAAAGCCTATCCTACAAGTGAAAAAGCAGGAGAAGCCGCTTTTAAATCAGCTAAAAGTTATTACTACGTTTCGCCGCGTTACAGTTTAGACCAAACAGAAACGTATAAAGGAATCGAAAAATTACAAGATTATATTACACGTTATCCAGATGGAGAAAATGTAGCTGAAGCAAATACGTTGCTATCAGAATTACGTGAAAAATTAGAGAAAAAAGCCTTTGAGATAGCAAGACAATATTATCACATCGAAGATTACAAAGCTAGCATCGCGGCGATGGATAATTTTATTGAAAGCTACCCCGGTTCAAAATATATTGAAAGTGCGTATTTTCATAAATTAGATGCCGCTTATTTATTGGCGATAAACAGTTATCAGTATTTAGTAGAAGAACGTCTGGAAACAGCCAGCGAATATTATGAAGATTATGAGAAATATTATGCTGAAGGCGAATTTTCAACAAAAGCATCAGAAATTTCAGCAGATATCAATCAACGTTTAAAGAACTTTTAAGTTATATATGGTTATGGATTTAAAGAAAACAGAAGCGCCGGTGACAACCACCACAATCGACAAAAATAAGGTAGATGCTCCTACCGATAATATTTACGAAGCAATCTCTATTATTTCAAAAAGAGCAAGCCAAATAAATACAGAAATCAAAAAAGAATTATTAGAAAAATTAGACGAATTTGCTACGTATAACGATAGCTTAGACGAAATTTTCGAAAATAAAGAACAAATTGAGGTTTCTAAATTTTATGAGCGTTTACCAAAACCACAATCGCTAGCGGTACAAGAGTGGTTAGAAAACAAAATTTACTACAGAAACACCAAAACTTCTGAAGAGTAAATAATGATGTTGAGCGGCAAAAATATACTTTTAGGCATCACAGCCGGTATTGCCGCTTATAAGACTACTTATCTTGTGCGCTTGTTTGTAAAAGCCGGCGCGCAAGTTAAAGTAGTGATGACTTCCGATGCAAAGCAATTTGTAACACCACTTTCCCTTTCCACGTTATCAAAAAATGAAGTGATTTCCAGTTTTACCGAAGAAGAAGGTGAAGTATGGAATAATCACGTAGAATTAGCGCTTTGGGCAGATTACATGCTTATTGCGCCGGCTACGGCTAACACGCTTTCTAAAATGGCAAATGGCCATAGTGATAATTTTCTTTTAGCCACTTATCTTTCAGCAAAATGTCCGGTTTATTTTGCTCCCGCGATGGATTTGGATATGTACAAACATTCTTCCACAAAAGAAAGTATTCAGAAATTAGAGTCTTTCGGAGATAAAATGATTCCCGTAGGTTCTGGTGAATTAGCCAGCGGTTTAAGCGGAGAAGGAAGAATGGCAGAACCCGAAGAAATAATTTCGTTTATAGAAAACGATTTAAAAAAGAATGCGCCGCTTTTCGGAAAAAAAGTTTTAATTACTGCAGGACCAACATATGAAGCAATCGATCCAGTACGTTTTATAGGAAATCATTCTAGCGGAAAAATGGGTTATGCGTTAGCTGAAGAAGCTGCAAAACAAGGTGCTGAGGTTATTTTGGTGAGCGGTCCTACAGCTTTGTCGCTTTCAAATTCATCGATTAAATTGATTCAAGTTACTTCTGCGCAAGAAATGTTTAATAAGGTTCATGAATTTTATGCTGAAACCGATATTGTTATTGCAGCGGCAGCTGTTTCAGATTATAAAGCGAAAAAGATTGCGGATCAAAAAATTAAAAAAGCGGAAGAAAATCTTACCATTGAATTGGAAAAAAATCCGGATATCTTAAAATCGCTTGGTGAACAAAAAACGCATCAGTTTTTGGTAGGTTTTGCTTTGGAAACTGAAAATGAACTAATCTACGCGCGTGAAAAGCTGGAAAAAAAGAATTTAGATTTTATTGTACTGAATTCTTTAAATGATAAAGGAGCAGGTTTTAAAAAAGACACTAATAAAGTGAAAATTGTAAGTGAAAACGAAGTGAAAAATCTTCCACTGAAAAGCAAACAAGAAGTTGCCGTAGATATTATTCAAGAAATTGTGGAGCGAGTTTTGTAACTTAGTCAATAAATAAAGCTAGAATGAAGAAATTTTTATTAGGTGTTATATTTTTTGTTTCTGTGGTGCGATTGGCTTCTGCACAAGAAATTAATTGTCAGATTCAAGTAGCGGCACAACAAACGGGGAACACGCAACTTTCTATTTTTAATACGTTGCAAACTTCGCTTCAGGAATTCGTGAATGAAAATAATTGGACAAAATTAGATCTTGAAAATCACCAACGTATTAATTGTAGCATTTTTATAAATGTAACCGAGTATAATTCTAATAATTTCAAGGCAACAATACAAGTACAATCCTCACGACCAATTTTTGGATCAACTACCAGTTCGCCAATTTTCAATTTTAAGGATAATCAGTTTAACTTTACCTATACAGAATTTCAGCGCTTAAATTATAATCAAAATACATTCAGCTCTAATCTTGTTTCAACGATTAGTTTTTATATTTATACAATTTTAGGTTTAGATGCTGATACATTTTCACCACTTGGCGGACAAAAATATCACGAAGAAGCACGTTTAATTGTAAACACCGCGCAACAAAGTAGTAACCAAGGTTGGCGTGCAAGTGATGGAAATAGCTCTCGCTTTAAAATTAATTCAGATTTATTATCGAATAATTTTTCTAAATATCGTGAAGCACTTTATACGTATCATCGCGAAGGTTTAGATGTTTTTCATTCAGATTTAGAAGAAGGAAAAAAGAAAATTGTAGAAAGTATACAGATGTTGCGCGAGGTAAATAACCAGCGACCAAATTCTGTATTGTTACGAAGCTTTTTCGACGCGAAATCTAACGAAATTAAAAGTATTTTTAGTGGCGGTCCTTCGGTTTCTATAAAAGAAGTGGTAAATAATTTAAATAGTATGGCTCCACTTTACAGTAAAGAATGGAGTAAAATCACCTATTAATTTTCTTTTCTATTTTGATGTGGAAAGCAAAAATTTCCCCCGTATATTTACATTAAAAATTACAGAAAAATTTGCTTACTTCATTAACCATAAAAAATTTCGCTTTAATTGAAGACGTTCACATTCAATTAAAAAATGGTTTTACTACCATTACAGGAGAAACCGGAGCCGGAAAATCTATTCTTCTTGGAGCTTTATCGTTACTTTTAGGAAAAAGAGCCGATTTAAGTGCTATTCGAAATTCAGCTAAAAAATGTATTGTTGAAGGTATTTTTTCTATTGAAGATTATAAGTTGCAAAAGCTTTTCGACAAAGAAGAATTGGATTATGAAGACCAAACTATAATTCGAAGAGAAATTTTGCCTTCTGGAAAATCCCGAGCTTTTATAAACGATACACCGGTAACTTTGCAAAAACTAGGTGTTTTAGGAAATCAGTTAGTCGATATTCATAGTCAACATGAAACTTTATTTATCGGTGATAGCAATTACCAATATAGCGTAATTGATGCCTTAGCGGAAACAGAAGAATTATTAAAAAATTACAAAAGTTCTTATAAAAATCACCTTCAGCTACAAAAAAAGCTTGAAAACCTTAAACAGGAACAACAAGAAGTTGCTGCGACCTATGATTATAATCTATTTCTTTTAAAAGAATTAGAAGAAGCACAATTGGTTGAAGGAATGCAAGAAGAATTAGAAGCCGAATCACAAGCCTTAAATAATGTAGAATTATTGAAAGAAAATCTTTCGGCAGTAGTTTTTAATTTACAACAAGAAGAAATTGGGGCTTTAGAACGAATTCAGGAAATAAAATCGCGCTTACAAGCTATTGAAGATTTTGGTGAAAAATACGCGAGTTTGTTTGAAAGAATACAAAGCGTTTTAGTAGAACTGGAAGATATTTCGGTAGAAGCAGAGCGGTTACAAGATAATGTTGAAGACGATCCCGAGCGATTAGAATATATTAATGAAAAACTTCAGAAACTATATAATATTCAGAAAAAACATCAAACCGATTCTGTTTCAGAATTATTAGAAATTCAACAAGATTTACAAGAAAAAGTTGAAGCTTCAGAAAATAGCGAAGAGAATTTAGAACGAATTCAACAAGAAATTTCCGAAGCAAAAAAAGAAGTCCTTTTAAAAGGAAAAAATTTATTTGAAAAACGAAAAAAAGCAATTCCTACATTCATCAAACAAATTGAAGCGATTTTAAAAGAATTAGGAATGCCTGAAGCGCGTTTAAAAATAGAACTTGAGCTTTCAGAAAATTTCACTTCTCTAGGAACCGACGAAATGGAATGGAAACTGGCGGCAAACAAAGGAGGAAATTTTTCAAGTTTAAAAAAAGCCGCGAGTGGAGGAGAGCTTTCAAGAATTACACTGGCTATAAAAAGTATTTTAGCAAGTTACAGTCAATTACCTACTATAATTTTCGATGAAATTGATACTGGAGTTTCTGGAGAAATCGCTCAGAAAATGGGGAATATAATGAGTGAAATGGGAAAAGATTTACAAGTTATCGCAATTACCCATTTACCTCAAATTGCTGCGAAAGGAAACCAGCATTTAAAGGTTTACAAAAAAGCAGGTACCGAAGCGACTACAACAAATATTTTAACATTAGAAGAAAAAGATAGAATTCAAGAATTAGCAGAAATGCTCGGCGGAAAACAAAATTCAGATTCTGCAATTGCCCACGCAAAAGCCTTGCTGAACTAAGATTTGTTTTATTATCTTTACCGCATCAACTTACTAAATAATAAACTATGGCTTACAACCTACTAAAAGGAAAAAGAGGAATTATATTTGGCGCATTAGATGAAAATTCTATTGCTTGGAAAACTGCAGAACGCGTGCATGAAGAAGGCGGTTCGTTTGTATTAACAAATGCTCCTATAGCAATGCGAATGGGTTCTATTAAGAAATTAGCAGAAAAAACCGGCGCAGAAATAATTCCTGCTGATGCCACTAAAGTAGAAGATTTAGAAAATCTAGTTGAAAAAGCAACCGAAATATTAGGCGGTAAGCTTGATTTTGTACTTCATTCCATAGGAATGTCTGTAAATGTGAGAAAAGGAAATCATTACACCGACATGAATTATGCTTATACTGAAAAAGGTTGGGATGTTTCTGCAGTTTCTTTTCATAAAACAATGCAAGTGCTTTATAAAAAAGACGCGATGAATGAATGGGGAAGTATAGTTGCGCTTACATATATGGCAGCACAACGTGTTTTTCCAGACTATAATGATATGGCAGATAATAAAGCTTACTTAGAGTCCATAGCAAGAAGTTTTGGTTATTTCTTCGGAAGCGAAAAGAAAGTACGCGTAAATACAATTTCACAATCACCAACGCCAACTACAGCTGGACAAGGCGTAAAAGGATTTGATGGTTTTATAGCTTATGCCGATGAAATGTCCCCTTTAGGAAATGCAACAGCGCAAGAATGTGCAGATTATACCTTAACCTTATTTTCAGATTTAACACGAAAAGTGACTTTACAAAATCTTTATAACGACGGCGGATTCTCTAATATGGGCGTAAGTCAAAAAGTAATGGAAAGTTTTGTTAAGGAAAAATAAATAATAAACTTAAATCTTTAATTACAATAAATTTAAAAACCGCTTAAAAGCGGTTTTTTTGATACTTAAACATAATTTTATAAATTGTGCCGATTTTATTGAGATAATTAACTATAATTTAATAACTTTAGCAGTTGTTAAACTTAAATTGAATTTTATGAGAAAAATTACTTTTTTATTCTTACTGTTTTTATCTTTTTGGTCGGGTTTTGCACAATTTGGTTGTGGCTCTGGCGTGATCCTGACAGACGGATATACAGCTAATGGAATTACAACGCCCGGGGCAGCTGGTGCAGAAGATTGGAATACTAATCCTACAGGCACGAGTATTAACGGTGCTTACTGGGATGATGATGTTTACCTGTTTGAATATACTTCTGGGACTAAATCTGAAAAGATTTCAATGACAATTTTTTCAAGAAAAAGTTGGAATGGTATAGGGATTTTTTCTAGTTGTTCCGGGACAACATTTAGTGGTGAATTAGATGCAAAAGGAACTACTTCTTCAAATTCTACAAAAACAGTTTCTACTATAATAGCACCTTCCACTACAGTATATATAGCTATTGGTCAATGGGGTACGCCTAATGGTCTAGATTTCGATGTAATCGACTTTTCTGTTAGTACTTGTTTTATTCCGGAAAATGTTCAGAACACTTCGGTCACAACCACGACTGGTGATTTTAGTTGGGATTCAGAAGCTACTGCAACTACAGGTTATAATTGGGTTGTTATGGCTGATGGAGATGATCCAATGGTCGATACGCCTATAGCAAATGGTTCTGTAGCACCCGGTAGCACTACTGTAAATGTTACTGGTCTATCGTCTAATACTGATTATGATTTCTATGTACAATCAGATTGTGGAGGTGGAGATTTAAGTAATTGGTCTTCAGTTGTAAGTTTTCTAACTAATTGTAGTGTTTTTCTAGCACCTGTAACCGAAAATTTTAACGATGCTTCTAATTTAAATTGTTGGGTAGAAGCAGACTCTGGAATACCTTCAGCAGGGCCTTCAGGCTTAGGTTCTAGTGCTTGGGTTATAGATGATTTTTTGAATAATAATAATTATACAGATGCTTTTAGAGTTAATTTGTTTTCTGATTCAAAGGAGGAATGGCTAATTTCTCCAGAAATTGACTTAGCTAGTAATGCTTATTACCTTAAATATTTTGTTGCAGAGACAGATTCTAATAATTCTTCTGCGAACGAAGATGGAGGTATGGCATCTACAGATGATGAAGTACAAGTTTTAATCACTACAGATGGAGGTTCTACATGGCAAAACTTAACTACTTATAATTCTGCTAATGTACCTCCACTAGCGGGCAAACAAGAAGCATTAGACTTATCAAGTTATTCAGGTGTCATTCAAATTGCATTTTGGGCTTCTGAAGGTACTAATAATGATGATGCAGATTATGATTTTTTCATTGATGACTTTAGTATTGATTCTAATTCTTGTCTAGCACCATATAATTTAACGATGTCAAATTTAACAGCTACTGATGTTGATTTTAATTGGGTTGATGGTAATTCCACTCCAGCTCCTAATGGTTATAATTGGGTAGTAATGGCAGATGGAGATGATCCAAATATCGGAACGCCTATCCAGAATGGGGCCGTTGTTGCAGGTGTTAATACTGCAAATATAACAGGATTATTGCCTAATACAGATTATGATTTTTATGTACAGTCAGATTGTGGAGGAGGAGATATAAGTGATTGGTCTGTCAAAATGGACTTTTTAACACAATGTGGTATTGAAATTGCTCCTTATACAGAAAACTTCACAGATCCAAATATTCCAGACTGCTGGGAACAAGATTCTGCTGGAGATTGGGATTTTCAGGAAGGCTTTAGTTGGAACACAACAGGTTGTTCTGCTACTCCGGATGACCATACTGGCAACTCTGGTAGTTTTGCTGCGGTAGATATGACAGATACTTCTAATGGAACTTCAGTAATTTTAGAAATGCCTCTTGTTGATATAAGTTCCTTGACAAAGCCTGCATTATATTTTTATATGTTTATGTGTACGCAAGGATACTCACCTGCTAATGAATTATATATAGATGCTTATGATGGGACAACTTGGAATCAAGTAGGTGTTGTAAATACAGGAAGCGCTTCTTGGGAAGAACATGTTTTCTTATTAGCTCCTTATGCTGTTAATGATATTGTTCAGTTAAGATTTAGATCTGAAGAAGGTCCTACAGGTAATACATTCTATGGAGATATTGCAATTGATGATGTAACAATAGATGAAGGGCCTGCTTGCACTACTCCAACCAATATTATGAATAATGGTATTAGCTCAACTAGTGTAGCATACACCTGGGATCCAGTACCATCAGCAATAGGTTACGATTGGGTTGTAATGGCTGATGGAGACGACCCACTAACCGATACACCTGTAGCAAGTGGAAGTACAACTGCTGCAAATAATCGAGTAGTTGTATCTGGTTTAAATTCTTCTACTGATTATGATTTTTATGTTAGAGCAGATTGTGGAAATGGTGATTTAAGTGATTGGTCTTCTAAAGCTAATTTTACAACCGAATGTGCAATTATAAATGCACCATTTTTTGATGATGTTGAGATTCATAATGCTACTACTACTTTTAATGAGTCTGAATGTTGGTACACTGTCCAAACATCTTACGGATGGGATATTAGTGATGATGATACACCATCTAGTGATACAGGACCAAATCAAGCATATAGTGGAACAAACTTTTTCTTTACTGAAGGATCTAGCGGTTCAGCAGGAGATGTAGCTGAACTATATAGTCCTACCATTGATGTGAGTTCTTTAACAGCCCCTGCTTTAATGTTTTATTACCATATGTTTAATGGGGATACTCCTGGTGATATGGGTGAATTGCACGTAGACGTTTATGCGGGAAATTCTTGGAATAACGATGTTATGCCTCCTTTGGTTGGAACTCAACAAACAGCTCAAGCTGATCCTTGGATTGAAAAAATTGTAGATTTATCTTCTTATACAGGAACAATTCAGGTTCGTTTTAGAGCTATTCGTGGAAATGATTATGAAAGTGATATTTCGCTAGATGATATAAGTTTAGGTGAAATGCCAACTTGTTTTTCACCTACAAACGTTCAAGTTACAAATACTACAGGTAACACAGCAGACTTTAGTTGGGATGCTGAAACTACTGCAACAAATGGCTATATTTGGGTAGTAATGGCAGATGGAGACGATCCTAATACAGGTACCCCAATTGCAAGTGGAACTACTCCAGCTGGAACCACCAGCGCGAATGTAACTGGATTAAGTGCAAGTACAGATTATGATTTTTATGTAAAATCAGATTGTGGTGGTGGGGATGAAAGTGATTGGGCTTCTGGTCTAGATTTTCAAACTCCGTGCGCTACATTTCCAGCTCCGTATGTAGAAAATTTTGATAGCACTTCTATACCGAATTGTTGGAGTCAAGATTCGGCAGGGGATTGGGATTTTCAAGAAGGTTTTACTTGGAACACAACAGGTTGTTCAGCTACTCCTGATGACCATACCGGTAATTCTGGTAGTTTTGCGGCTGTAGATATGACTGACACCAGCGCTGGAACTGCTGCAATTTTAGAAATGCCACTTGTAGATGTAAGTACTCTTACCACACCAAGTTTAAGTTTTTATATGTTTATGTGTACACAGGGGTATTCGCCAGCTAACGAATTATACATTGATGTATATGATGGAACAACCTGGAATCAAGTAGGAGTAATCAATTCAGGAAGTGCAGCTTGGGAAGAACATATTTTTGATTTAACTTCTCACGTTAGTAACAATACTGTGAAATTAAGATTTAGATCTTTAGAAGGACCTACGGGTAATACATTTTACGGAGATATTGCAATAGATGATGTTAGAATTGATGAACTGCCAACTTGTTTTGATCCAATAAATATTCAGTTAAACTCTTATACCGCTACTACAGCAGACTTTAGTTGGGATGCAGAACCTACTGCAACCAATGGTTACAACTGGGTAGTAATGGCAGATGGAGATGATCCAAATGTAGATACGCCTGTTGCTAGTGGATCAGTTCCAGCAGGAACATTAACAGCGAATGTTACAGGTTTAAGTGCTGATACTGATTATGATTTCTATGTGAAATCTGATTGTGGAGCGGGTGATCTAAGTCGTTGGAGTTTAGTTTTTGATTTTACAACCTATCCACCGTGTGCAGCACCAACAAATGTCCAAAATACTGCTATTTCAGATTCTACAGCTGAATTTACTTGGGATGTTTCGGCTGATGAAAGTGAAGGTTACAATTGGGTAGTAATGGCAGATGGAGATGATCCTAACACAAATTCTCCTTTTACCGCAGGTTCTGTAGCTTCGGGAATAACTATAGCAAATGTAACTGGTTTAGACGATAATACTGACTATGATTTTTATGTTCGTAGTAATTGTGGAAATGGGAATCTAAGTGAATGGTCAATAATGGTTGACTTTAAAACTGATTTTGGGCCTTGTGTGCCTCCAACTGCCATTAATACAGGAGTAACAGCTACTACTGCTGATTTCCAATGGTTGATATCAGTTGACGAATCAGATGGCTATAATTGGGTTGTGATGGTAGATGGCGATGATCCCTCTACGGATACACCTGTAAAGCAAGGAAGTGTGCCTAATGGTACAACTACTTTAACTGTTTCAGGCTTATCTTCGAAAACTAAATATGACTTTTATTTACAATCTAATTGCGGTGATGGTAATATTGGCGGTTGGTCTGCAGTTGTTAATTTTACTACGAAAGTGGGGCCATGTGGTGTACCTACTGCTATAGCAACTGATAATGTAACAGAGAATTCTGCAACTTTTAGTTGGACTAACCCAGCAGAGCAAACTACAGGCTATGTTTGGAAGGTAGTTGCAAATGGAGGGGATCCTTCTACTAATACACCTGTTGCTGAAGGATACTTGCAATCTGGAACTAATTCAGTAAAAGTAACTGGTCTTTTAAGTAATATATCTTATGATTTTTACATTAAAAGTGATTGTGGAAATGCAAATGTTAGTGATTGGTCATCAGTTCTAGACTTCATTACTGAGAAAGGTTTAGGTGTTAATGATATAGCTTTCCAAAGTTTATCATTATATCCAAACCCAGTGAAATCGAACTTGACAATTTCAGCTAAAAGTAATGTTGAGCAACTTGAGTTGTTTAGTTTATTAGGTCAGAAAGTAAAAACACTTTCTCCTAATAGCACTCAGACGCAGCTTGACTTATCTGGTTTATCATCTGGTACTTACTTATTAAAAGTAACTATTAATGATAGCTCTAAAACTTTTAGAATAATTAAGGAATAAGTTAATCTTATATACTTTATTTAGTAAAATCCCAAAGTTTATAGCTTTGGGATTTTTCTTTGTTTATTTTTGCGCTGTGAAAATATCCTATAGTTTTATAATACCGGTTTATAATCGCCCTAATGAAATTGAAGAATTACTGGCGAGTTTTAAAAATTTAAAAACAAACATTGCATTTGAGATTGTAATTGTTGAAGACGGTTCATCTATTTCTTCTGAAGAAGTGATTGCTCAATTTCAAGATGATCTTACGATTACTTATCTGAAAAAGGAAAACTCAGGTCCTGGGGATTCTCGAAATTTCGGAATGAGAAAAGCAAGCGGAAACTATTTTATCGTATTAGATAGTGATGTGGTTTTACCGGAGAATTACTTGGAATTGGTGAATGATTTTTTAACTGAAAATTATGTTGATTGCTTTGGTGGTCCAGATGAAGCTGATAAAAATTTCAGTGATATTCAAAAAGCTATAAATTTTGTAATGACTTCCTTTTTAACAACCGGCGGAATACGTGGGAATAAAAAAGCCGTTAAGAATTTCGAGCCACGAAGTTTCAACATGGGAATTTCCAAAAAAGCTTTTGAAGCTACGCAAGGTTTTGGAAAAATTCATCCCGGAGAAGATCCCGATTTAGCAATTCGAATTAAAAAAAATGGATTTCAAACGCGTCTTATAAAAAACGCTTATGTATATCATAAAAGAAGAATAAGCTGGCAAAAATTTTATCAACAAGTTCATAAATTTGGAATAGTTCGTGTAATTTTAAATACTTGGCATCCGGAAACATCAAGTCTTGTTTTTTGGTTTCCTAGCTTATTTTTAATTGGATTAATTGCTTCTGTAGCAGCTGCTTTATTCGGAATTTTACTTCCCATTAGCTTATATTTTTTTTACTTACTTTTACTATGTATTTGGGCAACTATTAAAACCAAACGAACCACCATTGGCTTGTTGGTTTTTAGAGCAACGTTAATTCAATTTTTTGGGTATGGCTTTGGCTTTTTAAAATCTACCTATTATATTAGAATATTGGGCAAAAACCCAAAAAAAACTTTTCCTAACCTGTTTTTTCATTAATTAAATGCGATCAATAAAACGCTTTCCTAAATTTCCCTTTAAACGAAAAAACTTTAAAGCTTTCTTGTTTTTTTTAGTATTTGCGGTTTTTATTTGGATTGTAGTTCAGTTTTCTAAAACCTATGAAAAAACTGTTAGCGTTCCTTTAGTTTTTCAAAATTTACCGAAAGATAAATTGCTTGAAAAAGAAAAGGCAAATCTTCGATTGAGAATTCAAGAAAACGGTTTCGGTTTAGCGTGGTTTCAACTTTTTAAACCTGCTGTAAAAGTAGATTTAGAAAAACTTCCGCAGGCCAATAAAAAACTTTTATATATTGTAAGAAAGCAACAAGATTCTATTGCGAAAGAAATAGAATTAAATGTGGAAAGAATAAAATTTTTGCAAGATACAATCGTTATTCCATTTCAGCAAAAAGCGGTGAAAACCGTAAAGATTAATCCGAGTATTGATATTTCTTTTGCACCTGGTTATTCTTCTGAAGAGCAATTGAAATTAATTCCCGATTCTATTAAAATTAGCGGGCCGGAAAAAGTATTAGATACTATTCAGCAATTATTTACGGAAGATTTAGTGTTGAAAAATGTAAGTGACACCTTGAACGGAAGCATTGCAATTGACACTACAAAATTTAAAAATTTAAGTTTTTATAAAACCAAAGTAGATTACAAATTAGCGGTAGAAAAATTCACCGAAGGAAAAATTGAAGTTCCTATTGAACTTATAAATAGTCCAGAAAATCGAGAAGTGAGCATTTTTCCGAAGAAAGCCGTAGTTGTATTCACGGTAAGTTTACAAAAGTTTGAAGCGATTTCTCAAAATGATTTTAGAGTAGTTTGTGATTTTTCTGAACTTCAGAATGAACAAAATTTTCTTATTCCTAAATTGGTGAAAAAACCTGAATTTATTAGCGCTAGCCGATTAAATATTAATAAAGTTCAATTTGTAATTAAAAAATGATGATTGTTGGCTTAACTGGCGGAATTGGTAGCGGAAAAACAACCGTTGCAAAAATGTTTCAAAAACTAGGGATTCCGGTTTACATTGCCGATGATGAAGCCAAAAAGTTGATGGAAACTTCTAAAATCATTAAAAAAAAGATTTCTGAATTATTAGGAGAAGAAGCTTATTCTGAAAATCTGCCCAACAGAAAATGGATCGCTTCTAAAGTTTTTTCAGATAAAAATTTATTGGAATCTTTAAATGCTATTATTCATCCGGAAGTAAAAAAACATTTCCATTCTTGGGTAAAAAAACAAGATTCTCCTTACGTTTTATATGAAGCTGCTATTCTTTTTGAAAAAGACGGTTATAAAGATTGCGATTATTCCATATTGGTAAAAGCTCCACAAAAAATCAAAATTCAGCGCTTAAAAAAACGTGATAATTCATCTGAAGAAGCAATAAAAGCACGAATGAATAATCAATGGAGTGATGAAAAGAAAGAAAAACTAGCCGATTTTGTAATTGAAAATACCGACTTAGAAAGCACAAAAGCCCAAGTCACAAATCTTCACGAACGCCTTTTAAATAAAGGTATCGCTTAATGTTAACATTTGGTTAAACCGTTTAAAATCTAAATGTTAAAATCTTACTTTTGAGGGCATGAACAAAAAGTTATTCTTACTCCTCATACTGTTGATGAGCCTTTCGTTAATAGGAATTATTTTCGTACAAGGCTATTGGATCAAAAATACAGTAGAAAGTAACGAAGAACAATTTTCATATAATGCGAAACAGGTTCTTATTAATGTTGCCGATCAAATTGAAAAGCAAGAAATTGATAAGTATTACGTGCAATATGCTACAGTAGCAGATTCTTCAAAACCAACAAGCGCAAGACTTAGCGAGCTTTTTCAGATAAAACAAGATCAACTTACCAACGAAACTTTTTTCTATTCAAACAGTATTCTGCAAGAAGATTATAAATTAGCATCTTCGTTTTTAAGTGGAAATAAAGATAGTATCGATTTTAAAAAATTGACTAAAAAGGAAGTAAAAGTCACAAGAATTCTTAGAAATGATCAGATCGATGCGCCGGCAAATTTAAGTGCTGAAGAAAAATTTCAGCGAATTTCGCGTTTAAAAGAAGACGAAAAATATTATTTATTAGATGCCATAAAAGAAAAAGCATCACAACTTCCTATTTATAAACGAATTGATACTGCTACCGTAACTGCATTAATCGATGCACAACTTAGCGCGCGCGATATTAAATCTAATTATGATTTTGGAATTTATAGCGATTTTTTAGCTACCAAAGTAAAATCTGAAGATTTCGAACTTAAAAATACATCAACTACTTACGGTATTCCAATTTTTAAATCGCCTAATACCAATTACAAACTCTACATCAATTTTAAAGACAAGAAAAAAGAAGTACTTTCTTCTATCGCATTAATGTCTTTATTAAGTATAATTTTCACCTTAATTATTGTAGTAGCTTATTCTAGCGCACTTTCACAATTAATTAAACAGCGTCAAATTTCACAGATAAAAACCGATTTTATCAATAATATGACGCACGAATTTAAAACGCCAATCGCAACGATTAATCTGGCATTAGATTCGGTTAAAAATCCAAAAATAGCAAGCGATCCTGAAAAGATTCAGCGTTATATGAAAATGATTCGGGATGAAAACAGAAGAATGCACGCTCAAGTTGAAAATGTCTTGCGGATGTCTAAGCTTGAAAAAAATGAACTGAATATTAAAAAAGAGCGTCTAAAATTGCACGAAATTGTAGAAGACGCTATTACGCACGTTGAACTAATCGTTGATGATAAAAATGGCTATGTTCAAACGCATTTTGGAGCTTTAAAATGTTCAATTTTAGCAAACGAATCTCATTTTACAAACGTTATTGTAAACATTTTAGATAACGCTGTAAAATATTCACCAGATGCACCGAAAATTGATATTTATACTGAAAACGTAAAAAATTATATCATTTTAAAAATTCGTGATCAAGGAAAAGGAATGAGTCGTTCTGTTCAGAAAAAAATATTCGAAAAATTTTATAGAGAACATACCGGCGATATTCACGATGTAAAAGGTCACGGCTTAGGTTTGGCTTATGCTAAACAAATTGTAACCGATCATCACGGAACGATTTCGGTACAAAGTGAAAAAGGAAAAGGAACAACATTTATAATTAAATTACCACTAATATCTTAATATATGGAAACTGAAAGCAAGAAAATTTTATTAGTAGAAGACGATCCAAACTTCGGAATTGTCTTAAAAGATTATTTAGCAATGAACGACTATGAAGTCACTCACGCTAAAAACGGAATGGAAGGTTTTGAAAAGTTTAAAAAAGACGATTTCGACCTTTGTATTCTTGATGTAATGATGCCTTACAAAGATGGTTTTACATTGGCGAAGGAAATTCGAGAGAAAAATGAAGAAATTCCTATTATCTTTTTAACCGCAAAAGCGATGAAAGAAGATGTTTTAAAAGGTTATAAAGTAGGAGCAGACGATTACTTGAATAAACCGTTTGATAGTGAAGTTTTATTAATGAAAATTAAAGCTATCATGCAACGTAAAGCAACCGATAGCATTGCCGATAGTAAGCAATTTGAATTTAATATTGGCGATTTCCATTTAAACTCTAAACTTCGTTTTTTAACTTATAGAGAAGAAGAACCGGCAAAATTATCGCCTAAAGAAAATGAACTTTTACGTTTGTTGGCTTTACACGAAAATGACTTAATGCCACGTGAGTTGGCGCTTACCAAAATTTGGAGAGATGATAATTACTTCACATCCAGAAGTATGGATGTTTACATCGCTAAATTACGTAAGTATTTAAAGAAAGATGAAAACGTTGAAATTTTAAACATTCACGGAGAAGGTTTCCGTTTAGTAATTCGCAACAAAGAAGAAAACGCGTAAACTAAGTTTAAAATTAATTCAATTTCAGTTTCAAAAACTTCTTCATAATAGCCAACTTGGTTATTGTGAAGATGTTTTTTGTTCTATATAATTAATTATTTCTTCAACATTGCTATTATAATTAAACCACTTTATTTCGGGATCCTTCCGAAACCAAGTGAGCTGTCGTTTTGCAAATCGGCGTGTATTTTTCTTTATTTCGCTTATAGCTTCGGGGAGAGAATATTTTCCTTCTAAATAAGAAAATAATTCTTTGTAACCCACGGTATTTAAGGCGTTTAAATTCCGATATTCATATAATTTTTTAGCTTCTTCTAACAAGCCATCTTTCATCATTAAATCTACCCGCAATTCTATTCGTTCGTAAATTTTTTCGCGCTCTGCCGTTAATCCAATTTTAATCGATTTAAAATCTCTTTTTTTGGGAGGTTTATTTAGGTAATAAGAATAATTATGGGAACTTCCCAAGCAAATTTCTAATGCGCGCATTACTCTATGCGGATTTTCTAAATCTACTTTTTTAGCATATTCAGGGTCTAATTTTTTCAGTTTTTCTTGTAAAGGAAAAATGCCTTTTTGCTGAAATTCTTCATTTAAAGCTGTTCTAATTTTTGGATCAACTTCAGGGAATTCATTTAAACCTTCGTGAATTGCTTTTAAATACAAACCACTTCCGCCAACTAAAAATAATTTATCGTGTTGCTGAAATAAGTTATTGATTTTCTGAATTGCATCGCGCTCAAAATCTCCCACCGAATAATTTTCTTCAATAGAAATATGTTGAATAAAATGATGAGGAATTGCTTCTAATTCTTCCGTAGTTGGAACTGCAGTACCAATTTTCATTTCTTTAAAAAACTGCCGAGAATCTGCTGAAATAATTTCCGAAGAAAAATAATTTGCCAGCTGAATGCTTTTAGAGGTTTTTCCGATAGCAGTGGGACCGATAATGGAAATTAAGTATTTGTGCTGCATTAGAGTTTATATCCGCATTTATGACAAAAATTTGCTTTGTTGAAATGCTGTTTTTCGTTGCAATTATAGCAAGATTGGGTATTATTCAAAATTTCTTTTCGGCTAATTTTAGAATATTCGGCACTTACAATTCCTGTGGGAACTGCAATAATTCCGTAACCCATAATCATAATAACCGCGGCGATAAATTGCCCGAGTGGCGTTACCGGATGAATATCGCCAAAACCAACTGTAGTCAATGTTACAATACACCAATAAACACTAATGGGAATACTGGTGAAACCGCTTTCTGCACCTTCAACAATATACATTACCGTCCCGAAAATGAGTGAGAGAACGACTACCGCAAAGAGAAAAACCAGAATTTTGGCTCGACTATCGCGTAAAGCAACCATCAATTTATTTCCTTCACCAATATATCGGTTGATTTTTAGTATTCTGAAAATTCGTAATAAACGTAACGCTCGAATTGTAAATAAGGCTGCACCTCCGGTTATAAACATTGATAAATAAAGTGGAATAGTAGAGAGCAAATCTATAATTCCATAAAAACTAAAAATATAGCGGGTGGGTTTTCTTATAACCACAATTCTGGCCACATATTCAAGTGTAAATAAAATGGTAACAACCCATTCAGCATAAAAAAGTAAATCATAAATCCACTGGTCTAAGCCTTTTATACTTTCAATCATTACAAAAATGATGCTGAGTACAATGACGATAAGTAAAACAATATCAAAAGCTTTTCCCGCAGGTGTATCGGCTTCATAAATTATTTCATGAAGTTTTTCTCTCCAGTTTGGTTCTTTTGTTTGTGATTGTTTCAACCGAATATTATTTGGTGAATTGTAAAAATAGAAATTTGTTGATAAACTTCAATTTTTAAAACTCAAGGATTTTTAGTGGTTTTCTTTTCCGAAGGTAACTTTGAATAATATGCTGCGTATCGCGATTATTTTGCATTGGGGTAATAATATTTTTAATAATCTCGATATTGGTCACTTGAAAATTTAAATTGAAATAACCCATTCCTTGAAAATCGCCGTCTTCAATTAATAAAACACTTTTTTCATCGACTTCACGACCGCGATCGATAATGAGCATATTTTTATTTTCATAACTATATTTATCGATTACTTTTTGCACTTTTTGGTTATAACTTTCTGCACTTTCTAAACCAACACAAGCGCCTTCGCATTTTTTTATGCTGTAATTAAAACAACTTCCGCTTGTTTTGTGTAAACCGGTTAATTTTTCGCATAAGCCAAATTCTTCAACAATTTTTTCTAAACTACTTTTTGCTTGTGCTAAATTGGTGAAAGTGATGATATTTTTTTTATCAGGATCTGCTTTACCAATTTTTAATTGAAGATATCCTTCTTTATTTTTTTCTTTATAAAGCGCGTGTGAGAAAATATCTTTTTTTAAAGCACGATTATATTTGGGTTTATTTTTTTTGATTTCTTCGTTTTCTTTCAGCAATGCTAAGAGCTCATTTCCGCTCGCTTCGTAAGTAACGATAGAAACTTCAGATTGAATTTTTTTTGATTTATGATTTGTATTCGTAAAATGTTGATTAATTCTTTTTTTTATGTTTTTACTTTTGCCGATATAAATAACGTCTCCTTCCTCGTTATGCATATAATAAACTCCAGTAATAGCAGGAAGTTCATCAATAATTCTTATTAATTTTGTGTCAATTTGAATTTTGGGATTGCTTCTAACCGAACGAGTCACAATTTCTTTGTGAATATCTTTATTTAATAAAAGTTTGAAAAGTTTTACCGTAGCAAGTGCGTCGCCACTTGCGCGATGTCTGTCGGTTAACGGAATTCCTAAGTTTTTCACTAATTTCCCCAAACTATACGAAGGCATATTCGGAATTAGTTTTTTTGAAAGTTCTACCGTACAAAGCGATTTTCGATGATAATCGTAACCTAAGCGGCGATATTCAGTTCGTAAAATTCTATAGTCAAATTTTGCATTATGAGCAACAAGTACGCAATCTTCAGTAATTTCTATAATTCGTTTGGCAACTTCATAAAACTTTGGAGCGTTGCGCAACATTTCATTATTAATTCCGGTAAGTTTTATCACAAATGGTTGAATGGGTCGCTCCGGATTAATTAAGCTAATAAATTGATCTATAATTTCTTGCCCATCGAATTTGTAGATAGCGATTTCGGTAATGCCTTCTTCATTATACTTTCCGCCAGTAGTTTCTATATCGAGTATCGCGTACAAAAAATCTATTTAATAATTACGTTCTCCAAAAATTGAGCTTCCTATTCTAATCATATTACTGCCGTGTTTTAGCGCCAATTTATAGTCGCCACTCATTCCCATTGATAAATATTTAAACTGATGTTTTTCAGCTAATTTATCGTATTGTTTTTTTAGGAATTCAAATTCTTGTTCAATTTGAGCTTCATTTTCTGTAAAAGTCGCCATTCCCATAAGACCGACAATTTTCACATTTTCCATAGCAGAATAAGCTTCAGAAGTTAATATTTTTTCAGCTTCAGTTCCTTCCATTCCGTATTTTGAATCTTCTTCTGCGATTTTTAGCTGCAGTAAACATTCAATTACACGATCTTCTTGTTTGGCTCGTTTATTAATTTCTTTTAAAAGTTTCAGTTTATGAACTGCGTGAACCAAACTAACATACGAAGCCATATATTTTACTTTGTTGGTTTGCACGTGACCAATCATATGCCATTCTATATCTTTTGGTAAAGCTTCATATTTATCGGTCATTTCCTGAATTTTGTTTTCCCCAAATACATGTTGCCCGGCTTCGTAAGCTTCCAGAATATCTTCGTTCGGTTTGGTTTTAGAAACTGCTACAAGGGTTGCTTGAGGAGAAATTTCTTCAGTATATTTTTTTATATTTTCAGCAATAGACATATCGCTATTTTTTTAAAATTCGTAAATGGTAACGCCACTTCTTAATTTAGGTTGAATGTAGGTAGATTTTGGCGGCATTGTTAAACCTTCTTCAGAAATTTGTTTCATTTCTTCTACACTTACGGGAAGCATTCCGAAACCGACTTTAAATTCGCCGCTATCTACAACGCCTTTTACGTAAGTCATTCCGTTTTTTCCTTCAGAATAATCTATTCTATTATCATTTCTTAAGTCTGATATTCCTAAAATTGGTTCTAAAACTGTGGCGTACAATATTTGTGCGTCAAGTTTAGAAAGCGCATCGGTAAATTTATAAGCAGATTTTCTAAGGTGAAGCGAATAAAATTCGCCATCTAAATACATGCTAAAATGATGTTTTTCTTTAGGTTTGTGATATTCTAATCCGCGATTTTCTATTCTGAAAACTGCATCGAGTTGAATAAGAAATTCTTCTTTCGATAGGTTATTTAAATCACGAACTAACCGATTAAATTCGTGTATTCGTAAATCGCTTTCAGGAATAATAAAACTCATGAAATAATTATACGCTTCGGTTCCATTGTGTTTTTTATTCTGCTCTTTTAAATCTTGTGCCAATAAATAAGATGAAGCCGAGCGATGATGACCGTCGGCAATATACATTTTAGAAATTCCGGCATATTGTGCTTTAATTTTTTCGACGTTATCGGCGTCATTTACTTTCCATAAATAATGCGTATCTCTAAACGTTGTGGTAAACTCATATTCTGCACGTGTTTTAGTTACTTTCGCAATTATTTCAGATAAAATAGAATCGTCGGCGTGCGTTAATAAAACCGGTTCTGCATTAAAACCTACAATTTTTAGGTAATCTTTAAAGGTATTTTCGCGATACGCAATGGTATCTTCGTGACGTTTTATGGTGTTTTTTTCATAATCTTCTACACTTGCTGCGGCTATAATTCCGGTGAACATTTCTCCGTCACGGTTTATAATTCGATAGACATAATAGCAAGGTTTTTCTTCTTTGATAAAAATACCGTCTTCGCGAAATTCTTGATAACGATTCTTCACCAATTTAAATCGCTCTTGACCCGAAATTTCTTTGTGGTATTTATACCCAGGATTTACAATATGAAGAAATGAAAACGGATTGTTATCCAAACGCGCTTCCCTTTCGGCTTGTGTATAACTTTGGTAAGAGCGAGCAGCAATTAAACTTACTTTATCTCGCGTGGGTCGAACGGCTCGAAAGGGAACTATGTTTGGCATAAAATAATTTATATAAACTGTTCAGCTACTTTTTCAGCTTTTTTACTTTGACTGTAATCGTAGAAACCTTCTCCTGATTTTACACCGGTTTTTCCAGCTCTAACCATATTTACAAGTAATGGGCAAGGTGCGTATTTTGGATTTTTAAATCCGTCGTACATTACCTCTAAAATAGAAAGGCAAACATCTAGACCAATAAAATCTGCTAATTGTAAAGGTCCCATCGGGTGAGCCATTCCTAATTTCATTACGGTATCAATTTCTTCAACGCCGGCTACATTATTATAAAGCGTTTCAATAGCTTCATTTAGCATTGGCATTAAAATTCTGTTAGCCACAAAACCAGGATAATCGTTTACTTCGGTAGGAACTTTTTTCAAGTTTTTTGAAAGCTCCATAATGGTTTCAGTAACTTCATCTGAAGTATTGTAACCTCTAATAATTTCTACCAATTTCATAATCGGAACCGGATTCATAAAATGCATTCCGATAACTTTTTCTGGTCTTTTCGTAACCGAAGCAATTTTTGTAATAGAAATAGAACTGGTATTAGAAGCAAGAATAGTTTCTTCTGGACAAGCTTCATCTAATTCTCTAAAAATATCTAGTTTTATTTTTTCATTTTCAGTAGCAGCTTCTACTACTAAACCAGCATATTCTACACCTTCTTCAATTGAAGTATAAACGGTAATGTTTTCTAAGGTTTGTTTTTTTTCTTCTTCAGAAATCTTTTCTTTTGCGACCATTCTGTCTAAATTTTTAGTGATGGTTGCAATTCCTCTAGAAAGATTTTCTTCTGAAATATCGATTAATTTTACTTTGTAACCGAATTGGGCAAAAGTATGTGCGATACCATTTCCCATTGTTCCGGCTCCAATTACAGCAATGTTTTTCATGAAATATTAGTTTTATTTTTATTGTTCGAAACTTTTGATCACGGCTTTCGCCACTTTTAAAGCTTCTGTAGCTTCTTCAAAAGTTACTCTTGTTTTTGTATTATTAATTATTGCATCTGCAAAAGTTTCTAATTCTTCTAAAATAGCATTATTAGGCGAAACTTCTGGATTGTCAAAATAAATTTGCTTTTTGTCCCCTTCAGCATTTTGCAAAATCATTGCAAATTCATCAGGTTCTTGTGGCGCATTTTTCATTTTTACTACTTCGCATTTTTTCTCTAGAAAATCTACTGAAATATATGCATCACGCTGAAAAAATCGTGCCTTTCGCATTTGCTTTAACGAAATTCGGCTTGCCGTTAAATTGGCAACACAGCCGTTTTCGAATTCTATTCGGGCATTCGCAATATCTGGCGTGTCGCTAATTACGGAAACGCCACTTGCATTTACTTTTTTTACTTTCGATTTTACAACGCTTAAAACCGCGTCGATATCGTGTATCATTAAATCCAGCACAACGGGAACATCTGTTCCTCTTGGATTAAATTCCGCTAAACGATGCGCTTCGATAAACATCGGGTTTTCGATTTTTGGAACCACCGCTTGAAATGCAGGATTAAACCGCTCTACGTGACCTACTTGACCTTTTACGCCTTTTTCTTGCAGTAAACGGGTAAGTTCTTCAGCTTCTTCAACCGTATTGGTGATTGGCTTTTCTATGAATAAATGTTTTCCGGCTTCAATTGCTTGAACAGCAACATTAAAATGCGATAGTGTAGGAGTTACAATATCGACCACATCTACGGCGTTAATTAATTCTTTTACGCTTTTAAAACGTTTGTAATTAAATTCGGAAGCGACTTCTTCAGCATATTTTTCGTTGGCATCGTAGAAACCGATTAATTCATATTTTTCAGATTCATTTAATAAGCGCAAGTGAATTTTCCCTAAATGTCCCGCGCCTAAAACTCCTACTTTCAGCATATTTCTTAAGTATTTCCCACAAAAATACTATTTCTTTTAGGAAATTAATATTAATTTTTTAGAAATAAGGGTTAAATTCCGTTTTCAATAATTTAGCATATTTTTAATCTCTCTTTAATAAATTCGGCATGAATTATTTAGAAATTTTTAAACGGATTCTTCTCTTATTTCAGCTAAATCACGTAAGATTTTAGTTGAATTTTGGCTAATTTTACATTAAAATTTGAAAGCTTGAAAGATTCATTTAGACAACAAGGAAAACGGAAACAACTAGTTGAAACCATTAAAGAAAAAGGAATTACCGATGAAAAAGTTTTAGCTGCTATTGGTAAAATTCCGCGTCATCTTTTTATGGACAGCAGTTTTGAAGATCACGCTTATCAAGATAAAGCTTTTCCTATTGCCGCAGACCAAACTATTTCACAACCGTTTACGGTAGCTTTTCAAACTCAATTATTGGCAATTAGTCCAGGAGAAAAAGTGTTGGAAATTGGCACGGGAAGTGGCTATCAAACCGCGGTTTTATGCGAATTAGGAGCAAAAGTTTATAGTATCGAGCGTCAGCAGGAATTATATAGAAAAACAAAACGCTTTTTAAATGAATTGGGTTACCGACCGAAATTTCTAAGTTTTGGTGATGGTTACAAAGGCTTACCAAGTTATAAAGATTACGATAAAATAATAGTAACCGCCGGCGCGCCATTTGTTCCGAAACCATTATTGAGTCAATTAAAAATTGGAGGAAAAATGGTAATTCCTGTAGGAATTGAAAACCAAACAATGTACCTTTTTACTCGAAAATCTGCTAAAGAATTTGAGAAAAAAGAATATGGCGAATTTAGATTCGTTCCTTTATTAGAAGATAAAAACTAGCAATTATTCAATTTTTTTTAACTATTAAAAACTAAACACAACTTATTATGAGAAAATTAATTTTTTTAGTGACAGTTATGCTTTTTGTGGGAAATTTAAAAGCACAAGAAGTAGATTTTGGTATAAAAGCGGGAGCGAATTTTGCTACGTTAAGCGATGTAGATAATGCTGACAGAAAAACAGGATTTCAAGGTGGAATTTTCGCTGGTGTAAAATTTAATGATTCTTGGGGAATTCAAGCAGACTTGCTTTATTCGCAACAAGGATCTGAATTTGATGCTGACAAGGTAAACCTTGATTATATAAATATTCCGGTGGTTTTAAAATATTACTTAATTGGCGGACTTAATTTACAAGCCGGACCACAATTCGGGTTTATGGTAAATGATGATTTTCCTGAAGCTAATGAAATTGGAGACCAGATAGAAACTAACGATTTTGATATTTCAGGTGCTTTTGGCGTTGGGCTCGATTTAGCATTTGGTTTGCGACTTGATGCACGATATAACCTAGGTTTTACCGATGTTTCTGATAATACTAAAGGAAAAAATGCTTTTTATTCCGTAACTATCGGCTACTCATTTTTATAACCCAATACTAATTCCAAACATTACGCCGTCGTCTTGCCAAGTTCCTTGGTAAGCGCGGACGTAATCTATGCGCAGAAAACGAAATTTTCCGAAACCAATATTGCTCATTCCTACGGAATATTCAGAATAAGGTTTGTTTCCTGTGGTCCAAAGTGCGTTTACGCCGGCAACCATGTTAAAATTCAATTTATTGATAAACGGAATTTTTCCTAAAATCCAACCTTGAAAATTATGTTCTACATGTAATTCTCCGTATTCTTCGTTGGTACTCGCAGAATAATAGGGAAGAAGGTTAAATTGATAAATTTGGTCGCTCAATTTTACGTGCGTTAAGTTTCCGTTGAAATGTTTGTAATCAACAAAAGCCATTTCTTCAGCATTAAAAAACGCGCCACCTTTTAGCATGTAAGAAAAATTTCCTTTATTCTGTAAATCTAAATCTTGTATTGCGGTTAATGTAACATGATCAAAATTATATTCTTCAATAGTTGAGGCAAATCCTTTTTCATAACTCGCGTATAAAGTAGGATAATCGGAATTACTTACATTATATTTCCCATCGGGATAATTGTAATATTTCTGATCGAAATTAATTCTTCCGGTCACACTTAATTTAGCGATATTGTGTTCCTGAAAAGGGGCAGAACTAAAATTTCTAGGTTCTAAGGGATTATTAGACGTGAATGCTTCTTCATCTTCAATAATTTCAGCATCATTAAATAACGGATTTCTGCGCTCAAAACTTGCCGACGTATATAAACGAAATCCGTTAAAAAGCTCTTCGGAATAAGAAGCTTCTACAAAAGTTCGGTCGTAAAGCTTTAAATAATTTTTATCAAAAAATAATGTGGCTACAGAATTTACAATTGGTCTAATTGGTTCGGTATCGTTAATTTGCTTGGCTTCAATTCCGCCTTCAATAGTAAAATACGGGCGAGAATTATTATTGAATTTTTTTCTGAAACCGCCGGTCATTCGGTAGCGATCGTCTGCTAAACCGTAATTCATAGAAGAGAAAAGCTCCCAATATTTTTCATTTTCTTCTTGCTCTTTTCTGAAATAAGTATCTAAAGTTAAATTCCAACCTTGTACGGTATTGTATTGAACACCCATTACCGGCGCGCTAATATCGAACGATAAACCGTGGTAAGAATCTGCCCAATGATAGCCGAATAAAATATCGTCAACGCCAAATCGATTCCGTTTATGATCTACCGAATCTTTATATTTTTTTGAAGAACGAATTTCTTGTAAACTGTCCTTTTTTACATAATCATTAATTTCTTCTGAAGTAAGCGGAATAGGACGAATATTTTGCCAGTACAACGAATCTTTTTTATTCGCATTTTCAGCAAAACTTAAAATTTCTTGGCTAAAACTATCTTCTGTAAAATCAGGATTAAAATCGTAATCGCTATAGACAGCGGTAAATCTTCCGCTACCTTTTATGCCGAAAATTTTCCAACTAAAATCTACTTTTTGCGAAAGTTTTACCCATAATTCATCTTTTGTAGAATAGGTAAAGTTTTGTTGAAATGTTATTTTTTCAATCGGTGCCACTTGAATAGCACTTCCTGTAGTGGTTAAATCGACTCCAAAAATTTCCCAATCGTCTTCAACAATATAAATTAAACCTGAAAAAACCCGATCTTTTTCCCGTTTCGGAATTACTTTTATTTTATTAATGAGTTTTCCGTTTTCGTCGTAAAAAATTCCTTCTAGTTTGTAATCGTAATAATTGAAAGCGTAATCTGCAATAGGCGAAACCACTTTTGCATTGATTTCTATGGTATTATCGTAAAACGAAAAATAAGCATCGCGCGCGCTATTAATGCTGAAACCATTATCATTTCCGCTAACTTTTGAAGCGGTAATTTTCTCATAAAAATCGTCTGGAGCGCGGTATTTTATTTCAGAAATCGTTTCAGATAAATAAACAATTCCGCTTCGGGTAGAATCTAAGCTTCCGCCGAGATCGCCAACTTCAGCACCTAAAATTTTTTCTGGGGCGTCTTCAATTTTCCACAATCCGCGGGAATAAAAATCTGCTGTATATTTTTCAATTTTTAATTTATTTCGCTTTCTAAATTCAATAGCTTTTCGAATAACACGATTAGCAGGATTTTCGTTAGAATTGACCACAACTTCATCTAAACTGGTCGATTCTTCTTGCAAAGAAACGTTTAACGTGTAGGGAAATTCTTCAATCGAAATTTGTTTTTTTAAGGTTTTATAGCCTAAAAATTGGAATACTAAAGTTGTTTCGCCTTTTTTCTGATATTCCAATTCGTAGTTTCCCTCTTGGTTAGAAGTGGTTCCTTTAAAACTGTTTTCAATATAAATATTTACGTAAGGTAAAGTTTCTCCGTTGGTGTCGGTTACTTTTCCGGTTATTTGACTAAAACTTAGGCTGCTGCAAAACAGGAAAAATACGAATAGCAGTTTTTTCAAAATAGATAGTTTAGTTGAACTCTTTTTTTATGCGGTCTAATTTTCGTTTGTTCTCCCGATCTTTTATGGTTTCTCGCTTATCGTGTACTTTTTTACCTTTACATAAACCAATTGTTAATTTTGCTAAACCGCGATCGTTAATGAATAATCGCAACGGAATTATGGTAAGACCCGATTGACTTACTTGTTTTTCTAGTTTTCTAAGCTCAGTTTTATTCAGCAATAATTTGCGTTCACTTTTTGGGTTGTGGTTAAAATGCGTGGCGTGCGAATATTCTTCAACATGCATATTAATAACGTATAATTCGCCGCGGTGAAACTCGCAAAAACTTTCGGCAATTCCGGCTTTTCCAGCTCGAATAGATTTAATTTCTGTTCCGGCTAATTTTATTCCGGCGGTAAATTTATCTAGAATTTCGTATTGAAATTTAGCTTTTCGGTTCTTTATATTTATTCTGTTTTTTTCCATAGTAATCGCTAAAATAGCAAGCTTTTTCTACTTTATAACATTTTTATGTATCTAATAAGACCTTTTCGGTTTATAAATGTTACAAAATGTAATTAAAAATTATATGAATCGATGAGCGACTTAAAATCTTTCCTTATTTTTGCTAGCAAATTGTTAAAAAATGAAACGAATTTTACTCGATAATCGAGACTTAAACTCTCAGAAAGTTCTATTGAAATTAAAATATTCTTTTCGCATAGAAAACGGAGCGAGATTGATTAAAAGTGGTTTACTTCTTTTATTGATGTTAAGCGTATTTCAATCGTGTAAAAAAGATGAAAAACGACCTGATGATAACGGAAAAGGCGCTAAAATTATAGATAAAGTTGTTGAAAATGCAGGAAGCGAAAATTACGATGCTTCCACTATAGAATTTACTTTTCGTGATCTTCAATACAAAAGTGTTCGCGACTGCGGAATGTACGAATTAATGCGAACTAAAATTACTGCTGAAGGCGATACCATAACCGATATTGTAAGAAATGAAGGGTTTACGCGCTTAACAAATAACGAAACTACTCCGCTAGCAGATTCTCTACAAATAAAATACAGCAATTCTGTAAATTCGGTGCACTATTTTGCACAATTACCTTTTGGGTTGAACGACCAAGCGGTAAATAAATATTATTTAACCGAAACGTTTATAAAAGATAAAGCTTATCATGAAATTGAAGTAACGTTTGATGAAATTGGTGGCGGTTCAGATCACGATGATATTTATGTTTACTGGGTAAATACCAAAACATTTACTATCGATTATTTCGCTTACTCTTATAAAACAAATGGCGGCGGAATGCGATTTAGAGAGGCCTTTAACCCGAGAACCATTAAAGGAATTCGTTTTGTAGATTATAAAAATTACGCTCCCGAAGAAGGAACTTCACCAGATTTAGAAAATATGGAAAAGTTATTCAATGAAAATAAATTGAAACAGATTTCCACCATTGAAACTAAAAATATTGAAGTAACCTTGTCTGATAAAAACTGCGCGTAAATTACTTTAAATGATAATGTTTAAAACTACTTTTCTTTTTTTCTGAAGGAAGAATTTTTACCGTATATAAACGGTTGTTTTCATTATCTGGAATAAACTTATATTTTTCTTTACCCAGAATTTTATTAATGAATTTCGGAGTCGTATCTACGTGGCCGACAATTAGCACGTTTTTCCCTTTTGTTTCTTCTTGAAATTCTTCAGAAAATAAATTATTTGCCTCATATTTTTTTATCTCAAGTCCAAATTTTTCAGCCGTTGGCGTTGCGGTTTGTATGGTTCTTTTATAATTGGTGCTGTAAATCAATTCAATATTTTTATCAGCTAAAACTTCTGCCCAAAATTCAGCGCGCTTTTGGCCTTTTGGTAATAAATCTGGATTACTTGTAGATTGGCTACGGTCTTTTTCACCGTGACGAATAAAATAATACGTTGTGGTTTGTTGTGAAATTTCGGCAGGTTTATTCATACTTGTTTCTGTTTGCGAAGTGTTTTTTTTACAAGAATAAATTAGAATGATAAAAAAAGGAAGGTAAAATAAATTTTTCATGGGTTTATTATTTCCATCAAGATCACTTGATTGAGTTGTTTTTTAAAGCTGTTAAAATTATTATCTGCTATTAAAAGTAAGGTTTTATTTCCGTTAGGCAATTGCGGACCGAAACAAATTCCTTCAATATTTTCGATACTTTTTTGAGTTAGTTTTTTCCGGACATCGTCGAAATCAAAAAGTAAAAATTTCTCGGCAGGTTTAATTTCTTCTTTTTTTAATCGTTCAAGCGTTAAAGTTTTTGTTGCTGAAGTTGCATCGACTAAAAATAATTTTACGTGATAGGCTTTTTTTCCTCTTCCGGCTGAAAAACTTCGTTCAACTGAAATAAATTTTTGTGGCGCGTAATTTAAAATTGCAGTTAATCCGTTTAAAGCAAAAGGCAAAATAGGAATTCTGGAAATAGAATTTAAGCGATACGCAAACTGATTTTCGGTAATTCCTTCAGAAGAAAATTTAGTAAATCGAACGAGTGATTTTCTATTGAAAAATGTAGATTTTGGTCCGTCGTTTTTTAACGGAAGTTCATTCGCTACCCAAAAACCTTCAGTAGAATTATCGCGTGCTAAAGCTTCGAACATTCCGTTATTTCTAGCGTTTTCTAAAGTTGAAAAATAGGAGGGAAGCTGATATTTTTTTTGAATATTTCCTTGAAAATCGGTTTTTAAAATTGCTGCGGAAATTCCAGCGTTAATTAAACCTTCGCTACTTACTAAAAATGTTTTCTCTTCGGGATTGGCAATAATTCCTTCAAAATCTACAGGTTTAATGTTTCGGGTTGAATCGGTCACTTTAATCATTTTATCAATAACTAGCGTGTCGATTTTTTTATTTTTTATTTGAAGTTGAAACCGATAAATTCTAGGGTTGGAAGATTGATCGCAAATCGCGTAGAAATGCTCACCATCAAAATCAACATCAGATAAACCGCCTATCGGGATTCCTTGAAAAGTAAGCGAATCTTCCAATACAAAATCATCTAAAAACCGAACGTTTAATTGGTTTGCTGAAACCGATTTTGAACTTCCGCAACTTATTAAAAGTAGAAAAAATATAATAAAAAGACTACTTTTTACTATTCTTAAAAATACCACTTTTAAATATAACATCTCTTTAAGATAAAAATAGGAGTTCATTGGCAAAAGAGCATTTTATATTAAGCTACATTTACTATTATAAATCATTAAAAACCAAAACTTATGAACCAGACTGAATTAGAAGGAAAATGGAACCAAGTAAAGGGGAAATTTAAGCAAAAGTACGGAAAAGTAACAGATGATGATACTACTTTTTCTGAAGGGAAATTTGATGAAATGTTAGGTCGTCTTCAAGAAAAGACCGGAAAATCTAAAGAAGAGCTTCGAAAAGAAATTGAAAAGTTATAATTTAGAAAAATTGCTATGAAAAAGAAAACCTCGTTTTTAAATAAACGAGGTTTTTTTATGAATTTATGTAAAAGAAAGGTTTTTATTCTTTTCCTATTCCTACCAATTCTACATCAAAAATAAGAATAGCATTTGGTGGAACTTTTCCTCCGCCGGCGCCACGTTCTCCGTAAGCTAAATAAGGCGGAATAATAAATCTTGCTTTTTCACCTGTTTTCAACAATTGTATTCCTTCGTCCCAACCTGGGATAACTCTACCTACACCGATAGGTAATACAGCTGGTTGACCTCTATCGTATGAAGAATCGAATTTTGTTCCATCGGTTAACATTCCATTATAATGCACACGAACAAATTCTCCAGCTTTGGGTGTTTCACCTTCTGGATTTTCTTCTATCATTTTGTAGCGTAAACCGCTATCGGTTTTTTCGTAACCTTCAGCTAAAGTTTTAATTTCGTTTTCTAAAGCCTCTTTTCTTTTTTCTTCTTCCTCTTCTAAAGCGGCAATTTCTTGTTTAAAAACTTTAGGAGCATTAAAATTCTTTGCGTCTTCACCTTTTCGAATGATGTTGATTTCTTTAATAATAACATCTTCAGCAGGTTTGTCTTGCGCAGCTGTTTTTACTTTTCCGATAGAATCTACCACTGCTTGACCTTCTACCACTTTACCAAAAACGGTATGTCTTCCATTTAAATGTGGTGTTTCTTTAAGAGTAATAAAAAACTGACTTCCGTTGGTATTTGGGCCAGAATTTGCCATCGATAAAATTCCTTTGGAATTGTGCTGAAGCGTATCGTTAAATTCATCTGGGAAACTATAACCCGGTCCGCCAGAACCATTTCCTTTAGGATCTCCACCTTGAATCATAAAATTATCGATTACACGGTGAAAGCTTAAACCGTTGTAGAATTTTTTACCGGCGTAAGAAGAATCTACTTTTTCGTTGGTTCCTTCAGCTAAACTAATAAAGTTTGCTACTGTTATAGGTGTTGCTTTGTAATATAATTCAGTTACAAAAGTACCTTTATTCGTTACAAATTCTGCATAAATTCCATCTTCTAGATCTGGATATTTATTATTGCAGGATAATGCACTAAATGCAAATGCTAAAAGTAAAAGTAAGTGTTGTTTTCTCATTGATTTATGGATTATTTTGGTTTTCATTTTCAATTTTTTCAATAGAATTTAAGGTAATTGTAGAACGAATTGGTGTATTTCTGCCAATTCTGTCATTATCACCATAATACCCAAATGCTTTATGCGAAGGAAATAAAAATGTAGCGGTTTCTCCTTCTTTTAAAAGTTTTAATGCTTGGCGCAAACCGGTAAATAAATTTTCTTTATCCATTACATATTCTCGCAAACCTATTTCATCTTTAGAATAGATGGAATTCCCGTTTAAGGTAGCAATATCATAATTAAAGGTGACTAAGTCTCCAAATTGAGGTTTTAATAAAGAATCGGTTTGTACTTTGGTGTTGTAATAATACCAAAATCCGTTGGTAGAACTTAAATAATTATTGGTTGAATCTTGATGAATAATATTCAGGATTTTATCTTCCTCTTGCTTAATTAGTTTTTTATTTCGCTGAATTGATTCGTTTATAAATGAACCTGAATTATGAGAAACCGGTTTTCTAGCTTCAGGCGTTTTACAGGCTACCATACTTATCACAAGAAGTAGCAAAATGCTTATTTTGGTTTTCATGAGTTCAATTCTTTTTGATGCTTTTTTACAATTTCTTCGAAATAAGCAATTGTTTCTTGTAAGTTTTTATCACTTTTTCCTCCGGCTGCATTAATATGTCCGCCGCCATCAAAATATTTGCGAGCGAATTGATTCACATCAAAATCACCTTTAGATCGTAACGAAATTTTTATAATGTTTTCAGCTTTGTGTTCAATAAAAATAGCGGCAAAAACTATTCCTTTTACCGACAGTCCGTAATTTACAAAACCTTCAGTATCACCTTTTTTAAATTTATGATCGTCCAATTCTTTTTGTGAAAGACTAATATAAGCGGTATTGCAATCTTTTAAAACTTTTAAATTATTTAAAGCAACACCTAATAATTGCATTCGCTCATAAGAATTCGTATCGAAAGTTTGCTGATGAATAAGTGCGTTTTCAGCTCCTTTATCAATTAAATCGGCAATGACGCGATGCGTAATACTGGTTGTTGAAGGAAAACGAAAGCTTCCCGTATCTGTCATCACACCAATATAAAGACAAGTTGCAATTTCGGGTGTAATTTTATCGGTTTCTTCTAATTTTTCAAAAAAATGATAAACCAACTGGCAAGTAGAGGAAGCTGAAATGTCACTATACATAAACTTCGCGTAATCATCGGGTTGTTGATGATGGTCGATCATTACGTAGGTTGCAGAAGCCTTGCTTAAAACTTCTTCCATTAAACCACTTCGTGAAAAATGATTAAAATCGAGTGTAAAAATCAATTCCGCTTCGTTAACTAATTGTGTAGCTTTTTCAGTTTCATTTTCAAATTTAATAACTTCTTCTTCTCCAGGTAACCATTTTAAAAATTCAGGATAATCATTTGGAGAAACCACATGGCAATCGTGTCCTTTTGCTTTTAAAAAATGATGCAGCGCTAGCGTAGAGCCAATCGCATCACCGTCTGGGTTTTTATGCGGAACGATTACAATTTTTTTAGGCTCTTCTAGTAGTCCTTTTAATGTGGTTATTTCTTTTGAAGTCATAAGAAGCGAATATACAATTTATAATTTTTTTTCATATAATTTGCGGCTAATATTAAGGAACTGTAAAAAATTAGGTTTTACGTTCTAAATGATTACTTTTGCACAAATTTAAAAATTACGTGATGGCAGGAAATAAAACATTCACAATGATTAAACCTGATGCTGTTGAAAATGGACACATCGGCGCAATATTAGAACAAATTACCGCTTCTGGCTTTAGAATTGTAGCCATGAAATTAACGCAAATGACTAAAGCTGACGCTGAAGAATTTTACGCAGTTCATAACGAACGTCCGTTTTTTGGAGAATTAGTAGAGTTTATGACTCGCGGACCGATTGTAGCGGCAATTCTTGAAAAGGAAAATGCAGTTGAAGATTTTAGAACGCTTATAGGAGCGACAAATCCTGAAGAAGCTGCTGAAGGAACTATTAGAAAAAAATATGCAACTTCTATCGGTGAAAATGCTGTTCACGGAAGTGATAGCGACGAAAATGCTCAAATTGAAGGAGCGTTTCATTTTGCCGGAAGAGAAATGTTTTAAATCATTTCTTTAGAAGAAAAATATAAAAAAAGCGTTCATCAAATTGAACGCTTTTTTTATGAATAATTTTTAGTGAAGTTTTCCTATCGTAACACTAATTTTTTAATTAAATCTTTTCCTAACGCTTCGTTTAGCATTCTTATAATTTTCTCTTTTCCGTAGCTTAATTCTTCGCGAAGCACAGAAGAACTTAATTGTACGTAAAGTGTTTCGCCGTCTAACTTAATTGCGGTTGTGTAATTTTTTATTGCCGGTCCCATTTGGGCTTCCCAAACTTCCCGAACATTTACCTTATCGAGTCCTTTTTGTAATTTATTTTCATCTACAAAACTTTTTAAAACTTCGCTGATGCTTTTATGTTCATCACTTCGTGCCATCTTCTAAATATCCATTAAATCGTTCGTAAGAATATTCTATTCCGCGGTCATTTTTCACTTTAAACTTATCTTCTTCAAGTTCAATAATAGTTTCTTTCCACGAATCCATTTCAGTTGTATAATATAAATTAAACTGATTATCTTCAATTTTTGCTTGAAGTTGCTCGCGGTCGTTAAAAACTTTATACGTTCCGTCTATTTGCGGCTTTACTTTTTTTCTGAAACCGTTTCCGGTGCTATCAATCGAAATAAAATCGACCATTTCATTAAATTTATAAGCTTTTTTGGTGCCATCTTTTTGGGTAACTTCTTTAATTTCCCAATAGCCATTAAGTTGTTGTAAATCGTTTAATTCCGGTTTAGAATTACACGAAATTAAAAGCAAAAAACAAAGTGCAGAAAAAGTTAAACTGAATATTCTCATACACGCAAAGCTAATTTTTTTCAGAAAGGCAGACTAATTTTTGGCGTTAAAAACCGAATTAAAGTTGAATCATTTTATAATCTTGCGCGCTAGATTTTACTACATTTTCAGTCCGTTCGGCGTGCGTATCGCTTATAAATAATTGTCCCAAATCATCTTCAGTTACTAATTGAATAATGTGCGCAACGCGATTTTCATCTAATTTATCGAAAACATCATCTAATAATAAAATCGGTTTGGTTTGGGTTTGCTGTTTTATAAAGTCGTATTGAGCTAATTTTAAAGCGATTAAAAACGATTTTTGTTGCCCTTGCGAACCAAATTTTTTAACTGAATGATTTTCAATTTTCAAAATTAAATCATCTTTATGCGTTCCTACGCCGGTATATTGCAAGGCGCGATCTTTCTGTAAATTTTCAGCTAATAAATCTTTTAAATTATTATCGAATAACTGACTTTTATATCTCAGCTGAACCGTTTCTTTTGCATTGCTAATACTTTGATAACGTTTATTGAAAATAGGAATAAACGCTTCTAAAAAATCGATTCTCTTCGCATGAATTTTCTTTCCGAATTCTACTAGTTGTTCGTTGTAAATTTCCAGCGTAGTAGCATCAAACGTGTGGTTTGCGGCAAAATATTTTAATAAAGAATTGCGTTGCGAAAGGGTTTTGTTGTATTTCAGTAAAGTTTCTAAATAATTTTTATCGTGTTGAGAAATAATTCCATCAACAAATTTTCGGCGTGTTTCGCTTCCTTCCACAATTAAATCGCGATCTGCCGGAGAAATAATAACCACCGGAATTAAGCCGATATGTTCGCTAAATTTTTCGTAGGCTTTGTTATTTCTTTTTATAACTTTTTTCTGACCTTTTTTAGCGCTTACCACAATTTTTTCTTCGCGGTCGTTTTTTTCAAAAGTCCCGTCAATTACAAAAAAATCAGCTTCATGATTAATATTTTGACTCGTAACCGGATTAAAATAACTTTTTCCATAAGCCAAATGATAAATACTGTCTAAAACATTCGTTTTCCCGACACCATTAAAGCCAACCAGACAATTTATTTTGGTGTTAAACTGAAAAGATTGTGATTCAAAATTTTTATAGTGAAATAAAGAAAGATTTTTTAAGATCATAGAAAACTGATATTCAGTAAGTTTTTGGTTTTTAAGTAGTTTTTCTACAGCAGAAATCTATTCGAGCCAAAGTATTAAAAAATAACAAAACTTTTCTCTTTTAAATATGAATAAAAATTTTATTTTTGCCCTTCAATTAAGCAAGTTTTATGTCATCATACCAGAAAAGAGGTTACAAACCTAAGAATAAAAAAGAAGAAGAAGTTGTAACTGAAGAACAGTCAACAACAGCAGAAGTCTTTAATAACTTAGATGAAGGCGCAAACAAAACCGAAGAATGGGCTGCCAGAAACCAAAAACCAATTATTGTAGTAATTGCAGTAATTGTAGTGGCGGTACTTGCCTATTTAGGTTATAATAAATTTATTGCGCAACCTCAAGAAATTGAAGCTGCCGATGAACTTTCGCAAGCACAAGTATATTTTGAAAGCGCATTAGAAGCAGATATTTCAGAGCAAGATTCGCTTTATACCTTATCCTTAAATGGCGGAGCAGGAAAATTTGGTTTTGTTGATATTACTGAAGAATATGCCGGAACAAATGCAGCGAACTTAGCACATTATTATGCGGGAATCGCTTATTTAAATACTGGTGATTATCAAAAAGCAATCGATCATTTAGAAAAATTCTCTAGTGATGATGAAATTTTAGCGCCACTTGCAAAAGGAGCGATCGGCGATGCGTTTATGCAATTAGAGCAGCCTGAAGAAGCGTTAAGTTTTTACGAAGAAGCAGCATCAATGCGCGATAACGATTTTACTACACCAAGATTTTTGCTAAAAGCCGGAACAACCGCTTTAAAAGTTGGTAATGCTGATGCAGCTGAAAAACACCTTTCTCGAATAGAAGAAGAATATTCAGAATCTCCAGAAGCAGAAGAAGTTCCTGTATATTTAGGACAAGCCAAGGCAATGAAATAATTTATGGCAACCGAAGGAAAAAACTTATCACATTATAATAAAGAAGAAATCCCAAACGCGAAAAATTTTCGGTTTGGGATTATTGTTTCTGAATGGAATAGCAATATAACAGAAAACCTCTTTCAAGGCGCTTTTGATGTTTGGATAGAAAATCAGGTTTTTAAAGAAAATATTGTTCGTTGGAATGTTCCCGGTAGTTTTGAGCTCATCTACGCATGCAAAAAAATGCAAGAAACTTTCGAAATGCTCGATGCTATCGTGGTAGTTGGAAGTGTAATTAAAGGAGAAACCAAACATTTTGACTTTGTGTGCGAAGGTGTAACACAAGGCATAAAAGATTTAAATATTCAAAGTGACATTCCTGTGATTTTTTGTGTACTTACCGACGATCATATGCAACAATCGATTGATCGTTCTGGTGGAAAACACGGAAATAAAGGAGCCGAAGCTGCAGTTGCGGCTATAAAAATGGCACAATTACGAAAAGACGCTAAATTTTATAAAGGATAAATTCAATTTCCCTTTTTATTTTCTATTTAACTGTACAAATTTTTACTTTTCCAACTCGGCATTGTATTTGATTTTAAGTAACTTTGAAATCACTTATAATTATGGGAATTTTAAAGTCAAAATCTAACAAAAAATTTAGTTATTCGCCTCGTTATTATGACGATAAAGGCAAAGGGAATCCTTTTGAAATTCATTCAAAATTCGATGATTTCCGAAAAGCTACCGTCGATAATAAAGGCTTAGCAAATAAATTTAAAACTGCTTGGGCAGATTTAGAAGAAAAATCAGATCGAAAAACCAATACGCGTTTGTACATTATTATTGCGATTTTACTTTTAATTTTCTTGTTTATCATCGATTTTGACTTGTCAATATTCTATTCAAACTAATGACAGATATCATTCAGGTACTTCCCGATCACGTAGCTAACCAAATTGCTGCAGGAGAGGTGGTTCAACGCCCGGCTTCCGTAGTAAAAGAACTTATTGAAAATGCTGTAGATGCTGGAGGAACACGTATTGATTTACTTATAAAAGATGCCGGGAAAACATTAATTCAGGTTTCCGATAACGGCAAAGGAATGAGCGAAACCGATGCTCGTTTAAGTTTTGAGCGCCACGCGACTTCTAAAATTAAAATGGCTGAAGATCTATTCGACCTAAAAACGAAAGGTTTTCGTGGCGAAGCTTTAGCTTCAATTGCCGCAATTGCGCACGTAGAACTTAAAACCAAACAAACCGATAGTGAAATTGGTACGCAAATAAAAATTCAAGGAAGTAAAGTGGCTTCTCAAGAACCTTGCGTAACTTCTAATGGAACGGTGGTAAGCGTTAAAAATTTGTTTTATAATATTCCCGCAAGAAGAAATTTTTTAAAATCTAATTCAGTTGAAACACGTCACATAATTGATGAATTTCAGCGGGTAGCTTTGGCGCATCCACAGATTAGTTTTTCGCTTCATCATAACGGAAATGAATTATTTCAATTGCCGGAAACAAATCATAGACAACGTATTGTAAATATTTTTGGAGCGAAAACTAATGAGAAATTAGTTCCGGTAGAAGAGGAGACAGATTTGGTGAAAATCACAGGTTTTGTAGGAAAACCAGAATTTTCTAAACGAACTCGTGGCGAACAATTTTTCTTTGTAAATAACCGCTATATTAAAAGTCCGTATTTAAATCACGCGGTAAATGCTGCTTTTGAAGGATTGCTTAAGGACAAAAAAAATCCTGCTTATTTTCTATATTTATCGGTTGATCCTAAAAGTATCGATATAAATATTCATCCCACAAAAACTGAAATTAAGTTTGATGATGAACACGCGCTTTATGCGATTTTGCGAAGTTCAATTAAACACAGTTTGGGACAATTTAATGTAGCGCCGGTTTTAGATTTTGAACGTGATTCAAATTTAGATACGCCTTACGATTATAAGAAAAAGCCAATTTCAAATCCTACGATAGAAGTAGATCGTGATTTTAATCCGTTTGAGAGTTCTAATTTTTCGGAAAAAAGCACTCAACCCGTTAAAAGAAATTCCGGGAATTTTCAAAAACGAAGTTCTTCAGAAAGTTGGGAAACCTTATATAATGGGTTACAACAGGAAAATGCTGACAATAATTTTACAAACATTGAGTTTGAAAGTGAAGAAGTAAGCGGACATTTATTTGAAGAAGAAAAACAGGAAACACAAACGGGAACTTTTCAGCTTCAAAAAAAATATATCATCAGTTCTTTAAAAAACGGAATGATTGTCATCGATCAACATCGCGCACATTCCCGTATTTTGTATGAAGAATTACTGAAAAATATCACGGTAAAAGCTGCAGTGAGTCAACAATTATTATTTCCGTTACATTTGCAATTTAATGCACACGAGACAGCAATGTTAGAAGAATTGAAACCTTCGTTAGAGCAAACTGGTTTTGTATTTTCAAAGCTAAAAGCAGATGATGTTGAAATTACCGGAATTCCTAATTTAATTGCTGAAAGTGAAGTTTCAATTTTACTAGAACAATTACTATCAGATTTTGAGCATGAAGTTCCTGATAGTGGTTTTCTACAAACCGATTTATTGGCAAAATCATTAGCAAAAAGTATGGCCATAAAAGCCGGAACTCTGCTAAATATGGAAGAACAACTTGCTATTGTAAATGGTTTATTTGCGTGTAAAGAAGCAAATTTAACCCCGTATAACAAAAAAATCTTTATTCGGTTAACCGCAGAAGATTTAGAAAAAAAATTCATTTAAATGGCTAGAATAACCGAAACTGTAAAAATATTATTGGTTGCAAATATCCTATTTTTCTTAGGAACTCAATTTGTAGGTGATTATGCTTATCAATTATTTGCGATGTGGTTTCCAGAAAATGAAAATTTTAGGATTTGGCAAATTTTTACGCATATGTTTATGCACGGCGGTTTTACACATATTCTTTTTAATATGTTTGCGCTCTTTATGTTTGGAAGTATGCTGGAGCAAACCTTAGGGAAAAATAAATTTATTTTCCTTTATTTTTCTGCAGGTTTTGGGGCGGTTTTACTACATACGCTAGTAAATTATTTTAATTTTCAGTCGGGTTATAATGCGCTTGCAGACGCAGGAATGAGCAGCACGCAAATTCAAAATTTATTAGATAAAGCATTTAGAAGCTTAATGAGTTCGGGAAATTATAATGTAAATATTCCTGACACTGTTGATGGTTCTACTGTAAAATCTATGATTGGCGCGTATTCTTCTTCAGCAGTTGGAGCATCGGGTGCAATTTACGGAATACTTGTGGCGTTCGGGATGTTATTTCCGAACGTAAAATTATTTTTGATGTTTGTACCGATTCCTATTAAAGCTAAATATTTTATTCCGGGTTTAATTCTGTTAGATTTATTTTCAGGAATTACCGGTTATTCGTTAATGGGCGCTGGAATTGCACATTTCGCACATATTGGCGGTGCTTTGTTCGGTTTTATTACGATGTGGTATTGGAAAAGAAATCAGTTTAACAACAATAGGTGGAACTAATGCATTGGAGAGATCGTTTACAATATCAATACAATATGGCTGGAATGGTCGAAAAGCTTATTGCAATAAATGTGATTGCTTTTGTATTGACGTTCCTTTTTAACACGATTACTTTTTTATTTGATTTACCTGATGAATTTTTATTGAAATGGCTTGTATTTCCTAAAGAAATAGGAGAATTTATTTTTAAGCCATGGTCAATTATAACTTACGCTTTTTTACATAGCGGAATTTGGCACATACTCTCGAATATGATAATTCTCTACTTTTCGGGACGAATGTTTTTAACATTTTTCTCTGCAAAACGTTTACTGAATTATTATTTGTTAGGAGCGGTTTCCGGCGCGTTATTATATATGTTAAGCTATAATTTATTCCCGGTATTTCAAGGAACGGGACGTTCTTATTTAATAGGCGCTTCTGCCGCGGTTATGGCAATTCTGGTTGGTGTCGCTACGCAAGCACCAAATATGCAAGTGCGATTGATGTTTTTAGGAAATATAAAATTATGGTGGATCGCCGCTTTTTTTGTGGTCTTAGATATTGTACAAATCCCGATGAATAATCCCGGCGGACATTTAGCACATTTAGGTGGCGCTTTGTTAGGCTATATGTATACCTCACAATTAGCAAAAGGAAACGATATCGGAAGTTGGTCTGAAAATATAATCAACAGCATTGGGAATTTATTTTCAACGCGGAAGCAAAAACCGTTTAAAAACGTTTATCGAAATACAAAGAAAACACAAACTAGCGCTAAATCATCTAGTTTAAATAAAGACGAAAAGCAGAAAAAAATTGATGCAATTCTCGATAAAATAAGCAAAAGCGGCTACGAAAGTTTAAGTAAAGAAGAAAAGGATTTTTTATTTAACGCCGGTAAAGAATAAGAAAATGAAGAAGTTATCTATATTCGATAAATTCATTTTCTTTTTAAACATTTTGTTTTCTACCGCTTTATTGCTGGCTTATATTTTACCCTATATCCCGCCGAAAACTTTTCCTTTTTTATCCATATTAAGTCTCGGGATTCCTATTTTATTAATCAGTAATATTATTTTTCTTATTTATTGGTCGGTAAAACTAAAAAAGCAACTCATTTTATCGCTTTTAGTTTTGGTATTAGGCTTTAATCATATTATATCGCTCTATCGCGTTTCTGAAACAATTCATACGCCCAATGCGCAAGAAATTAAATTAATGAGTTACAATGTTCGGCAATTCAATAGATTTAATTGGATTAAAAACGATTCGGTTACCGAACAGATTATTCAATTTGTAGGAGATAAATCGCCCGATATTTTATGTGTTCAAGATTATTATCATAAAGAGAATGTTCGCTTTAAGAATTTCAAGGAAGAATATATTGAGTTAAAAGGAAATTCTTCCAAATTCGGGCAAGCCATTTTTTCTAATTATCCAATTATAAATAAAGGTTCGTTAGATTTTCAGGATACCTATAATAACGCTATTTACGCCGATTTAAAAATAGGGAATGACACTGTTCGTGTTTTTAATGTGCATTTAGAAAGTTTAAAATTGATTCCCGAAGTAAAAAAATTACAAGAGGAAGACAGCGATAAATTAATTCATCGGGTTGGGAAATCCTTCAGAAAACAACAATCGCAAACCGAATTAGTCTTAAAAAAAATAAAGGAAACACCGTACAAAACCATCATTTGCGGCGATTTAAATAATAGTGCTTTTTCTTACGTGTACCGAAAATTATCTGAAGGTTATACCGATGCGTTTACCGCGGCTGGAAATGGTTTTGGAGAAACTTATGTGTTCGATTTTATTCCGTTACGAATCGATGTAATGTTAATCGATCCTGCTTTTCAAGTAAATGAATTCAAGAATTTTGATGTTCACCTTTCAGATCATTATCCTATTATGTCGCGATTAAGCATTAAAACTGAAAAGAAGAAAAAATAATGAGCTAATAGGATATTTTAATTGAATTTTTCCTTTTCAATATTTCTTTAATAAAGCTTTCGTTAGTATCTGGGCTTATATAAATTTCGTTGTATTTTCCATATTTTATAATTAAACCGTTTCTTGCTGTAGCCGGTTTAAATCCTGCCCACATTGTATTTCCAACTTTTATTTCTTCAATTTCAGCAATTAAGATAGATCCGAAAATTGGTCCGCTTCGGTAAATTAGTTTTGTTTCAGTAATTATATAATAGGTTCTAAAATAAATCCAGAGTAGAAGAATTATAACTAACAGAGGGAGAATATTTAAAAAAATATTTCCGTTGTGCATATCCTCTTGAAATGAAAAAATAATAATACTTCCAAGGAAGAGAATAGCTATTAGAACTAAAATTTTAAAAGCTATATCTTTTCTACTTTTAAATTTCAATTTAAGAAAAGGTTAGCGGTTGATTTTCTAGATAATTCAAGGAATTCGGACCTTCATTAAACAATAAATCTAAAATGGAAAGATTTTTAAGAAATCCGAATTTTTCTTCAAATACTTGTGTGTATTTTTCCTGCGAAAATGGAATCGATTTTTTAGCTTCAATTAAATTGCGAGCATCAATAATTTCCTGTGATATTTCTTTATTTAGTTTAAATTCTTCGGCTTTTTTTAGTTCTTTTTCTAACTGAAGACAGTCCGAAATTACTTCAAAACATTCCAAATTAAAATCGAATAAAAAGGAAAACTTTTTTTCATATAATGGCTGAATTTCATCTTCGTAAAATTCAAAAAAAGGAGAAGTTCTATAAGCAGCTTCTAATGATCGCCAATGATTGGTTTGCCAGCGAAAATCATTTTCAATCTTAATATCTCTGTATTTTTGATGCTCTTTTTTTCCGCTGTGTTTAACCGGAATATTTAAAAGCAATTTCCCATTTGCGCCATAAATATATTGTCGCGTTCTATAGGTTTGCTTTTGGTAGTTGTCGTGCGCTTCAAAAATTATTTCTTGTGCTTGACTAATAGCTGAAAATTGATGAATCGAGCCAAAATAAGCCGGATGAATCAAAATTTTTTCCATTTAAATGTTAGGATTTTTTTCGTTTTCTGAAGAAATTAATTCCTAAAATTACGATTAAACCGATGAGGAAATAGTAAAAATAGGATACTGGTTTTCCTTCGCCACCAACGGTTGTAAAAAGTCGTTCCCATCTAATTTTATCGAAACCTGAAGCGTTGCTATCTAAACTCATCCAGATAAAAACAGGTTTTCCTACAATGTGTGTTTCGGGTACAAAACCCCAAAATCTACTATCTTCACTATTGTGTCTATTGTCACCCATCATAAAATAATAATTTTGTTTGAGGATGTAATTTTTAATCGGTTCACCATTTAATAAAATTTGTGTTCCGTTTTGGGTAAGTTTATTATCAATTCCCATTTCTTCGCCTTCATAAACTTCAATAATTCGCTTATAAAGTGGAAGTGATTCTGGCGTTAAAGCTATTGTTTTTCCTTGTTCAGGAATATAAAGTGGTCCAAATTGATCACGATTCCATTTTAAATCTTCGCTCTGCGGAAAAATAGATTGTTCAGCTCTTTCTGCAGGAGCTACAATTTTTTCAATCGAAGCTACATTCGGGTGGTTTTTAAATTTTTGAAAAGCTTCTTCTGAAATGGATACAAATCGATATAATCTTCTATCGCGATCTATCATTTCTATTCGATCGGTAATACCATAGTTTTCATAAAGTGCACGTAAATCAAACCCTTGACCTTTTCCTTGAACAATATATGAATATTGGGGTTTTGCACGATCTGGCAATTGCAACGGATTGTTATTAATGAACACTTTTCCATCTACAATTTTTAATGAATCACCAGGAATTCCCACTGCTCTTTTTACGTAATTCGATTTTTTATCGATCGGTTTTTTAAAGGTTTGGTTCCCGCGATAACCAAAAAACGGAACCGTATCTACCGGCCAGTTAAAAACAACAATATCATTTCGTTCAATATCTTCAAATCCTGGAAATCTAAAATAGGGGAGTTGTGGCCAATTAGTGTACGATTTTATTCCCAGACCTGGAATTGTATCGTGAACCATCGGAAACGAAATAGTGGTTTGTGGAGCACGCGCGCCATAATTTACTTTACTTACAAACAGAAAATCGCCAACCAATAAAGTTTTTTCCAATGAAGAAGTAGGAATGGTAAACGGTTGAATAAAATAAGTGTGAACAATAGTCGCGGCAACAACGGCAAAAAGTATAGAACTTACCCATTCTCCGGCAGAAGTTCGTGGTTTTAAACTTCGCTCTTCAATATAAGTAACATCTAGCGTATAATTTACATAGAAAATATAAAATCCTAATGTTAGAATAGTTAACCACGTATCTGTAGCAGAATGTCTTCCGAAACTGCGAACGGTTTCTACCCAAACCACCGGAATCATAATTAAATTTACAATCGGTATGAATAGTAAAATTGTCCACCACCAAGGGCGATTGATAATTTTCATTAAAATTACCGCATTATAAATAGGAATTAATGCTTCCCAAGCTTGTCTACCCGCTTTTTTATAAAGTTTCCAGGTTGCTAAAAATTGAATGAGTTGAATTACCAGAAATACGATTAACCATTGCGTAATTGTCATGCTATAAAATATGTTTGTTCAGTTAATAAGTATCTAATTTCATGAAATGTTACACATTTAAAACATCTTTCATGGTAAAGATACCCGTTTTATCTTTTAAAAATTCGGCTGCAATTATTGCGCCTAAAGCAAATCCCTCTCGAGAATGGGCGGTGTGCTTTATTTCAATATCATCAATGTCAGATGCATAATTTATGATATGCGTTCCGGGAACATCTTCAATTCTTTTTGCAGTTACGGGAATAGTTTTTTCTGAAATTGAGGTGTTTTCTTCCTTTAATTCCCAATTTGTATAAGCTGAATTTGCCAATATTTGTTCAGTTAGTGTTATTGCCGTTCCGCTAGGTTTATCTAGTTTTTTGGTATGATGAATTTCTTCCACATCAACTTTATACTGATCAAATTTTTTCATCAATTTAGCCAGTTGAGTATTCAGCTCAAAAAATAAATTTACGCCTAAGCTAAAATTAGAAGCGTAAATAAAAGCAGCATTTTCTTTCTTGCAAATTTTTACAGCTTCATCATATTTTTCTAACCAACCCGTCGTACCGCAAACTACAGGAATTTGATGCTGAAAGCACGTAGTGATATTTTTAAAAGCTGCTTCAGGAATGCTAAAATCTATGGCAACATCAGCTTTTTTTAATTCATCTTCTTTTAAACCAGAAGAAGTTTTGTAAACAATAGAATGACCTCGATTTTCTGCCAATTTCTCAATTGTTTTTCCCATTCTTCCGTATCCTAAAAGTGCAATTTTCATAGTGATAAACTTCTAAAAATTAAAATTGAGTGAAAGATTATAATTAGCTTTTCCTGAAAATTCATCTATGCCAAAATTTGGCCGTAAAGCTAAATCTTCACTCACGTTAAACTGACGTAAATGCGCTTCTACATTGGCGTCGATAATATTTAAAGCATATGCGGCAATTGTGACCAGCAGCGAAATTTCTTTATTTCTGCGGAATCTTTTTTGCGCATCAACCAGCGCGTCATCAGAAAGAATATTCATAAATTCATCATCTGTTTCGCCCGCTAATCTACTTTTATAAGCATCTCTATATTTATGATACTGCTTATTATTATAAACGTAAGCGTAAATTCCACCGCCAATCGCGCCGTAAACTAAAGGAATTTTCCAATAACTACCGTTGTAAGCTTGCCCTAAACCTGGTAAAACAGCAGAATAAAAAGCAGCTTTTGCCGGCGCTAACGGATTGTATTGTTCGAAATTTTTGGTGGTTTCAGGATTTACTTGCGAAATTCTTTCCGTTCGCATAGCGAGTGAATCCTTTTGCGCGTAACTAAACGAACTTAAAAAGAAAAAAATTGAAAGAAAAAACAGTAATTTATTCACCTTCAATTAACTTTTTTAACCGATTGAAATCTTCTTCCGAAGAAAAAGGAATAATTAATTTTCCGTTTCCTTTTTTCGAAACTTTTACGTCAACTTTGGCTCCAAAATATTCTGAAAAGTTTTTTACCGCACCTTTTATTTCTTTAGGAACTTTGGAAGTAGTAGATTTTTTTGACGAACCTGAACTTTTTTGTTGATTTTCGCGAACTAATTTTTCAGTTTCTCGAACCGATAAAGAGTTTGCTATAATCTTTTCGTAAATCGATAATTGCTCATCTAATTTTTCAAGATTTATTAACGCTCTTCCGTGACCCATCGATAAAAAGCCGTCGCGCATTCCGGTTTGAATAATCGGATCTAATTTTAATAAACGTAAATAATTAGCAATTGTAGAACGATTTTTTCCAATTCTGTCGCTTAATTGTTCTTGCGTTAAATCAATTTCATCTAACAAACGTTGGTAAGAAAGTGCGATTTCAATTGGATCTAAATCTTGACGCTGAATATTTTCAACAAGCGCCATTTCTAGCGATTCTTGATCGTTCGCAATTCTTATATAGGCGGGAATAGTTTTTAAACCGACTAATTTTGATGCACGATATCTGCGTTCACCAGAAACTAATTGATATTTATTGAAATCAATTTTTCGAACCGTAATGGGTTGAATAACACCAAGTTCTTTAATAGAAGATGCTAATTCTTGCAGCGCATCTTCGTTAAAACTTGTTCTGGGTTGAAACGGATTAACTTCAATCGCTTCTATATCAAGTTCAACAATACTACCAACAACTTTGTCGGCGTTTTTGTCTTTAGCTGATTTTATATCGTTGTCGGGATCTTTCAATAAAGCCGAAAGTCCACGTCCTAAGGCTTGTTTTTTTGTTGCTTTCGCCATGAATCTATCGGTTTTTCTTTATAATTTCTTCCGCTAAGCTTAAATAATTGCTAGCACCGCGACTTCCCGCATCATAATTTATAATACTTTCACCGTAACTTGGGGCTTCGCTTAAACGTACATTTCGCTGAATAATAGTTTCGAAAACCATTTCATCAAAATGTTTTTTCACCTCATCGACTACTTGATTTGAAAGTCGGAGACGAGCATCGTACATTGTTAATAAAAGTCCTTCAATATCTAATTTGGTGTTGTGAACTTTTTGAACACTTTTTATAGTATTCAACAATTTTCCTAAGCCTTCTAAGGCAAAATATTCACATTGAATAGGAATAATTACAGAATCTGCAGCGGTTAACGCATTCAGCGTAAGTAAACCAAGCGATGGAGCGCAATCTATTAAGATATAATCATATTTATCGCGTAAACCTTCTACCGCTTTTTTCAGCATCGACTCGCGTTGGTCTTGATCTACCAATTCAATTTCAATCGCCACCAAATCGATATGCGCCGGAATGATATCTACATTTGGAGATTCTGTTTTTATAATAGCGTTTTCAGCTTTTTGCGTATGTTCTAGTAATTGATACGTGCCTAACTCTACAGTTTCTACATCTATTCCTAAACCGGAAGTAGCGTTTGCCTGTGGATCTGCATCGATCAATAAAACTTTTTTTTCTAAAACTCCTAAAGAAGCAGCCAAATTGACTGATGTTGTGGTTTTTCCTACACCACCTTTTTGATTAGCAATTGCAATGATTTTACCCATTAACTCGTCTTAATTTAGAGAGTAAAAATACAATTAATTCTTCCAATTGAAAATGGAATTTGTTAACACTTTTTTGAAATGTGAATAACTAAAATTAACTATTTTTTTTCTGCTTAATCATTTGCTCTAATTGATCCCACATTTCTTCTGGAATTTGCTCTAATAAATTGAACTGTCCGGCGCCTTTTAACCATTCACCACCGTCTATTGTAATTACTTCGCCATTTACATAAGCAGAAAAATCTGACACTAAATAAGCCGCTAAATTGGCTAATTCTTGATGTTCACCAACTCGTTTTAAAGGAACTTTTTTAGCTAAATCGAATTTTTCTTTTAAATCGCCGGGTAATAATCTGTCCCAAGCACCTTTTGTAGGGAATGGACCCGGTGCGATGGCGTTAAACCGAATCCCGTATTTTGCCCATTCTACCGCAAGTGAACGCGTCATCGCTAAAACACCGGCTTTTGCTGTTGCGGAAGGAACCACATAAGCGGAACCTGTCCAGGCATAAGTGGTGACGATATTTAAAACGGTTTTATCTTTTTCTTTTTTGTCGATCCAATGTTTACCAAAGGCTAACGTACAGTTTTTACTTCCTTTTAGAACAATATCGATAATGGTATCAAAAGCGTTTGCTGAAAGTCGCTCGGTAGGAGAGATGAAGTTTCCTGCGGCATTGTTCAGCAACACATCTACGCTTCCCATTTTATAAATGGCTTCATTGCGCATTTTTTCAACTTGATCATAATGACGAACATCGCATTGAATGGCAAAACATTTTCCGCCAGTTTCTTTTTCTAATTCTTTGGTAGTATTTTGAAGTTTTTCTAGATTTCGGGAAGTAATGGCTACTTGTGCTCCCAGTTCTAAGAAGTATTTGGTCATGGCTTTTCCCAAACCACTTCCGCCGCCAGTTACTACAATATTTTTTCCTTTTAAAGCATCATCGCGAAGCATTTTTTTATTGAAATTCATGGGATTTAGTTTTCATTAAAAATATAACTTCTTTTAAAAATGACATCATTTAAGCATGAAAAATTAATACTATTCAAAAAAGAATTCAATTGTATGAGTGGCATTTTCGTATCCCTCTCTTTGATATTTTGTGTAAAAATTAGCTTGGTTTGTTTCAATAGAAATAGCCGATGAAAGATCCTTATTGGTTAAATGTGTAGAATGCTCTAAATTTTCTATAGCCTCTGTCATAGAAGAGCCGTAAACTTCGCTGCAGAATAATCTTCTTACTCGTTTACCAAAGGAGTTATCCAGTACAAAAGATTTTGTGTTTTTAATGCTTGAATAGCTGATATTAACTGTAGTTCCATTTGCCATTTCTATAGTTGTAAGATTATTACTTTCATCATATATAAATTTATTTTCAAAATCCATTACACCATCTAAATCTTGATCAATACCGGCTTTTATGACATTATCATTATTATCAAATTTTAAAATATGTCTTATGATAACTTCTGTATTAGGATTTTCAAGAGAACCTGTTAAACGTTCAAAATAGTCAATGTTATTTCCATTATGAATTATTCTGTAATAGCGGTTTATTTTTTCCCAATAGATCCCCGATAATTTTGAGTTATTGTCATAAAATAACTGCTGAGTTGTTCCTTGCGTTTTTTCAGAAATAGGATAAAATTCTGTAGTTTTTTCATTCTGATAGATGAAATAGTTGTATTGATTATCTTCCTTCAATTCATCATCAAAATAAGTTTCAACCGTATAATTCATAAATTTATTTTGAACAATATCGCCAGCAGTTATTTCTTTATAACTTTCATACCCATCAATAGCAGGTCTATCAATAGTTTCTTTAAAGGAATTAATTGTCAGGGATGATACAGTAGGATTAGTTGTAGAATCTACATCATCATCATCATCATCATCATCAGAATTACACGAAAATAAGATAAATGCAGATAAAATAATTAAAGCGTTTTTCATAATAAATAGGTTTATTTATATATGAAACGTTACGTTTTTTATTTAGTATTTACAAATAAAAAAAGAGAACGAATGTTCGTTCTCTTTTTTAAAAAATTTTCTATTGAAATAAAATTATTCAACCGAATCGATCAAGATTTCTAAAATCTGAATAGCAGCCTCACTAATTTTTGTTCCGGGACCAAAAACAGCTACCGCTCCAGCATCAAATAAATAATCATAATCTGCGGAAGGAATTACTCCACCAACAATTACCATTATATCTTCGCGACCGAATTTTTTTAATTCTTCAATTACCTGCGGAACCAAAGTTTTATGACCAGCTGCTAAAGAAGAAACACCTAAAACGTGGACATCATTTTCTACTGCTTGTTTTGCAGCTTCTTGAGGTGTTTGAAATAACGGACCAATATCTACATCAAAACCGACATCGGCGTAACCTGTCGCGACTACTTTTGCACCGCGATCGTGGCCATCTTGCCCCATCTTGGCAATCATAATTCGTGGACGTCTACCGTCTAATTCCGCGAATTCATTTGCTAATACTTTTGCTTTATTGAATGAAGCATCGTCTTTAATTTCTTTACTATACACGCCACTAAACGATTTAATTTGTGCTTTATGTCTTCCGTAAACTTTTTCTAAAGCCATACTAATTTCTCCAATGCTAGCTCGTTCTCTTGCTGCATCTACTGCTAAAGCTAATAAATTTCCTTCTTCTTTTTCCGCGGCTTCCGTTAATTTCGCTAAAGCTGCTTCTGTTTTTGAAGTGTTTCTTTCGGCTTTTATTTTTTCTAAACGTTCAATTTGTTGTTTTCGAACGGTTTTATTGTCAACTTCTAGTGTTACAATTGGGTCTTCTTTTTCTCTACGGTAACGATTTGTTCCTACAATAATATCTTGTCCGCTATCGATTCTTGCTTGTTTTTTAGCCGCAGCTTCTTCAATGCGCATTTTCGGGATTCCTTTTTCAATCGCTTTGGTCATTCCGCCTAATTCTTCAACTTCTTCAATAAGTTTCCAGGCTTTTTGCGCAATATCATCAGTCAGTTTTTCAACATAATAACTTCCTGCCCAAGGATCTACTGTTTTGGTGATTTGGGTTTCATCTTGTAAATAAAGCTGCGTATTTCTCGCAATTCTCGCAGAAAAATCGGTAGGTAAGGCAATTGCTTCATCTAAAGCGTTCGTATGTAAACTTTGCGTTCCACCAAATGCTGCTGCTGCAGCTTCAATACAAGTTCTCGCTACATTATTAAATGGATCTTGCTCGGTTAAGCTCCAACCGCTTGTTTGGCAATGTGTCCGTAACGAAAGCGATTTTGGATTTTTTGGGTTGAATTGTTTGACCAATTTAGCCCAAAGCATTCTTCCGGCGCGCATCTTAGCAATTTCCATAAAATGATTCATCCCAATTGCCCAGAAAAAAGAAAGACGCGGAGCGAAACTGTCAATATCCATTCCGGCTCCTAAACCTTTTCTAATGTATTCTAAACCGTCGGCTAAAGTGTAAGCTAATTCAATATCACACGTTGCGCCGGCTTCTTGCATATGATATCCTGAAATACTTATGCTGTTGAAACGAGGCATATTTTTAGAAGTATATTCAAAAATATCTGAAATGATTTTCATGGAAGGCGTAGGCGGATAAATGTAGGTATTTCGCACCATAAATTCCTTCAAAATATCATTTTGAATAGTTCCTGAAAGTTGTTCAGGTTTTACACCTTGTTCTTCAGCAGCGACAATATAAAATGCCATAATTGGCAAAACAGCGCCATTCATGGTCATTGATACCGACATTTTATCTAACGGAATCTGATCGAAGAGAACTTTCATATCTTCAACAGAATCTATCGCTACGCCTGCCATACCAACATCGCCAGCAACGCGTTCGTGATCGCTATCGTAACCGCGATGGGTAGCTAAATCGAACGCAACCGAAAGTCCTTTTTGTCCCGCCGCTAAATTTCTTCTGTAAAATGCATTACTTTTTTCCGCAGTAGAAAAACCGGCGTATTGACGTATGGTCCACGGACGTTTTACATACATTGTAGAATAAGGTCCGCGTAAATAAGGCGGAATTCCCGCTGCATAATTTAGATGCTGTAAATTTTCGAGATCGTCTGCTGAATATACTTTTTTAATTTTTATATTTTCAGCAGTTTTATAAGTCGCATTTTCCTGTTTTCTTGCAGGTGCTTTTTTGAGTTCTATATGTTGAAGGTCTTTTCTGCTCATCGTCTTTACTGATTCTCGGTTGCTAGTCGTTGTTGTTCACTTTTTTCAGCGAGGCGTTTTTGAATAATGGGTGCGATTAAAGTTTTACGTTTTTCATGTTTTAAAAACGGGTAAACTTCAATGTCTTGCTTCATTTTATCTTCTTCATTCAGATATTTGTTGGTGCCGACTAACGTGATTTCACCATTATCAAATTGGGTTTGTTCTTTATCGGCACTTTCTTTTATTTTTCGCTGAATTGTTCCTTCTTTTAATTCCTTTAAAAATCCACCACTTTTTTCGATGGTTTTAAAAACTTCTAAAGCTTTTTCTGCTAATTGTTCTGTAAGGGTTTCAATGTAATAACTTCCGTCGCTGATATTTGCTACTTTATCAAAATAGCTTTCGTTTTTTAAAACTAAAAGCTGATTTCTGGCAATTCTTCTTCCAAATTCGTTGTCGTGATGATAAATTTCATCGTAAGCAAAATTGCAAACCGAATCTGCGCCGCCTAAAATTCCGCTCATACATTCTGTTGTGGTCCGTAACATATTTACGTTATAATCGTAGAGTGTTTTGTTCCGTTTGGTCGGAAAAGCGATAATACTAATTTCTTCCGGCATTTCATAAGCTGAAGCAATCGTGGCATACAAATTACGTAAAGCTTTCAGTTTAGCAATTTCAAAGAAATAATTAGAACCTAATGCTATTTTAAAAGTCGGTTTAAATTTTTTAGCTTCTGTTGGGAAATTTGCTGAAATATGATTTAAATATTCATTAACGTGCGCCATTGCATAAGCCAATTGTTGCGTACAATTTGCCCCGGCGTTTTGATAAATTTCCGTATTAATGGAAATGCTACTTTCTAGTGAATTTTGTAATTCAATAAAAGCTGCAAGGTTTTCGTGATCGGCATCTATGTTTTGAAACCAATTTCCGCTTTCGGCAAGATTTCCGATTATATCGATTCCGACAGAAATTTTATGCTTTTTATCTTGAAGAAAAGCGGTTAATTCTTCGGCTTTATTTTTATTTAAAAACTGAAATTCTAAAAATATGGGAAGTTCAGCTAAATCTAATTTTTCTAGAATTTTAATAATATTTACTTCTGCTGAAGTAATTTGGAGCCACAAACTTTCAGAACCTTTTTCTAAACTCTCTTGGAGTTTTATATGAATATTTTCTTCGTCTTGAATTACAAAACGCTCGGTAATTTTCCAATCGGTTGGCGTTGCTGAAATAGTTTTTTCGGCTACATCTTCTTGATGATAAAATGGTTTTATATCAATTCCTTCATTGGTATGAAAAATAAGACTTTCATAATCGGCTCCTTTTAAATCTACCTGAATTTTTTGTTTCCATTCTTTGGCAGAAACCTCCGGAAAATCATTAAATAATTTTTTACTCATATTAATCTTTTTTGAGGCTGTCTTGGTATTCAATAATAAAGACTTCTTCGTTTTCGCGTTTCATAAAATATTCTTCACGGGCAAATTTTTCGAGTTCAAACGAATCGTCTAAACCTTTAATGATGGCTTTATCTTTACTGATTTCGGTTTGGTAATATTTTTTATTGTCGTTAAGATTGTTGATTTCTTGATCTAATTCGCGATGCACGAGCCAAGAATTGCTGTCGAGAAAAAACATCCAGATACCAAAAAATAAGAGAATAAGCACATATTTATTGCTTATAATCTTAAACCATTTTTTATCGCGAAGTTCTTTTAGACTCATCGCTACGAAGATACAAATTTAGTCTAAACGTTGCCTGATAATTGTTTGAACAATATCAACAGCTACGGTATTGTAACGATTATTCGGGATAATAATATCGGCAAATTCTTTCGTTGGTTCTATGAATTGCTGATGCATAGGTTTTAACGTAGTTTGGTAACGATTTAATACTTCGTCTAAATCGCGACCGCGTTCTTCAATATCACGTTTTAACCTTCTAATTAATCGCTCATCGCTATCTGCGTGGACGTAAATTTTTATATCGAATAATTTCCGCAATTCAGGATTGGTGAGAATTAAAATTCCTTCTACCAACATCACTTTTTTTGGTGGTGTTTCAATGGTTTCGCCGGTTCTGTTATGTTCTTTAAAAGAGTAAACCGGCTGCGGAATTGATTTGCCTTTTTTTAATTGCTTTAAATGTTCAACTAATAATTCAAAATCAATGGATTGCGGATGATCAAAATTTATTTTTGTGCGCTGTTCATAGGAAAGATCGCTGGTGTCGCGGTAATACGAATCTTGTGAAATTACAGCCACTTCTTCGTGTTGCAATTCTTCAATAATAGTATTTACAACGGTAGTTTTTCCGCTACCGGTTCCGCCGGCGATTCCAATAATGAGCATAATCTTGATTTTCCTGCAAAATTAATCATTATTTCGTGTTATGAAATACTTCCGCGAAAAATGAAAATTAATGATGATGACCTCCTTCATCTTTTTGAGATTCCGCTAATAAATAATACGCATTGTTGTAGGAGAATTTTGTATTAGGAGCTATTTCTTCTAATAAATTAAAAGCGATCCATTTTCCATCTTGTCCGGTCGGTTTTATTTCAATTGGTGTAAATATCCAAGTTGAATTTTTTTGTTCTGCTTTAAAAATAAAATGCTGATCGCCTTCTTGTACAATTGCACTTTCTGGCATCGCTAATTGCGAATTTTCTTCGGTTTGAATTTTTCCCTGAATATACATTCCCGGAATTAGATGTTCTTTTTTATCTTTTATTTCGGCGTGTACGTGAACCGCTTTTGGTTTTTCTTCAAACGTTTTACTAATGGAATAAATTTCGGCAGCTAATTCTGTATTGGCTAACGATTGCACGGTGAATCTAATTTTTTGTCCCTTTTCAATTTTATGAACATCTTTTTCATACACCATTAAATCGGCGTGAATGTGATGTGTATTTATAATTTCAAATAAATTGGTTTGCGGTTGTACAAATTGTCCTGTTTTCACTTCAACTTTTTGCACAAAACCTTCAATTGGACTTCGTAAAGCGACTTTTTCCTGAATATTTCCAAGTTGAATTGAATTCGCGTTTAAATTCAATAAACGTAATTTGGCTTCTAATCCGCTAACTTTTCCTTTTGTAGCACGATAATTGGCTTCAGCTTTTTGAAAATTCATACCCGATCCAACGCCACCTTCGTGTAATTTTTGCTGACGGTTAAATTCTTTTTCCAGAAATTGTAACTGATTAAAACTTTCGATATAATCACTCTGAAGTTCAATAATATTGGGATGCGATAGATACGCAACAATTTCTCCTTTTTTAACTTCATCGCCTTCAATTACTTCTATGGAAACTACATTTGCACCAATAACCGTAGTAACTGTAGCTTCGTTTTGTGGTGGAACTTCCAGTCGACCATTCGCTTCTACATAACCGCTCATATTTCGGTGAGTGAGCGTATCTACTTTTAGTTGAAGCGCGTTAAATAGTTTTTCTGAAAGTTTAATTCCTTCTTCGGTTTGTGTAATTTCTTCTTTTTGCGGTGTTTCTTTTTCTTTCTTTTCTTGTTCACACGAAGTGATTAAAATTAATAAGCTGAATAAAAAATATATAGGTTTCATAAGTTTTGTATTAAAGTTGATAGTATGCTAATTCAAAAAGTGCGTTTAAATAATTTTGATGCGCGTTTATAGCATTTAATTCGGTTTCTAAGGTTTCTTTCAGCAGTTCAGTAAAATCTCTAAAATCTATTGAACCTTCCCGATAAGCCAATAAAGCGCCTTTTTTTTGTTCTTCGGCTAAAGGCAAAGCCTCTTCTATATAAAACTGATAGGATTTTTGCCACTTTTCAAATTTTTGATAAGCAGAAGCATATTCAGCTTTTAACGCTTTTTTTCGGAAAGCCAATTCATTTTCTGAACGTTCAATTGCGATGGCAGAACTTTTCTTTATCTGTTTTTCATTTCCAGAAAATAAAGGAATTGAAATACCAGCTTGATAAGAATAATAACCGTTATTTCCACTTATTTGCTGGAAACCGTATTGCAAATTAAATTTTGGTAATAAATCTGCTTTTGCCACTTTATATTTGGCTTCAGCGGTTTCCAAATCACTTTTTAATAAGGAAATTTCAGGATGATTTTCAAGTGATATTTCTTTTGAATAAGGCTTTTCAATCATAGGATTTCTCTAGGAAACATCGTAAAACTCTTCAGTACTTAACCATAAATTTAGTTCTTGCAATTTCGCTTGATAATCGCTAAAAGCTTGCTCTTTCTGAAGTTTAATTTGAAGGGCTTTATTTTTCGCTGAAGTATAGGTGAGTTTTGAGATCGATTCTACCTCATAATTTAATTCTACAGCATTGAGAAATTTTTGATATAACGAATCTAATTCTTGATAAATAGCATAGGTTTTTTTAGCAGCGTAGGCTTTTACCCAAGCTTTTTTTACGGCTACTGCAACTTGTTCTCGCGATAGTTTTTGAGCATTTTCAGCGGAAGCTATTTTTAAATTCAAATATTTTTTCTTTGCTGAAACGCCCAATAAATCTATATTTTGCTGCGAAAAACCAATCACAGTATAAACGCCATTTTCTTGCTGAATTTCTTCTCCGCTGGTAAAAATTTTGGTAGACCCTAAATCCCAAACCTTACTTTTATACGTTTTCGATTGTTCAATATCGAGTTCAGTATTTTTTAACGGAATATAATTTTCCTGCGCCATTTTCACCGCTTCATTTAAATCGATTTCTGAACTTTTAGCTTTTTCTAAATCTTGACTGTTTGCAGCTGTTGGCAAAAAGAAAAAACCAATTATAAAAACAGGAATAATTTTTTTAAATGAAAATTTAGAAGTTGAATTTCTGTTTTCAATCCATTTATAAAGTATAGGAATTATAAATAAGGTTAGTAAAGTTGAGGTAATTAATCCGCCAATTACCACCGTTGCCAAAGGCCGTTGAACTTCCGCGCCCGAGGAAGTTGAAATTGCCATAGGTAAAAATCCTAACACATCAGTAAAAGCAGTTAGCATAATTGGGCGAACTCTTCTTCGGGTTCCTTTTAAAATTCGTGTCGAAAGATTATTTTCTCCTTCACTTTTTAATTCGTTTAACCCGTTAATTAACACTAATCCGTTTAAAACCGCTACGCCAAAAAGTACAATAAAACCAACACCGGCAGAAATGCTAAACGGCATATCACGTAGCCATAAAGCGAAAATTCCACCAATCGTTGCCATCGGTATCGCTAAATAAATCATCAAGGTTTGCGAAACCGATTTTAATGCAAAATAGATAAGAATGAAAATTAAAATTAAGGCAATGGGTACAACCGTTTGTAAACGATCACTCGCTCGTTCTAAATTTTCGAAAGCACCACCATAACGAATGTAATAGCCGGAAGGTAAATTAAATTCTTTGTCCAGTTTTTGCTGAATATCTTCCACCACCGATTTTACATCACGATCACGAATATTTATACCTACGTAAGTTCTTCGGTTGGTATTATCTCTACTAATTTGCATCGGTCCGGCTTGGTAGCTTATTTCTGCAACTTCACGTAAAGGAATTTGATTTCCATCGGGAAGATTTATAAATAAATTTTCTACATTTTGAATGGTACTTCGTTTGTTTTCAGCTAAGCGAACCACTAAATCATAGCGTTTTTCACCTTCAAAAATAACGCCTGCTTTTCCTCCTGCGAAAGCAGTTTGAATTAACGTGTTTAATTCATTTATTTCTAAACCGTATTGCGCTAATTTTTGTCGATTATAATTTATGGTAATTTGTGGTAAACCGGTAGTTGCTTCAACTTTCATATCGGCAACGCCATCTACGCTAGAAATTATTTCGCCCATTTCTTTGGCTTTATCTGCCAAGACTTGTAAATCTTCACCAAATAATTTTATAGCTACATCTTCACGAACACCAGTCAATAGTTCATTAAAACGCATTTCAATGGGTTGCGTAAATTCATAAGAAATACCGGGCAAAATACTTATCGATTTTTTTATTTTTTCAATAAGTTCAGCTTTACTATCGGCTGAAACCCATTCGCTTTTTGGTTTTAAAATAATAAAGGTATCGGCAATATCCATCGGCATCGGGTCGGTAGGAACATCGGCGACACCAATTCTGCTAATTACTTCTTTTGCTTCTGGAAATTCAGCTTTTATGATTTGTTCCACTTTTGTAGTGGTTTCTGTGGCTTCGGTTAGTGAACTTCCTGGTTTTAAAATTACGTGAAAAGCAATATCGCCTTCGTCTAACTGCGGAATAAATTCGCCACCCATTTTAGTAAAGGAGAAAATGGCTAAAATTAATAGTGCAATTGCTGAAAGAAAAACCCATTTTCCTTTTTGTAAACTCTTCAGCAATAATTTTTCATATTTATTTTCAACCCAAAATACAAATTTATCTCCCCAGCTTTTTTTCTCTTTTTTTGATACTTTCAGAAAAACTGAAGAAATCATTGGGACATAGGTTAAACACAAAATCATCGCGCCAAGCATTGCAAAAATGAAGGTAAGCGCCATGGGTTGAAACATTTTTCCTTCGACGCCTTCTAAAGCTAGAATAGGAAGAAATACAATCATGATGATTAACTGCCCGAAAAAGGCAGAGTTCATCATTTTTTTTGAAGAATTTTTTGTGAGTTTATCTTTCGTTGAAGAGGAAAGTTTTTCTCCTTTGTTGGCATAACGTAAGAATAGAAAAACGGTACTTTCTACAATAATTACAGCGCCATCTACAATAATTCCGAAGTCAATCGCGCCCAAACTCATTAAATTTGCCCAAACATCGAACACATTCATAAGAATAAATGCAAATAAAAGTGCGAGTGGAATAGTGGAAGCGACAATTAAACCGCCACGCCAATTCCCGAGTAAAAGCACGAGGATGAAAATAACAATGAGTCCGCCTTCTAATAAATTTTGTGTTACGGTTGAGGTTGTTTTGGAAATTAAATTGCTTCGATCTAAAAAAGGTTTAATGTGAATTCCTTCGGGAAGCGATTTTTCGATCTGAACGATGCGATCTTTTACGCGTTGAATCACTTCATTAGAATTTGCGCCTTTCAGCATTAAAATCATTCCGCCGACGGCTTCGCCTTTGCCGTTTTTTGTTAAAGCGCCATATCTAACCGCGTTTCCTATTTTTACTTCAGCAACATCATTTATTTTTATGGGAACGCCGTTTACATTTTTTATAACCATTTGCTCAATATCTTGAACATTTCTGGCTAGACCTTCGCCTCGGATAAAATTAGCACGATGATTTTTTTCAATATAAGCACCGCCGGTATTTTGGTTATTATTCTGAAGAGTTTTAAAAATTTCAGAAATACTGATGTTAATTGCTCTTAATTCATCAGGTTTTACGGCAACTTCGTATTGTTTAATTTTTCCACCAAAAGCGTTCACTTCAACTACACCGGGAACTAAAGCCATTTGTCGACGAATAATCCAATCTTGAATGCTACGCAGTTCGGTTAAGGAATATTCATTTTTATGTTCGTTCTCGATTTCTAGCGTATATTGATAAATTTCACCTAAACCGGTAGAGATTGGTCCCATTGCAGGTTTCCCGAAGCCTTCAGGAATTTTTTCCCTGACTTCGGTTAATTTTTCCGCAACTAATTGGCGCGGCAAATAGTTACCGGCTTCATCGTTAAAAACAATTGTCACCACCGATAAACCGAAACGGGAAACCGAGCGAATTTCTTTAACTTCCGGCAAATTACTCATCGCGACTTCTACGGGATAAGTGACAAATTGCTCGATATCTTCGGTGCCAAGATTGGGCGCTTGGGTAATTACTTGAACTTGATTGTTGGTAATGTCTGGCGTGGCATCGATAGGAACTTGTTTCATACTCCAAATTCCTAAGCCAATCCACGAAATTATAAACAACCCGATAATAAATTTATTACGGATTGAAAAATCGATGATTTTATTAATCATGAAAGTAGATTTAATTCAGTTAATTAAAATTTTTCCGCGATAGCGAAAAGACGTAGGTATTCTATTAAACTGAATTAAACGCGCGGAGGTTGCAGTAGCTCTTGGCTAAAATCTATTCCTGAATTGTTAAAATGAAGTGTTTCTTCTTTAGAGATTTCCGGTGCTAAAACTTCAAATGAAATGGGTGCGAAATTTAGCATATGAACGTGGCAGCAATGACATTGACAAAAAGGTGTGCACAAATCTGCTGCTGAAGAATGGTGATTATTATTTTCTGAAACTACTGAAACCGTATCTGTTTCTTGCGAATCACTATCACTACAAGGAATGACGGCAAGACCTAAAAAATAGAATGAGAATAAAATGGTCAGTAATTTCATAGTACAAATATATAAAATGAAAAATTAGGAACCATTTTAAATTGAATGAATTACGTAAACTTTTAAAAAAATATTGAGAGTTAAATGATTTTAAAAATAATAAGCTGCTATTAATTTTAACTAGAAGGAAATTTTTCCTAATAAATTTCTGAAAATTGTTGCTTTAATATTTTAAGATTAATTTCCTTTTGGGGTTGAAGAACTTTTTTTCCGTAGGCAGTAAAATAATTATGGTATTCTAAAAAATCGATATTCAATTTTACCCATTCTTTATTACTAAAACACATTTTTAAATGCTCGCTCCATTCTTTACGTAATAATCTATTTTTGGAGATGAAATTTTCTTTGCCCAAATGTGCCAAATCTGCATCGCAAAGTATTTCTTCCAACAAATTAGTAGGTGATTGTGGCATTCTGGTAGCCAAAATACATTTTACCACTTTTTCAATTTTGGCCGAATCAAAATTAATATTGTTCAAATATTCTGAAGCTTTTTTAGCACTTACATCCTCATGACCTTTAAAACAATCCATATTGCCAGTATCATGAAATAAGGCAGCTAGAAGTACAATTTCTAAATCATCCTCAGATAAATTTTCATGAGCACCAATTCTTTTAGCACTATTAAATACTTCTTTCGTATGCTGAGAGTTATGAAAAGCTAACTCATTACATCGACTTTCTGCAAGTAGTTGTTGACAGTGATTTTTGGTTCTTTCTAATAAAGCGTTCATACAGTTACATCTTTGAAAAGTAACTTTATATCATAAATTTGATTTTATTGATTAACTAAATTAATAAAAAAATATTGTCTAAGCTGTTAATTGAATTCTAATTAATTACCTCAATAATACTGCCACAACCTAACATGGAAGCACCGTAATAGGGATTTTTAATTTCTTCTTCTAAGCTTAACCATTTGGCTCCCTGATTGTTATTGGCCATTGGACATTTTTGAATGAATAGTTTTTTGGTTTGCTCAATTTGTTTAGAAACTGTAATCATTTCTTCAGAAAGTGAAATAAAAGCTTTTCGCTGTTTTTTTATGTCATTAGATTGACTCACAGCAGAGAATCCGTCATTTAAAGATTTGATTTTTTCTGAAATTTTTTCTTTTTCCGCATTGATGACTTTTAATTGTTCTATTGCTCTTTGGGCTGAGGTTTTTGCTTTTTCGGCATTATCATTTACCAAATCATTTTTTAGTTGAAGGTAACTTTCGATCACTTTTGAAAACTGTTGTTGCGTTTCTTGGGAAAGTTGAAGCTGATTATTTTCAGAAGTCATCATCGATTTTTTTCCTTGAAGTTGCGCTGCGGCATCTACAGTAAAAGTTCCGTTTGTCACAATTTCATCTCCTTTTTGCAGACCGCTTAAAATGGAATACTTATTTGCATTTTCAGAACCCAGTTTTACTTCCCGCATTTCAAAAGTAGGTGGGTTTTCATTGGTTTTTAAATAAACCAATGAACGCTCCCCCGTCCACATGACAGCCGATTTTGGTATGGAAATGTTCACTTTATTTTCAGCTTCACTTTTCACAGTGGCGGTGACAAACATTCCCGGTTTTAAAAGGTTGTTTTTATTTGCTAATTCTGCTCGTACGGTTACTGTTCGGGTTGAAGAATTGAATAAGGGATCTATAAAACTAATTTGCGCTTCAAAGTTTTTATCAGGATAGGCTTCTGTTTTTATCTGAATTTTTTGTCCTTCTTTTAAATTCTTAATCTCATTTTCATAAGCATCAAATTCTGCCCAAACTGTAGAAAGATTGGCTACTTTAAAAATAGGTTTGCCATCCATAATGTGTGAACCTTCGTTTACTTCAATAGAAGTGACAACCCCAGAAACGTGAGCATAAATCGTAATGTTGGTTTTAGGCTTTCCGCTTTCTTCAATTTCATGTAATTGTTGCTCGCTAATTCGCCAGTTATCAAATTTATTGCGAACTGCTTGGTACAACCGTGGCTGGCTTCCCCTTTTTTGATAAGCACTAATCAACTCTTGTTGTGCAGCGACCAACTCTGGAGAATAAACGCTTGCAACAGCTTGTCCCATGCGTACTTTTTCACCTAAAGATTTTACATAGAGCTTTTCAATTCTACCATTAAAATGCGCCGGTTGCGTAGCGATTTCATTTTCATTAGCGGCAACTTCTCCAGAAAGTTGTAGCATTCCCGCATCACTTTTAGCTTCTCCAACGACAGTAGTTTCAATATTGGCTAAAGCCATTGCATTTGCTGTCATCGTGAATTGATTTTCGCTCAATTCATTTCCGGCAGCATCCTTTGGAATTAATTCCATTCCGCAAATAGGGCAATCGCCCGGCTCGTTGCGGACAATTTGTGGATGCATGGAACATGTCCACAATTGGTCTTTTTCCGTTTGCGCATGTTGATGGGTTTCTTCCGAATTAGAAGAAGAGTTATTAAAAAACAGATAACCTAGAAAAATTCCGGCTATTAATAAAACAATGTACATCAGGTATTTTTTCATTCTATTTGTTCTAAAATGATTAATCAATATTAGCCGCTCGTAAGCGAAGCGCATTGGTAATAACCGAAACCGAACTAAAACTCATTGCCAAAGCTGCAATCATCGGAGAGAGTAAAATCCCGAAAAAAGGGAATAAAATTCCAGCAGCAACCGGTACGCCAATGCTGTTATAAATAAGTGCGAAAAACAAATTTTGTTTAATATTTTTCATCACTTTATCACTTAGATTTAGAGCTTTTACAATGCCGTGTAAATCGCCTTTTACTAAGGTTACTTCAGCACTTTCGATAGCAACATCGGTTCCCGTACCCATGGCAATCCCGATATTACTTTGGGCTAGGGCAGGAGCGTCGTTAATTCCGTCGCCGGCCATCGCAACTTGCTTTCCTTCGCTTTGCAAACGTTCTACTTCCTGTTGTTTTCCATCGGGAAGCATATTGGCTTTAAAATTATCTAATCCTATTTCTTTAGCCACTGCTTTAGCGGTTTGCTCATTATCACCGGTAAGCATCATTACTTCAATTCCTTTTTGATGAAGTTGGGCAATCGCTTTTTTTGCACTTTTCTTAATTGGGTCACCAATCACCACATAACCTAAAGCTTCTTTTTGATTCGCGAGGTAAGAAACAGTTTTCCCTTTTTGTTGTTGCTGAAGGATTTCCTGCTGAAGACTTTCATTAATACTAATCGAGTTTTCTTCCATCAGACGTTTATTTCCTAAGAAATAGGTTTCGTTCTCCACTTTTCCTTGAACTCCTTTTCCGGTAATGGCTTCAAAGTTTTCAGTTTGTTGAAGCTGAATATCTTTTTCGTTGGCAAAGTTAAGTGTCGCTTTTGCTAGCGGATGCTCACTATATTGATTTAACGAAGCAATTAATTGAAGTGCTTTTTCTTCTGAAATATTTTTAACGAATCCAACTTTTTCGACTTTGGGTTTTCCTTCTGTGAGCGTTCCGGTTTTATCCACGATAAGCGTATCGATTTTATTGAGTTTTTCGAGCGCTTCGGCATTTTTGATGAGTACGCCATTTTGCGCGCCTTTTCCAACACCAACCATTACCGACATTGGTGTGGCCAAACCTAACGCACAAGGACAAGCGATAATCAATACGGCAACAGCATTTACAAAGGCATAGACATAAGCCGGACTTGGACCTATCAATGCCCAAATAGTAAAGGTAATAATGGAAACGCCTACTACAATCGGTACAAAATAAGCAGAAATTTTATCGGCTAATTTTTGAATAGGTGCTTGGCTTCGGCTGGCTTTGTTCACCATTTCGATAATTTGGGAAAGCAAGGTTTCATTGCCAACTTTTTCCGCTTTCATCAAAAAGCTTTGTTGTCCGTTAATAGTTCCTGAGCTTACTTGGTCGTCTTTGTTTTTCTCTACAGGAATTGGTTCACCGGTAATCATCGATTCGTCAATAGAACTGGAACCTTCCGTAATCACACCGTCTACCGGAATTTTCTCTCCGGGTTTTACACGTAAAACATCACCAACTTCAATTTGGTCGACTGAAATTTTTTCTTCTTTCCCATTAACTACTTTAGTAGCTTCATTCGGGCTTAATTTAATCAATTCTTTTACGGCAGAATTGGTTTTACTATGTGCCCGTGCTTCCATCACTTGACCTAATAGTACCAAGGTGAGAATGACTGTAGCCGCTTCAAAATAAACGTGAACAGTTCCACTTTCCGTTTTGAATTGGGGTGGGAAAAGATTGGGAAACAGTAATGCCACGACACTAAAAATCCACGCCACTCCGGAGCCAATTCCAATAAGTGTAAACATATTGAGGTTCCAAGTTTTGATGGACTTATAGGCGCGTTCAAAAAACATCCAAGCAGCATAAAACACGACCGGAATCGATAAACCTAATTGAATCCAGTTCCAATACTTTAACTTCAAAATATCGTAAAGTGGATTGTTATGGAGCATTTCTGACATCGAAATGATAAATACCGGAAGGGTAAATGCCAGGGCGAGCCAGAATTTTTTACTCAGTTTACGGTAGCTTTTTTCTTCCGCAGATAAATCAGGTTCTTTAGGTACCAAATCCATTCCGCATTTGGGACATGAACCGGGATAATCTTGAACCACTTCAGGATGCATGGGGCAAGTATATTGAGTTCCTGTAGGTTTTGCAGAAACTTCTTCCACCAAATCCATTCCGCAAACCGGGCAATCACCGGGTTCTTCGTAAGTTTTTTCACCTTCGCAATGCATCGGACAGTAATAAACTCCGGTGCCATTTTTAGGTGAGTTTTTTTCTTTTTTTTGTGGTTGAATTTTTTCTTCAGGTAAGTGAATAGAATAATTTCCACCGTCGTTTTCTAAAGCTTCTTGAAATGTTTTAAGTGGAATGTGTTTTTCCATTTCAATTTCAGCTTTCGAATTGGCTAAATCGACTTCAATATTTTTTACTCCGCTAACTTTAGCTAAGGTTTGTTGTACGTGGTTTTGGCAACCCGAGCAAGACATTCCATGAATATGATACGTATGTTTCATGGTGTTAGAATGTTCTTGAGGAAGATGAATTGAGTAATTTCCACCATCGTTTTCTAAAGCTTCTTGAAATTTTTCAAGCGGAATGTGTTTTTCCATTTCAATTTCAGCTTGTTCTTTTTCAAGATTAACGTCAACATTTTTTACGTCGTTAACTTTGGCTAAGGTTTGTTGCACGTGGTTTTGGCAACCCGAGCAAGACATTCCGTGTATATGATAAGTGTGTTTCATTTTTTATACTTTATATACCAAAGTTAAAGCGTTTTCTTGCGTTCGATTTACAGAATTACCGATAGGATTTACACAATTTTATCGAGTGAAATTCGGTTCCAATCTTTACTGTTTTTGTATTCGCTCATCGTTATTCCCGTTAAATTTTTAAACTGATTGGATAAATGGTTGATGGAGTTATAATCGAGTCGATAAGCAATTTCTGAAAACGAAAATTTATTCATCTGAATCAATTCTTTTACCTTTTCTATTTTGAGTTTGATAAAGAATTTTTCTATGGTTTGCCCTTCGGTTTTTTTGAAGGTTTTACTCAATAAACTGTAATCTTTATGAAGCTGATTAGCTAGATAGCTTGAAATATTTTCTTCGGAATTGTTATTTTCAATTAGATGAATCAATTCAATCTTAATTTCTTCTGCAAGTTGAATTTCGGGATGCTTCATTAATTCGAATCCGTCTTTTTGTAAAGCTTCCCTAAACTTGGTTTCATCAAAATCATGAGGAATAATCAGTACAACTTTCCCTAATTGAATTTCTTCAGCTTCCGCATGAAAACGTTCTGCAATTTGCTGTACCACCATTTTGCAACGGTCGCAAACCATATTTTTGATGTAGAATTCTTTTTTCATTTTATAAAAAATACTTGACTATCATTCCGCCGGTCAACCAAACATAACAAACCAAGGCAGCATATTTTAAAATGCTTTCCAAGAGTTTGCTTTTGGGCGCCATTTCTTTCATATACATTAAATCTTTCTTTTTGAAAAATCCTAAATAAACTAGATATCCAGAAATAGCGATAAAAGCTAGGTTGAGGAAAAATGTATAATCAATTTTGAAAAATTCTTGGTCTTGAATATTTACTTGGGATGAATCCGGTAAAATACTCAACAAATCAAAGCTATAATGCAAGACAAGTGAAGTGCCGATTAAAGCGGTAAATAATAAAAACAAGATGAAAATTGACATTTTCCAGCCGTAATATTTGGCGTTGATCCGCAATACGGGAAATACGACCAAATCACTAAAAATAAAAGCCATTACTCCGGCAAAACTAACGCCTTTTCCAAAAAGCAAAGCTGCTAAAGGAATATTCCCCATCGAACCAATAAAGGTGAGAAAAGCGGTAACCGGACCAACGATGATATGTTCTAAAATGGTGAAAAAACCAAAGTCAGAGTTTCCGTTTCCGGTATTGATAAATAGCGTTTGAAAAAATGAATCGGGCACAAAAGCGGCTACAATCCCGGCGATGGTAAAACCAACAGTGACGTCTTTCCAGACCATTTTCCATTCCATTCCGTATTGTTTGGCCACTTTGGCCCAACTTTCTTCCGATTTAATTTTCTTTTTCCAAGATTTAGAAGAATCGTCTTCATCTTCTTCTTGATCTGAAAGATTTTTTCTCGCTTTTTCAATAAGTTTTTTAGGATTGATTATCCGAATGAGTAGCCAAGAAATAAGAATAAGTAGAATTCCGCCTACATATTCGCCCACTACAAATTGCCAACCTAAAAATATAGAAATGATAATTCCTAATTCAATCACCAAATTGGTCGATGCCAATAAAAAAGCGATGGAAGCTACAAAACTAGCCCCTTTTTTAAACAAAGATTTAGTCGTAGCCAAAGCTGCAAAACTGCACGAGCTACTAATAAAACCGAAAAAGGTTCCCAGTAAGACACCTTTTTTTTGGTCTTTGCCCATGGCATTTTGCATTTTCTTTTCAGTTACAAAAACTTGTATCATACTGCTTACAATGTAACCTAAGGCAAACGCCCATAGGGCCATCCAAAAGAAACCCAAGGTGGTATTGGCAGCTTCTCCCCATTGTTTTAGAAATGTCTGCATAAATTATTTTAGTACTTTTTCCACATTTCCGCATTTTAGCATTTTCTCACCGAAATATGGGTTTAAAATTTTATCGGAATCGGAAATCCAAAAAGCACCTTCGCCATTAAAAGCCATTGGGCAATATTGCTTATACAGCTTTCCGCCTTTAATATGTTGCGTTATCATTTCTTCCATTTCTTCACTTAATTTGAAAAAGGCTTCACGTTGTTTTTCAAGTTTATTTTCATTCTCTACAATTTGTTTTGCTAATTTTCCGGTTTCAGAATTTTCATTTTTTAAGATGATAATTTCTGCTATTTTTTTAGCCGAATAACTGTTGCTTCTTACAAGAGCATCTTTTAAATCCAGGTATAAACGAATGGTTTCATATTGATTTTCGCTTTCAAAAGCGAGTGGCTTGCTTTCGGTGTTTTCTTTTTCTTTTGTTCTTTTCTCTTCAGTTTTTTCGATTGAAGAATTTTCATTTTTTTTCTCCTCATTTTTACAAGAAGTTAAACTTAAAACTCCTAAAAGGCATCCTGTGATTAATAAATTTCGTTTCATAAGTGTAAAATTTAGTTACTGATATAGTTTATAATTGCGGTTTGTAAATAATAATTTTTGATAGCTTCTATTTGATGAAGTTGAAATTTGAGTTGTAATTCTTGAATATCCAATACATCCTGAAAATCGAGGATATCGGTTTCATATTGTTTCAATAAAATTTCTTCGGCATCTTTAGCTTTTTCTATATTTTTAAATTGCGTTTGGTAACTTATTCTAGCTGAAATTCGCTGCTGAATAGCTTCTTTTAAAGTAGTTTCTAAGTTATTTTTCATCTCTCTCTTTTGTGCTTCTATTTCTTGCTGCTGAATTTCGTGTTGTCGCGTTACCGATTTATATTTATTGTTAAAAATAGGAATTGAAACGGAAACCATCGGCATGAAAATATCTTTTCCGTTGTCGGTAAAATTCATCTCAGGACGTTTTTCTACGGCAATGTAATCGATACCAAAACCAATTGCAGGAGCATTTTCGGTTTGATTTAATTCTTCAGCTTCTTTAACCGATGCGTAGAGTTTATCATATTTTTCTAATTCTGGATGCACCTTTAAATCTTCAATCGCTAAAATGGGTTCTTCATCGGGAATTGTAAGTGAGTCTTCTACTAGAATATTGTTTTCAACTTCATTATTCAATAAATTATTAAATCGAGTTTCCAACGCAAGTTCATCGCCCATTAATAAATCTTTTTTCTCCATCAATTCATTTTGTCGAATTTGTAATCGCAACACATCTACTGAAGAAGCTTTGTTCACTTCTATCGCATTTAGTGCTAATTCTTCATAGGTATTTAACAAATCAATATTTTGTTGCAAGATTTTTTGTTTCGCTTTTAGCGCATAAAGTTTGTAATAGGTTTGCGTAACTGAAAGTGCTAATTTTCGTTTAGCGATAGCAATATCAACATAAGCGGCATCGGCTAGGGAAGTGCTGTAATTTTCGCGTGCAGTTATGGTTCCAAACCAAGGCATCATTTGTTTAATCGATAATTTTGCTTTTTGCGCTCCGGTTCGTGTTTCGGGTTCACTAACAAAATAGCCGGCGCCAACTTCTGTATTAGGTAACGTATTGGCTTCGTTCACTTTTTCTGAGGCAACTTTATATTTTAATTCTAGCGCTTCAATTTGGGGATTAGCATTTTGCGCTTGTTCAACATAATTCTCTAAAATTTGAGCGTTTGTATTGAATCCGAAAACTAAGATTATTATCAAACTTAATGTCAAATTTCCATTTAGGAAGTTTTGAATTTTAAATTTTAAATTTTGAATTTTCATATTACTTTTTATAATTTTCTAACTTCTAACTTCTAACTTCTAACTTCTAACTTCTAACTTCTAACTTCTAACTTTCATTTCTTTTTTCCAGCTAAATAATACCGGAACCACAAAAAGTGTAACTAAGGCAACTAACATTCCACCAAAACTAGGAATCGCCATCGGAATCATAATATCACTTCCTCTTCCCGTAGAAGTTAAAATAGGCAATAATGCCAATAAAGTAGTTGCTGTTGTCATTAAACAAGGTCGTATTCTTTTTTCGCCGGCTTCAACAACCGATTTTCTAATTTCTTTTTTGGTTTGCGGACTGTTTTTCTGGAATGTTTGCGTTAAATAGGTCGCCATTACTACGCCATCATCGGTTGCAATTCCAAAGAGTGCGATAAAACCAACCCAAACTGCCACGCTTAAATTAATGGTTTTTATGTTGAATAAATCTCGAAAATTTTCACCGAATAAATTAAAATTTAGAAACCAATCTTGCCCATATAACCAAATCATAATAAATCCGCCAGCAAAAGCTACTGCAATTCCACTGAAAACTATAAACGACGTAGAAACCGATTTAAACTGAAAATATAAAATCATAAAAATAATGAACAACGAAAGCGGAACAACAACTGATAAGGTTTTTTCAGCTCGAAGTTGATTTTCATAATTTCCGGTAAACTGAAAATTAATTCCGCTAGGAACTTTTAAACTTCCATCCTCTATTTTTTGTTGAATAAGTTGCTGCGCATTTTCAACTACGTTTACTTCAGCAAAGCCATCTTGTTTATCAAAAAGCACGTAACCTACTAAAAAAGTATCTTCACTTTTAATAACCTGCGGACCTTTTTCGTATTTAATTTCGGCAACTTCACTCAACGGAATCGGTTTTCCGTCTGCCACCGGAATATAAATTTGCTTTAAATCTTCTGGACTGTCTCGTAATTCTCTTGGATAGCGTACTCGAATTCCGTAACGTTCACGACCTTCTACAGTTTGCGAAAGTTGCATTCCGCCAACTGCGACTTCTAAAATTTGCTGAACATCATCAATTGTAATGCCGTAGCGTGCTAATTTCTCACGCTTTATATCGATTAATAAATAGGGTTTTCCTACAATTCTATCGGCAAAAACCGCTTCATCTTTAACACCTTCAGCTTGTTTTAAAATTTCTTCTAATTGCATCCCGAAACTTTCGATTTGTTTTAAATCTTGACCCTGAACTTTTATTCCCATCGGTGCGCGCATTCCGGTTTGCAACATAATTAATCGCGTTTCGATAGGTTGTAATTTTGGCGCTGAGGTAATTCCCGGTAATTTGGTGACTTGAGAAATTTCATTCCAAATATCATCTGGCGATTCAATTTCCGGACGCCAATTTCGATAATATTCACCATCTTCATCAGAAATGAGCTGTTCAGTTTTTATGCTCGTCCAAAGTGAAATTTCTTTATTATTTTCAGTTGAATCGACTTCATGGTTTTTATTGTAAGTTAAAGTTCCATTTTTCAACACAAAATATCCTTCATCATTAATTTTATAGCGCTGTTTTTCGCCATTTTCATTTCGTGCAAATTCCGATTTATATTGAATTATATTTTCGTACATCGAAAGCGGAGCAGGGTCGAGAGCCGACTCGGTTCTTCCTGCTTTTCCTACAACGGTTTCAATTTCCGGAATGTTGGCCACCGCCATATCAAGTTGCTGGAGAATACGTTTGTTTTCTTCAACGCCAGCGTGTGGAAGCGAAGTGGGCATGAGTAAGAAAGATCCTTCATTTAAGGAAGGCATAAATTCTTTTCCGGTGTTTCGCATAATTAAAATTCCGCAGATAATTAAAGCAGTTGGAATAGAAAGAAACAAGAGTTTATGATCGAGCGTCCACAGTAAAATTCGGGTGTATTTTTTTCTGAAGAGTGTAAAAGTTCCTAATATTCCGAAGACCAGAATAGCGACAAAAACAAGGTTCCAAAATATATTTTGTGAAATACTAAGAGGTCGCCAATATTCAGCTAAAAAATAAATAATGACTAATACGGAAAGTAAGATCTGAAGTTTATTACTATTTTTTTTCGATAGGTAATTTTGCTGTTGAAGGATATTAATTATCGCAAAACCCACCACGAAATATCCGACATAAAAACCGTAAATAATTGCTGAAATTCCAATGATGATTAATAAAATATTGAGTAGAAATATTCCTTTTTTTTGTTTTTTACGTTTTTTAAATAGTAAAGCCGCAAAAGGTGGAATAAAAAATAAAGCGACAACTAAAGAAGCCAAAAGCGCCATTGTTTTGGTAAATGCCAGCGGATGAAAAAGTTTTCCTTCGGCTCCTGTCATAGTAAAAACAGGAATAAAACTAATAATGGTAGTTAAAACAGCGGTTACAATTGCGCCTGAAACTTCTGAAGTCGCCTGATAAACAATTTTATTCCGATCTATGTTGGTATTCGCTTCTTCAAGATGCCTAATTATATTTTCCGTGAGAATAATTCCCATATCGACCATTGTTCCAATAGCGATAGCAATTCCTGAAAGGGCTACGATATTCGCGGTAACATCAAAAAACTTCATCGCAATAAAAACCATTAAAACCGCTACCGGCAATAATCCTGAAATAAGCAAGGAGGCGCGTAAATTGTAAACCATAATTACAATGACGAGAATGGTAATTAAAATTTCTAGGGTTAAAGCTTCATTTAAAGTTCCAAGCGTTTCCTGAATAAGTTCGGTTCTATCATAAAACGGAACAATAGTGAGTTGTGAAGTACGACCGTCTTTTAAAGTTTTTGAAGGTAAACCGCCGCTAATTTTATCAATTTTAGCTTTTACATTATTAATAACTTCCATCGGGTTTGCGCCGTAGCGAGCCGTCACAACGCCACCTACAACTTCAGCGCCTTCTTTATCGAGAATTCCACGGCGTGTTTCTGGGCCTAAATGAACTTTAGCAATATCTTTAATTCGAAGTGAAGTATAATTTTCTGCAGCAATTACAGTCTTTTCAATATCTTCAATCGATTTTACGTAGCCTAAACCACGCACCAAATATTCAGCTTTATTAATTTCTAAAGTTTGTGCGCCAATATCACGATTACTTTGTTTTACGGCTTTTACGATTTGCTGTAAACCAATATTATATTGCCGCATTTTTTCAGGCTGAACATCAATTTGGTATTCTTGAACAAAACCGCCAATCGAAGCAACCTCAGAAACGCCGCTTGCGCCGGATAAACCGTATTTTACGTAGTAATCTTGAATGCTACGAAGTTCTTGTAAATCCCAACCACCGGTTACATTTCCGTTTTTATCTCTTCCTTCGAGCGTATACCAAAATATTTGTCCAAGTCCAGTGGCATCTGGACCTAAACTCGGATTTACGCTCTGCGGAAGTAAATTTGCGGGTAACGAATTGAGTTTTTCTAAAATTCGACTACGACTCCAATAAAACTCTACATCTTCCTCAAAAATGATATAAATGCTGGAAAAACCAAACATCGAAGAACTTCGAATGGTTTTTACGCCAGGAATTCCCAAGAGCGCTGTAGTTAACGGATAAGTAATTTGGTCTTCAATATCTTGTGGAGACCTTCCTTGCCATTTCGTAAAAACGATTTGTTGATTTTCACCAATATTTGGAATCGCATCTACCGCTACCGGATTGTTAGGTAAAAACCCTAAATCCCAATTGAAAGGAGAATTGGTAAAACCCCAACCAACTAGCAATAGGAGTAGCAAAAATGCTACTAGTTTGTTATAAATTAGAAATTTAATGCTCTTATTCAGCATAGCTTTTCACTAAATTAGACGTTATTTTTTGAAAAATGCAGGTCGATTTTTGCGCAAGGGATAGAAGCGACATCCTTTTATATTCTCATTTTAAACGAAGTTGAAAAATGAGAATATAAAAGATATAGCGAATAGCCCGACCCGAAAGGGTTGCGCTCTAAAAAGATTATGCTAAATCAAAAAAGTTTCGTCTAACAGCTGAATATCGCTGACGAGTAGAGGAGGGGAATAATCTTTAAACGGAATAATTTGTTGATCTATTCTTGCAAATAAATTAATATACGTGTAGAAAAAGCTAGCTAAAAATAATTGCTGTGGAACGTGGAGTTCTAGTGTTGCTTTTATTTCATCTTGATCTTTTACGATTTTTTTATCGCTGCAGCAATTTTTCTTTGCAATATTACAGGTAGAAGGAATTTTTTGCTGATCTATTTTTTCCATTCCACAGGTTTTTGCTTTCGCAGAAAAAGAATAGTTGACCAACGTATTTCCACAATAATGCATACTTACCGCAAATGCAGAAGTAGAGAACAGCACCAAAAATGCCATTGTAAGCGCAATTATTTTGTGAAATGATTTCATTAAAAGCAAATTTAAGAAATAAAATCGACATACAATTATTGGAATTATTACAATATTTAGGAAATATTCCTTAATTTTGAATTATGGATGTAATAGATTTTGGCCCTATAAAACGAGCAAAACCCAGACATTCCGCTGAGGTTTCGATGCAAACTGGATTTCCGAGTCCGGCGACGCATTATTTAGAACGCAGCATCGATTTATCGGAAGTGTTGGTGGAAAATAAAGAAGCAACTTTTTTTATACGCATTGGCGGAAGCGCTTGGGAAAATTTAGGAATTTATAAAAAAGATGTTCTCATTATTGACCGTTCGCTAGGTTTCAAGCAGGGAAAAATTGCGTTGGTAATAAAAGAAGGTGAGTTTGATTTAATGAAATATCCTTCCCAAAAAGAAACTTTCGAATTGTGGGGAGTGGTTACTTATGTGATTCATTCGTTATGATTGCTTTAATTGATTGTAATAGTTTTTACGCTTCTTGCGAGCAAGTTTTTCGACCCGATTTAAAAGGAAAACCGGTTGTGGTATTGAGTAATAACGATGGTTGTGTGATCGCAGCTAACCAAGAGGCAAAAGCTTTAGCAGATATTCCTATGTTTGAGCCGGTATTTAAAATTAAAAAACAGTTAATTGAAAATGGAGTGACTTTTTTTTCTTCCAATTACACACTTTACGGAGAAATGTCTGATCGCGTGATGCGAATTTTACAAGAATTTTCACCTGTGGTAGAAATTTATAGCATCGACGAATCTTTTATTGATCTTTCTGGAATGAAACATCAAGATTTACGAGCTTATGGTATAGCAATTCGAGATCGAATTAAACGCTACACAGGTCTTCCTGTAGGCGTGGGAATTGCGCCCACTAAAGTATTAGCAAAACTTGCTAATAGAAGAGCAAAAAAAGAAGCGGGAAATAAAGATGTTTTTGTAATTGATTCTGAAGAAAAAAGAATTGATACGTTGAAATGGGCAAAAATAAAAGATGTTTGGGGCGTTGGAAGAAAACATGCGAAGCGAATTCAAGATACCGGAAACTATTCCGCATTTGATTTTACAAAAATGCCATTAAGTTGGGTACGAAAACAGATGACAGTTGTGGGTGAGCGTACTTGGCGCGAACTTCAAGGAGAAAATTGTTTGCCGCTCGAACGTTTACCAAAACCTAAAAAGGCAATAGGAACTGCAAAATCATTCGGGAAAAAACTCAAAAAGCTAGCGGTTATCGAAGAAGCTTGCTCCTATTATATAAATGAAGTAAGTGAAGTTTTACGAAGCCAAAATTGTTGTGCTAAATATTTAAAAATTTTTCTTCAGACTAATTATCATAGTGAACATGATAAACAATACCACAATAGTATTACTGTGACTTTAGAAGTTCCTACCGATAATACGTTTATTTTAAATGCTGAAGGAAAAAAAGCTTTACACCAAATTTTTAAACCGGGTTATCGCTACAAAAAAGTAGGGGTTTGTTTAAGCGGAATTATACCGAAAGAATATGTGCAAACCAGTTTATTTCAGCAAACTGACGAAAAAGCCGGTCTTATGGAAGCCTTTGATCGAATAAATCAAAAATTCGGAAAAACTGCTTTAGCTCCTGCACTAATGGATTCGCGAAGAATTGGGGAATGGGAATTAATTAAAAAAGAACGGAGTCCGCGTTATACAACCCAATGGAAAGAATTATTAGAAATTTCTTAAACGGAAGTTTTAATTTGATTGCGTTTGTATCGAAGAATTTTTTGTTCTGTTGAATACTTCCCCAAAAAATACAAAGGTTTCTTTTGCTTTTTCAATGGCTTCTTTCGTTTCTTTTTCAGAAAAATCTTTTTTCTTTAAAGCTTTGCAAAAATCTTTCCAGCCCGCTATATTTTTATGATTACCATCAAAAAAATGGTGGACGTCAATTTCGGTTAAATTTTTACATTCCGAAAGGTTTTTAGCGATGAGCATTCCGCCTAAAGCAGAACCTTCAACTACGTAAAGTGCACCCCAAGCGTCAGCTTCTGTTTGGCAAGAAAAATCGTTTTTAAACTCATTTACCAATTGAGTTGAAATATTTAATTGCGCTAAATCTTTTTCTAACCGTTTAGCTTTTGAAGGTTCAAAACTTGAAAGTTGTTTTGCAATTTCTGTTTCGGTAACGTGATAAGCAATATAATTTTGAAGCAATAATAATTTATAATCTGCTAAGCTTATTTTATGCGAAATAATATGTTCAGCAAGATTATCTTGTTCAATTTCTTCGTGTAATTTTTTAGTCGCTTCTCTTAACTTATCAAGTATCATTAGTCTTCTTGCTTGTATTCTATTTGTTCAATATTTTTTCTAATCTTATCAATATTGGTGCGTTGCTCTTCGTTATCGGCATTCATATTATCTAAATATTGATAAATTTGATTCACGGCGATTTTATTTTTTCTGATTTTTTCGCGCAGTTCTTCCTTTTCAATCATATTAAAAACAACTTTCTTCAGCAATGGGCGAAGTTTTTCGTCAAGATGTTTCATATGTTTTTTAAGAATAAATCCGCTAGCGCCGGCAAGAATGGTATTGGCTGCTAATTCGTCATCATCAATAGTTCCGGTTAAAAAAATAAACGGAATACTTTCATCTATTTTTTTTGATAATTGCAAGACATCCAATCCGTTACAAGTAGGAAGATTATAATCTGAAATAATTACATCTGGAACAAAATTTTGCAATTTTTGTTTACAATCTTCTAAATTATCAACAACTTCAATTTCAGGTTTCTCTACTATTTTTGCGATTTGTCTTTTGGTAAGATCGGCATCAACTTTAAAATCTTCTACCAATAAAATTCGTAAAGGTATTGTAATCATACATTTTCAGCTATTAGCGTTCTTCTTCAAGAAGCGTAAAATAAAAGGTAGATCCTTCATCAGGCTTGGTTTCTACCCAAATCTCTCCATCGTGCTTATCAACTACTTTTTTTGCAATAGCCAGCCCAATTCCTGAACCGGCATAATCATCGCCGGCTAAGCGCGAAAATACATCAAAAATTTTATCTTTTAAACTTGGGTCAAATCCAATTCCGTTATCTTTTATGAAAAAGATATTTTTTTCATTTTCGATTTTATATCCAATTTCAACTTTAGGATTTTTCGCTTTTGTAGAATATTTTAGCGCATTTCCCAATAAATTATTGATTAACTGTGAAATCATTCGGCGATCGCCTTCAATTTTTGGTAAATTTTCGTCAATAATTATTTCAGTTGAAGGATACGATTTTTTTACGTTGTGTTTTATTAAAACGTTCTCGACTAGCTTTTTTAAAGAGAAAGTTTCTAGTTGAAGTTTTCCTTTTCCTGCTTTGGCGTAGGTGAGAATATCTTCAATTAATACATCCATTTCTTCAGCAGATTCAATAATAGTTTGAATAGCTTCTTGAGCGTATTCTTCTAATTGATCGCTGTATTCTTCTTTTAAAATATTAGCATAACCGTCAATTCCACGAAGTGGTGCGCGTAAATCGTGTGAAACACTATAACTAAAGGTTTCTAATTCTTGGTTAGCTTCTACCAATTGCTCATTTAAGGTACTAATTTTGTCTTTTTGTTGCTGAACAATTACATACGTAATGCTGTCTTGAAGCGAATTTGCGGCTTCAAAATCGTAAGCTTGCCACGAACTGGAAACACCTGAAACTTTTTCTGACCAACGCTCGAAAGATTTCCGCGGACTTAAATATTCAACACCATCTTTTACCACGCCGTTTTTTTCAGGATTTCCACCCCAATCGACTACTTGAGATTCTTCAGGTCGAAACCAAATTAGATAATTTTCTTTTTCTTCGCTTCCTACTCGAATACTTAAAACTCCCGAAGCTTTATGTTTATATTTTTCTGCGGAAGGAAACTTTTTCATTAAACTTCGCGTATAAAAAAGCTTATTTTTTTCTTTGTTCAGTTTTTCTTCAATGAGTTGTAAAACATCCTTTTTTTCAGGTGTTTTTCCGCATAAAATTAGTTTACCATCCAGATAAACCGCTCCGCCGCCGCATTCAATTAAATCTGTAAATTTGGGTTTAAATTTGCATAACGCCCTTGAAATTTGATCCATTGAGCGCATTTGAATCACCAGTTTTTTTCTAATATCTTCGGAATACGCAATTTTTTCTAAAAAAGTATTGGTGGTTTTGAGTGCTAATTTATTGGAGAAAACTTGTGTTAAAAACTTACACGATTGGCGTTGGTGATAACTTACAAATTTTGGCGTGTTGTGATGACAAGCTAACAATCCCCAAAGCTTTCCGTTTAAAACAACCGCGGCTGTTAACGATGCGCCCACATTCATGTTTTTTAAATATTCAATATGAATAGGAGAGACGCCACGAATTTCAGATTTCGATAAATTTAGCGGTGCATTATTTATAGGCGAATTTACCGGTGAAATTCCTGCCGGTTCGTAATGAACATCGCTAATCATTCTTACGCCTTGTTTTAAGAAAATTTCGCGCGCCGGTTTTGGAATATCGGTTGCCGGATAATGCAAACCTAACCACGATTGCATTTCTTCTTCTTTTTCTTCAGCAATTACTTTTCCATTCCATTCTTCATCAAATTTGTAAAGCATTACGCGATCATAATCGAATAAATATTTTACTAAGGATGCCGCTTCTTGGCACATTTCTGAAATAGAATTAGCAGCGTCTAATTCATTTAAAATTTTAGTGAGTTGTTCTTGAAAAAAAAGCGGATCTAAAATTTTTCCAGTCGGTTCAAAATCTAGAATAAGATGATTATTTTCCAGATGCGGAATCATTAACCATTCTTTTTCTGCTAACTTAATTTGCTTCGGAAGAAAGGTTTTTTCTTCAGAAATAATTTTATCCAATTCTTTTACAAAAGCCGAAGGTAAAAGATTTTCAAGTGGTTGATCCAAAAGTTCATTCAGCTCAACATTTATATGCGTTATGGTATTTTCACTTCCTTGTGTAATTTTTAAGGAAGAAGGATCGCAAACCAATAAAAATCCATGCACTTGTATTTGCGGAATAATATGAATAGGTTCTTTATCACAATTGGTTATGGTGACGTTTTGCGCATAGTTTTCTTGACTCATTATTTCGCTTTAATTTTAAAATAAAACGTACTTCCCACGCCTAATTGTGAATCTACCCAAATAGTACCTTCATGTAATAAAACGATTTTTTCTACGTGTGCCAAACCAACGCCGGTTCCTTCATATTTTTCTTCTGTAGGAGCGCGATTAAAAATGGTGAAAATATTTTTTTGGTCTTCTTCTGAAATTCCAATTCCGTTATCCATTACTGAGAAAACCCAATATTCACCTTCTTGAAAGGCCGAAATTCTAATTTCCGGTTTGCGTTCTTTTGAAATATATTTTAACGCGTTGCTCAATAAATTCTGAAATAAAAGTCGAAGTTCTACTTCATAAGCTTTTATTTTTGGTAAAGAGCCGGCGTGAACACTTGCTTGTGTGTCGCGAATACGTTTACCTAAATCGTATTTTACAACTTCTACCAATTCTTTGGTATTCACTAATTTTTTCTCGGTATTTCTACCAATTCTGGAATGATCTAACAAGGCTTTTATTTGATTTGACAACCTGTCGGAAGCTTGATCGATATAAGAAATGTAATTTTTTCCTTTTTCATCGAGTTTATCGGCATACATTTTTCCGAGGACGTCGCTACCAAATTTAATAGTAGAAAGCGGTTCTTGTAAATCATGCGAACAAATGGAAACAAATTGTTCTAAATCGCGATTAATACGCTCGAGATCTGCTTTTTGTTTTCTAAGTTCGTCTTGTGTATTTTTTAATTCAGAAATATCGACACAGGTAAATCTGTTGGTTACGATATTACCGAGCTCGTCAAATTCTGCCGTAGAATGCATAATTACCGGAATAATCGCTCCGTCTTTGGTGAGCATTTCTTGTTCTACGTTTTTGAGCTCACCTTCTTTCTGAAAGATCTTATTCAGTTTTAGCGCTTTTAGTTGTGACTCATCTTCATAGAGATCATAAATAGGTTTACCGATAATTTCATCTTTCGATTTATAACCTAATTTCTCTACTGATTCTTCGTTACATTGAACGATAAGTGAATTATTTGGGTCGACGCTAAAATGCATTACCGGATCTTCTTCGTAAAACGATTTAAAACGTTTTTCACTCGCAACGAGTTTATTTTTAGCTTTTTGAAGCGATTCGATATCTACAAATGTAATTACTACGCCCTCGCGCTTGTCATCTGAATTAACAAAAGGTGAAATACGTTGTAAATAATTTTTTCCTTCTTTTGAAAGAATGTTGCGCTCTAAGATTTTTCCGGTTTGTAAAACTTTTTTACAGCGTGAAACTAAATCTTTTCCCGGACTTACACCAAAACTGGTGGTGAAATTATCAATTGGTCGACCAACATCAGAATTTATTAAACTAAAATGACGTCTAATAGCAGGTGTGAATTTTCTAATTCTAAGCGAACTATCTAAGAAAATGGTGCCAATATCGGTACTTTCCAGTAAATTATTCATATCGGCATTTAGCTGCGCGAGATCGTCCATTTTTTGAACGTTTTCAGCATTTACCGTATTTATTTCTTCGTTTACGCTTTGTAATTCTTCATTTGTACTTTGTAATTCTTCGTTAGAAGCTAACAATTCTTCATTTGCCGCTTGCAATTCTTCATTACTTGTTTCAATCTCTTCTAGTGATTGCTGAAGTTCTTCCTTTGTCTTTTTTAATTCCTCTTCAAGTTCATTAATATATTCTTCGGTTTGCGAGTTAAGCGTAACTTTTTCAACCGGTTTTATATCGTTTAGATTAATGTCTTTTTCAAGAAAAGTAAGTACAAAATTGGTTTCGTTTTCAAGATTGCTTTGGCGGAAAGGTTTTACGATTAAATCTAAGGCTTTTTCTTTTCCGTCGTGTTCGTAAATCGCACTTTCGTATCGGGTTTTTTTATTTTTTTTGCTCGCTTTTTTTACGGTAGATTGGACCACGTGCTTTAGATTAGCGTCCATCATATCCAGTAAATTAGTTGAAAAACCGCTTACCGGAAGACTGGCATATTTCCTAAATTCGCCAATAGCTTCTAAAATGTGATAATCTGAATCTATAAAAACACTTGCGCCGCCAAATTGTTCTAAAATTGCTTCGTTAAGCTCGTTTACAAATTTTTGTTTTTGCGTTCTACCATTTGTACGAGCACGTTTATAAGTATTTTGGGTTTTATTTTCTGAAAGATTATGATGTGTCGAAGTGCGTAAAGTTTCCGCTTTTAATCGCTTCCGTGGAAATACATTTCTAAATATTTTCCAGTTTCGGCTAATATCTTCAAAATGTTCACGATGCGTATGGACACTTTCACTCGTTCCTAATACTAAGATTCCGTTTTCTTTTAAGCCGTAATGCAATACATTTAAGGCTTTTTTCTGAATAGAAGATTGGAAATAGATTAATAAATTTCGGCAAAAAACCATATCCATTCTACTGAATGGTGGATTTTTAATAATGTTATGTTTTGAAAAAATGACCATACGTCGCACTTTTTCAATAACCTGATAACCACTTCCCTTTGGAATAAAATATTTATGTAATAATTCGGTTTCAATATCGGCTACAATACTTTCTGCATATAAACCTTGACTTCCAATATCTAAATGTTTTTGAGCAATATCGGTAGCGAAAATTTTGATTTCCAGTTTTTTTTGCTGACGCTCCATTTCTTCCATAAAGCACATTGCCAATGAATATGCTTCTTCACCGGTACTACAAGCAACATCCCAAACTTTTAGAGGTTCGCCTTCTTCATGTTCTTCAACCATTTCTGGAATAACATCTTGTTTTAAAATATCCCAAACTTGAGAATCTCTAAAAAATTTAGTTACTCCAATTAAAAATTCCCGATAAAGAATAGGAATTTCTTCTGGCGTTGAAAGCAAAACATTATGATATTCTTCTAACGAGTTGCATTTGCAAACATTAATTCTGCGTGCAATTCTTCTTGCTAACGTTGAATATTTATATTCTCGAAAATCTAAACCGGTTTCTTCATCAACTAATTGAAGAATTTTAGTCAGTGTTTTTTCGTCGTATTCAATATTTTTTTCATCTAATTGAAGTACTAATGGAGCATTAATAAATTCCTGCAATTCTGCGCCCATTTCTTCAACTGCCAAGGTATAATCTACCAATCCTGTATGCAACGCACTTTGTGGCATTCCATCGAATTTTGCTTGCTCAGGATCTTGAACCATTACCATTCCGCCTTGTTCTTTTATGGCTCTAATCCCGCGGGTTCCATCGCTTCCGGTTCCGCTTAATATAATAGCGATGGCTTTTTCTTTTTTAAAATTGGCTAGTGATTCTAGGAATAAATCGATTGGTAAATTTAACTTCTGATTTTTTGGTTTATCAATTAAATGAAGCATTTCATCTTCAATAACCAAATTGCTTACCGGTGGAATTAGATATATTCTGCCCGGTAAAATTTCTGTTTTATCTTTGATTTGCTCAATAGGCAAATGGGTAGATTTCGCCAATAATTCACCCATCATGCTTTTATAGTCGGGTGAAAGATGTTGAATCACGATGTAAGAATTACGATCTGATTCTGGGATATTGTCAAAAAAAGCTTTCAACGCTTCCAATCCGCCAGCACTCGCGCCTACTGCGATTATTCTGGAAGTTTCATTTTTTACTTGTGGTTGATTAATTTCTTTTTGGCTTGTTTTGGTCATAATTCTTTTCCGGAAAAAAGGTAAAAATACTAAAAAAATGGTCGGTTTAATTACCACAAATGGTAGTAATTATAACACATTTTATCTAGGTTTTCAAATTTTTATTCCTATATATTTGAAAATGCACTATTTATAGGTTCTAATAAAATTTTAAATTATATATGTTTGGATTAATTGTTGATCACAGAAATAATCGTTTTAAGAAAAATGAATTAAATTTTTATAAAACTTATTAAATGAAAAATGTTGCTTTAGTTACCGGAGTGAGTATTTGAATAGGAGTGGGTTAGTTTGCCAGCTATTGTAGGTTTAAAATGAATATAGTCTAAAAGACTTGAATACCGATTAAGTATGGCTATACGTATTTTTATGTACTGGCTTTTATTCATTTCTTGTTCTAAATTCTATTAAATAGGGTTTTAAAGGAATGTTTTCTTCTGTTCTAAAATTATTACTTATCAATAATTGATAGGTTTTGTTAGGTTCTAATTCTACAGGAATAGTCCAAGAAGTATTGTCTTCTGACCAAAATCTACCCTCAATGTCATTTTTCGGGAAAGCATCTTGTCCCAAATTTCCAAAATCTACACCTGTATTGTATCCGTTGAGTGGTTTTGAAAACTCAATAGTAATTTGCTCGATGCTTGGACTCACAGTCTTACAGTTATTCTCAAACTGTTTTACACCTAATACAATCGGTCGCTTTTTTTCAAAATTTTGATAAAGTTCTTCTAATGATGTTGAAAAAAATCCTGTTCCGTTTACAAATCTTTCGATTTCAGTTTCATTGCTGTAATCAAGTTCAATCATTTTTTTTATGGCCGACTTTTTGTCTTTTGCTTGGTCATAGTAAAGTTCACAAATTTGATAGCCAATATAATATCCTAAATCCCGAACATCAAATTCGTTTTCTGCGTCGCTCCAAAGCCATTGGTTAACATTATTGCCATAGAACATTTCTTGCTCAAATTTTTGTCTGACTTTATCATTCTTTCTGCCATATTCAATTGCAGGGGTTGAAGATTTTGTGTTCATTGCCTTTACAGATACAAGTTCTGCAACTCCTTCATAAATACAATAAGAAAGAAGGTTGTGAACAATTGGTTTTTGTTGTGTATGCACATACTCGTGAATGTTTAAAAGCACTAAATTGTCAATCGGGTTACTGTCAAAATATTTTCTTCTATTGGTTCCAATTTCTGTTGGAAATTCTGAAGTAATTGTGTTTTTGTCCGTCATTGCAATTTCACTACCAATAAGCACAAGGCTATCCATTGTTGTTCCGCCTGTTCTTAAAGCGCCGATGGTAAAATATATTTTGGCGGGTTTTAAATCGGGATATATTTTTTTGAGTTTTTCTCTTCCTGTTTCTAGATCTGAACTAAATTCATTTGTTCGCAAGGTATTTTTTCTAATCGACGCCCAAAATTTTGGATAATTATTTATGGCGTCTAAATATTCTTTAGCTGTATATCCTCGGTTTTCAATAATTGCTTTTAAACCTAATGTTCCTTTTTCAAGAAAAAGTTTGTCCAAATACTCATATTGTTGAATGGTGTCGTTAGTTGAATTAATTTTATCGTAAGCTTTCCAGAAATTTGTAATATCTTTTGCTACAATATTTTTTGAAGTTTGTCCTTTGGTTTGACAACTTGTGAAAATCAAGATCAAAATAAGTAAGGTTGATATTTTTTTCATTTTTTTAGTGTCTATAATTCAAATAAACAAATTTTCTTGATGGTCACGTTTTTTTTTAGCGTGTACATAACATTAACGGTTATGAATAAGTATCGGGAATAAGAAGCCGGATTTGTCAGCTTAGCCATTTGTTTTTTGGTTTTTAAATTACACTTTTTCAGCAAAACCCGCTCGCTATTTGCTATAACCCGTGTTGTGCTTAGCTTTTTTCGACATGTTTAATCAATTTCATTCACTGCGAATCCTCTTTTCCTAACATTTGCATTTCATCTTTTTCAAAAACGATATCCGGTTGTGTTCCGTGAGCATCTAATGTTTTTCCATTTCTTTGAAAAGAGAGTATTGTTGATATTTTAACCCTAATATTTGAATTTTTTAGATGAAAGTATTCGGACCGACCACTCGAACCATTGGTGTTGACACCCACTATTTTCACATTTGGTAGTCCTGTAAAAGCAGAAGTAAATACCGATGTGGCACTAAAAGTTTTTTCATTAACCAAAATGTAAATTGGACAATTTAAAGGGGAACCGTTACTATGTAAAACCATATAAAATGGTTTGCTGAATTTATTTACGCTATATTCCGTTTTGTATTTTTTTTTTAAAATATCTATTGCTTTCCTGTCAATATCCGATAGCAATTCTGAATTATAATTAAAAAGATATCTTGATTGCATTGAAGAAATATCTTCATTTAAAAACTGATCACTTCTCACATATGCTACATTTGCTATCCAAGGTGATTGTTCAGGTTTTACTAAGTATTTTGACAAAGTCTTTAGTATGTCTCTGGTTCCTCCACCATTACTACGAATATCAATAATGAAGGCTTTTGAATTCCTATATTTTTTCATCGTAGATTTCAGGTAGAATTCTAAATTGGGGTTCTCCTCATAACTTATCATTATAGGAATGGCGAGATACGCAATAGAATCGGTTAACCATCGGTCTAATTTATTTAAATCGTAATTTTTGTCTTTTCTGAAATCTGAATATTTTCTTTTAATCCATAACGAACACATATCAAACCATATATTTCTCTTATCACTTACGGGTAGAACCATTTGTTTGGTTTTCTGCCCATCGGTTAGGGTTAAATTTATTTGTTCAAGTGCGTTTTCGCCTTTTTTAAAATAGAGTTCACCTATATCTCTTATATCTTGAGCCCATCATTAAGTTTAGCGCGATCTGGAGAGCGTTTACGGGTATAGGCGTATTTATCAATAAACTCATTAATTTAAATTCCGTTTATACTTTTTAGATAAGGAAAATCTTTTAAGTAATATACGTACTCCTTTTTTAACTTGTTTATTTTTAGGGCAACAGCCTTACCATTTAAATTTGCTAATGAAAATGGTAAATAAAGGTTATACATATTATTTGCATCTTCATCGAAATCATCCATTTTGATATTGGCATTCCTATCAATCAATTCGGAAATTACTTTTTCTAACTCAAAAGCTAAAAAATATATTGGTATTGTGTTTTTTGAATTAATTTTTTGATTTCTGTCATTATTTTTTTAAAATTTAGCTATAACCGCTCTGGTTATGATTTCGTTGCGGATTGATTTGAGCGGACTTGTCCGCTTTGGACTAATTTAGCAAATATTCTTGGAATTAGCTTTAGAAAATTCTGCCATAATCCATCATAACCATTGTTGGCAAAAGTTATTTTACTCCCAATAATATAAAAAAAGGGATAATATTATTTATTGCATGCAGTAAATAACTTGATTTCAAAGAGTATTTAGTTACTATAAAAGCAAAATAAAAGCCGCCCATAACTCTACCAATTACAGATAGAAATGTTTGAACATTTACTTCTTCATAATTAGTCATATGAATTGCTCCAAAACAAATTGAAGTCAAATAAATCATTATAAAATAGTTTTGACTTATGATTTTATTTATAGTTAGTTGTATTTGGTAATATTTAATATAAAACAATGGAGTTATCATTATAAATAGTATTTTGATTGTTGTCAATATATTATTCTCAATGTAAATCAAACTTGCCATAATTGATATAAAGCTAATTAGGACTGAGTAATTTTTGCCTTAGGTACTAATAGAGGAGCTCTAAATATTATTTCTTCTATGATAGGAACTACGAGAACATAACTTATAACTGATTTCCAGTTTAGTTTTTCAAAATCTTCTTTAGCTATGAAATTGGTGTTGTAATAATAGCTTTTTAATAAACTGATTGAAATTCCAATTGTAAAAACAATAGAAAATAAGATTATGAAGTCCTTAAAGTATTTTTTTTCATTTTTAGTTTCTCCTGTTTTAAAAAGAAAACAACAAATTCTTTAAACATGTTTATTTTTTTTGATTTTAAGACAATTGTCAATAAGTCTTTGAAAGTTTTTATTTATGACGAATAATTTTAATAAATATTGCCGGCGGTTTTGATAACAACCAGTTGCAAAATTTATTAAAAACCAGGATAGCTAAATTTCTGATTTTTATGCTTGTGCGATTGTAGCCGAAGCACACAAAACCCCCATTGTTGCTACGGTGTTAACCACAGTTATTTTTTCAATGTCCAAGTTATTATTTTATTCAATGGAGCTTTATCCATTTTGTACAAAGAAGTTCCTATAGGTGCATTTTTTTCTGTCAGATAATGGTTGAGATCTTCAAAAATTTTCACCTCAATAAATTCATTCTGAAAGGATTTTATATAATCGGATTCCAGTTTTGCATTAAGAATTGCGTCATCAGAGCCTACAAAATAAAGTGTAGGAATAGATAAGTCATTAATAACTGTTTGATAATCTTTTCTGACCAATTCCATAAACACATCATCATTCATAAAGTCTTTGAGAAATTTTAAATATTTACGACTAAAGCCTTTTCTATCGAGTAATTCTTTAGTCTGTTCTTTCATATCTTTTGAATTTGAATTATCAGCCAATATTTTAAACATATCACCAAATAATTCAATAGTTTCTTCTTCAGTTTTACCTTTTTCAATAATGCTCGGGTTATTTTGTATGTCCTTTTCGATTCTATTTAAGATATAATTTCCATTTTTAAGTACTGGTGTTCCAATTAATACTAAGAAAGTCGGATTTAGACCATTTTGAATCATTTCTAAACTGGCCATTCCTCCGCGACTATGTCCGACGAATCCAATTTTTTTATCTTTGTAAGATGTTTTTAGCTTTTTAAATAAACTTGAAAGATCTTGTGATAATTTTGTCTCAGAGTCGGTATAACTACCTTCTGATTTTGCGATACCTCTTTCATCAAAACGATAAACTGCAATGCCATTCTTTAGTAATTCTTCTGCAAGAATAAAATGAGAATGTCTTGTGTCTTCGGTGCTACCAGGTATTATTACAATAATTTTATCATAATCTTTTTGGGGTTCTATTAATGTACCTGAAAGCTTAATTTCATCAATTGAATTGAAAAATCCAATTTCTATAAAGTTATACTCTTTTTTTTGTTTGATTTCTTTTTCATATTTGAATATATTTTGTGCATTTCCATTAAGAGAAATTAATAAAAATAGAAGGAAAAATTTTTTAGTCATAATTGTAGATAACGTCTCGGCTATGAGCAGTAGAGGATTTCATGCCCTAACTTATCGGTCTGACACCAACCTTAGTTTTATGTTTATATTTTAGTTTCATAACTTTCGCCCCAATTGCTTATAGCCGTCTTAAGTTTGATTCTCATTAAATTTAGATTGTAAATCAGAAAGAACAAAGAGAGGATTAAGGTTATGATATACGTTTAAGCGTTAGACTTCGACAACATTGATAATCCTCTCTCTTTAACTACTTAAACCACGTTCAGTTCTGTGAGGTCAGACCTCGTTTTCAAGTTGTTGTGATCAAGGTAGTATGTTCTTTCATAAAATCAGTTCTTATGGATAAATATAAAGAAACTTTTGGAGTTGATATCAGTAAAGATGTCTTTAATGTGTATGGTAGTAAATCTGGTCATTCTCAATTTAAGAATGATTCTTCCGGTTTTAAGTTATTTGCTAAGTCATTATCTAAAGACAGTCTTGTAGTAATGGAAGCTACAGGTTATTACCATTATCGACTTGCCCAGTTTCTTTCCACAAACGGTATACCGGTATCGGTGGTAAATCCTTTGTCAGTTAAGCGTTTTATTCAAATGAAACTCTCCAAAATAAAGACCGATAAGAGCGATGCCAAGGCTAATGGCAGTTACGCTTTGGCCAATGAGGCTTCGCTGTATAACTTCCTTAGTGATGTACAGGCAGAATGCCTGCAGCTCTTTCGCCTTATGGATAGTTACCTGAAGAAACGTACGGCGACCAAGAATAAACTTCACGCAGAAGAAGTTCTTGGCA
>NZ_JBHLUA010000002.1:0-197482 GCF_042433895.1 Mesonia maritima | reverse complement strand
ACTGTTGAAGCATTGCAATTATTTGTGCTTCTGTAAATCTGCTTTTCTTCATAACTTAAAAATAGTTGATTTTTAAACTGTATGAAAAACAGGGAAGCCTTCAGCGTAATGTTCTCAATTTTGGTTATCCAATAGTAAAACTCATAATTTTTTTTACCATAAAACCTTATTACTGAAACATTGGAAGAGTTAGATTTTTTTATTTCTATATTTTTAAAACTTCTGTTATTTTCACGAATGGTAATTTCGATTTTATCATTTATAATTTTTTTAGATTCAATTTTATATGTTGTTTGCTCATGAACCCCATCAAATATAAGTTTTTTGTTATTCAATTGAATAATAGGATCCATCCCATCTGATCTATCGTATATTACAAATTGATTATCAGCTAATTTTCGAATAACTGTCCAGGTTTCATATTTTTGAGTTTTCCTGTTGCTTAATACCTTGTGATAGTTAGAATTTGCAGTAGTATCAATAAATAACTGATGTTTTTCTAAGTCAAGGTTAGTAGGCGAATTTTTTTCTAGTATTGTATCGACTTCAATTGTTTGATATGGTTTATTTTGTCCATTACAAATGGAGCTAACAAGCAGCGTTAATACTAAAATTAATCTCATATAATAATTTTTTAATGTGACCATTTTATGAGTTGTTGGTCTTAGTTATTTGTCCGTATTGTTTCGAGCAAAGTTCCTTTTTTCTTTTTTCCGTATTCATTTTCAACATTCATATCAATTCTAATAATATTATCTTTTTCTGTCAACCTCGTTTTGTATTTAAATCCTCCGTTACGCTGTTTTAGAGTATCTGGATTTATTTTTTTTCTGTCAACAATACTATCATACTTCACAAAATAACTCTTATTTGGATTGTATCCTACAACAAGTAACTCTACGCTAAATTCCGCATTCCGTTCGTAGGTATTCTCTTTTCCATAAATTTCTCTAAACGAGATGCTATCAAAAACATATTTAGTTTGAATATCTGTAACAATTTTACGTAAACTATCATTTTCAGCGCGTAGAATTTATAATTTGGCAATTTTATCTTCGCTTTGATTTATTTCTGAACAACTAAATTTCAGAAAGGTTAAAAAAAGAATTATTATTATCGACTTCGTCATTTTCTTAGAATTAATGGCAATAGTTACGATTACACTTTATCACTTTCGCCCAATGCATAATGCTTATACAGGTTTTTATTTATTTAATATTACTTCTATCGCTTTTTCAAGCAGTTCATCTTTTCCATTTCTTATGCTCTCAATGGTTGGTTGAACCTCTATATCGGGTATTATGCCAACTCGTTGAGTTTCGTCTCCATTCGGGTAATTTACTCCAATACCAGAAATCATGGTCCTTAGCCCACCGGGAAGTAAAATAGCTGAAACATTCCCATCTGCTCCCGCGGTTGTACTTCCGATGATGGTAGTATGATCACCTGCTCTAAATGCCATTGAAGTATATTCTGCTTGACTTTGGGATAATTCGTTGACCAGAACAATCAGTTTTCCTTTATAAGTTCTACCTCGACTTGGAATCTTTAAACTTTTGGTAAATGTAAATTCGCCTGGGTTATCAATATTTCCGTTTGTAAACTTTACAAATGGGGTGGATGAGGAAACAAAATAAGAACCTAAACTAAAAGGAACAAAAGTTGACGGATAATTACGAATGTCGATGATGATTCCCTCTGTGTCTTTAAATTCATTCTTTATTTTTGAAATATCTTCCTTTTTAATATTTTGAAGCGTAACATAGCCTATATTATCGGCTAACATTTCAAAAGATTTTTCATCACTTTTTCTGTACCAGCGATAAATGTCAAGACTATCTTTGGGGTATAGTTTTAGGGTCTTTGTTTGTGGGGTAGAATTTGCTGAAACAAACTCAATTTTAATATTATCTGAATTTGAACGTAAAATGTCTTCGGAAATATTCCGCAGTCTTGTCGGTTTATTTGAAGCCGGATAATAGCGAGAATTTTCTTTTATGATTTTATCAATAGCATTGCCGTTTATTTTAGTAATTACATCACCAATTTCTAATCCAATTTCGTTTTTTAGTTCTTGGTTATAATAATCTGTGACAACCAATTGATTTTCGATAAAACGAACGTGAATTGGTGGATAGTTTGAGCCTTTCCATTCATCAATTTTATCTGCTCCTCCCCATAGATTTGCGTGTGTGTCTTGAATATCACTAATCATTTGAATTGTTGCCAATTCGTATTCCAATTCGTTTTTTGCATTGATGAATACCGGAATGTATTCTTTTAATTTTTTATTCCAATCTTCATCCATTAAGTGTTTGTATGGGAAAAAGTAGTTTATCATATTCCAATACCGATAAAGTGATAATAGTCTAAAGCCATCATCTGGGTAAGGCATATTTGAATAGGGATTTTCATTTTTAAATTCGGGGTTGCCAACATTCGCAGTCATTTCAATATAATAGTGTTTGCCTTGTGAACGGTTATTGTAAATGTAGAGCAGTTTGGTTTTCAATTCTGCACTTTGATTGTTAATCCATTCCAAATCAGGTTTTAGAAAAGCATTTTCATCTGTTGGCTTACATTTTGTACATTTTTTTACTTCTCCTAATGTGTCAATCCATTCAACGAGTAACCTATCTCGTTCTATAGCGTTTTCTGCCTTAATGTATTTTGGTAAAAACCGAAAGAGCTCGTAATCCCAATTGTAGTTCCCTTTCGCAATTTTAGGGTGATGATATTTAAGAAAACCCCAAATTCTGCCTAATAATTCAAGTTGTTCTATTTTTTTATTGGTCAAATTTGAAAGCTCAATTAAAGATCCATTATCAAATTCTTTATCGAGATGTACTTTAGATAACTTTTTCTCTACTTCTTTTAGTGTTTGAATATTTTTACCATCAATTGATAAAGTAAAATCGTCAAACCAAGCTTCGCCTTTTCCCGATAAAATCCCCGCTATGTAAATATTCTGCGCATTTTCGGGATAGTCAAGTGTTATCGTGTATTTCTGCCAATCTTTTGTTCCTGTAATATTTCTATTTTGCATATTATCAAATACCAACGTACCTCCATTACCGTCAATTCGCAACAACAAACCTGCAAATCCATCTTCCACATTTTTAATTTTCATAAAACCCTCAAGTCTTATTTTTTTTCCTTGATAGTTTGCTGGAATTTTATATGCTATACTTCCAAAAGAACTCCCTGCTTTATCTGAAGTGATTTTGCCAGATTTTTCCCCTAAGTGAGCAACTGAATCTATTGCTAGTTTATAATTGCCCCATTTGAACCATCCATCGGAAAGTGATTCTTGGTCTGTTTGTTTTTCAAATCCGAGGTTGAATTTTTCGTTTTTTTGTCCTTGACAGCTTAAAGAAACAATTATCAGTAATGTAATTAGGGTTTTATTCATCGGTTTTGTTTTTATAAATTGAAATAATGGTTAGAAAAGTAGAGTTGAATAATGAAGGTTCAAATATAGGCTTACCGGTTAATTTATCCACTTTTTTATTAAATCTAAAAATTCATTTTGGCGATCTATAAAAGCATTATGAGAACAATTTTCTAAATATTGCACGTGCTCATAACCTAAAAATATTTTTTAAACCATCTACTTGTTCTTTTGAGTATAATCCATCTTCTTTACCGTATATCCCAAACACGGAAACCTTTTTGTTTTTTAAACTTTGCAAATCATCTTTTATGGAGATAGAAGTATAGCCCTCATTCTCCCAAAATTTTTGTGGTGCTAAGTATTCATGCTTAGAAGCATATTTTTTAAGTAACGTGTCTGTTCTAAATTTTTGATAAAGTTTTACAGCGTTTTGAGTTGGATTTTTCGTGGAATAAGACCCATTAGACATCGCGTGCATAAAACTATAGGTGGCATATTCTAAACTTGTACTATCCATATTTTCTAAGCTATTTATATAGTTTAAATTTACATTGTCCTCTTTTTTGGTATATATCTCTTTTGATGATGCAATGATGTTTTTAAATGTTTCTTGCATGGAAATAGGAGTACTCACTAAAATTAGCGTATTGATTTTATCTGAATATTTATTAGCAAACCGGGTTGCGATGATACCTCCGAAACTATGTCCTATAAACATTGCTCTTTTTAATTGATTTTTTTTGAAGATTTGATTTAAATCTTCAAATGTTTGTGTAAAAGTATATGCTGCATTTAAATTTTTATTTCTACCTTCTCCACGTCTATCGTATGAAATAACAAAATACCCTTTATTTGCTAGCGCTTCGGCCTTAAGTTTTCAGGAACAAATTGTCTATTCTCTAGGGAATTTATCGTTTAATTCATTTTTTTGAACTAATAATAATTGTTCTTTACTAATCATAACTTGTAGTTTCTTGGTTTTATAACGTGATTGCTTATAAATTAATTTATTATTTCCTGTCCTAAATTAAAATCAAAAAATTAACAAAATATAAATTTCAAGCAGACAAACTATGGAAGTAAAGAAATATGGAAAATATAAATTTAATATGCTATATAAGTAATTGATTATTTTTATTTTAAGTCAAAAAAACTGGGCAAAATAGAGTTTTTAATTATAAACTTAAAATCAATTTTTCGAACTCTTCTTCATCTTTAATCTGTATTTTTTTCTTTAATCTGTATTTTTTCTTTATAACCGCATCATGCGAAATGTTTAAAAGTGAAGCTATTTCTTTGTTGGTCAGGTGAAGTTTAAGTAATATACAAAATTCTAACTCTCCTTTTGTAAGGTTAGGAAAATGTTTTTTTAAATTTATTACAAAATTTGGATGTATGCTGTTAAAACGTTTTTCGAATTGATTCCAATAATCGTTATATTTAATGATATTTTTTAATTCCCTTTTAATGTCATTTACGGATAGCTCTTTTTTATTTTCACATTTATTTATAACGTTTGTTAATAAATTATTCCAATGAGACATTTTTACAGCCGTTGAAGTCATTTCCCTCTTTTTTTCTTCAAGTACTTTTTCTCTGGTATTTAAAATTTCTTTATTATATAAGTATTTTTGCTCTATTAAATTTTTTTCAGATTGAATTTTTAAAATTTTTTCTTTAGAAAGTTTCTTTTTTATTTTATTGTACCGAATAAAATATATAATTATAATTATAATTAAAATAGATAATACTACTATGAAAACTATTACCATAGTATTTTTTCTGCTTAACTCTTTGTTTTTATTTTCTAAGGATATATTTTCTAATCGTTGAATTTTATTTTGGTAACGTGCCTCTAATTCTAATAATTTTTCTTTTTCCTTTTCATTAAAAATTGAATCTTTTAGAGCTAGCGCTTTATGATAGTATAGCGAAGCATTTTTATATCTTTTAGCTTTGTGGTAAGTAGAAGCAGCAATTTCCAAGATATTATATTGGTTCGATTTATCTATATATGATGACTTTTGGTTAAATTCTTCTAATACTTCCAAAGATCTATCGAATAATTTGTTCTCATTCAAGCATAATACATAATTATATACTATTCTACTTAAATTAGGGGAATTGGTATTTCTTAAATAATTAAATGCATTTTCATAAGCTTTTATAGCTTTTGTATTTTTTTCTTGTTTACTATAAGTTTTCCCAAGCGTTCCATAACCTACCCCAATTGTCTGGAAATCTTTAAATTTAATTAATCCCTCTATGCCTATTTTACTTGCTTTTTCTGATTTGTCAAGTTTATCTAATGAATAATAAATTTCCCCAAGATTAATTTGTGTATAATAATAGTTTTTATCTTGTTTATATTTTTTAAATCCTGCTAGTGCTTCTTTATAAAAGGATAAAGCAAAATCGTAGTTGCCATCCATCATATACAATTTAGCTAGTTTTTGCTGGAGTATATAAATGGAAGGATTTTCTCCCAATGACTTTAAATCTTCAATCCCTTTTAAAAGATATTCTATTGCTATATTATTTTCAGAAAGATACATATAGTTTGAAGCAAGTTCTCCATATACCATCGATTTATACTGTATGGGAATGCTTTTTAATTTTAAAATATTCTTGAGTTTTTTTAAAGCTATTTTATATTGCCCGTTAATTTTATAAGATATCGCAGTATTGAGTAAAGGCTTTATTTTTTTTATTGGAAAATCTTGGGCATAGTCTAGGGATCTTTGAAAATAAAAAACTGCCGAATCGTGTTTGGATAACACTACATAATAAGTCCCGTATAAATTGTATAAGTCACTATAAATAGAATCATTAACTTTTTTAATTTTCGCTTCAGCTAAGCCTTTCTTAATGAATATAAGTGCACTATCGGGGTCTGACAATGCTAATTGTTTACCTTTAGTATTAATTTCATTAAAATTGAATTCTTGACAAAAACTAAGTTGTACAAGCAGGAAGTGAAATAATAAAAAAATCTTTTTCATTAGAAGTTTTCTAGTTTAGACATATCAATCTCGTTCGATTTAATATTGATAAATCTGAATATTTTAAATTTTTAATAAGTAAAGTAGGGAGTAGATAAAAACCTTTTTATTGTAAAAACATTGGGAGTTTATAATTATAAAGAAAAAATTAATTTGATAAAACTATTTTTATATTTAAAAATGTATTATTTAACTGTGGTTTAGTATAAAACGTAACATTATTTTTAAATCCAATGATTAATTTTTTAGAGATTTATAAGGTATGACAATAATAATTCAAATTTATAAAATATTATTTTTAAATAATAATATTTCATTGCCCCAGTTATCTCATCTAAAGTCTATGAAAATTTTATAATATTAATCTCCTAACCAAATATTTACCTGTTCTATTGTTACTAAATAATAAAATACCACAAGATTCTTTTTCCGTAAACAAGAAAAAGCCCCTCTAAAATTTAAATTTTAAAGGGGCTTTTGTGTTTCTGTGAATGCTGTTTATTTAGATTTGGAACTCCTTATTTTTTTAATTCCAAATACTGTTCCGGCTAGTAAAGCGATCCCTACAAACCCGTCAATAGGGGCTGCAGGAGTTTCATCATCTACATTATCACCTCCCGGTAACGTGATTTGGGCACTAGCGGTTAATCCAACTAAGAGGCATATTGCGATGAGATAAAACTTAATATTATGCATATTCTTTATTTTTTAATTTTTTATGATTTGATACGTTTTTTGCGTGTCTCCTTCTTGAATGGTTACCAAATAAACACCACTGGCCATAGTTGCAGGCGTTTTAACGTTTAGAACCCCACCGTTAGCGGTAAGTTTACTGGTAAAGAGTTGACGCCCCTGTAGATCTGTAATCACTACAGAAACTAACTTACCGGTAAAATGGGTACCGGTAATTGTAAAACCATTCTCACCAATCGGGTTAGGGTAGAGTTTATAGCTAACTTCTTCTTTTTGTGAAACTGAAAGTGCCTGCTGGAAATGAATACTAAAACGGTTAGTATCTATACTTTCAGCATTATTGGGATCTACTGTAAAATCTACCTCATTGTATCCATTAACGAGTTCTTTAGTATTTCCGGTAAAATCATCACGTAAATACATCTCTTTATCAATGTCCGAAATTTTAAGTATCAGGGTATAGGTTGTTGCACGGTACTGACTTGTATGAAGATTTATCGCTTCCCCTGTTTGCGGCATAGCTCTACGCTCAATACTTAATACACGATCTGCTGTTTGAATCCCTACATTCTCATCCATATTAAATGGTTTAGTAGCATCTTGAGCATCCAGTGAATTGTTAAATGTGTTAGAGAAAAGGATACCGAAACTATCGTGTTCATTTTTACCATCCATATAATTTTCAGTAGTGTATAACAATCCTAAAATCTGCGCATTTTCTACCAACGGATCATTCCCGGTGCTAAACGGTGCGTTTGTAAAATTATCCGTGGCTTTGGCGGTCTCTTTAAAAAGAAGACTTGCTGAACCATTGTTTATGGTTGCTATTTGTGCACCTGCTCCGGGTTGTAAATATTGATTGGCGGTACTGCTTCCGGTTGTTGATCCAGAAGGTAAAAGCACTGTTACGTATGCTCCGTGGTCTCCTAAGCTAGGGTCAAATACATAGTACTGGTTAGCATTAATATTAGTGGACTCACTAATTACCTCATTTAAATCTACTGTAGCCTGGTATGGGTTACCAAACATAATAAAGTCATTCGCGTTGGTGGTCGAAAAGGTTTGGGTAACATCACCTGTTAATAGTTGACCGGTAGCTCTTAAGACAGTACTTGTAGGGGTAGCCTCATTACTGGTTACATCTATGCTTCTGTCTCCTCGAGAGAACAATAAAAATGGACTTCCCGCATTAAGGGTAGTCTGGTCTGTGTTCGCTACCACGGCAAAAGATTGGTTGGCTACATCTAAGGTAAATAAAGAAGGGTTCCCTGAAGGAGTCGCATCAAACCCATCGGTTTGATCTATCGTGGTCCCCGTAATATGTGTACCATAACCGGGCACGGGGTTATCTACATTAGAATTGGCATTCTCTTGCCAGTTTTGGTGAATCGTTCCCGTGGTGTTCACCGCACTGCTCACCATTCTATAGGCTCTATGGCCTGTTAAGTAACGTTCTACCGTGAAGTCTCCAATAATACTCGCTCCCGGCTGAACAGGACCTAATTCGCCATTGCCGGTAGCTGTACTTTTAAAAGTGACATCTCCATTATTTATAAGATCCCCATTTACTTTTAACACATCTTCAATAGCGAGTGTTGCCCCGGCATTTACCTCTAAGTTTAATATCTCCAAATTAGTATCGAAAACCGTAGCACCTGATCTAACTTCTACATCATCTTCAGGGTTTGCATTACCCATAGGAGTAGCAGGAGTCCACGTATCATTATCATAAATATAAATACCATCGAATCTGTATGAGACTAAAGCTTTCTCATCTAACGTAACCACATCTATATCGCCATCCTTATCAATATCTCTTCCTAAAATAGTTTGAGGACGATCATTTGGATTAGCGATAAAATGATTTGTGAAACTACCTGAGCCATCATTCTCATACCACGCAAAAGTAGTGTCCATCTGTGAAGTTACCATCATATCGATATCACCGTCGCCATCTACATCTACCGGGAAAACCTGATAAGCTCCAACTGCCTGGTCGGTAATGATATTGGTTGTTGGGAAATTATTTTGCCCGTCATTTTTATACCATTCCACCGTATCATTATAATACGATGCGCTTACGATATCCAGATATCCATCGCCATCCATATCGATTACTTCAATATCCTGTACACCGCTAGCGGTATTGCTTATCACATTAGCTGTGCTGAACACTTGATTCCCCGTGTTTTCATACCAAGCCACAGTATCATCTGCCGCACTTACAATATCAATATCGCCATCTTCATCTAAATCTATCGCATATACATCCCAAGCTCCGGTGACGTTATTATCTATTACGTTTGGATTAGCGTTAAACGCTAGGCTTCCTGTATTTTCAAACCAAGCCACAGTATTGTCAAAGCTAAATGCCGTAAGAATATCTACATCACCATCGGCGTCCATATCGATAAGGTATACCGATCTTGGCTCTCTTAATTGATTGCTTATAAGCTGCTCGGTAAAGGTATTGGAAGATGCATCATAATCATACAAGATAACAGCATTATTATTGGCAGAAGTCGCTACAAATTCAAAGGTACCATCGCCGTTTATATCTGCCGCTTTTAGCTCATTAATTGAGGAATAGCTGGTCGAAAATACGGTTAAAGAAGTAAAATTTTGGCTCCCATCGTTTTCTAACAATTCGATTTGTGCATTTGTAGTTTCCAAAAAGTCATTTATAACTACTGCTATATCTAGGTCTCCATCACCATCAAAATCGATCATTTCCATATCCGCAAAATTATTATCACCATTTTGTATTTGGTCTATAATAGTTACGGGATAAAATGGTTTAGGTAGATTGGCATCGGTTTGCACACGATATTCTAAAAACCGCTCTGGCTTTAATGTAGAGCCCTCTGTTGGCGCTAAATCTTCCTTTAAAGTTACATAAATACTTTCTCCAGGCATAAAAGGGAGAGTAGGTACAAATGATACCGTAGTACTTCCTCCACCGGTAAAACTTCCGTTAATTATACCCGATTGCGAACCTCTTATAACAATATTGTTGGCATTTATGGTCGCACCTGCTACCGGAATATTAAAATTAAGTGCTAGCGGGCCATTTTGGGCAAGTGAGTTGCTATTTACCGCCGGGTTTGAATTTTTAAACTCCAACACCGGTATTAGCTTGTACCAAGCTACGGTATCATCAAGCTGAGAGGCATTTAATAAATCTAGGGCGCCATCACCATCCATATCTGCAGCATATACTAATCTTGCTCCGTCGGCGGTAGTAGTAATGGTATGTTTTGTGAAATTTTGGGTGCCATCGTTTTGGTACCAAGCAACAGTATCATCATAATAAGAACAATTTAGAACATCTATATCTCCGTCCCCATCCATATCTGCTGCATATATTGAGTTAGCACCGTTGGCCGTAGTGGTAATTATATTTGCTGTAAAGTTTTGGTTTCCATCGTTTTCATACCAAGCTACCGTATCGGCATTACCGGCAGCACTCACTATATCCATATCTCCATCGTTATCCATATCGATAGCAAATACTGACTCAGCACCGTCTACATTGATAATGATGTTTTTTGTGAAGTTCTGATTCCCATCATTTTCATACCAGGCTATTTGATCACCTGTAAAGGAGGCACTTAATACATCAATGTCGCCATCACCATCCATATCGGCCGCATAGACTGATCGTGCTCCATTTGCAGTAAGGTCAATGGTATTTTTTGTGAAGTTTTGATTGCCGTCATTTTCATACCAAGCCACCCCATTATCAATATAAGAGGCACTTAATACATCTAGATCACCATCACCATCCATATCTAGCGCGTATACCGCATACGCTCCATCTGCAGTAGTGCTAATGGTATATTTAGTGAAATTTTGATTTCCATCGTTTTCATACCAAGCTATGGTATCATCATTATAAGAAGCACTTAGCACATCCATGTCGCCATCGCCATCTACATCTGCGGCATATACTGAATATGCACGATCTAAGTTCGTTGTTATAATGTGCTTTACAGGGGGTTGATTCCCAATGTTTTCGTACCAAGCAATTGTATTATCATCACTAGAGGCACTTAACATATCTAAGTCTCCATCTCCATCTACGTCAGCCGCGTAAACTGATCGAGCTCCATCTACCGTTGTCACCGCATTTTCTTGGTATACAAAATCATTGCTAGGAAAGCTTACCGTAGCCGCTGAAGTGTATTGTAATGCATAACTTTGAGCTAAGGAAACACCACTAGTAGTAGTAATGCCGGTAGTAAGTGTAATTCTAATTATTTCACCCGGTTTAAAATTATTAAGTGGATTAAATATAATCATAGAGCCGGATACTGTTAATGAGCCGTTAATACTACCTGACTGGGAACCCGTGACGATTACGGTAGTATTGTTTACGGTATTTGCATCTATAATATCTGAAAATTGCATCATAATATCAGCATCTACACTTATATTATTTGCATTGGGAAAAGGAGTGGTCGTGTTTAAAGTTAACGGCAAAGGTGTGGTAGAGTTTACACTTATTATTTGCCCAAAGGAAACTTGACCCATAGCCATTAATAAAAGTATAAGTATAGGCTTATACAGATTGGTAATTGGTTTTTGCATTGACTTAAAATTTAAATTGAATTATAGTTATAAAATTGATTCTATTCCTTAATTTTTAGTTTTAAAAAGCCCATCCCATGGGGAGAAGATTTTGAGTTAGTGCTGACTTATTTGTATGTCATCTATAATTTCCAACATAGTTTGTTTGCAAGCTTTTAGTTCAAGCTGCAAATAAAGGTTCAATACCTTAAATAGCAGGTAAAATGCACCGGACAAATAATGGACGATTAAATTTTTTTATACCATTTATTAAGGACAATAAAAAAAATTTAATCTGTAAATCAAGTATTTAAACGGATATATTTATGGACAATTAGCTATTATGTTAACTATTTTAGCTATCGCTTACCTTTTAAAAGAATGAAAGGATATAAAACTGAAAATGATGGTATTTTAAGACAAGTACACAAAAGTTATAAAATGTATTTTATCTTTTTTGATTTCTCTTTTTTTAACGTGCTACAAGTTGTTCCCATTAAGTTTTTCCGTTAGTTTATAAATAATGATATTATATCCGCTATTCTTATCAATTTTATTATCCTAAACCTATTGTTTTAAGAGGTATTTAATTAGGGGATGCTTCCTAGATACTTCCTATCTAATCCAGTTAGAGTCCACACTGCGCTTAGGACGTAGCTACAGTTCACCACGATATCGTGTTTACATAGTGGACTCACTATGTGTTAGGTTTAACTTAACTGTTCTTTTAGACTATGGTTAAGGAAAATAAATGGTATTAAGTAGATACGTTTAATTGGAGAGTTGAATAAAGCTTTTGCACCCATTTTATTGCAAGTAATCTATGGATGTCTTCTGGTTTGCTTCTATTTTGGTAGTAGTAGTGCCACCTTTTTTACTTGAGGTTTAATGCTTGTTTGTAGGATTTTTATTACGCCTATACTAGTTGCCTCTGCTTTACCTAATATTTTTGTATAATGATGATAGTGATGTATCTCTTCATCAGGCACTCAGGCAATATGGTCGCAAATACCGTCGAGGGTCCTATTTAAAGCGCCCATTATTTTTCTTATCTACTTATCGTAGGAGTAGTCCCGTCTTTTCGAATAACACTTTTCTTAAGCCAAAAGTGAACATTAAAAGTTTGATGATAGGTCATTACTTTCGTTTTAATTAAAAAAATTATTTTAACGAAAGTCAAATCGTTAGGTCAGTTTAATACTGAGATGAAGCCTAAATTTAAGAATTTTTCACTTAAAAAGTAGGACACAAATTAGGACATATTTTATATGCAATTATTTAAGCATAAAAAAACCAGTAAAATATATTTTTACTGGTTTTCATTTAGTTAAGTATTATTTAATTCTCAATAATACCCTTGGTGTCGGGGTGGCAGAACTAAATTGCTACCCAACAATATTTTGATTACCAGACACTTGGTCTATTTCAATAAATCGAGGTAACCGAATAGGTAACCTTTGCTACGATTTTTTCCGTGGGCACAAAGATATAGGAATATTTGAATATAAACACGAACAAATCCTATCATATTTAATTTCAATAAGCTCTTTTTACAAAAAACTGATTTTCAATATAATAAAAAAATAGTTAATTTTGTTTCTTGATCTTCCAAGGTAAAAGAGCCTATCAAAATTTTCCAGACAGCCACAAACCCTTTGAATTTTTAAGCAATTTTCTCAGCTTTAAATCCAATCTTCTTTAAAGTGGTTTCTATATCTTCATCGGTAGCACCTTTACTTTCCACAGTTAAGATTTTATCGGGGTTACCGGTATCCACTTCCCATCTTTCAACACCGTCTTGTTTGTTTAAAAAAGGGGTTACTTTTGATACACAACCACCACAATTGATATTTGTTTTAAATTTTAAAGTTTTCATTGTTTTTGAATTTATAATTAATATTAAAGTTTTACTCGTTTCAGTCTTAAGCTATTTGCAACTACAGATACGCTGCTAAATGCCATTGCTGCACCTGCAATCATAGGGTCTAATAAAAACCCATTTACGGGATAAAGTACTCCTGCCGCTATTGGAATACCAATGATGTTGTAAATAAATGCCCAGAACAAGTTCTGACGTATGCCCAAAACGGTTCTTTTTGACAGTTCCAATGCTTTGGGTATGGATTGCAAATCTGACGTTATCAATGTCATTTTTGCCACGTCCATAGCTATATCCGAACCTTTACCCATAGCGATACTCACATTGGCCTGTGCCAAAGCGTGGGAATCATTGATACCATCGCCAACCATAGCTACTATCTTTCCGTCGGCTTGTAACTTTTCAACGAAACCTGCTTTCTCTGAGGGCATTACTTCTCCTTGATAATTTGTTATTCTTACTTCTTTTGCGACAGCTGATGCGGTTTTATTATTATCTCCAGTAAGCATATAGACCTGGATGCCTCGTTCTTGAAGCGTTGTTATGGCCTTTTTCGAAGTTTCCTTAATCTTGTCTGCAATAGCGAGTATCGCCAGAACTTGTTTTTCATTACTAAAGAAAATGACTGTTTTTGCTTGCTCTTCAAGACTTTCTGCTGTTTGCCTTAAGGAAGCGCTGATTTGAATATTTTTATCGACCATTAGCTTATGGTTGCCCACATAATATTTTGAACCATTTTCTGTTTGAGCTTTTACGCCTTTTCCTGTAATACTTTCAAAAGAAGCAATTTCAGTTTTTTCAATCTTTTCATCTTTAAAGTGGTTCACTACTGCTTCTGCCAAAGGATGTTCCGATTGTGATTCAATAGCCAAAAGAATTTCCTTGTATTCATTTTGATTTTCAAGCTTATCCTTCCAATGTACGTTTGTTACTACTGGTTTTCCTTCGGTAATCGTACCGGTTTTATCAAGAATGACGGCATTCACTTTATGACCCAGTTCTAAACTTTCAGCATCTTTTATAAGAATATTATTTTCAGCTCCTTTGCCAATACCGACCATTATAGCGGTAGGTGTTGCCAAGCCCAAGGCACAAGGACAAGCGATAACCAATACTGCTACAGAAGTTAATAAGGCTTGTGAAAATGCATTATCGCCTCCAACCGACATCCAAACAATGAATGTAATGATAGATATACCCAGCACTACAGGAACAAATATTCCAGCAATTTTATCAACCAGTTTTTGAACTGGTGCTTTGCTGCCTTGCGCTTGCTGAACCATTTTAATGATTTGTGACAGCAAGGTTTCTCCACCTACTTTTTCGGCTGTAAATTGAAAACTCCCTTTTTGGTTTACCGTGCCCGCAAATACCTTTTCATCCTTTATTTTTTCAACTGGAACAGGTTCTCCCGTAATCATACTTTCATCTACGTAAGAATTTCCTTTGGAAACTTCGCCGTCCACAGGAATCTTTTCTCCCGGACGAACCAATATCGTCTGACCGACTTGCACAGACGAAATAGGAATTTCTTTTTCTTCCCCATTCTCAATAATTTTTAGCGTTTTGGGTTGTAATCCCATAAGCTTTTTAATGGCCGAAGAGGTGTTTGATTTTGCCTTTTCCTCCAATAGTTTTCCTAAAGAAATAAAGGTAATAATTACAGTAGCAGCTTCGTAATACACGTGAGGCTCAATACCACGGCTCAACCAAAATTCAGGAAAAAAAGTATTGAATACACTAAAGAGAAAAGCGATTCCGGTACTCAAAGCTACCAAGGTGTCCATATTCGCCTTACCGTGTTTAGCCTGCTTGAAAGCATTGATGAAAAAGCTACGACCGAACCAAAAAAGAATTGGAAAGGTCAGTACCAAAGAAATCCATTTACCTGGTTCCCATTGCATATAGAACATACCCAATACAAAAATGGGTAGCGTAAGAATAGCCGACCAAATAGTACGGCTTTTTATATCTTGATAATGTTTTTGCTGTAGTTCTTGTTGAACTTCCGAAGGATTCTCCGCATCAATGATAATGTCATAACCCACTTCGCGAAGTGCGTTTTGAAGTTGATTAGGGCTCAACCCCTTTTCATATTCTACGAGAACAGAACTGCTGGCAAAATTCACACTCGCCCTGTTCACCCCTTCCGTATGTAAAAGAATAGACTCTACGCTAGAGGCACAAGCTGCACAGGTCATTCCCGTTACCGGAAAGGAGTTTTTTATGCCTGGGTTCGTTTTCTCTTTTTTTTGGTGTTCAAATACATTTACTGCTTCCATAGACTGTTTGATCTTGTTTGATACAAATTTCGAAAAATAACAGGCTTGAAGTATTATGGAATGGGCTGAATGATTTGTAATATTTTCAGATTAATGGAATAATTCTACACCTCATCCAAATTCTTTCGGTTTTTGTTAGTAGAATTTTTGAAATGTGTAGGTGTCATCCCCGTAATTTTTTTAAATTGATTGCTTAAATAAGCAACGCTGCTATAGCTCATTTGAAATGCAATTTTGCTTAAACTCAATTCATTATATACAATAAGTTCCTTTACGCGTTCGATCTTTTGGTTGATGATATACTGCTCAAACGTAATACTCTCTACAGCAGAAAATAAGGAGCTAAGATATTTATAATCCAGATACAATTTCCCACTAATATACTCTGGCCATTTTATATCGAGTGCCTCGTTAGAGTGATGGATTTTATCCACCACCAAACTTTTCATTTGTTCAATGAGTTGACTTTTTCTATCATTAACCAAACTGAACCCTTCATTTTGAAATTCCACGGACAATAAACTTTTATTTTTAGGGCTCAGTTCATTTGTCAAAGCTACTTCACCCAACTCTATAGTTTTGTATTCAATATTCAATTTGTTCAAAATACGGGATACAGAACTTATACATCTGGGGCACACCATATTTTTTATATAAAGGATATTGGGCATATTGTGGATTTCATATATTAGAATGGATTCTCACGCCTTAAAAACTCACAAAGATGGCAGCAATCAAGGCCGTTATAAAAATAATAACCATAGCAATAATACCATAAATTTTATCCTTTTCCGTAATGGTGTTATTGCTGGTTTTTATGTCTTTTCTGCTTTTATTTTTTCTTCTATTTCTCCTTTTTTCACTCATATTCTTTCTTCAATTTTCAAGTAGAAAATGGCTTTATTTTTGAAAACTTACTGTGGAGATAACTACTCAAAGGTCTCCCTAACCTCGCCACAGGTCAACATAGCTTGTCCATAATATGGATTTTGGATTTCTTTTTCTAAACTTAACCAATAAGCTCCCTTGTTACTATTGGCCATAGGACAAAATTGGCTGTAGGCTTTTTGGTTTACCCCAAAGAGTTGGACACTGCTTATCATATGGGCAGATAAATGTTTAAAGTGGTCCCTTTGTTTTTTAATATCTGAAGAAAGGGAAATAGCATTTGACGATGACTTTAATTCCTTTTGAATGGTCATCCAGTGCTTGTGCGTTTTTTCATTTTCCAATAATTTCATATCCACCTTGCTCAGACTTTTTTCTACCCGTTCAGCAGCTTGCTGTGCGTTTTTCGCATTATCATTTACTAAGGCATTTTTCAAATCAATATAGCCATCAAAAACCTGCTCTACCTGTTTTTGAAACTTGGCAGGAACATCTATTCTTTCGTTCATTTTCGTATGGTCAATGCTATTACCAATGGCTTCGGTGTTTGCTTGCTGCATCCCAGTATGTCCTTCGTGCCCTGTCATTGTCTTGCCACCTTCTTGATTCATCATTGATTTTTTACCACTTAACTGTGCAGCGGCATCCACGGTAAACGTTCCATTGGTCACGATTACATCTCCATCTTCCAATCCGCTTGTTATAGAATAGGTTTCCCCGTTTCTGTTACCTATCGTCACTTCACGCATTTCAAAGACAGGTTCGTCGGGATCTGTTTTTACATACACCAATGAACGTTCCCCTGTCCACATTACCGCGCTTGCCGGAACAAGAAGCTGTTCTTCACCAGAAGGCTCAATACCTTCAAATTTACCTGTAACGAACATTCCTGGCTTCAAGAAGTTGTTTTTATTTTGTATAGTAGCCCTTACCGTTACTATTCTGGTTTGGGTGTTTAATACCGGGTCAATAAAAGATATTTTCGCATCAAATTCTTTATTGGGATAGGCATTGGTGGTCATTTTTATTTCCTGCCCTTTTTCAAATTGTGAAATTTGATTTTCGTAGGCATCAAACTCTGCCCAGACCGTATTTAGGTTGTTCAATTTTAAAATGGGCTGCCCCTGTTTTACGTAATCGCCCTCTTCCGCCATTTTTTCGGAAACTGTTCCGGAAACCGTGGCATAAATGGGAAAATTTTCACGAACTTCTCCAGATTCTTCGATGCTGTTGATCTGGCTTTCTGAAAGTTTCCAGAGCTTCAATTTATTCCGTACGGATTTATAAAGTGCGGGCTGGCTTTCTTTAAGGGAAGCCGTGGTAATGAGTTCTTGTTGGGCAGCAACAAGATTAGGCGAGTAGATTGTTGCCAAAAGCTGCCTTTTGCGAACTTCTTGTCCTTCATAATTTACATTTAGGCGTTCAATCCTCCCATCAAAATAACTGGCCTGTACTGCACTCGCTTCTTCGTTTTCCACGATTTTACCGGATAAAGACGTAACATTTCCATTTTCGCCTACAGCATTACCAACTACATTGGTTTGAATATTGGCCAGTGCCATTGCGTTTTTGGTCATTTTAATTTCATTTGCAGATAGGCCATCAGCTCCAGATTCGGCCGGGATAAGTTCCATTCCACAAATAGGGCAATCTCCCGGTTCCGGTTGCATAATCTGTGGGTGCATTGAACACGTCCACATTTGATTGGCGGTTTCGCCAGAATGATCGTGAGTATTGGACACCTCGGATACATCCTTACTAGCCGTAGATTCATCCACCGGCTTCCCGAAAATTAGGTATCCTGCCAATAGGCCCACAATACCTGCGATACTTATGTATAAAAATTTCTTGTTCATAACATATAAAATTAAATCTGTTTATTTACTTCTTGTTTTCTAATCGTTTGATATACTGTTTCATTTCAGCAATTTCCTTTTCCTGAGCCTTAATGATTTCATCCGCCAATTTTCGTACTTCCGGATCTTTTATATCGGCTCGCTTGCTGGTCAAAATGGCTATGGAATGATGCGGGATCATTGCCTTCATATATAAAACGTCTCCAATGATGGGGGCCTGGGCTCTTACCAAGCCAAAAGCACCCGCAAACAGAATCGCGCTTCCCGCAAGTATCGCGATGTTCTTTTTCTTGTTTTGATACATTTTTCGCATAAAGAACCACATAATGACCGCCATACAGGCTATTCCCAAACAGGTCATATAAAATCTGGTAAGACTAAAATACACGTGGTCTATTTCGTATGTATTGAGATACATTGTGACGTACATAGCGATAAAGGAAAGACCAAGCATAGCTAAAAACCTGCTATAATTACTTTTTTTTATTCCATCTTGTTTTTTTTCTGTTGACTTCATTTTTTTATTTTTTTTGATTGATAATTGTTAAGTCTTTTTACTTAGGGTCTATTTAAATTGATAATCTTTTTCTTTTGACTACCATTTTGTTAATGATTACTCCTTTAATTTAAATCTTAATTCATAAAAAATTTTACAATCAGCCCGCCCACAATCCAGATATAACTGATAAAAGCGGAATATTTTAAGATGTTTTCGAGCAATTGACTTTTAGGGGCCATTTCGCCCATTTTGCTGTCCACATCCTTCTTTTTGAAAAACCCCAGATAAATTAAATACCCTGATATTGCTAAAAATGCAAGATTTAGGTAAAGGGTATAGTTGATCTTAAAATATTCGCTATCCTGAACCTGTACCTGTGATGGATCTGGTAACAGGCTCATCAGGTCAAAAGAATAGTGCAAAATGAGTGAGGCTCCAATTAACGAGGTAAATAGTAAGAAGAGAATAAATAATGACATTTTCCAACCGTAGTACTTCGCATTGATTCTTAAAATTGGAAAAACGACCAGATCACTGAAAATAAAAGCCATTACCCCCGCAAAACTGACCCCTTTTCCGAATAGCAAAGCGGCCAAGGGGATGTTGCCCATAGACCCTATAAACGTTACAAACGCTGCAACGGGGCCCACTATAATGTGTTCCAGGATTTCAAAAAAAGAAAAGTCCGTATTTCCCTGACCGCTTCCAATAAAGAGGGTCTGAAACCACGCATCAGGTACAAAGGCTGCAACAATGCCGGCAATGGTAAACCCCACGGTTACATCTTTCCAGACCATTTGCCATTCCATCTTATATTTTTTGCCCACTTTCGCCCAGCTATCTTCTTTTTGAATCTGCTTTTTCCAATTTTTGGAATCGTCCATTCCTGAACCTTCATCTTCCTTTTCAAGATTTTCCCTTGCCTTATCAATGAGCTTTTTGGGATTGATGAGCCGTATTAAAACCCAGCTGATACCTATCAATAAAATTCCTCCGGCATACTCGCCCACCACAAACTGCCATCCCAAAAATATTGAGATGATAATCCCCAGTTCGATGACGAGATTTGTCGAAGCCAACAAAAATGCGATGGATGATATAAAACTTGCTCCTTTTTTAAAAAGTGACTTTGTGCTTGCCAAGGCCGCAAAGCTGCACGAACTGCTTATAAACCCGAAAAATGTGCCCAACAAGACACCTTTAGATTCTTCACCGCCCATAGTTTTCTGCATTCGTTTTTCGGTCACGAAAATCTGGATCATACTACTGATGACATACCCCAACACGAATGCCCACAACGCCATCCAGAAAAATCCGGTGGTGGTATAAGCAGCTTCGCCCCATTGTTTTAGAAAGTCGTTCATAATTATCTTATTTATTTTCGTTTATACGTATTTGATTAATATTGGCGATCCCGAATACAAGTACAAAAAACCTCAGTCCAACCTCTAACATCACCAAAGCTTTGGAAAGAACAGAAGTAGGCACAATATCTCCATAGCCAATCGAAGAAAAAGTTATAGTGCTAAAATAGAGGTGTTCATAAAAAATTTTAAAACCACTCATTCCTTCTTCCGAACTAACTTTGAAATTTTTTGTATCAAAAAATTGAAGCGAAGTAAAATCCAGGGCGAATGAAAAGATAATAAGGGTTATAAGTAGCCCGAATAAAATAAGAATATGGCTCAATAAATGACTTTGACCGATAATTTTCATTAGTTGATCAAAGGAAAGCCTTACAATAAAATATGTCTTTATCACTGCAAATAAGAGAATTGACCACGACAGCCATAATGCATCTCTAAATCGCGGTGTAACCCAAAGGCTCAAAATCGCAAGCCCCGCAATAATTGCAATGGTTGGCAGGGCTTTTGACAAAAGCTGGATGTAAAAAGTATTTTTATATTCTATGTCTTTAGGCTCGTTCATATATTTTTAATTTAATGGGAATGACCTTCGTGACTTTCTTCGGCCTCGTCGCCTAAAAACTGCCCCTGTGGACCAACACCTTCTATATATACCAATTGAGAACCATAATGTCCAGCCCATCCCACGGAATATCCGGAAAAGGCAAGTACCGCGAATACCAAAACCTCAAACCATCTTTTTTGCTTAAACCAGAAAAGGCTTACAAGTTTGAGTACAGCGGCTGCAGCACTGGACCACATCGCCCACATTGCATACTTATCGTGCTGTTCCAATACCTTTTTTGCGGTTTGGGTAAGACCTTCGGTATGGGGGTGTACAAAGTTACCCGCCACATAAGCTCCTATAAATCCTGCTCCTACTGTTAGCAGGACGACCCAATCCATTGTCCGGTTCATTATAAAAAGTTGTATTAATTGCAATACAACGGCCAATAGCAATAATGCTATGGGAAAATGCACCACCAAGGGGTGCAGGTTTGGAAACTCATCTAAATCGGCTTTAGGATCGGTTTGTAAATTTGGTACTGAACTACTCTTTTCATAGGCTGCAACAGATTTTTCATTTGAGATTTCAGTTGTGCCACTATATATAAGTGAATTATTTGCTGCAAAGGCGGTTGAAAAATTTCCTGAAAAGGCCAACATCAATACGGTAAAAAATAGTTGTTTAATTTTCATTTCTATGGTTTCTTAAATTAGTTTCCAGTTAATTGGAGCAATAAAGCCCCGATAATTATAATGGCCATTATCCCATAAATGATATAGTTGAACCATTTTCTAAAGCCACTTTTCTTTTGTTCTTTTTCATTTCCTGTGTTGCAGCAATCTTTCATCGGCTTTCTTTTTTGTGCCTGACAAGGAAAGGGGCTTTTTAAACTAATTAAATTAAGAATACCCTTCCCTTACAGGACTTTAGGAATGAACATTAAAAAAGAAGGAATTCACTAACCAACCAATTATGAAAAAAGTTCCTCTCTTTTTTAAGCACATTCTTTACTTTTATTCTAAGAAACACGCGTAAACAATTTATAAATCGTTTTTAAGCTGGGTCATAAACGCTATGATTTCTGTTCTCCCATCTTCGGAAAGTTTTGCATCCGTATGAATCAAGGTATAAGAGTCCAGCGGCATTTCGTCATCTTCAATTTGACTAATAATTGATCGCAACTTGCTATTTTTTCTACGGTCGGAATATTCACCCCATTCATTAAAATTCAATTCGGCTTTTCCTTCTTTTATGTGATCTTCTAAAAACCAAGCGGCTGGTTGTATTTTATTGTACCAAGGATATCCTGTATTGTTGCTATGACAATCATAACAGGATATCTGTAATTTGTTTTGTATGGTAGTAGGTACTTTGTTAACCAGCATAAAATCGGTTTTAGGTACAGTGCTACTTAGATTGCGACTTGTGGATATAAATTGAATACCCACAAACGCAACTAACAAAACCAGTACAATGATTTTGATGATTTTCATTAATTAATTTCCTTTTGTACTTCCCCACAACCCATCATTTTACTTCCATAATATGGGTTTTTGATCTCTTTGGAAGCACTTAACCACTGCGCTCCTTTATTGTCATTGTACATCGGGCAAAAATCCTGATATAGTTTTTTATCGGTTCCCGTTATAGCGATCATATCAATAATATCTTTGCTCAAAATGTCAAAATGCTCCCTTTGGTGTTCCATAGGACTTTCTGAAATATGCTCCGCGTGTTCCTTTGCATCTTCAATAATATCGGTTAATTCCTGCTGTTCTTCGGAAGAATAACTGGCCTTATCAAAATCATCAAAATCAGCTACCAAATTCCCCCCGGCTTCGGCGGCTTTTTCCTGGTTATCTGCCACTAAGGCATTTTTTATTTTAAGGTAGTTATCGATGATTGCATCTGAAGCATTACTACCGGCATTAGCCATTTGTTTTGAGCCATCTTGATTATTACCATCTTCCTGGTGCATTTCGTTGGACATTGGTTCCGCAGCCCCTTCTTTTTTTCCGTCCTTGCAGGACATTGCTGTTAGGGTTACTAAGGTCATTGTTAGGATACCTATTGTCTTTTTTAGTTTTCTCATTTTGATTTTAATTTTAATTGTTGTTTAAAAATTTAATTTCTGTCATACCCATATTTTAGGGTCTATTCTATATTGGATTTTTGATTAATCCTCCCCCTTTAAATAGGGGAAGATTACTAATTATTACTAGCTTAAATAAGCTTCACAGGCCTCTGCGCATTTTTTACACGCTTCTGCACAATCCTTACAATGCTGGGCATCGTGTTTTGCACATTCCTCTGCACATTTTTTACAGGTTTTATGGCAGTATTCTACCATTCCCTTGGCATCTGAATAATTTGCGGCGAGCAACTTTGCGGTTGCGCTGCAAACTTCTGCGCAAGCTCTATCCGTCCTGATACAATCCACCATCATTTTGATGTCATCTGCATCCAGACAAGCATCTGCACAATAATTGCAATGAGCAACACAGTTGTTCAATGCTTCAATCAATTTTGAATTTTTCATAGGTTCTATATTTAAATTAATAATCGGTTACTTTGTTGAAAATCACATTCCCAAATTTGTTATTATTTCTTGGGGTTTCTATTATTGGTAGGATTAATCGTTTCTTTACGTTCGATATATTCTTCTTTTGTAATTTCGCCTTTGGCATAGCGTTCATCCAATATTTTCAGGGCATCCTTTCTTTTTTTCTTCTTTTGCTGTTTTCTGCCAGAGTAGATAACAATACATAGTATTATAACTCCCAGTAAAATCAGCCAATCCCATTCGTACATCATAACAGTTGGTTTTTAAAATCTTGCGGAAAGCCCACCACCCGCACCGAAGCGGTTGTCGTAACTTGCCATCAAGGAAAAGTTTCGTGATAAATAATATTCTACTCCAGCATTCCAGGTCACTTCTTTGGCGAAATTATCGCCTGCGGGAAGGGCGTCAACCCATCCAAAATCGGCTTGATATTCATACTCTCCAAATATTGCAGTTCTTGGAAATATGAGGATTTCCCGGCTTAAACTTATTTGGGGTCTTAATTTATTGTCAATACGCACATCTAAATTAAAGAGATAAGGTGTCAAATACCGAATCCCGGCAATTGCGGTGGTTGAAATTTCGTCTAAATTATCTTCCATTTCGTTTTCGACGTTCACCCCGCCAAAGACACGCAAATAATCGTGCAGATAACGTTCATAGGTTACTTCGGCTTCCAAGTTCTGGTTCCAGCCATATTCTGCCGAAACATTAAATTGATTACGAATATTGGAAGCGACAAAATCAAAAGAAGCCATATGTGAAGCTGCTTCTGCTAATGACCAAGTGTAAAATGGATCTGTTTCTTTGATTAATTTGGAAACAGGATATTCTTCCATCCTTGGATCGCGTGGGGTGTCGTAGCTTATTATTCTGTCCATTCCAGCATTCATATGATAGAGGATATGGCAATGTAAAAACCAGTCCCCGTACTCATCCCCATTATTCCCATAAAACTCTATGGTAACTTTCTGCATTGGGGGGACGTTTACCGTATGCTTTAAGGGGGAATATTCTCCATTTTCATTAATAACCCTAAAAAAGTGACCGTGCAAGTGCATAGGGTGGTGCATCATCGTAAGGTTATTGTAGGTAATTCTGGTTACTTCATCGCCATTTATCTTTATCTTATCGGTTTCACTCAACGGAACGCCATTCATACTCCAAATGTAACGGTTCATATTCCCTGTAAGGTTTAGCAGGATTTCCCTTACAGGAAGATTTTGATCATATGAAGTTTTTTCGGGTGCTTTAAGATAATCGTAATTATACTCTGAAAACATATCCATTCCATTCATCTCCATATCATCCATCTTACCTTGGGAATGTTTCATCTTTTCGTACTTCATTGAATCTTTCGGCATATTCATCTTGTCATCGTCCATCTTCATTTTCGACTTGTCCATATCCATTTGCATCCCATACTCTTCTTTCATTTCATACCGCTCATCTTTCTTTGGCTTGAATTTTAGGGCGTGTGCCCCCATTTTCATATCCATTTTTGCCATTTGCTGCATCATCTTGATTTTATCGGGTTTCGGGACAACTTCCGCTGGAAGTGTTTTGCCCTTACCAATATAAGCTGTGGTCGTCCCAGAACCGTCCTGTGCCATTACACGCAACTCAATTTTTCCATTTTGTGGAACGGTAACAATAAAATCATAAGTTTCAGCAGTGGCTATAAAAGTCTTATTATGGGCAATGGGAACTACATTTTGACCATCAGCCGAGACCAACATTGGCGTTTCGCCACCGAAGGTCATCCAAAACTGGGAGGAGGCGGAACCATTTATGATACGCAACCGAACCTTTTCTCCTGGTTTAAATTGCGGATACTCAACCGATTCTTCGCCATTGATCAAGAATGCAGGGTAATAGACGTCTGCAATGTCTGCACCTTCCATCCGTTGTCGCCAAAAATCGAGTTGCGCGCCAAATGCTCCCCGCCCAATAACTTGATTCAAAGGTGTGGAAGTACCTTTCTTCATTTGATACCATTCATTACCACGTTTAAGGTTACGCATCACATTTTTAGGTTTTTCATTTGTCCAATCAGATAGCATCAAGACCAAATCTTTGTCATAATCCAGTGTTTTTTCTTTTGGATTGATTAATAAAGACCCAAAAACGCCACTTTGTTCCTGAAACATTGTGTGGGAATGATACCAGTACGTTCCGGATTGTTTGATGGGGAATTCATATTTAAAGGTGGTGCCGGGCTTTATTGGTGGAGTTGTTAAATAGGGTACACCATCCATAAAATTGGGTAACAGCATTCCGTGCCAATGAATTGAGGTTTCTACGCTCATTTCGTTTTTTACATAAATAACCGCATATTCGCCTTCTGTAAATTCTAACGTTGGCCCAGGAATACTGCCATTGATGGTCATACCTTTTACCTGTTTTCCTGCTTTATTGACCATTTCTTCCTTGAGGGTCAAAGTGTATTCGTGTACCGGCAAATTATTCACATTGCCTTCTTCTGGACGAGCGGTTTGTGCCTTTACATTGAAAAGCGCAAACATTGCTAAAAATGTCAATAATACTTTATTCATCGATTTGATTTTTAACATAAAAATATTGATTTTTCTAAAAATAATGTTTAATAATTATGGTTTATACTTATATAATTCGGTCTAAAGGGTTTCTAAAGTTTTTTTCTAAAGTTTTGTATTCTGTTAGGCTCATCCCTGTTTCGGTTTTGAATTGATTGCTCAAATGTGTTAAGTTGCTATAATTTAACAATTGACTTATTTCGGTAAAATTCAACTCTTTATTATGTATCAATTCCTTGGCCTTTTCAACCTTTAGTTTTATAAAGTATTTTTCAAGTGTTACTTTCTCATTATAGGAGAATATTTTACTGATTCTGGAATATTCTTGGTTCAACTCCTTTGAGAGTATATCCGAAAGCCTTTCATTATTGAGAGGTAAGGTTTTTAACAAACTGATTAAGGTTAACTTGACTTGTTCTACCATTTTAAAGTTCTCACTATTGATGATGAAAAATCCATTGGATTCGATTATTTTCTGAAGGGCAGGGATTTCATCTTTCGAATCAATATTTACCGTAATTTCTCCCAATTTCACATTCAATACGTTGATGTCTTCATCTTTTAGCTCATTTTTTAATACTTTGATGCATCGGTCACAAACCATATTTTTTATATATAAGGTCTTTTCCATTCTTAGTTGGTTAAATAATTAATGGTTGCCGATTGCGTATAATACGCTTGAATGGCCTCTATTTGGTTAATCCCAAATTTTAACTGCAACTCTTGGATATCCAATACATCATTAAAGTTAATCGTGCCCGTTTCATAATTCCTAATTAAGATTTCTTCGGCATTTTTGGCTTGTTTTAGGTTTTTCTCCTGAATGTTATATTTTATCCTGGCCTCGTTCCGTTCTGAAATTGCCCTGGCAAACTTCGATTTTAACGTGTTTAAACGGTCATTCTTTTGCGATTGAATTTCCTGTTGTTTTAATTCATTCTGTTTGGTTATCGATTTATATTTATTGTTAAAAATGGGAATGGAAACCGAAACCATCGGCATCAAAATATCTTTACCATTATCACTAAAATTCATCTCTGGGCGTTCTTCGATAGGGATAAAATCCAATCCGACCCCTAAACTTGGTAAGCTTTCTTTTTGATTGAGTTTTTCTGATTGGACAACCGATTCATATAACTTATCGAATTTAAGCAACTCCGGATTTAAAGAAAGTGCTTCAAAACCAGGGACGGGATCATCTTCTGGAATCCCTAAATTAGTGACTACCTCTGTAGGTTCGTCATATTTACGATCTAACAAACTATTCAAGGCCGCCTGAATTCCTTTGGCTTTTTGCAACAAAACTTCTTTCTGTTGTAATATCTCGTTTTGGCGTATTTGTAACCGCAATACATCTACCGCACTGGCATTGCCAACTTCTGTGGCAGTTAAAGCCAATTGCTCGTAGGTTTTCAGCAGCTGGATATTGTCGTCCAAGACTTTTTGCTTGGCCCTAATTCCATATAATAAATAATAGAATTCTGATACCGATAATGCAAGTTTTCGTTTGGCGATACTAACCTCCACATACTCGGCTTCTGCCATAGCGGAAGCATAATTTTCCCTTGCGGTAATTGTCCCAAACCAGGGCAGCATCTGTTTGACAGAAAAACGTGCACGCTGCGCCCCAGTCCGTGTTTCGGGTTCACTAGCAAAATATCCTGCACCAAACTCGGTATCTGGCAAGGTGTTCACTTCATTTATCTTTTCCTCAGCGATATTGTACCGCAGCTCGAAAGCCTGAATCTCCGGATTGTTTGCCTCCGCTTCCTGAATATAGGATTGCAGTTGTTGCCCATTCATTTGAGTTAGGGTCGATAAAACAATTCCTATGATTAAAAAATATCTCATTTGCTCGCTCTTTTAAGTTGCAATTCCTTTTTCATACTGAACAATACCGGAACTACAAATAGCGTAATGAGGGCTATGAGCATTCCGCCAAAGCTGGGTATGGCCATCGGTATCATTATATCGCTTCCCCTGCCTGTAGAGGTCAGGATTGGCAGCAAGGCCAGGATAGTGGTAGCCGTGGTCATCAAACACGGACGGATACGTTTCTGCCCTGCCTCTACAATAGAATCCCGTATTTCTTTTTTATTTTCGGGATTATTGCGATCAAAAGTTTGGGTAAGATAGGTAGCCATTACCACGCCATCATCGGTAGCGATCCCAAACAGGGCAATAAAACCTACCCAAACAGCCACACTTAAATTGATGGTGTGCATCTGGAAAAGATCCCGTAAGTTTTCTCCAAAAAAATTGAAGTTTAAAAACCAATCCTGCCCGTAAAACCAGATCATTAGGAAACCACCGGCAAAAGCAACGGCGATACCCGTAAAGACCATTAGGGAAGTGGACACGGAGCGGAATTGAAAATAGAGTATTAAGAAAATAATTGCCAAGGCTAAGGGCACTACGACAGATAAGGTTTTTTCTGCTCTTATTTGATTTTCGTAGGTACCTGTAAATTGGTAGTTGATCCCTTTGGGAACGGTAAGCTCACCGCTATCGATTTTTTCCTGAATCAGTGCCTGGGCATTTTCCACCACATCGACTTCCGCAAAGCCGTCGAGTTTGTCAAACAGCACATATCCCACTAAAAAGGTGTCCTCACTTTTGATAACCTGTGGCCCTTGCTCGTAGCGAATTTCCACAAGTTCCCCCAATGGCACGGGGCTTCCTTTTTCTACAGGTACATAAATATCCTTAATGTCGTCTGGGTTTGCCCTTAGCTCCCGTGGATAACGTACCCGCACTCCATAACGCTCCCGACCTTCCACGGTTTGCGTCAGAGGCATACCACCTACGGCAACTTGAAGTACCTGCTGAACATCTTCAATGGTTATTCCGTAACGGGCAAGCCGTTCTCTTTTAATATCAATGAGGAGATAGGGCTTTCCAACAATACGATCGGCAAAAACAGCCTCTTTTTTTACACCTTCCGCTTGTTTTAGAATATCTTCAAGTTGTAATCCAAAAGCTTCTATTTCCCGAAGATCCTGCCCTTTCACCTTAATACCCATTGGTGCGCGCATTCCTGTTTGCAACATCACCAGACGGGTTTCAATGGGTTGTAATTTAGGGGCGGAGGTTACACCAGGTTGTTTGGTCACCCTTACAATCTCATTCCAGATATCATCGGGGGATTGTATTTCGGGACGCCAGTTCCGGTAAAACTCGCCATCTTCATCAGCAATGAGGTTTTGGTTTTCCACAAGAAAAGGATCTTCAATTTCTGAATCCTTATAATTTTCATCTTGATCCACTTCACTATTGGGGTTTACCACGAGGTTCCCGTTCTTAAGGACAAATAAACCATCCTCATTTACTTTATATCTTTGACGCTTGCCGTTTTCATTCAGCATATATTCCGATTTATACTGAATGATATTTTCATACATTGATAGGGGTGCCGGGTCAAGGGCGGATTCTGTCCGTCCGGATTTTCCAACGACCGTTTCTATCTCTGGAATACTCGCAACTGCCATATCCAATTGCTGTAGTACCCGTTTATTCTCTTCCACACCTGCGTGAGGTAAAGAGGTGGGCATTAGAAGAAAAGAACCTTCATTTAAGGAAGGCATAAATTCCTTACCCGTATTCTGCATAATTAGGACTCCAAAAATCACAATGACAGTCGGAACTGAAAGGAATAAAATTTTATTACGGAGTGCCCAACGTAGAATTCGCGTATAGTAACTTTGAAACAACCAGAATACCGCCAATAAACCGAAACAGATAAACCCTACAAATAGCAAATTCCAAAATATACTTTCATCTACGCCAAGTGGCCGCCAGTATTCTGCAAGTAGAAAGACAATCGCTAAGGCAGAAATAAAAATATTTATAGTGTTGGCCCGCTTATCTGAAAGTGTAAGTTTATCGGAAATATTAGAAGCAATATTTTCATCTTTTAAAAGTGCTGTAATTCCAAAGCCAATTAATAATAGTCCTAACCAATATCCAGAAACTATTGCCGTGATCCCTAAAAGGATCAATAACCCATTGAGGATATATCCGCTAGTTCTCCTGATGCTTTTTCTACGAAACAAAAAAGATGCGAAAGGTGGAATTAAGAATAAAGCCACGACAAGAGATGCTATTAATGCCATTGTTTTGGTAAAGGCCAAGGGTCGAAATAATTTTCCTTCTGCGCCAATCATTGTAAATACCGGTATAAAACTGATAATAGTGGTCAATACCGCGGTAAGAATGGCTCCCGACACTTCGGCAGTGGCATTATAGACCACAGTATTAATAGGCTCCCTAGTTCCGCTTTCGCGAAAGCGTTCATCTTCTTCATCCAGGTGCCTGATGATATTTTCACAGAGTATGACCCCAACATCTACCATTGTACCAATAGCAATGGCGATACCCGACAATGCTACAATATTGGCATCAACATTAAAAAACTTCATCGAAATAAAGACCATCAATACCGCAACTGGCAATAGTCCAGAGATAAGTAAGGAAGCCCGTAAGTTGAATACCATCACAACAATCACAAATATGGTAATGAGTATTTCCAGTGTTAATGCTTCATCAAGGGTACCCAGGGTTTCCTGAATAAGCTCCGTCCGATCGTAAAAGGGGACGATGGTAAGTTGCGAAGTACGACCGTCTGACAGTTCTTTGGAAGGCAGACCAGCCTTAAGTTCATCTATCTTTTCTTTTACATTATTGATCACTTCCATCGGATTGGCACCGTATCGAGCCACGACAACCCCGCCTACCACTTCAGCCCCTTCCTTGTCCAAAATTCCACGACGCGGTGCGGGCCCCAAGCTTACGTTTGCTATATCTTTAATTCTTATTGAAGTATAATCTTCAGAAGTAACAACAGCATTTTCTATATCGGCGATAGACTTTACATACCCCAGACCACGCACCAAGTATTCTGCCTGGTTGATTTCCAAAGTTTGCGCCCCGATATCCTTATTGCTTTCCTTGACTGCTGTAACAATATCTCCTAACCCGATATTATACTGGCGCATCTTTTCGGGGTCAACATCCACCTGATATTCCTGAACATAGCCTCCTATGGAAGCTACTTCCGAAACACCACTTGCCGAAGAAAGGGCATATTTCACATAATAATCCTGAATACTGCGTAGTTCGTTTAAATCCCAACCTCCGGTTACATTGCCATCTTTATCGCGCCCTTCTAAGGTGTACCAATAAATTTGCCCCAAGCCGGTTGCATCTGGGCCTAAAGAAGGGTTCACGCCATCGGGCAATAACCCGCTTGGTAAGGAATTCAATTTTTCGAGAATACGGCTTCGGCTCCAGTAGAATTCCACATCCTCTTCAAAAATGATATAGATACTTGAAAAACCGAACATAGAAGAACTTCGGATGGTTTTCACCCCGGGAATACCTAATAAAGTAGTGGTAAGGGGGTAGCTTATCTGGTCTTCTATATCTTGTGGGGATCGGCCTTCCCATTTTGTGAATACAATTTGCTGGTTCTCGCCAATATCTGGGATGGCATCTACGGCTACAGGATCGGTAGGAAGAAAACCGGTATCCCAGTTAAATGGCGCATTAACTACGCCCAAACCTACAAAGAGTGCGAGCATCAAGACCGCTACGAGTTTGTTCTCTATGAGAAATTTTATGCCTTTATTTAGCATATTTATTGATATTTAAACAGTTATACATCGAATAAAATCCTGATAGTATCAGAAAATTAAACACAACAAAATGAGCCCAAAATGGAGGTAACCATAGGGCAAATCTTTCCGATAATTATCGGAAACTGTTTAAAATCAAATTAAATACGTTTCGTGTAGCTTCTGTACGTCCCTTATGAGGTTGGGAGGTGTATAATCTCTAAATGGAACAATATTCTTATCCAGTCCATCAAAAAGATTAAAATAGGTATAAAAGAAAGTAGCAACAAAGGCTTGTTGCTCAAAAGATAATTTTGTGAAAGATGAGTTTAAATCATCTTGACCTTCAACCACTATTTGAGTATCTGAACAACAAGGTTTTTCCGAGAAACCTTCCTCACAACTTTTTTGGGATGGCTGATTCTCCATTCCGCAGGTCTGCGCATTATGAAATAAAGCAAAGTCAACCAAAGAATCTCCACAATAATGAATATCCACCGTGAACGACATAGTGGTAAAAAACACTAAGCTCGCCAAGGCAATAGATAATATTTTATGGAAAAATGATTTCATAATTCTGCAAAGATATAAAAAACAATAATATATAAAGATATTACTAATTTTTTATTTCGGTTAAAATAAACTTTTAAAGAGTTTTATTTCCTTTTTTATTTTCGACAAAAATAAAAGGATTAGACTTTTTAAATTATGACAAATATCATATTTCAGTTGTCTTTTTTCCATTACGTTTGGAAAAAATAAGGTTTAAAAAATTTTTATAATAATCTTCTACTAAGAAAAATAGACCAAAAAAATAGTTAACATTTGTTAATTTTTTTTATATTCGTATTGTGCAAAGTTTTAATAAAATAATAGCTATCTCTTTAGTATTTGCAGTAATGTTCGCTTCGTCGTCCTTTACTGTGAATATGCATTTCTGCTGTAATAAGCTTGTGGATATGGCTGTTTTTGCTAAAGCTCAGGTTTGTGATAACGCGATTAAGGGTCAAACCAATTCTTTGAAAGAATGTTCTTTTGAAAAAAAAGGTTGTTGTGATAATAAATCTTTTGTAAAAGAAGGTAGCGATAACTTTCAAAAAACTTCATTTGAAATGGAAAATCAAAATCTGGTTTTCCTGCACACATTTTTTTACGCTTACGTAAATCTATTCGAGGGACTTGAGCAAAATATCGTCCCTTTTTTAAATTATGATCCACCCCTCATACCAAAAGACTTTCAGGTACTCCACGAGGTATATTTAATTTGATTTCTTTCTAAGTGGGTTCTTTTTCAAATAACCTACATTTCCCGTATTAGCCGGTACTAAGAACAGGCTAACAATTGGTGCGCTCATTCCTGAGCACGCCACACTCTCAACTATTTGCAAAAGAGCAAATTATAAACCTTTGTTAGATAAAAATTTTCTAACAGTAAATAAATAATACTATGGATTTACAGAAAGAATTCTGGATAAAGAATATGGTATGTAGCCGCTGCCTAAAAGTTATAAAACAAGAACTTGAAGAGCTTGGGGTAATTGTGCTCTCTTTGGAATTGGGCAAATTATTAGTGGAAGCTTCCAGCAAAACGGATACGGATATTACTGATGCTGTGACTAAAGTGCTCCATTCCAATGATTTTGAAATAGTACAAAGTGAAGAGGAAATGTTGGTTGAAAAAGTAAAAATTATCCTAATCGAACTGCTTACTCAGCTACCACTTCATTTAAAAATGAATACTTCAGAACACTTGTCTTCTATTCTTCACAGGGATTATAAAATATTGAGTAAGCTATTTTCTAAAAATGAAAATACAACAATTGAAAAATACTTTATAAAACTGAAAATAGAAAAGGTAAAGGAACTCATTCAGTTAAAACGACATTCTTTTTCAGACATAGGTCACTTGTTAGATTATAGTAGTGTTAACCACTTGTCAAGACAGTTTAAAGAAGTAGTGGGTATGAGTATGACAGACTACAAAAACACGGAAAATTGGAAGCGTAATTTTTACGACGAAATTTTATAGATAACAACGAAAGTTATGCAGATGAAATACTTTAAAAGCAGGTAGATTCACATTCATTTTAAGCCTGGACATCTCCTCACGGCTTGTTGATAACCCCCCAATTATCTCATAAGCCTGTTCAGGTCTTGTAAGTAAGGGGCAATAAATATTAATTCAAAAAAAACAAAACAATGAAAAATCACTGGTTATGGATGGTCCTCGGTTGCGGACTCCCACTTTTATTCATTTTTTTAGCACCCTCTATTGGAATTGGTGGCGGCACTTGGCTATTTACATTTATCATAATAATGTTCGCCATACACTTGCTAATGCCAATGCGGCACGGGAACCATACTCACGGGTTATCCGATGAGAGATTAAAAAAGAAAAACAAAAAAGAAAATCAACATCACTAGAAACTAAACCTAATGAAACAAAAATTTCAAATAAACGGAATCAGTTGTGCTGGATGTGTGGCAAGGGTCAAAAAGACCTTGGAAGAGCATCCCGCCATCGAAAAAGCAGAGATTTTTTTGGCACCAAAAGGAGCTACACTTATAACAATGAAAGAAGCTCTTTCGGTGGATGAACTACAAAAGCAACTCAATACTATTGAGGGCTATACAATTGAGGAAATAGAAAAGTAACCTTAAAATTAAAAATTATGCACTTTTATGACGGAAGTTTCGGAGGTATGCACCTCATTTGGTGGTTTATCTGGTTGGCCTTAATCATTTGGATTTTCTTTATCCCAACCGATATTCCATACCAAAGAACAAAAGAAGAAAAGCCTTTGGACATCCTAAAGAAGAGGTTTGCCAAGGGCGAAATTTCAAAGGAAGAATTTGAAGAATCCAAGAATTTACTAAACTCAGATAACTAATCTTAAAACACACAAATTATGTATCGATTAAACGTAAAAAAATTCGGTTTTGCTCTTGGTCTAACAGGAGCCTTGATATATCTGGGCTGTATGATCGTGATGGCTACAGCGGGACAGGAAGGATCCATAACATTTTTTAATAGCCTTGCGCACGGATTGGATGTTACCACTATTATTAGGATGGACGTACCCTTATCGGAAGCACTTATTGGTATCATACAGATTTTTATTTTAGGATGGCTTATTGGCGCGTGCATCGCTGCTTTTTACAATGCTCAAATTAAAAACAAATAAAATTGTGAAAGTTGAAAAAAGTTATGGCGAAAATTAAGATCATTTTAATTCATTTTCTATTGGGTGCAGGCATTTTTTATTTCCTGGTACACCCCTTTACAATGGTGCTTTATTGGTTTGAATTTAGCGAGACAGCTTTTTCATTTTCCTTGTTCCAAGAAGTTTTAAAACAACGTTTTTTAGAGTCCTTTACTTTCGATATGCGGGGAATGGGCGGCCTATTAACTTTATTGGGAGGTTTCTTGGGAATAGTTTCTGGTTTGTTCTGGATAAACCTTAAAAAGAAAAATGAGCTTATAGGCACGCAACAGCGGCTGCTTGTTCGTGACATTGAAGAATTAATTCAAGCTGGCGAAAATGAACGGGTAGAATTTAAGTCTTCCATACGTTATGATTATTACCGCAAAACAACCAATCGCGACTTAGAAGTTATCATAGCCAAAACCATCACAGGGTTTATGAACGCAAAAGGTGGAAAATTAATAATTGGTGTTGATGACGACGGAAATGTTTTGGGGTTGGAAAAAGATTATAAAACCCTAAAGCACAAAAACAGGGATGGGTATGAACGTGAGGTGTTCAGGATTATTTCTACGCAATTGAGTCACGAGGCTTGTTTCAGCAACCATATTTCATTCTACAGTATTAATGAAAAAGATGTGTGCGTAGTGAATATCGAACCTTCCAACGAACCGGTTTATGTGAATGATGAAGGAAACACCACTTTTTATGTACGCACAGGAAATGCTACGTATCCATTATCGGTAAAGGAAACAGTGGATTATTTAAAAACTCAAAAAGCATAAGTATATGCAATAAGGCATAGGACATCTCAATTAATAACAAATTCAAATTATGAAAATTATATTGGCCATAGACGGTTCAGATTTTAGTAAAGTAGCCATTCACGAACTTATAAAAATGACCCCATCCTCAAAAAGTGAAATTCATATTATAAATGTTTATGAAGTTCCTAAAACAACCGGTCTGGGATTGCATACTATGGGCGGCAGGATAGGTAATTACATAGAAGAAATTAGAAGTAACGCTAAAAAATTGGGAAACAAAATCGTTTCAGAAGCTTTCGATAAAATCAAGACCGAAAACAAGGCACTTACTATAACCACAAGTGTTGTTAATGGCCTTCCTAAAAAAGAAATTTTAGAAAAAGCGGAATCTTTTGATACCGATTTAATTGTAGTGGGTTCGCAAGGGCAAGGAGCATTTTCACGTCTTTTATTGGGTTCTGTTTCACAATATTTAGCAACGCACGCCAAATGTTCAGTAATGATTGTAAAAGACAAAGACGCAAAATAAACTATGGCTAATTCCAATGATATAAAAATTAAATATGAATGTCAACCACTCAAATAATAAAATAACAGAAACTGCTTGCAAGGTAACAGATGAAATCTGCCTTCCAGATTCCAACTTACCTCGTGTTGTAATTATAGGTGGTGGGTTTGCAGGTTTAGCAATGGTTGAAAAACTGAAACACAAAGAGGTGCAGGTGGTACTGTTCGATAAAAACAACTTTCATCAATTTCAACCATTGTTTTATCAGGTGGCCACCAGTGCCCTGGAACCCGATAGTATTGTATTTCCCTTCAGGAAACAAATCAATGGATATAAAAATGTATTGTTTCGCTTGGCTGAAGTCGAGGAAATTCAACCCTCTTCAAATAGCCTAATAACTTCCAAAGGAAATGTTAATTATGATTACCTAATCCTGGCAACGGGCACCAATACCAATTTTTTTGGGATGGATTCAGTAGAATCCCACAGTCTTGGGATGAAAGACATTCGCGATTCCCTTAACATTCGCCATATGATGCTGCAAAATTTGGAACAGGCAGCTATTACCTGTGATAATAAAGAACGTGATGCACTCACCAACTTTGTAATTGTTGGTGGTGGTCCTGCTGGCGTAGAGATGGCAGGAGCTTTGGCTGAATTTTGTAAATTCATTCTTCCCAAGGATTATCCGGAATACCCTTCTTCCATTATGAATATTTACTTAATAGAGGCCGTTGATGAATTGTTAAGTACAATGTCTGAGAAAGCATCTTCGAAAACCCTAAAATATTTGAAGGATTTGAATGTAAAGGTACTGCTGAATGAAGCTGTAAGCAATTATGATGGGAATGAAGTCACTACCAAAAGTGGCAAGACCATTTTAGCCAAAAACCTAATCTGGACGGCGGGTGTTAAAGGACAATTTCCAAATGGTATTGATGAAGAACACATAGTCAGGGGAAATCGTATTAAAACCGATGCCAATTTAAAAGTAGAAGGTTACGAAAATATTTTTGCCATAGGCGATATCGCAGCCCTTATTTCTAAAGATACCCCAAAAGGACATCCACAAGTAGCACAAACCGCTATTCAACAAGGCAAATACCTGGGGGATTCGATATTGAATATCATAAATAACAATCCCATAAAACCCTTTGAATATAAAGACAAAGGTTCCTTGGCCACAGTAGGTAAACGTAAAGCAGTAGCCGATTTGGGCAAATTCAAATTTTCTGGCTATTTCGCCTGGTTGCTATGGTCTATCGTACACCTTATGTCCATAAGCGGTTTTAGAAATAAATTAATGGTTGGTTTTAATTGGGTGGTAAGCTACTTTTCTTATGAAAAGAGCAACCGCCTGATTATTAGAAACTTTAAACCGAAATCTTCGGTAAATAACACGAAAAAATAATTTGAAAATGGAAAATACCACAGAAAAAAAAGATAAGCTTTCCCTAATAGGTTCTATATCCCTTGGTACCGGCGTGATGATCGGTGCCGGTATATTTGTCCTTATGGGACAGATAGCCGAACTGGTAGGTGATTTATTCCCCATAGCATTTATAGCGGGAGCCATTGTGGTAGGTTTTAGTTCGTACTCTTATGTAAAGTTTTCAAACGCATTTCCTTCGTCTGGAGGAGTAGTCAAGTTTTTGGATAAGTCCTATGGCCCGGGAACCACCACCGGTGTCTTTTCTTTGCTGATGTATGTTTCTATGGTAATTTCAGAAAGCCTTGTTGCAGGTACCTTTGGAGCTTATACCCTTCGGTTGTTCCCCGAAGATTTTGCCGGTTATGCGTCAATACTGGGTATAGTATTGCTAGTAACGGCTTATATAGTGAATGTTTTGGGCAACAAAGTTATAGGTGCAACTGCAACCTTCACGGCGATAATTAAGGTTGTGGGAATTGCATTATTGGCTATTGCCGGACTTATAGTTTCAGGTTTTTCAGATATTACCGGAAACTATATCCCTCAAAATACCGAAACATTACCGCAAGGATTCGCCTTTGTGGCTGCTTTGGCCTTATCTATTCTCGCTTACAAAGGGTTTACTACTATCACCAACCAAGGTGGAGATATTAAAAACCCACATAAAAATCTAGGACGATCCATTATTATTTCTATTCTTATCTGTACCCTCATCTATGTAGCACTCGCTTTGGCAGTTGCCGGAGGTTTAAGCATTCCTGAGGTTATTGCGGCAAAAGATTATGCCCTTGCGGCCGCAGCAAGACCTGTCTTTGGCGAATGGGGATCCTGGATTACCATTGGCATTGCCATAATTGCCACAGTATCTGGGGTCATTGCTAGTGTTTTCTCATCATCACGCTTGTTAGCGATGCTCAGCAATATGAAACAGGTACCGTCTTTAAAAAGGATGGGGAACTTTAAAAATCCTGCGCTTATATTCACGGTTTCACTCGCTATTTTACTAACTGTCCTATTTGATTTAACAAGAATCGCTTCTATCGGCGCTATTTTCTACCTCATTATGGATATTGCTATTCATTGGGGGCTTGTAAGGCACCTTAAAAAAGAAGTTGATTTTAAACCAATTATCCCCTTGGTTGCCATTATACTGGATGTCGCAGTACTCACGGCCTTTCTTTATATAAAATACCTGAATGATCCATTGGTGCTTATCGTGGCAGCGATTGGGATTATTCTAATCATTGTTGCGGAACGCCTTTTTATGATTTCGCATACAGACGATGAAGGAAATATGCATATGGGAATGGAAACTACAAGTAATAAACACAATAAATCATAATTAAATAAAAAAGAAAATTATATGAAAAACATAGCAGTTATAGGATACGGAGTCATTGGAAAAAGAGTGGCCGATGCCATCAATTTACAAGAAGATTTGAATCTTGCGGGAGTATGCGATGTCATCAGCGATTGGCGTTTACAAAACGCCGTGAGAAAAGAGTATGATATCTATGCCGCAACCGCCGAAGCCGAAGATGAAATGAATGCTTCTGGCATTTCGGTAAAGGGCAACTTGCAGGATTTATTGGAAAAAGTTGACCTCGTAGTGGATTGTACCCCGAAAGCAATTTCAGCATTAAATGTGCCTCATTATAAAAAGAAGGGCGTCAAGTTTATTGTGCAAGGTGGTGACAAGCACGAAACCACAGGTCATTCCTTTAGTGCTGAAAATAATTATGAATCGGCATTAAATTTGGATGCCACACGGGTTGTTTCCTGCAACACCACTTCTATTTTAAGAACATTGACCGCTTTAAAAAGAGCCGATTTATTGGATTATGCCAGAGGAACACTTTTAAGAAGAGCTACAGATCCTTGGGAAAGTCATCTAGGTGGTATAATGAACACAATGGTTCCCGAAAGAGATATCCCAAGCCATCAAGGTCCTGACGCTAAAAGTGTCGATCCTGATTTGGATGTTATTACTTCCGCGGTAAAAGTACCGGAAACATTAAGCCATATGCATTATTGGAACGTGAAGTTAAAAAAACAAGCCTCAAAAGAAGAAGTGCTTGATGCTTTTAAAACCTCTAGTCGTATCAAGCTAATTCAATATGATCAAGGTCTGGTTTCAAACAATACCATTAAGGAAATGTTCTTGGATATGGGAAGACCTTGGGGCGATATGTACGAAGTAGCCCTTTGGGAAGATATGCTGAAGGTACAGGGCGATGAACTTTTTTATGCCTACGTGGTCGATAACCAAGCCATTGTCATCCCTGAAACGATTGATGCTATTAGAGCATTAACTGGAATTGAAACAGATGGAGCAAAATCCATCGCCAAAACAAATGAAAGTTTAGGAATTCATTAAACACTATCGAGATGAAAACAAACAAAAACATAATAGAACTTTTAGGAGAAAAAGCAGACTTCTATTTAGAACACGTTTGTGAAAAAATAACCAAGGATGAACTGCAAACCCCAAGTAGAACAAACCTAGATAAGGTATTTACCCAAAGTAATAGAAATCCACAGGTACTGCGAAGCCTTTCGCAATTGTATAATCACGGAAATCTTGGTGGCACAGGCTACCTGAGCATCCTTCCTGTAGACCAAGGCATTGAGCATAGCGCAGCCTTTTCATTCTATAAAAATCCTGATTATTTTGACCCAGAGAATATTATAAAACTTGCGATGGAAGCCGGCTGTAATGGTGTGGCTTCCACCTTTGGGGTTTTGGGATTGAATGCCCGAAAATACGCCCATAAAATCCCCTTTATCGTAAAGATCAACCACAACGAGTTGCTCACTTATCCCAATAAATATGACCAAACGTTCTTTGGTAAGGTAAAAACAGCTTGGGATATGGGAGCAATTGCCGTAGGAGCTACGATTTATTTTGGTTCAGCGGAAAGCAACCGGCAGCTTAAGGAAATAGCCGAAGCTTTTGAAGAAGCCCATAACCTGGGAATGGCCACTATCTTATGGTGCTATACACGTAACGAGGAATTTAAAACCAAAAAAGAAGATTATCACGCAGCTGCCGATGTAACTGGACAGGCCAATCACTTGGGTGTTACTATCCAGGCAGATGTCATTAAACAAAAATTGCCAACCAATAATTTCGCGTTTAAAGAAATAGGATTTGGAAAATATGATGATGAAATGTATAAAACGTTGACGACAGACCATCCCATTGACCTTTGTCGATTACAGGTAGCAAATTGTTATATGGGTAAAATAGGACTGATAAATTCTGGCGGTGGTTCTAAAGGGAAGTCAGATTTAGTTGATGCTATAACTACTGCGGTAATCAATAAAAGAGCTGGTGGCTCTGGATTGATAATGGGAAGAAAAGCATTTCAAAAGCCTTTTGGCGAAGGAGTGGAAATATTACAATCCGTTCAGAAAGTATATCTGAATGATGAAATTACAATAGCGTAAACTATTGCACATAGAAATATAAAAATGAATCAATCCATAAAACATATTGGAGTATTTACATCTGGAGGCGATAGCCCGGGAATGAATGCTGTATTATACGCAATTGCAAAAGCAGCAGAAGCAAATGGCATAAAAGCTACCGGAATTAGAAAAGGTTACGAAGGATTGATTGATGGTGATTTTATGTCCTTAGAAACACATCAATTACAGAAATTGGTACACAAAGGCGGCACCATCCTTAAAACTGCCCGGAGCAAACGTTTTATGGAACTGGAAGGCAGAAAAAAGGCACTACAAACCTTAAAAATAAATAATATAGATGCTTTGATCGCCATAGGTGGCGATGGTACTTTTAGGGGGCTATTGGCTTTTTCAGAAATATGTGACATCCCATTTATAGGTATTCCTGGAACAATAGATAACGATATTTCTGGGACTGATTATACCCTTGGTTTTGATTCCGCAGTAAATACCGCTATTGAAAATATAGATAAGATACGAGATACCGCCGAATCGCATAATCGGGTGTTCGTTATAGAATTGATGGGGAGGGATTCCGGCTACATCGCTATTCATTCAGGATTGGTCGTTGGTGCTGATGCTATTTTAATTCCCGAAAGCGGCAGGGACTTTATTTATCTTTTGGATAAGGTTAAAAGTTACGATAGCGAAGATGCTTTTCTTATCGTGGTCTCAGAAGGGGATGAAATAGGAGCTGAACTTCTCGCATCTAAAATTAATGAAGTCAATTCAAGTGTCGATTTACGCATTACTAGATTAGGACACGTTCAACGTGGTGGTAATCCGTCTGCTTTAGATAGAATGCTTGGTATTAGGTTTGGAGTAGCAGCAGTAGAGCAACTATTAAACGGAAATAAAAACAAAATGGTCGGATTGTTAAATAATGAATTATACCTAACACCTTTTGAAGAGGTAGTTAAGCAACATCAAGTAAATGATGAATTACAGAAACTTTTAGAATTATTTGGTAAGTAAAAAACAAAACTCTTATAAACACTTAAATCTTAAAATTATGGATCGAGTAAAAAATAAAATAGCCATTGTCACGGGAGGTGCCTCTGGCCTCGGAAAATCAAGTGCTATTTTGTTAGCACGTGAAGGAGCAAAAATAGTGATAACAGATTTGGACGAAGAAAACGGAAATGTAGTAGTTCAACAAATTAAAGATAATGGCGGTAAAGCCATATTCATAAAACAGGACGTGTCGGAAGAAGATCAGTGGGAAATGGTTATGGATACTACACTCAAAACATTTGGGAAACTCCATATTCTGGCAAATTCAGCCGGTATAGGAGTTGGAGGAACTGTGGAAGAGGTCACCCTTGCAGATTGGAAAAATCTTCTAAATATCAACCTAGATGGCAGTTTCCTAGGCACCCAATACGGCATTAAGGCTATGAAAGAGACCGGGGAAGGTGGTTCAATCATTAACTTTTCTTCTATTGAAGGCCTTATTGGCGACCCCAATTTAGCTGCATATAACGCAAGTAAGGGTGGTATAACTTTATTTACCAAGTCTGCTGCACTTCATTGCGCGAAACAGGGTTATGGCATCCGTGTCAATTCCATTCATCCAGCTTATATATGGACACCAATGGTAGAAAATTTCCTTAAAGCCCAAGGTAATTTAGAAGAAGGAAAAAAGCAATTGGAAAGTTTGCACCCTGTTGGACATATGGGAGAGCCAGATGATATAGGTTATGGAGTGGTGTATCTGGCTTCGGATGAATCTAAATTTATGACAGGTTCTGAATTGGTAATCGACGGCGGTTATACCGCACAATAAAATACAAACTAAAAAAATCAATAAACTATGAAAAACATACTCGTACCAACAGACTTTTCAAAAAATTGCAATAAAGCAGAAGAACTCGGAATTGAAATGGCAAAGCTTTACAATTCCGAAATCCATTTTTTTCATTTGATAAAAACTCCCGTGGAATGGGTAAAGTTAGATAAACAAAAGGAAAAGCAGTATCCGGAAACAGTAAAACAAATAGGCAGTGCAAAAGCTAACCTGAGAGAATTGGAGAAAAAAGCAGAACAACAAAACCTTGAATGCAGGACCTTTCTGGAATTTGATGGCGGTCAGGCCAACATTCTAAGACATTCCGGCCATTTCCATCACGATTTTATAGTTACTGGAAGCAGTGGTACCCGGGGCAGCGTTCGTGAATTATTGGGAAGCAACGTTGAGAAGATTGTGAGAAAAGCAGATGTACCGGTAATTGTGGTCAAGAACGAAGAAATATCCTTTCCTTTTAAAGATGTCGTTTTTGTTTCAGATTTTTCGGAAGATGTGAGTGAAGCCTTTAAGCAGGTTATTTCGATTGCTGAAAAATGCGGTGCACATATCCATTTATTGAGGATCAATACTCAGACTGATTTTAATAGTATTGAGCAGGGGTTAAATCCCATTAAGGAATTCCTGAAAAAATTCCCCCATTTAGAAAAGTATTCAATGAATGTATATAACGAACCTGACGTAGAAACAGGTATAAATAATTTTTTAAAGTATAGAGATGCAGATTTGATTGCAATGTGTACCCACGGCCGTACAGGTTTTTTAAGCCTGTTCTCTAAGAGTATCGCGGAGGGTGTAACCAATCATTCCGAATTGCCGGTAATGACTATTAAGGTATAACGATGAATAAACCACTCTTAATAAAAAAATATTCCGGTGAGTACGAAGCTTTTGATATAAACAAACTCATCAACTCCCTGCGGCGTTCACGGGCAGATGAGGATATCATTCAGGATATAGCCCGGAAGGTGCAAGAGCAGATTGAAGAAGGAATGACCACCAAAAGGATCTATCAAATGGCCTTTAAAATGCTAAAGGCTAAATCCAGGGTAAGTGCTTCAAAGTACAAGCTCAAAAAAGCTTTGATGGAACTGGGTCCAACCGGTTTTCCATTTGAAAGATTCGTAAGCAAACTATTAACGCACGAAGGGTTTTCAACACAAGTTGGTGTGATTGTGCAGGGCAATTGTGTGCAGCACGAAATAGATGTGATAGCCCAAAAAGAAAATAAGCACTATATGATTGAATGTAAATACCATAGCGACCAAGGGCGGGTTTGTAATGTAAAGATTCCGCTATATATCCAATCGAGGTTTTTGGATGTAAAGAGACAATGGGAACATCAAAAAGATCACGATACAAAATCCTATCGGGGAGGACTTTATACCAATACCCGTTTTACTACAGATGCCATTCAATATGGAAATTGCGTTGGTCTAATGCAGGTGAGTTGGGATTATCCGCAACAAAATGGTTTAAAAGACAGGATAGATAAAGCTGGTTTGCATCCTCTAACAGCCCTGACGACCTTAACCAAAGCAGAAAAGACCAAATTACTGGATAAAGGCATCGTGCTCTGCAAAGAGCTACACGAAAATCCAACCTTTTTGGAACAAATCGGTATCGATAAGCCAAGACATAAAAAAATCCTCGAAGATTCACAGGAGTTATGCAGAACGAATTAAAGCAATAAAAATGAAAAACAATAAAATAAACGTCCATTTTTTGGGAGCGGCAGGCACGGTAACCGGCTCAAAATATTTAGTGGACACAGGAGATAAAAAGATACTGATAGACTGTGGACTTTTTCAAGGATTAAAGGAATTACGCCTTAAAAACTGGGAATATCTACCTGTAAAGGTTTCAGAAATTGATATGGTATTGCTTACCCACGGCCATTTAGACCATACAGGTTATCTACCCCGATTGGTGAAGCAAGGGTTTAATGGTCCTATCTACGGTACGAATCCTACTTTGGACATTGCAAAAATCATTTTGAACGATAGTGCAAAAATTCAAGAACAGGAAGCCGAACGTGCCAATAAAGAAGGCTATTCCAAACACAATCCTGCTGAACCATTGTACGATTTAAAGGATGTAGAAAAAACCATCCCACATTTTAAGGGCGTTCCTCAAGCACAATGGATTCCCTTATTTGACGGTATCAGGGCTCGCTTCCAATACAACGGACATATTCTGGGTGCAACTTACATCGAATTGGATGTAAATGGAAAACGTTTTGTCTTTTCAGGAGACGTTGGTAGAACCAATGATTTATTACTCTATCCACCACTAAAACCAAAAAAAGCGGATGTGCTTTTTATAGAATCCACTTATGGAGGAAGGTTTCATCCAGATGAAGTGGAAGCACTTCCGCAGATTGAAAAATTGGTCAACGACACCATTAATAAAGGGGGAAGCTTATTTGTTCCTAGTTTCTCCGTAGAACGTGCCCAGTTGATGATGCTGATTTTTTGGAAATTACTCAAGGAAAAGAAAATCCCAAAAGTACAAATGATAATGGATAGCCCAATGGGTGCAAGTGTATTGGAATTGTTTCATCGCACGAGGGATTGGCACAGATTGGAAGGCAATGAATGTGACGAAATGTGCTCACACTTTACGGTCGTAAGCAGTTATCGGGAGACGATGGAATTACGAACAGATAAGAAACCAAAAATCGTGATTGCAGGAAGTGGAATGCTCACAGGTGGAAGAATGCTCAACTACCTTGAAACTCAAGCACAAAACCCCATTAACACCTTGCTTTTTGTGGGTTATCAAGCTGAAGGAACGCGAGGCAGAAAATTATTGGAAGGCGATAAAAAACTAAAAGTGTATGGGAAATGGGTGCCCTTTGATATGGAAATAGCCGAAATTCAAGGCCTCTCGGCACACGCTGACCACACAGAACTTATGGATTGGATGAGCAAAATAAAAAATAAGCCAGAGCGGATTTTCATTGTACACGGTGAAAAAGAAAGTGCAGAAGCATTACAAAAGGGTATCAAGGAAACCTATGATTGGGATGCTGAAATCCCACAGCTTTACAGCATTGAAGAAATAAAATAGGTTGTAAAAAGCACAAAAATGAAATTATGGAACAACACTCAAATATCCTAAAATATAAACATCTGGGTATTTATACCCAGAATGAAAACGTGGTCTATATGCGCGAAGATTGCCACGTCTGTATTTCTGAAGGTTTTGAAGCGCTTACCCGAATTAGGATATCCAATAAAAACACATCAATTGTAGCAAGTCTTAATGTTTTAAATTCAGATATGTTGTTACCCAATGAAATCGGACTATCAGATGCTGCCGCGAAAAAACTGAATGCTTCTCAAAATGACACGCTGTATGTTTCCCATTTGGAACCTATTGAATCCTTAAGTCACCTTAGGGCTAAAATCTACAATCAAAAACTGGATTATTCAGCCTTTAATGAAATCATTACCGATATTGTGGAAGGCGATTATTCTAATATTCACCTTTCGGCATTTATTACGGCCTGTGCAGGTGACCGATTGGATATTGATGAGATATCCGACCTTACTAAAGCTATGATAACTTCTGGAAAGCAGTTGGATTGGAACAAAGAAATCGTAGTCGATAAGCATTGCATTGGCGGATTACCTGGCAATAGAACAACACCATTAGTGGTTGCCATTGTGGCTGCTTACGGTCTTACGATGCCAAAAACATCGTCGCGATCTATCACTTCACCAGCAGGCACAGCAGATACTATGGAAGTAATGACCAATGTTACCCTTTCATTAGAAGAAATAAAAACCGTAGTTGAAAAAGAAGGAGGCTGCATTGTTTGGGGCGGTACAGCGCAATTGAGTCCTGCGGACGATGTGCTTATAAAAATTGAAAAAGCTTTGGATATTGATAGCGAAGGGCAGCTCATAGCTTCGGTACTTTCAAAAAAAGCTGCGGCAGGCTCCACGCACGTTATCATTGATATTCCCGTGGGAGAAACCGCCAAGGTTCGTAGTTCAGAAATGGCACAAAAACTAAAGAATCATATTGAAACCGTTGGAACGGCTGTTGGGTTGAATGTGAAAGTTATTATTACAGATGGCTCACAACCTGTCGGAAGAGGTATTGGTCCTGCTTTAGAAGCCATCGATATATTAAAAGTTTTAAAAAATGAAGCAGATGCACCCAAAGACCTAACAGAAAGAGCATTGCTTTTAGCCGCTGAACTAATAGAGCTTTCTGGCAAAGTAGAAAAAGGGAAGGGATTAGAAACCGCACATCAAATTCTCACATCTGGTCAGGCTCATAAAAAATTCCTTGCTATTTGTAATGCGCAAGGTCGCTTTTCAAAACCTGTTTTAGCACCCTATAAAATCGAAATTAGAGCAGAAACCTCTGGGAATCTAAAGCGAATAGATAATAGGAAGATTGCTAAACTCGCCAAGCTTTCCGGCGCACCTCAATCTAAATCGGCAGGGATTCTTCTAAATGTTCATTTGGGAGAACAAATCGAAGAGAACCAACTGCTTTATACCATATATGCTGAATCCAAAGGCGAACTCAACTATGCTCTGGAATATAAAAACAACCATAATGACATCATAACTATAATTTAAAAAACTATGAAAACAATATTATTCAGTCTTCCCGGAAATGAAGAACTAACAGAACTAATGGCCACAAAAATGAATGCTGAAGTGGGCAAAGCCACTTTGCGGGAATTCCCTGATGGAGAATCCTACACGCGCATATTGTCTGATGTTAAAGATAAATGTGTGGTACTGGTATGCACCTTGCACGAACCAGATGCAAAACTGTTGCCACTTTATTTTCTAAGCCACACAGCCAAATCATTAGGAGCTATGTGCACCTGTTTGGTAGCACCCTATTTGGCGTATATGCGACAAGACAAAGTTTTTAACGAAGGTGAAGGGGTAACTTCTGGTTTCTTCGGAAAATTGATTTCAGGTTTTGCCGATAGCATTACCACTGTTGACCCACATTTACATAGAATTAGCTCTTTGGGGGAAGTGTATCAAATTCCGAATAAAGTGATTCACGCTGCCGATGCTATTTCAGATTGGATAAAGGAAAACATCAAAAACCCAGTACTTATCGGTCCCGATTCTGAGAGTGAGCAATGGGTTTCTGAAGTTGCTAAAAATGCAGGAGCCCCATTTACGGTATTGCAAAAAGTACGTCACGGCGATCGTGATGTGGAAGTCTCTGTACCAGATGTGGATACATACAAAAATGCCACACCTATTTTAGTGGATGATATTATTTCCACCGCACGTACAATGATTGAAACCGTAGAACATTTAAAAAAAGCAGAAATGAAACCCCCGGTATGTGTTGGTATTCACGCAGTTTTTTCGGGTAAAGCCTATCAGGATTTGTTGGATTCCGGCGTGGAAAAAATAGTGACCTGTAATACCATTCCACACCCTTCAAATACTATTGATTTGAGCGATGTACTGGCAAAAGAAGTAAAGAAATTAATGCACCATATATGATAAAGCGAAGCTTCATACTCATTATTATATTATTCAGCATCTCAATGAATGGACAAACTGAAATGCTCATTGGGCAGATTTCAGGCAGGGATGTAATTCGGGAGAATTTCAATGAAGAAGGTGCTTTTTTAAACAAGCAAACTTTTGAATCTGAAAAAGTTATTCATAAAAATGGATATTATGAAATTAAGGTGGTTACGGAATTATTTGACAAGAACAAAAAATCTACTGACAAATACACCACGACCTATCGCTGTAAGCCTGATGAAGCCAGTATAATGGTAATGGCATTTCCGTTTTCCAACCCAAAATCAAAAGAAACCGAAATTAATACTACTTCTGAAAATTTTAAAGAGCTCTACGATTTACAAAACTTGAAAGATATTGAATTGAAAATGAGTTTTGACTCGGGCTTGTTGAACTTTTTTGGTTCAAAAAGCATCATAAAAATTTACGACCGAAAATTAGAAGCTGGCAAAAACAATATTAAATCAAAAATCAATATTAAGGCTTATGCCTGGGGAATTCGCATCAAGCAACTCAACTATACCGTTATCGAAAAATTAAATGAAAAAGGTTTATTGACCTTTCAGAAATTTACAGAAGAAGATAAGAGTTATTTTACAATAAACTATAAATAAATAAAGACAAATGAAAAATTACGATACACTATCAGAAGCTATAAATGATTTACAGGCTAACGATTATCCCTATGATTTCAACTTAAAGCCTGAATGCTTGGAATGTCCTTCCTTGAAAATTGAGATCCGGCCAGAAGATTTTAAAGTAGATAAAACCTTTCGCTTTGAAGGAATGAGCAGTACCGATGATAATAGTGTTTTATATGCTATATCTTCCAAAGATGGAATTAAAGGACTTCTGGTAGATGCCTACGGTGTCTATTCTGAGAATATTTCAGAAAAAATGCGAAAAAAATTAAGATAACACTTAAACAATACTATAATGGAAAATCACGAACACCACAAACACGAAGAAATGGATCATTCTAAAATGGACCATTCTAAAATGGACCACAAAAAAGAAGATCATTCAAAAATGAATCACGGCGATGGAGACCATTCCGGCCATAATCCAGGTCACGGAGAACACGGACACGACCATCATAAAATGATGATTGCCGACTTTAGAAAACGCTTTTGGGTAACCTTAATCTTGACCATTCCCATCCTTATCATCTCCCCGATGATCCAGGGGTTTATTGGCTATGAGTTCCTGCTTCCCGGAAACCAATATATTTTATTTGCCCTTTCTTCAGTAGTGTATTTCTATGGCGGCTGGCCATTTATTACCGGATTTTGGTCCGAAGTTAAAAAAGGTGCACCGGGGATGATGACTCTTATTTCTATGGCCATTACTGTGGCTTACTTTTATAGTTCGGCAACGGTGTTCGGTTTAGAAGGAGTTGATTTTTTCTGGGAACTGGCTACTCTTATCGCAATTATGTTAGTAGGACACTGGATAGAGATGAAAAGCGTCTTGGGAGCTTCAAAAGCCCTACAGCTTTTGGTAAGTATGATGCCAGCCGAAGCACATCGTGTAAAAGGTGATACCGTTGAAGATATTCAATTGGAAGATTTATTAAAAGACGATATAATTTTGGTTAAGCCTGGTGAAAAAGTTCCTGCTGATGGTATCATCACAGAAGGTTCCAGTTATCTAAATGAATCTATGCTTACCGGAGAATCTAAACCAGTAAAAAAAGAAGAAAAAGATAAAGTAATTGGAGGTTCGGTAAATGGTAATGGCAGTTTAAAGGTAAAAGTAGAGCATACAGGAAAGGACAGCTATCTCAACAAGGTCATCACAATGGTTGAAGAAGCACAAAAGTCCAAATCAAAAATGCAAAACCTCTCGGATAGGGCTGCAAAATGGCTTACCTATATCGCATTGGGAATTGGATTTGGTACATTGGCGGTTTGGCTGATTTTAGGCTTCCCTTTTGTGTATGCTTTGGAGCGTATGGTAACGGTAATGATTATCGCCTGTCCCCACGCCTTAGGCCTTGCCATCCCATTAGTAGTCGCTATTTCTACTGCTGTATCTGCACAGAACGGATTGTTGATTCGTAATAGGACAGCCTTTGAAGAATCCCGCAAAATTTCAGTTCTGCTTTTTGATAAAACGGGAACGCTTACAAAAGGGGACTTTGGGGTTACCCGCATTGAATCTGTAGATGAAAAATTTTCGAAAGAGGAAATATTACGATTTGCGAGTGCTTTGGAGCAAAGCTCGGAACACCCTATTGCCGTTGGAATAATTAAAAAAGTAAAAGAAGGCAAAGTTGCTATTCCAAATCCAGAAAACTTCAACGCAATTACCGGTAAAGGGGTTGAAGCCAACGTAGAGGGGAAACAAATAAAAGTTGTAAGTCCGGGCTATTTAAGAGATGAAAAAATAATTATTCCCGAGGATGCTTATAGCGATGCCGCAGAAACTGTTGTTTTTGTCTTGATTGATGGAGAATTGGCTGGATATATTGCGCTTGCCGATGAGATCAGACCAGAATCTGCCGAAGCTATAAAGGTCTTTAAAAAGAATAATATTAAAGTTTTAATGGCTACTGGTGATAATGAAAGAACTGCCAAAGCTGTTAGTGATAAACTCGGATTGGATGGATACTACGCCGAAGTTTTACCACATCAAAAAGTGGAAATAGTAAAAGAGTTGGAAAGTAAAGGAGAGTTTGTTGCAATGACCGGCGACGGAGTGAACGATGCCCCAGCTTTGGCCCAGGCGAATGTGGGTATTGCGGTAGGTTCTGGCACGGACGTAGCCGCCGAAACCGCCGATATTATTTTGGTAAATAGCAATCCACAAGATATTGCTAACTTGATTCTGTTTGGCAAGGCTACCTACAATAAAATGATCCAGAATCTTGTTTGGGCGACGGGGTACAACGTTATTGCCATTCCGTTAGCTGCTGGGGTGCTTTATTCTACCGGTTTTGTTTTAGGCCCAGCCGTTGGAGCCGTACTTATGAGTTTGAGTACAATTATTGTGGCCATTAATGCTCAATTATTGAAAAAGAAAATTGGAAAGAAATAATGAGCAAAAAAAGAAAGCTCGGCAGGATTATTTTGATCCTGCTGAGTTTATTTATGGTAATGCTTGGGTATGGCATTTTATTACCAATCCTTCCATACTATACCGAAAGGCTTGCTTTAGGAGATAACCTGGATACTGATTCGATTAACTTTCATATTGGTTTATTGACCAGTATTTATCCGCTCTTTCAGCTTCTTTTCGCTATACTCTGGGGTAGGTTATCCGATAAATATGGACGTAAGCCCATAATCATTGTTGGATTAATTGGATTTATAGTAATGCAACTGCTTACTGGACTGGCAACATCTCTTACAATGCTCTATATAGCGCGTATCCTTGGAGGTATATTCACATCGGCTGTTATTCCTGTCAGTAATGCATACCTTAGTGATATCACTTCTAGAAAGCATAGGACCAAGATTATGGCTTGGTCTGGTGTGGCTATAAGTTCCGGGGTTATTTTTGGACCCGTTTTAGGCAGCTTCCTATCCCAAACCAACCTACATTTTAAATATTCATTAGGGATATTACATCTGGATCGCTTTTCAATCCCATTTCTTCTGATAGCTCTTTTGGGTTTTATTGTAATGATGATACTTATTAAATGGCTTAAAAATACAGCACCAGTAATCAATTTTGCTTCAGGAAAACAAAAATTAAATTTTAGCTTTAGTAGGTTCTTTATCGTCCTTTTACTGCTTTCTTTTGTAATGCAGTTCGTAGTCACCCTCTTTGAAACGGTTTTTTCAATTTATGGAAAAGACGAGTTGTCATTTACCAGTATTCAAATAGGCATTGGTTTTATGCTTTGTGGGGTGGTAATGGCGGTATTACAACCTGTATTTGCGACCTACGGTAAAAAATTGATAACGGCAAAGCAACAAATCGGGGCCGGATTATTGATTTCGGGAATTTCAATGATCGCATTCCCTTTTTTCAACAACGAATTTTATGTCTATGTGTTAATCATCACATTTGCCACAGGAGGTGCTCTGGTAACCCCGAACCTACTTTCGGCCGTTTCCTTACTTTCAAAAGAAAATGCGGGCAGCAATATTTCTATCCAAACATCGGCAAATAGTGTGGGACAGATTTTAGGCCCGGTTATAGGGACTTGGCTTATTGCAGGTGGGTTTTATTACCCATTTATTATTGCCGGCATCATCATACTGACCGCTATTGGATTACTGTATTTTTATAGAAGCTTTTACAAACCTACCAACGAAAATACCCAAAGATCACTTACTGATAATTAACCGAATTCTAAAGCCCCATATATGTTTTGCTTAAATTAATACATAAAATATTAGATGATTACAAAGAGGATATGAAGGCGGTTGTAGAATCCAATCTTAACGATTTTAACAACGTTGAGCAAGGAATTTCCGTTTCCAGGCAGTATTTACAAAAATTAAGAATATGTGTAAGGCAAAATGAGTTCAGTAATCAACAGGACGAAATAACATTCTTTAAAGAACATAAACCTTACATATACAGTCGGTTAAAATTTTATGCTAAACTCTATAATTTCTTGATAAATAGGCCTGCGGGAACAATAAAATCCCAACAGGAATTTATAGACGCAGAAATAAAAAAACTTCAAGAAAGTAACCGGCGTAATATAGATTTCATAAAGTATTATAGGGAGCAATCTACGGTTCTCGATGAATTTTATTTTTTGCGCGGAAAGGATAAAATCAGTTTGGTTTCCAATACCTCCCATTTTTATACCGATGCCGAATTCTCTACAAGCCACGATAACGCCGTCGCTAAAATTATGGCTTATGATCTTTTAGTTAACCATTATGTTCAAGAACTGAGCTATTTAAGAGATATATCTTATGGGAAATCACGAGAATTAAATACCTTGGCCAACGGGGATCGGCTAAGCTGGACTGCTTCAAAAACAGATTTGATAGAATTGATATATGCTTTACAAGCCTCTGGGGCCATAAAAAGTGGAACGGCCGGGATTAAAGAAATGGCTTCGGCTTGCGAAAGTATTTTTGACCTAAATCTTGGTAACGTGTACAGGACTTTTTTAGAAATCAGGGAAAGGAAGATAGACCTGACCAAATTTATCGATAGGCTAAAATCTGCGCTTTTACAAAGGATGGAAGAAACCGACGGTTAATTTATTCAACCCTGAAAATGTTAAATTTTCTCCCAAGTTGGGTACGACTTGGGAAAAAATAAAATTAATTTTTTTTATGGCTGTTTAGTGTTGACCTTCCAATGAACAACAAACAAATAAAACCATTTTAACTCATTGAAAATGAGAAAATAAAAACACCCAACTTGGGTATACCTTGGGAATAAAACCCATTAAACTATCCCAAATTTGTAGAACGAAAGTCAAATCCTGCGAGGGGCTATCAAATTAGTTTAGACTGAGGCGGTAGCCCTTTTCATTTAAAACCGTTCTATTATGCCAACAAGTATCATTACCACAGACGATCTTCGGGAATTCAAAATGGAATTGCTCGATGATATTAAAAAGCTCCTATCCCGACAAGCAACCGGTAAACTCAAAAAATACCTGAAATCTTCCGAAGTAATGGAACTGCTTCAGGTCAGTCCGGGAACACTTCAAAATCTTCGCGTCAATGGCACACTGCCCTACACCAAGGTGGGAGGTATCATTTACTACGATGCCGAGGAAATCCAGAATGTAATGACCGCAAACCGTGTGCAGCACGGATTAAACTCTTAGGCGATGAATTATATAAAGCTACTCAATGCGGCTTTTGAAAAATTCTTCTTCGATGACCGCTTGAACCCAACCCATATCAGCCTGTATATGGCGTTGTTCCAAGAATGGAACAGCAGCCGTTTTGCAGATGAATTTTTTGTGAACCGTCGCGAATTGATGCGCGTGGCCAAAATAGGTTCTAAATCTACCTATCATCGCTGTGTTACCGACCTAAACTCGTGGGAATACCTATCCTATTTCCCATCGAACAATCCATACAAAGGCAGTAAAATCAAGATGGCCATTATCGGGACAAGTGATGAACCGGATACGGGACGGTACAATCCCGAATTGGAACAGCTTGCGGAACGGTACCATCCCATACGTGAACCAGTAGTGAACCAGCACCGTCCCACCAATGGACAAGCTGTGTACCAGCACCGTCCCGTGAGTGGACAAGCATTGGTATCTAATATAAACAATACCAAACAAGTAAACATTAATAAACAGCCAAAGGGCAGGCAGGCCGTTTTAGATTTTTTTATTGAAAAAGATTTTAATGCTGATGAAGGAAAAAAATTCTTCGCGCATTATGAAGCCAACAATTGGCAAACGAGCGATGGGAAGTTGATAAGGGATTGGCGGGCTCTGGCCAAAAACTGGATGGATAGAACCGAATTATTTACCGAAGAAAACAAACCAAACAAAAAGGGAGCGTCCCAAAATCGGGACAACCTCAAAACCACTAAAACCAAGGATTATGGACAACCCCTCTAAAATTACCGAAGGCGGCGTGGAATATTCGCTAGGCAAATTTGATGGGAAATGCGTGCTTTACGATTTCCCGAAAATCCTAATTTACTTGAATGCCAAGGGAAAGCTACTCTTTGGAAAGAAATTTAAAATTTATGAAGAGGACAAGGATATTTTGCTGAAACTCTGTTCCTACTTCATCAAGGACAAGGAAAACTGCCAAAAATTTGACATCGATATTGAAAAAGGCATTTTACTATCGGGCCCGGTAGGGTGCGGTAAAACCAGTTTATTGAAACTTTTACGGCATTTAGTGCCGTTGCAACGTCCGTATGAAATGATCCCCTGTCGCAATGTTGCATTCAGTTTTAACCATCTTGGTTTTAAGACCATCGAGGATTATGGAAATACGAAATTTTTCTGCTTCGATGATCTGGGCGTAGAACCTGCCGGAAGGTTTTACGGCAAGGATCTGAACGTGATGGGCGAAGTCCTGCTATCGAGATATGAACTATACCTACAGACCAAACGAAAAATCAAGACGCACGCGACTACGAACCTCAATGCCGAGGAACTGGAAGAACGCTATGGAAACCGTGTCCGTAGCCGGATGCGGGAACTGTTTAATTTGATTGCTTTTGATGAAGGGGCTGGGGATAAGAGGAAATAGATTAAGCCCGCCAAGACTTGAATATTATAAACAACTCAATAAAAAATTGCTTGCCTAATTCCCGAATGTTTTTTATCACTTCTAAAAATGCCTCTTTCATAATTTGGTTTTTAAATAGTTATCTATTCCCATCAAAATAGCCAATGCCATTGCCTTAATTTTTTCAGGTATCAAAAAATAATTTCCCTCATCTTCATTGGTAAGAAATCCAGCTTCCACAAGTATGGCCGGGCAATACCCAATCATTTCCCTCAGAACTTGAAAGTTGGCAAACTTCACACCTCTACTTTCATAACCTATTACTTCACAAAGTGCCCTTTCAATTTTATAGCCTGCAAATACCGATTCCATCGAGAATTTTTCTTGTTTTCTTAAAGCATAAACCTCAATCCCTCTCGCATCCGGATTATCAGAATGATTGCAATGCAAGGACACAAATAAATCCGCTTTTAATGCTTTGGCCAGCTTAGTTCTGTCAGATAAAGAAATTAGTGTATCACTATACCTGGTTAAATAAATATCCAAAGGCTCTTCCAATACATTATTCAGCTTCAAAATGGCATTTGCAATATCCAAAACCACATCCTTTTCTTGGATTCCATTTACACCAATTGCACCAGCATCTTTTCCTCCGTGTCCAACGTCAATTATTATTCGTTTTTGAACACTCGTTTCTTGTCCAAAAATGACACACATTTTTAGAAGCAAAATCACAAAACTGACGTTTTTGAGCACTTTTTTCATTTTCACTTTTCGGGTTATTAACAACTTACCTTCCAAAATCCATAAAATTTGATGTCAAATAATGGCAACGGAATTCAATTAATACCAAATAATATTTTATTCACAAATATTTGATTTACAAGTATTTGAATACAAATATATGTACTTTTCCCTTAACGAAAACGAATCAAAAATTTAAACTGTTCCGTTATGAAAAAATCAATCTACTTGGCAACTTTTCTTTCGTTGCTCTCAACATCACTTTTTGCACAAATCGGCGGAATCGAAGATTCAGTTGACGATGTTTCAAACACCATCAGAACCATTTTTCCGATAATCCTCGGGGTGATTTTCCTTATCGGTTTCCTGTTCAACGCAGGACATTTCTTTGGGGAAAATGCAGACCTTAAAAAAGGAATTACCCGTGTACTCGTATTTGTGCTAATAGCGGGAGCTGTGGTTGGAATCTTTACTTACCTAATAGGAATCGTAGTATAAATGAACCCTCATCGAGGGCTTTAATAGAAGAGCTTTATGAAGAAATTCGAGGTCTATAAAAACATCAGGAAGCGGGCGGTCATTTTCGGACTGCCCATATCCTTGTTTGCCATAATGATGGTTTCCATTCTCGCTTCGCTACTGGTCATCATCTTCTCGTTCAGCTTCGGAATAATCATTGGCGTATTGCTGCTCAATTCAGCCTTGTATATCGCTTTGACCCGGATAACCGGCAATCCACAGCTTTTCCAAATGGCAAAAGCCTTCCCACAAATCATCAGTAACAAAAGAAACTCCGGCATCGATTATGAACAAGATTAACCTTTCGGCATACCGACCCATAGCGGATATTCAGGACAATATCATTTTTGCCAATAATGGCAATGTGGTCTTGTGCTATGAAGGCAATTTGCCCGAAATCTATTCCTTGTCCGAAAAGGATTTTGAGGATATGCACGGGGCTTGGTTTCAGGCTTTGAAGTCGTTGCCGGTGGGAACTGTAGTTCATAAGCAGGATATTTATTTGAAAAAATCCTATTCTTCGCAACAACTGCCCAATAAAACCTTTTTGGAAAAAGCGACCCACGATCATTTTAAAGGGCGTGAATATATGGAGCACCGCTGTTTCCTGTTCTTTATCCTGACCAAGAACAAAGCACTTAACAGTCCCAAATATGTCAACCCCTTCCGAAAGGTTTCCAAGAGCATTATCCGGGAACTTGATGATACCGTGCAACGCTTTATCGGCTCGGTAAGTGATTCGGTTTCCTTTATCAACAATAGCCGTAAAATGGAATTTTTTCCGCTTGAAGCGAAAGGGATTGAGCAACTGACCAATGGGTACTTTAATGGCTTCAATGAAGGTTTTGATACGGATATTTTACTTGAGAAAAAGAACGTCAATATCGGCGAAAATTATTTTGATGCCCTGGCCATCAACAGCGAACTGTGCTTTGGCGAAAGTGTACAAAGTAGCAAGACCAATGAGAAATTCACTTCTGACGATTTTGTGTTTCATCAAGGGTTTATTGATGGTTTAGGGCTTACGCTTAACGAAAACCACATTGTCAACCAAATTCTTTATCTGGACGATAAACAGAAGTGGCGCAAGCTGCTCGATAAGAAAGTCGAGGAACTAAACAAAAGTTCCAACTTTGGTTCGCAAAACAAAGTGGTATTAGGAAAAATCCAGCACATCCTTGACCAGATCAATGCCGATGACAATGCGCGGATTATCCGTGGTCATCTGAACATCGTCTATTGGGATAAAAATGCCGCCAACCTAAGCCGCATCGGCTCTAAAATCAAGACCGAATTTAAGGAACTGGATATTATTCCTTACTATCCCCGCGGTGAGGAACGGAAGAACTATATGTTGAACAGCTACTGTTGCTTTTCCTCCAATTTCTCTAATAACGATTTGTATGTAACCGATCTAAAGCACGCCCTTTGCCTGTTCATCAATAACACCAATTACAAATCTGATGATACCGGTATTATCTTTAATGATCGGGAGCATAACATCCCAGTTCTAAAGGATGTTTGGGATGAGCGCAAAAAGCGCATTAAAGCTCGGAACTTTGCCATCTTCGCACCAACGGGCGAAGGTAAATCCTTTTTGGCAAACAACATTCTGCGACAGTATTTTGAAAGTGGTGTTCGCCTTGTCATTATCGATCTGGGTGGTTCTTATACCAAGTTTGCCAAACTCTATCCAGAGCAGTACACCGTACTTCGTTATGAAAGTGGAAAGAATCTGGGCATTAACCCATTTTACATCAGCGATACAAATGATCTGACACCAGAACGGCTCGAAGATTTATCAATCTTTCTATTTGAACTTTTTGCTTCGGATCTGAAAGTAACCAAGGCACAATCCGTCTCGGTCAAGAAAATACTGCGCCATTATTATGATAGCACTTCAGAAAATCATTCGTTGGATGGCTTCTATCATTTTATTGAGCGCAACCAAAAAGACCTTTTGGGTAAACTCAAAATCCATCCCGACTACTTCAATGTTACAAGCTTTTTGCACGTAATGTCAGAATATGTCGGCGATGGTCTATATAGTTTTCTGTTTGAAGTGAGCGAAGATCAAACCTATAAAATAGAAGATAAACGCCTAATCGTTTTTGAACTGGACGAAGTGAAGGACAATAAAGAAATCCTTTCCGTAATGCTCAAGCTCATCAAGTCCGCTATCCAAAGAACCATTTGGAAAAACAGAGCAGAAAAAGGCATCATCCTGTTCGATGAGTTTGCCAAGCAGTTGAAATTTGAAAACGTACTGGAAAGTGTGGAATTCTATTATCAGGCCATCCGGAAACAGAACGGTGCGATTGGAATTATTTTGCAATCCATCAATCAACTACCAAACAATTCAACTTCCGCCAGCATATTGGAAAACACACAGGTTATTTACAGTTTGAACAATGAAAAAGGCTATGGCGAACTAGTTAAAAGACTCAACCTTTCAACCCACGACCTGAACCAATTAAAGTCTATTAAAAACAATCTTTCTGGATCACGCAAGTACACCGAAATGTTCATCAAAATTGGTAGGGAAAGCAACATCTTCAGGCTCGAAGTTCCGAAGGAAGTATATGCAGCTTATCTAACGGATGGACAGGAAAATGAAGAAATAATGAAGCTCTACGAAGAGCATCACGATATGAAAAAAGCTATAATTCAATTTACATCTAAAACATAATATTATGAAGACAAAAATTAAAATTTTAGTAATGACAGTAGCCCTGACTTTGTTTATGTCGGGTAATGCGACTGCCCAAGGAATGCCCACTTATGATAATACCAATTTTATCAGCTTGGTAAAACAACTCATAGAATCTGGAAAGCAGACAGCCCAGATGATTAAGTCTGTAAAATTCCTGAAAGATGCAAAAGAGGCAATAGAAAAAGTATCAAGCGTTGTCCAGCAACTGAGGGCAGTTGAGGAAATTGGACAGAACAATCAACGCCTTATCAACGTAATGCAAAACGATGTACAGGATATTCTCAACTCGCCTTACATTAAGCCAGATGAAGTTTCAAAGGTTGTGGAATCTTTTGATGCCATAGTTCAAAACTCATTGGACACGGTGGATTTTATCGACGAAGTCCTATCCAACGATTACCTTAAAATGAGTGATGCCGAACGTGCTGAAATTCTAAAAACAAAAGAACTGGAATCAAAGCAAATGGTTTCCACCATCACGACCAAAACAAAACGCTATCGTGACATTATTTCCTTCAGAAAAATGCAGGATAAAGTCAATAACCGAGAAACCGAATATTAAAAATGACCGCAACCATACTTTTAGGAATCGGACTGGAATATATAGACACGGTTTTCCAGACTATACAGGCCAGCGACTTTTCGCAATACACCATTGCCGGAATGAAAACGCTTGCTGTCTTGTTCTTTCTGGTTAACATCCTTAAAAAGTATAACGAAGGCATTGCAGATAAGGATGGCTACACTTGGGGATTGAGCCCTGGCGAATTGGCCAAAAATTTTGCTATCGTCATTTTGGTCATTTTCTCAACACAGGTCTTAAGCTTTTTCGATGGCATCTTAGTCGCTATTGAAGGGCAATATCGAGGGACAGCACCAGCATTATTGCCTTTACAGATGCAAGACATTCCTTTAGAGGAAGACGTAAGTTTGTTTGATGCCGCAAGTTCGGCAATGACGCTTTTATACGAAGCATTGGTCACGCCATTGTACGGTTTTAAGATATTGTCTTTCATAATGAGCACCATACTTTGGATATTGGATTTGTTCATCTATCCGTTATTCTTGGCAGAACGCTTCTTCCTTTTAGGAATAATGCAAGCCTTCTTTCCTCTGGTCATTAGCCTGGCAGTTTTTGAAAAATTTCGTTCGCTCGCTTATACGTTCTTTAAACTATATGCAGCGGTATATATGCTCGTGCCAGCATTCTTTCTTGTCAATGTATTTATCAATGCCATTTATACTGAAATCAATACCAATTTTTGGGTCAATCTATTCGGAACCGATACAGGTCAAGGATTTTTTGCACCTGTGGTTCAATTGGGTTCAGTAGGATTTATTGTGTTCCTGAAATTCAAACTGTATAAACGTGCCACGTCCTTTACACTCAGATTATTTACTGCCTAAATCAGATTAAATATGAAAACACCATATAAGAATATTTACAACGTCCTAAAGCTGAATCGGTTTATCGTTCTGACAGTCATTGTTTGTGCCTTGCTGTCCAGCACATTTTCAGTTTGGATGGTATTCAACATCAATCAAAAAGCACTCAATAGCGCCTTTGCCATCAATACCGATGGCAGTATCATTCCGCTGAAGCTCGTGACCCAAAAAGAGAATTTCAGAGTAGAAGCTTTGGCACATTTAGATCTGTTCCACAACTATTTCTATAACATCGATGCCAGTAATTACGAGCGCAACTTGGAAAAGGCACTTTGGTTGGGTAATAGTTCCGTGGACAATCTCTACCGCCAGAAAAAAGCCGATGGTGTTTACAATAGATTACTTCAGTATTCATTGGTTCAAAAAGTGCTGAGCATCGATTCACGGATAACCGAAAATGATGGTGCGTATAGTTTTACCACGACGACCATTTTTGAAATCAATAGAGGTTCAATAATCGATACCTATGAATTGATTTCAACAGGAAACCTAATGACGGTTGACCGGAACTTTCCCAACAATCCCCACGGTTTACTGATTACAAATTACTTCGAAAACACCTTAAAAAAACTAAATAATGAAAATTGAAAAGAATAAAATAGTATTTGCTGCGGTGTTGGCCGTGATTTTCATATTCCTCATTTCATATTCCGTGATGGTAATGGGCGATGATGAAAGTGAAACTGAAAACCTTAAACAGACCTTAGTTCCTGATTTGGAAGAAGACCAAAAAGAGTATGATTCCAAACTGGATGCGATTAACGACTTGAAAAAAGTACGTGAAAACAATGCACCCAGTATCTACGATGAAAAATTGATTGATTCATTGGGATTTTACGATCCAGACCTTCCAGAACGTGAAAAAGAACGTATCGTAGATAGCATCTATGAGGCTGGTAAGATTCAATATTCAGAGAAACGATACCAAAACTTTGGACAGAAAAGAACTGTTCACAAAGTGGTGTCAAGAATTGATTCCGCTGAAGTAAAGAAGAAACAAAAAATTGAAGCAAAGGAATTGGGCTTGGAACATCAATTATTCTTCGCAGCTTCGCCAAAACCCAATGAAGTTTCAATCATAGGCAATACAGATGAAACTATTTACGTGGTGGTAGATGGCGACCAAGTCGTAAAAGCGAATACCAGATTGCGAATGCGCCTGACAAAAGCTGCTACCATCAATGGTAAGCTAATGCTAAAGAATACGCTTGTATTTGGGTTTATCAGTTTTCAACCAAACCGAGCTTTGATTGAAATTGAAAACATAAAGCACCATCCCACTAAGCTCAAAGCTTTCGATTTGTCAGATGGTAGCGAAGGTATCTATGTACAGAACAATTTTAGGGCAGAAGCCACCACCGAAGTTCTCGACGATATTATTGGCGATATCAATATACCAACAGTTCCGCAAGTAGGTGGCGTAACAAAGGTGCTAAGGCGAAGCAACCGCAATGTAAAAGTTACGGTGCTGAACAATTACAAACTCATTTTAAAACCCAAGTTATGAAAACATTTATCTCAATTTTAATACTGGTGTTGATTTCCGCTTTCGCACCTCGACTTTGCTCGGCACAGGCTACAGCACAAACAACAAAAGTCCTCGATACCATTTATGCCAATGATACCAAAAATGTTGCGCTGTTTTTTCCAGAACCCATACGGCAAGGTATAACCGGTTCAGACAATTTTGTATTTACCTACAATCGAGAAAAAGAACAATATTTCGGACTTCTTCAAGCAAAGCCCGGAAAAGAAAGTAACCTTTTAGTAGTCAATAGAAATGGTTCAATTTTTTCGTATATTGTAAGATATAAGAAACAGCTCTCTAAGCTCAATTATTTCATTCCGTTATCAAATAGTATCGGTAATGAAAAACCGATTGTAACTGATTCGGTTCTTGTTGAATCTTCTGAAGAACTTGTAGATAATAGAACCTATTATTACCAAAAATTCTGCTCGTATCTTCTCAATAGAAAACAGCGCATAGGTCGAATTAAGAAACGAAACGAAAGTATTGTTTTGAGTGTTGAGAATATTGTTTTTGATAAGGAAGAGCTCTACTTCGTTATCCAGATTGAAAATAATTCTGCTTTGGATTACGATTTGAATTTCTTGAACCTGTCGATTGAAACTCGGCAAAAAGGAAAAAGAAAATCGTTACAACGCCTCTATCAAGAACCTATTTACATAAATAATCTGCCTTCAAAAATTACAGAAAGTGAAACGGTTCGCTTCGTTTATGTGTTGCCCAAGTTTTCATTATCCAATGACCGTAGGGCAGTTTTGGAATTGAATGAAAAGGATGGCGAACGAAATATTGAAATGAAACTATCACATAGATATATTAATAACCCAAATTAATACTGTTATGAAAAAAAATGTCGTTTTTTCGCTCACATTACTGTTCCTTTCTTGTGCTGATTCTGAAACTAAAATTTCAGGACCAAGTGCTACAGCCCAAATCGTCATTGAAAGCTTTTATGAAAAAGATGAGGAAACCTTAAAAGCACATTCCACACCACAGGCGTATTCCAACTATATGAATACCATAAATATGTTCAACGCTACACCAAAGGATGATTCTAACTTTACTGTTTTGCAGGATACGATTATGGGCGATGTGGCTTGGGTAAAATATACCACAGCATACGATAAAACGCCTGGTATTTTTAAACTGATCAAGCAGGACGGCAAGTGGTTGGCTACTGCAAGAGGTTCAAAGGATAAATCGCCTTTTTAAAATAATCACATTCTTGGAATAACCGTTTCTTTCAACCAATGGAAAGCAGCTTTTTGATCGTATAGGATTTCCGGCCGTAACAAACCTTCCATATCGCCTTCAAAAGCTGCATCGTTTTTCTTGGCTTCCATATTTTGTAGGAACTCTTTTTGGGAAGGGACTTTGCCAACGGAAGATTCCATATAAACCTTAAAGCACTTGATAATCTCATCAATATCGAGTTTCATATATTGTCTGGAATAATCCAGATCAAACAAATCCCTTCCTTTACTTCGTTGATAAAGCGCCCTCAACTTCGTGCCCAAAAGTTCATTGATTTTATATGTTTTAATATCAGCTCTCCCCGAAAACCAAGGGTTCGCCATTTCAAAAGGGAAATCTACCCAATCGAGTACGTTGAAGTGTTCTTTACAATTAATCTCTAATTTTAGCCGGCGACGCTCATTTTCATATTCGGATGTAAACCTGTACAGCGCTTTTGCTCCGTGCCCTCTTACCTGTGTACGCCTGTCTTCCTCAAAAAAAGTAATGACCTCGCCAATGCGCTTCATAATGGGTTTGATAGGGCCTTCCCGAACCTGTACAAGGTCAATATCCTCGGAATATCTCGGTGCCGGGTTCAGATATAATTTATGTAGAGCGGTGCCGCCCCGGAAAGCAAGGTTTTCCCTTAGAAAATCATCGGCAAAAATTGCTACCAACGCCCGACTAATAATCAAATCCTGCTCAATTTGTGCAAATTCTTTCCACGGTGCATATTCCCGCCATTGGGCAATATAGGGTCTTGAAATCATAAGTCGCCTTCTAATTTTAGATTGATGTCCACTTTCCATTTATTATCCACCGAACCAGGTCGTTGTTGGTTGGTCGGCTTCAATAAAACCGGATGTATTTTTTGATTTTCCAAATGTTGAAAAATTAAAGTAGATAAACCATTCTTTTGATTTATTTCATCCAATAAAAACCCCAATCGTTGAAGCGTGGCTTTATTGCTGTACCAACTCAATAAATTTTCAAGGTCCTTTTGTGTGCTTTCTTCCATTAACTCTTCAATAGTCGATAGCATTCGGTTCAGCCCCCCCAATTTATTCTGATAATGCACTAAGTCGGCAAGCGTCAGGGCAGGACTCGAAATTTGATAAGTTCCGGCATCTGATTTTTTTGAAAGTATATTTTGTTCCGGCCAAGCGGAAGTGGTCAAAAAACGGATATCAATGGCCGATTTCTGAATATCCAACAGTTTCGGGGAGGATGTCATTACATAATCGCGCTGAGATTGTTGATGGCTTGCTCCATAGGCTTTTGCAGCACTATAAAAACCCAAATAATAATTACGGTCTAAATAATCAAAAAGTTTATTGATATACAGGTTTATGGGAAGTTTTCGAAAACTGGAATACCTTGGGGTCAGTATAAGGTAGAAGCCCTTTCTTAGATTGAGGACTTTGTTCTTTTCGATCAGATGAGCCAATTCCTGCCAAATTGCGTTTTTGCTCTTCTGGGTTCGGCTCATCAATTCTTCCAGGGAAAAAGAATATTCTTCCACAGACAGCAATTTGTCGATATATTCCGCCACCATAACTTTAGTAATTATTAGAGCAATATATGTATTTTAGACGTAAAACTAAAATAAATACTATAAAATTTATATTTATTTAAAATCCAAGATTGGCTTTATTTCAAACAAACTTGAAAATTTGAAAGCGAATTCTAAAAGTTTGTTAAATTTACTCCAAAACAGAAATCAATCAACAATATGGATAATTATCACGATCCTATTAAACATATTAAGTTTTTACGTCAAACTTTATCCCAAGACAAAAAACCAATAGGCTACTTTATATCTGCTGGCTGTCCCTTATCCGTAAATATGCCGAAGGAGCAATGGCCTCTGATTCCTGATGTAGCCGGATTGACCCAATTTCTAAGTTCGGAACTATCATCAAAAACAGATGTCAAAAATGATTATGATAAACTTTTAGATGAAATAAGTTTAGCTCAAAAAAGTATTAAAAACATTGAAGATATTTTGAGTTTTATAAGAGGTTTGAAAGATGTTTCGGTTGGTAACAGCGTTAGAGGCTTTAGCAATGAAGAGCTTATCAAACTGGAAAGCGAAATATGCACGAAAATCGTAAGTAAATTGGATGTGGAATTACCAAATAAAGAATCCCCATATCATAAACTTGCAAAATGGATATCAATAGATCGTGAGAAACCTGTCGAAGTATTTACAACGAATTATGATTTGCTAATGGAACAAACCTTTGAGGACTTATCCATACCCTACTTTGATGGTTTTGTCGGTTCAAGACAGTCATTTTTTGATTTGAGATCAGTTGAAGACGATTTAATACCAAATCATTGGACACGTCTTTGGAAAATCCACGGCTCTATTAATTGGTTTCAAAAGAAAAATCATCAGGTATTCAGATCAAGCAGAACTAAAGAAATAGACGCTTCACAGCTAATTTACCCATCTCATCTCAAATATGACCAAAGTAGAAAAATGCCTTTTTTGGCTTTGATGGATCAACTTTCTCGCTTTTTGAGAAAACCTAACGCATTACTTATTATCTCAGGTTATTCTTTTAACGACGAGCATATAAATGATTGCATTTTAGGTTCACTAAGAGCGAACCCAAATAGTATGGTAATTTCGATGTTATTCGGCTCTTTAACTGAGAAAAATAAAGAAAATGATTCAACGACTGAAAAGTACCCTAAAGGTGTGGATGCTGCATTAAACAGAGGCAATCTTGCTATATGGGCTAAAGACGAAGCGATAATTGGTACGGTTAGAGGCAAGTGGAAATTAGGAGCCTTATTGGAAGATGAGGATAATTTAGCTAATTGTCTGTCTAAAAGGGATGACGAAGAAGCAGCTCTTTGCGATTTAGATCTTGGTGATTTTTCAAAAATGGGGGATTTCCTTCAAGCTTTAATCGGATATAATCAAACTCTTTTGGATGAAAAATAACTCTACTTATCTTGGTTCCGTACAAGACGTTAGTGGCACTACCATTAGAATAGCAATGGTCAACGATTCACTATCTGGTTTGACATATGTAAATGGTGAAGGTTACAAAATTGGACAAATTGGAAGTTTTGTTAAAATTCCAATTGGATACAATTTTTTGTTTGGAATTATTACTCAGGTCGGCGCAAGCGCAGCACCAGAAAACGACCAACCTTATGGAAATAGATGGATAACTGTACAACTGGTTGGGGAAGGACATCGATCTGGTGAATTTCAAAGAGGGATTTCTCAATATCCAACAATTAGTGATGAAGTGCATTTAGTATCTGAAGTAGACCTAAAACGAATCTATGGACAACCAGACAAACCATACTTTGTAAATATTGGACATATTGCGGGAGCCGAATCTATTCCTGCTTTGGTGGATGTAAATAGGTTAATTACGAGACATTCAGCAGTAGTTGGAACAACTGGTTCAGGAAAGTCAACGACAGTTGCAAGTCTGTTAAATGCGCTATCCGATTCTGAGAAATATCCATCATCACGAATTTTGGTGTTTGACATACACGGAGAGTATGGACAAGCTCTAAAAGATCGAGCGAATATTTTTAAAATTAACGCTGACAAAAGCGAAGGAAGTCAAGAAAAAGAATTGGTTATTCCCTTTTGGGCCTTAAATTTTGAAGAATTATGTGATATCAGTTTTGGAAAATTTGCTGCCGAAAAAGATCAAAATGTAATTCTAGAAAGAATTCAGCAAGCTAAGTTGAAAAGTTTGGAAAAACATCCTAAAACCGGAATCGACATAGATAACCTTAGTATTGATTCTCCCATACCATTTAGCTTGAATCATCTCTGGTATGACCTTTATACCGAAACGCTAGGAAAGTTCTATCCGGACAAGGATGGGACGATTATGGAAAATCTTGCTTTTGAAACTGATGAAAATGGAGATAAGATATTAGGTGATCCAGTTCGGGGTATTCCTCCTATTTTTAAAAAAATAAATACCTCCAAAGCAAATGGTGATCGAGTTCAATACTTGCCTGAAACCCCTTTAAATAATAGCCAACAGTTACATTCATTGGGTTCAAAGTTGAGAATTCCAAGGTATGATTTTATTTTCAAACCTGGGGATTGGACTCCAAAAAAGGATGGATTTATAGAAAAAGATTTAGATTCCCTGATAAAAGGTTGGATAGGAAGCGACAAGCCAATTACTATTTTGGATTTATCAGGTGTTCCAATAACTATTTTAAATACAATTATCGGAGTTTTACTGCGTATAGTTTATGAAGGCTTATTCTGGGCAAGAAACCTCTCGCAAGGAGGCAAGGAACGTCCATTGCTTTTGGTAATGGAAGAAGCTCACAATTATTTAAACTTTGAAGGTAGCGCGTTATCGATTGTTCAAAAAATTGTGAAGGAGGGTAGGAAATATGGGATAGGCTCAATGATAGTTAGTCAAAGACCGTCAGAAATAAATTCTACAATTCTTTCACAATGTGGTACATTCTTTGCTCTCCGATTGGCGAACTCTACTGATCGCGCCCACATAACAAGTGCTGTCACAGATAATCTGGAAGGTCTTACAAGTATGCTCCCAATATTAAAAACGGGAGAGGCTATAATCTTAGGAGAATCGGTAAAGCTTCCTATGAGATCGCTTATCAAAGCTCCACCGAAGGATAAAAGACCTGATAGTCAAGATCCTATCGTATTCGATATTGTTGATACAGAAGAATCTTTAATGCCTGGGGGTTGGGGCAACAAAATGGAAGAAAGCCCTAACTACGAAGAATTTATTGAGGCCTGGAGGTCTCAAAATCCTAAAATTAGTAAAATTATCAAATAAAGTATTATGAATAGAAAACCAGTAAAATCATCGAACATAGCATCTATTGGCTATGACAACAATTCATCCACATTAGAAATAGAATTTAAAAACGGCACGGTCTATCAATATTTTGACCTTCCAGAAAGAGAATATAAAGGGCTTATTGGTGCTGAATCCCACGGAACATATTTAGCCCAAAGTATCAAAGGAAGGTACAGGTACTCTAAAGTTTAAGCAAAATGATAAGACTCAATCAACAACTGAAACGAGTTGAAGTAAAGGAGTTTGAAATTGAGAATCAAATAGTCTTTAATTATTTTGATAATCTTCCCGTGTCTGATCGTGATGAAAAATTATTAAAAGCTATTTATATTGGTGTCCTCGCACTTATGGAAGATCGACTATCCGCATTTTTATCGAAAACATCAAATGAACTGGGTACTGAACTGGAAAGTTTGAAGATAATTTTTGAAATGAAAAAGGAACTTTTCTATAAATCTGCAATAAAAGGAAACTTGGCTGAGGATGAAGTCGCGGAATTTCTAAATCAGTACTTTAAGGATAAGCGGTTAAAAGACAAAGCCTACTTAACTGGAAATGTACAAGGTAAAATTAACCGAAATAAAACTGGTGATATAGTCTGCGAAATAGAAGGGAATGAAGACTTAAAGATTGTTATTGAGTGCAAGTTTGATAAGAGTATCAAATTTGGAGATATAGAATCAAAAGAAATTTTTACTCGTAGAACCGATACAGCCTGGAGTCAATTAATAGAAGCTCAAGCAAATAGGGATTCAAAGGTTAGCCTTATCGTATTTGATATTTCTCTCGTGGATAACTCAATTCTTAAAGCATTTGAAAATGTGGGCTACATTCCTTCTATTGGTTTTATCGCTATAATCGATTCCCAGAAAGGGAATTATTCTAATTTGTCAATAGCTTATATGTTGGCAAGGGATATAGCTTTAAATGCTAAGAGTGTTAAAGTCGATAATAATATTTTGGCTATTCTGGTAAATCGTATCATTAAGGATATAAATGAAATATCCCTGATTAAAAATCTAGTTGAGAATAATATTGAGAATAATAAAACAATTTTAAAACAAATTAAGAAATCTATGTTGTTATTAGACTTCAACCAACAGTATCTGAATAAGTTTTTAGAAGATGGAACTTTGGATAAAAATGATCTGTTAGATTTTTATATGGGTGAAGATGTGAAGGATAAATATAAGATTATTGAAAAGGAAATTAATGAAAATTTTAGCATATCCTAATTATCCAAATATCGACCGCGCCTCCTCATAAACCCGTTCAAAGTTAGCCTCCAAATCTGCCTGTGAATACTGTTTAGATTCTTCGGGAAGTTCCCTGTTAATTTGCTGTAATTTAAACTGCACCTTTTTATCCTTCCCGTCCGCATAGGTAATAAACTCTCCCTGATTCAGCCGAAAGAAAACATCTGCCCTTATTTTCGGGATTTCTTTTTCCCCAGTTGTTACTCGTGTATCAAAATCCAAGTTATGGCCACGGCTCACGCTTTTGGTCGGGTCTTTAATAATTTCAAAAAAGCGTTCGTAGTATTTGGCGGTGTCCGGGTCGTTTACCTTGCCGAAAAATTGATAGGAAAGGTTACTCAAAATTGCCTTGCTCGCTTTGTCGCCGTACATCATATCATTTTGTATCTTGTCCTGCATCACATAAATTGTGGCAATATCATAACTCCGCAGCGTAGCCGGAATACGGTGCATATTCAATAGCCGAATGGTCGGGGCTTCTTCCATCAACAGGAAAGAAGGTTTGGAATTCCGCACGCTCATTTGCTTGGTAATAGTATGGATTATTGTTGCAATGACAGGGGAATAAGAAGTTTCAAATTTCGGATTATTCACAATTGAAATTACACAAGGATTTTCTGGACTATTTATATTAAGTGGCACTTCGTCTGCGGACAATGCCATAAATATTCGCTGTGTACTGATTCGTTTTAGCGCATTGGCCAAGGTGCTTTTTACACCTGCTGTCTGTCGCTCTGAATCTTTACCGCTAATAAAGGCATCTGCCATCGCTCTGGATGTTGTATTGGATTCCAAAAACTGGATAAGGCTGTCTGTATCCAGATATTGGTAAACCGCTATTAAATGGGGCAATGTGCAGAATTGGGAATAGTCGGTTTTCAGTTTCCAAATCAATCCACCAATCAAGCCTTCGGCAGCATCATTGAAAAATTTGGTAGTGCCGCTCGTACCGGATTCCCTTTGCTCCAAAAGATTTTCGATCAGCACCCTTGAAACTTCGTTTACGCTTTCCTCGTTCTCTAAATAGCGAGGTGCAATAGGATTGACCCTATGGATGATTTTATCAAAGGAAATGACCTTAAACGGGATTTGACCATCCTTGAAAAGTGGATAGGCCATTTCAGTCAGCTCAAAATCTTTGTAGTCGTGAATGATCCCGCAAAAGGCTTCTTTCTGAAAATGCCTCAAAAATCCATAAACCACGCTTTCGGTCTTGCCACTTCCGGCAGATCCTATGATGGATGCCCCTCTTTTTACGTTTTCGAGTTTGAAGTTTCCCTTGCTCGTTGCAAAGCTTACACGATACTTGCTATCGGCATTTTTCGGTTCCTCCGTTTTGTGCAAAAAAACGTACAGTCCTGTATTAATTAGCATCAACGGACAACCTAAATAAAGTAGGGTCAATATCAACCGATTCTCTTCGGAAATATAATAAAAGATAGCTGCGATTAGCAGCATATTCAGCGCGAACGCATACCGACTGATCTTGAAAAACGAATAAAATAATAAACTGGTCAAGCTAATAACCGAGAGTACCGTAAAAAGACTTTCTATTTCCATCGTCTTGAATTAAATACCGATTGAACTTGATTTGATGGCCACATCCAAACCCTTGCGCAGCTTATTGAAAACCTTTAGGGCAAGCTGTGCTTGATTGGTCGGGATACTTGGCATTATCGGGATACCCGTTTCCCGCATCAACTTAAAAGCAATCGCTTTTTCATTGGTGGGCAGTTTCATCAACGAGGCAAAATAGATTTTTGGGTTTTTAATAAAATCCTTCCTCGCCTTGTAGGTTTCTGCGAAGTTTCTTTGGTAGCCAAACGTCCTGTCAAAGGTCTTTTCGGCATTTTCAAAAAACTTGTCCCGGTCGAAACCCCGTTTGACTTTCTTACCGTTCATCTCGACATCGGAGGCTTTGTATTTGCTCCCGGGCGAAAGACTGAACGAATTGGAAGCGTCTTTCCGGCTCACGACGATGTGGATATGACTTTGGTTTCCGGCCTTGGGCATTCCCTGGACGATCCGTTTGCCATCCTGTTGGTGTGGCGCTTGGCGTTCCAGTTTTGCGATTTCTTTTTCTCGTTTCCTAACACTTCCTTCCATCGAGCCGCTTTCAATACTTCGGATCTCGTTTTTCAGCTGAAGTATTTTGGTGGCAAAGGGTTGGTTTTCCTTGATCTGTTTGTCGGTTCCCTTAAACGTTCGCTGGTGCTCTATTTTTGCATAATATTTAATATCCTCAATAGTTACCGGCCGCCCATTGATTTCCCGGTTGAACGATGCCACATAATCCTTCATCAGCTCACGGGTGTACTTTTTTAAATCTTCACTGCTATTCTGTAATTTGTTCAATTCATACTTCGAAGGACTGACCGTAATTGAATAAAATTTAGGTTCTTTCTTTTTTAATTTTGCACCATTTCCATCAATATCCTTTACCACTTCTTCCGCTGAAAACTCATCGCCATATTGATTGAAAAAGTGTTCCATTCCCGCCTGCCCGGCCGGCAGGTCTTCCTGTTCCAGACCTTGATTTTCCTTTTCCAAGTAGCCCACGAAATCGCCTGAACTTTGTGAATAATTTCCTCCTAATTTTTGGGGTGTGATCGTGATATACATCGCTCAAAAATTTACAGTTCGTTCTTTAGATTTCGCTTTTCGCGGAAGCGTACTTCCTTCTTTTCCTCCACAAATTTCTTCTCTAAGATCAAGGGTTTCTTTTTGGGTACTTCGGTCTGAAAAAGGGATTCGATCATCGCCACGGTGGGTTTGGTCTGGGTCTTTTCCATATCCCTCATTATGGCGATTACCGCATTGATCCGTTTCTTTAAATTGGCCTCGATCGTCCTTCCGGTCGGGCCCAGTTTTTCCCGTGGCGAGATTTCGTTGTAGAAGAAAAAATCGAGCATCGTGGCCATTGCCTCGGTGTGTGATTTGAAGTGTGCTCTTGAAAATTGCTGGAAACGCTTGGCGGTTTCCTTTTTAAACCTAATGCCGATAAATGAGTCCATAATTCGCCGATTTGTCGCAAATCCTTCCCTAAAAATAGGCGCTCACAGGGCATTTGTCGCAAATTGTAGAAATCTAAATAATCGGCTGATTTTTAAGTGTTTAAAAATCAGGTGATTAACAAGGAGTAGGAGTGCTTAACATCGCATCGCGTGTTACCCTCTTGCTACTCCTTTTCGTTCGCCACAGGCGGACAAAAATTTCGTACAATTTGGCTAAAAAGCCAATTGCCAATTTCAGGGAAAAGATTTCCCGTTATGTAATTTTTCGATGGGCAGGGTTATCGGCGAAAGTCAAAAATGGGATAACCCTACGTAAAATTGAATGCTGAATTTCAGCGAAATAAAGATAAGGATTTTTATTGAACTGGATATGTTTTAGCAAAAAAAGACCTCTGAAAATTCAAAGGTCTTTCCGTTCCTATTTGGACAATTTCAGATATTAAACACATAGGTATAACTGTATAAATTCCGTAGTGCTTCCTCTTCGATCATCACATCAAAATTGGTGCAATGCTTTTTTGAATACTTCCGAATATCATCGCCAAATTTTTGCTCAACGTCCTTTTTGGAACTTTCCAAAAGACGTTCTTGCGCTTCCCCGTTCAGGTCTGAAAAATTTAGATAGATCATAATTTTTAAGTTTTTGAATGGGTTAATATTCGCTCGGTAACATCAGCGTATTATTTACAAAAAATAATCGCAGTTCATCGAGTGGAAAATCAGTCGCCCGATACCCGTGTTTTTCCAAAATATTATCGTTACCATCCGTGTAGATTATCTCTGCCTCGTAGCCCGTAAAATCCTGTTTTTCCTCGGGCAATCTCTTGAAGTCGATGGTAATAAATTCGCTTCGGTTCATCAGGCTTTTGGCAATTACGGAAGTGTCCGTAATGAGCCAAAAACATTCCGCAGCTTCCGCCAAATATTTCATTCCGTTGGTGTATCGGGTTCTTAATAATGGGATTTGAAATATGGTTTCCGAACCGTGAAAATGTTGCAATCCCTCTTTGATTTCGTTAACTTGTGCTTTCATTTTGATTTCTATTTATGGAGTTAATAATGAAAAAGAGGGCGCACTTTTCGAGAGGAACGCCCTCTTTAATTTTAGATTACTCGGCTGAATTGTTGCCGTTCTTAGTTCCCAACAAAAGGATTTCGTTGGCTTCCACTTCGGTAACATATCTTTTGATACCGTCCTTGTCCTCGTAGCTTCGGGATTTCAGTTTTCCCGTTACCCCGATTTCCTTGCCCTTTCCGGCATATTTCTCGATGATCTCGGCAGTTTTGCCCCAAGCTACTACGGTGTGCCATTCGGTATTTTGAACTTTTTCGCCCTTGGCATCTTTGTAATACTCGTTTGTGGCGAGTGAAAAACGGGCTACTTTCTTACCGCTTTCAAGATTAGTAATTTGTGGCTCCCCGCCAACATTTCCGATCAACTGTACGTGATTTTTTAAAGTACTCATAATAAAATATTTAAAGATTAATTAAAATGCTACCCGAACCATTCAGGCAGTTTGCGTTTATATTTTTTTGAAGTGATTTACTTATTATATCCAGAGCGTTTTCCTTTTTTTGTTTTTTTAGTCCCGCTTCCTTTTTGATGTTTTTGTAAGATTTCATACTATTCAGTTTAGATTTACTTCCCATAGAGCCGTCCGCTGTTACCTTTTTTTGTTGCTGATACATTTTCAATATTTGGAATTAATAAGGAGTTATAAAAGGGAGGCACGACCGGTTATGCACTCCGTTTAACTTCCGAATGTTGGTATTTTGCTTACAAAAAATAGGTAGGGACAGCGGCGGTGCGGGAGTAGGTCTAAATGCCTTTTGTGAAGTATGAAAACATAGGAAGCGGGACTAAATCATAAATGGAATTCAGATGAAAAGCGGACTCCGTTCACGATTTCGTATTGGAATGGAGTGCGCTTCCCGGCAGCGCGGGAAGGGCAAACGGAATGGAAAGTAGCAATCGGGGATGGTGTCCAAGACCTATGTAGGAAAGCTCTTTGCCCGGAATGGAGCGATTCCTGTCTTTTCGGCAGGCGGGCGCGGAATGGAGCGGCAATGTGCTAATCGGCTTATGAAAACGAATTATCCTCTTGAAGTAGGATTTAAAGCGGACTTGACTTCAAAGCTGTAGATGGGAATGGAGTTTGGCCGCTTCCCGGTTTTTCTCGGGAATGGGCGGGCAAGTGGAATGGGAATCGGAAGCTTTGGAGTTGTGTCCAAGACTTTTTTAATGAAGCGCTTTTTCCGGAATGGAGCTTTTTCTGCGGAATGTAGGGGAATGTGCTGAGTGGGATGTAATCTGAAATATTCTGTTTGAGAAAATTAAAAGAATAAGAATATTTAAATTAGTAATCAATTAAGATTTTTATGGCAGAAAAGAAGAAACAACATTACGTTCCAAAATTCTATCTGAAATTTTTCAGTATTAAGCATAATAGAAAACACATAAAATTATGTTTAAAAAAATCAGGTGAAATTATTCAGCAAGCAGATTTAGCGGGCCAAGCACAAGAATCTTATTTTTATGGTAAGGATTTAGAAAGAGAGAAATGGTTTGGGAACATTGAGGATACCACTTCCATTATTCTAAAGGAAGTAGTTAAGACGAAAACTTTACCTAAAAATAGGTCTGATGACTATTATTGGATTTGGCTGTTTATTTTACTTCAAGCCTATCGTACGCGAGCAAATGCAGATGAGTTCAATGATATGATTGATAAAACAATGAAAACTGCAATGAAATTTGAATCTCAATTCAAAGATTTTGAATATGACAAATATTTTTTTGCGTATGATGACGCGATTGAAAAAACATTGGACATTTTACTTAAGAGCCTACCAATGATGATGGATATGCAAATTAAGCTACTCATTAATAAGACCTCCAAAAAAATTATAACTAGCGATAATCCGGTATCAAAATACAATCAATTTTTAGAATCACGCAAATTTCCTTACGGACACAATGGTATGGCAAGTAAAGGTTTACAGATTTTTTATCCATTAGCTCCAGATTTAATGTTATTAATGTACGACCCCAAAGTATATAAAGTAGGAAACAGAAAACAATTCAGTCAAATAGCAATAAATGAAAAAGATGTAGAAGTACTGAATGTTTTAACCTGTTTATATGCAAATAAGGCTTTTTACTCCACCAATAATGTAACCGACTTTGAATTTGAACAATTGCTGGTAAAATCCAACAAATTCAAAAACCAAAAGAAGTTGGAATTGAAGTATTTTGATCCAGTTACAAATGATGATGATACTGAATCGGTAATAGTGCAACAGCATAAAACGCCGTATATGCTCAGCCTTGACTTATCTTTTGTTAAACAAACACAACACGCCAAATCCTATAAACTATCGGGTTATTATGCTGAAATCAGAGATGAACATTATCGAAATAGAAATAATAGACCCTACTAGTTAAAAAACGAATTTATTAATTATTTGAGAACCTTAACGGTCTTGACTTCAACGGTGTAGATGGGAATGGAGTTTGGTCGCCTCCCGATTTTTTTCGGGTATAAGCAGACTAGTGCAATGGAAATTGGAAGCTTTGGAGTTATGTCCAAAACCTTTGTAATAAAGCGCTTTTCCCGGAATGAAGCTTTTTCTGCGGAATGCAGGGGAATGTGTTGAATGGATTATAACATCGGATTTTTCTATAAAAATTTTTTTATTTGAAAAACTGCTTTAGGTGTAAGCACTACTTGAAGTTGAAATTTGAATGCAGTCATTCGTTTTAAACTCATCAGAATTTGTAATAAAAGACGGTAATCCGGGCGATTCTATCGGAACGCCTTTTGTTTCATTTGAATAAATCTCAAGATTCAATTCTAAGATTTGGGTTAGAATATCCTTCCGTTTATCAAAATCATAAGCATCTAACACAGCGTCGTCTAATCTTTTATGAAGTATTTTCATAGGATTGCTTCCCGGTTCCTCTAAAATTTTATATAGGTCTCTCAATGTAAATTGATGTTTCTTCATCAATTCATTTCTTTTATTACGGAGTTCTACAGCTGCATTAGCTACCTTTTTCACTTTGTTTAGATTTGGTTTTTGTGGGAAAGGAAAAGTATCCCATATAGTATTAGGAGTATATCTTGGATCTCCCTTCATTGTGGAGCATTTTTCTTGGTACCAAAGTATGTGCGCTTTCGATTGAATAATGCCAAAGCTATAATCATCTTCAAAATTAAAAACCATTAATGCATCATTGGGGTTTATTTTACTGGAAACGAACTCAAATATCGGTCTTGATGAAACTCTTGAGCAAACAATATATCTTTCAGTATTTGAAATTGCTTTCAATAAATCTTCTCTACCATAGGATAGTAACCACCATTTGTTATAAAAATTGATATGATGTCTGTTTGTTTTTGCTTTTTTATTTTTTTCAAGAGCAGCTTGATTTTTGTCCTCTTGTTCCTTAGCTTTTTTTTCTCTTTCTGGCTGAACCTTCTGTTTTACTATTTCAAATAAATTTTTAAAAGTTGCAGCCTCAATAACATTTCTACCAGTAAAATCTATAACAAAACGGTTTGGTTGACTACCTATTGAAGCAACTAACTCGCGACCGATTAAAAATGGCTTTAGTACATTGGAGCTATTAGGATTTTCCAATAAAATTTCCATCCCTTTCTTCTTACTTAATAAAAATCCGGAGTTACCGTGAGTTTGACCTTGAAAAACCATCTTAGGATTTTTATTGCATTTTAGTGTTTTGGCCGAAGTAACATCAATCTCCAAAGAGAGGCTACTATTTATAACATCAACTATAAATTCTACCTGCTCATCTTTTTCATTCTCAACATATAGATGTTTTTTCCCAATATATTTACCTTTTTTCCAGTTCACGATTGAAACAAACACTACTGCATCCCCTGACCAGGGTTGTGATGAAATAGCATTAAATATTTGACCATCATTTTTTACGATATAATCTAAGCTGCCTTCCCTGCTATAATTTTGAGTTACGGTATTTGTGCCAACAAGACCTGCATACCCACCATAATCAAGGTTCAAATGAGCTTTGTAAAACCAGTAAACGCAATAATCCGCGTTGCCGGAAATATTTGGATAGGCATCCCAAACTTTGTTTAAATACTCAATCCCGTACTCCTTTTGCATTTTATTTTTACTTTGATAAGGTGGATTTCCAATTATTACATCAGCTCTTGGCCATTCTGTAAACAGAGCATCTGCAAAAACGATATTTGCATCCATATTATCAAGTGGCAAAGTACTTTCCATTTGAAATGGAAGTCCCGTTTGTATTGTATTAATCCATTCCTGCGTTTCCTTAATGGAAATTTCTTTAGCAAGCATTAAGGTCACTTTAGCCAATTCCACAGCGAATTCGTTAAAATCGATACCGTGAAACTGCTTTATACTGACAATACTTTGTGTGCCAATTTCGGAAGCACTTTTTGGGAATTCTATGTGGATTTTGTCCAATAATTCCAATTCAATCCTTTTGAGTTCCCGATAAGCAATATATAGGAAATTCCCACTACCGCAAGCTGGATCTAAAACTTCATAGGAAGAAAGCTCTCGTCTTAAGGCTTTCATCTCCGTAAGAGTTTTTGTTTTAGAAATCTTTTTTCTCCAAGGCTTTATAAGAGTGGGTTGTACAATTTTCAAAATGTCCAGTTCTGATGTAAAATGGGCGCCAAATGCGTGTCTGGCATCTTTCCCCATACTACTTTGAAAAATTGTTCCGAATATTGCTGGGTTTACTTTATTCCATTTGCGTGTGGCTGCTTGGTGTAGCTTATCTAATTCATCCTCCGTCAGCTCAATAGCTTCAGGTTTAGTAAACAATCCACCGTTGAAATAAGGCACCTCAATAAATCGACCGCCTCGTGCTCTTTTTCTGGTATCCATTTGTTGAAATAAACCATAAATTAAGTCATAACTGTTACCCGAACCGTTCAAGCAATCTATTAGTATTTGAGTAAAAATGTCCTTAGGCAGTAGATTATAATCTTCAGCAAACATTGTAAATATTGCTTGAAGTATAAATTTCTGTGCTCTTCCTCTATCTTCACCTCGCTCCACGAGGGAATTGAAAACTGCCGCAACAAGACTTGCCGTTTTTCTGGTAGCTTCTTCGAGATTATTCCTAAATATTGGTGTTTCCGGTTTAGGAAACATAAAATTAAAGGATGTATATCTATCGGATAGTTCTTCAATTTTAATTCTGTCCAAAGGCTCATCTTGGAGCGAAAAATCATAAATAATAAATTCCTGAAAATTACAAAGAATGGAATATTTAGGTTGGTTAGGCCTAAGCTTCCACCAATAATCAAAAATTTGGGTTCGATGACTTTGCAGTTTTGAACTCTTTTTCTTCATTTCGATTAGGACTCGATTATCCCAGAGCAAATCAGCAAAATTTGTCGATTTTTTAGATTTTACCCGAAATTCTAAGATGGCACCAGCTTCCTTATAGCCCTGATGTCCAAAAGCCTGAAAAAATCTATCACAGAATACTTGAGCTTCGCCTTTTTCGTCGCCATCCAATGTGGCAGTATAGTCTACTAATTTTTGGATATTTTCTCTCATTCAGTCACGAAAATTAAATTCTAGCACAATATAATTGAATTATAATCCTAATAAAAAGACTAACAGCAAATAGTATTTTTAAATTAATGTGCAATAGTAGTAGTCGTGGCTAAAACTAGGTGATTCTTAAAGAAGTGGTATTTCGAGGAAAGATGAGGTTAAGATTTAAGACGGGCTTAATTTAAAAAAGGTAATTGGGGAATGAAATGTTCGTACCCTTCCTCCGCAGGGTTTAACGCAATGGAAATCGGAAGCTTTGATTTTGAGTTCAAGACCTTTGATAATGAAGCGCTTTTCCCAGTGGAGCTTTTTCTGCGGAATGTAGGGGAATGTGCTGAGTGGGATAGTGTCGATTGCAAAGCTAACTTTCCAAATAAACTCTTTTGCTCAGAATAAAAAAAATCCAGTTTAAGGTACTGGATAAACCTATTAGGACATTAAGCCATTTCATAAACGGCATCGAACAGTTTTTTATCCAATCGTTCCTGTTGGGAAAAGCTTTTCTTCAATGTATTGTGAAGCATTTGATTGAAAGCATTATAGCCTATCCATAAATTAGGTTTTTCATCAAGTAACAACGCTTCGTTATCTAGAATTTCAAGGACTTCCCGGGATTTCTTTGAAGGATCATTGTTCTTATCACTACATTCATACCGGAACAAATTCGTTCTGTCCAAGATAGCCTTCACAAATTCCTTGGTGTCGATGATTTCAAATTCCCTCATTCTGTCGAACTTCTTGGTAATGCTATAAAATTCATTATCCACGAACTTATCGAACAAATTGTTCAACCTTGGCATTATCAGGTCGGTATTGTTCTTACTGTGCTTGATGGAAAACTCAATTTCAGCTTGTGAAACGTGTAAACCATTGGAACATACTTGCCGATAAAAGCCAAAATGCCCGGAAGTTTTTTCGCTCCCATCATAGGAATTCTTAAACCGCAGCATCGGCAGTATCAGGTCTTTTTCATTCTTTACCGAAAACTGGCTTTTATCGTCGATGATAAAGTCGGTAATGAAAGACCTATCATTCCTGTTGATCGTCCGTTTCTGATAATTCAGTTTTGCATCAGTCAACATTTCCTCTGCTTTCTTAAAGAATAGTTCGTTCGGTACGTGGCCGTAGCTGTTCGATACCACGTTGACAATTTTGCCATTCGAAATTATGGCATTTTCAAGTCCCCTTCGGGATTCCATCTGGGTCAGGCTTTTCAGGGATTTCATTTCTGATGGAACGAAGATTTCATCCTGCTGTAAATTTGATAAATACATAACATTTGATTTTAGTTAAACAATTAATATTTAAGCTAGAACCAAACGGAAGATAAAATCTCGGCTCAAAAGGAAACGGAATAAATAGCGAGTGCGGGAGCGGCTTTATGCCGTAAGCTTTTGATGGGAGTATTTTACGAGTTTACCTTTGCGCACATATTGATTGAATACTATACCTCACTTTTTTAAGGAAAAAAGAAAACCTACTCTTGGGAGTAGGCTTCCTGCTTTAAGGATTTGATTTACCTTAGAGTTCAAACTTTACAATCTGTTCCTCAATCTCGGACTTTCGTTCCTCCAAAGTAGATTGTAAGTGAGTTGTGACCAATTTGATAAGGTTCGTATTGGTCGTTTTAAATTCCAAATTGTGGGAATCCCGGATGTAAAATGAAGCTGAATCCCCTTGATTGTAGTTGAACTTTGTCAACTCGTTCAAGGTTTGGTTCAACCGTTCCCGTTGGGTGGCCAATCCTCTCAGTTTTTCAAAATTCTGGATCCGGTCATCCAAACTGATGGTAGCTTTTTTCGATGCTATCGCTTTTTCTGTTGAAGCAGCTTTTCCGATGGCTTCATCGGTCAGCTTTTTCTGTACTTCCTTTTTAACGGATGCATTTTCCTTTTTTGCAGTTCCGTTTTGTTTTACTGTTGTTGCCATAATTAAAATTTTTAAGTTAAACATTATTTTAAATCGTTTTGGCAGCTTGTAAGGCAACGAGCAATACCAAAACAGGGCATTAACAGCCACAAGGAGGAAGGGGCAAGGTATGAGCGGTTATTTTTCGCAGAAAAATGTTCGGCATCCCAGAGGGCTTGACCTTGACCAAGCGGTGGGATGTGGCTACATTTGCCCCCGGTTTGGTTTTGGTTGCCTCAGCTGACCGAAACAAAAAATGACTTAACGCAGAAATTTATGGCTCAATACAAAACCCAAATCTGCAAGGGAATAGACGAAAAAAAATAAGAGTGCCGACTGGATTAGAACCTAAAAGGTGTTTTCCAAATCGAATTATTGATAGTGCACCCTTGTTTCGGCCTTGTCCGTAGTGTTTAATTTATTGCGCAACGAACGCATATCCGATGACACTTTTTGTTCGATGACCCTAGCGTAGATTTGCGTTGTGGAAAGCTTCGTATGACCGAGTAATTTTGAAACGGTCTCAATGGGCACGCCATTGGAAAGCGTAACAGTAGTGGCAAACGTATGTCTTGCCGCGTGGAACGTAAGCTTCTTATTTATTTTTAGGATAGCAGCTACTTCCTTCAAATATTTATTTATTTTCTGATTGGAAAATACCGGCAGCAATTTTTCACTTTTGTTTTCAGTTCTCTGGTCATACTTTTTCAGGATGTCAAGGGCTTTATCCAAAAGCGGGATTTTTACTACTTCATCGTTCTTTTCCCTTTTTGTGAATATCCAATAATCCCCATCGATGCCACGTACAATATGGTCATCGCTGAGCAACTTTACATCGATATAGGATAATCCCGTATAACAGGCAAAAACAAAAACGTCCCTCGTTTTTTGGTGCATCCCTTTTGAAAGCTGACCGGATTCCAAAACTTCAAGTTCAGATTGCGATAGAAATGCCCGTTGGTGTTTTGTGAACTTTAGCGAGAACCTCACAAAAGGGTCTTTCTCGATCCATTCCAACCGAAGGGCAAGGTTCATCATCTTTTTCAATCTTTCCAAATGCTTCATAACCCCATTATTTTTAAGGGGCTGGAAACGGTTTATGGATTTTCCGTTACGTAGAAACTGTTCAAAGTCAATGATGAATTTGTAGGACAGTTGTTTCAGGAAAACATCATTGGTCTTTAGTTTGTGCTTCAAATACCGTTTGATATAGCGTTCCGTAGTGAAGTAATTTTTCAAGGTGCCGGGTTTGAGTACCGATACCATATTCTTGTTATGGTAAGAAACCAGTTGAAGCAGCGTTTTGTGCTGTTCATCTTCCCCGAGGTAACGGGCTTTGATCGCCTGGGCGGTAACGTACTTGGATTCGCCCAGAAGCTGTTTGTGGCAAGCCAACAAATCAGAATACACTTGGTCAAGATAAACATTGAGTGCCTTTCCGTCGGAAGTCCTTAGTGTTGACCTTTTGGAACGGGTATCCCAATAGGTAACCGATGTGGATCGTTTTAAACTGATCTCGGCACGTTTTCCATCGACCGTGATACGGGCATAAATAGGTGCAAAATCATCTTTTGCTTTGGCCATACTCAGCCAAAAATGAATGGTAAAAGTCTTTGAAGTCTGCATAAACTCTCGCTTTAAGTGAATAATCGATTTGTTTACGAAAGTCAAATCGCTGCGAAAGTCAAGTCTATTGAATTACCAATGTAGTGAAAATTCTGGTAACAATTTAGGTAACCGAATAGGTAACCTTTGAATTGATATTAAAGCCAATCTTATGATTTCAAGAAAAATGAAAACCCTTGATTTTCATAAGATTAGCTATATTTTGGTGTCTGTTGACACCGTAATTGTCGGGGTGGCAGGATTCGAACCTGCGACCTCCTGCTCCCAAAGCAGGCGCGATAACCGGGCTACGCTACACCCCGATAATGGTTATCTGTTTGCGAGTGCAAATATAAAACTAATTTTTACTTCTGCAAACTCTTTTTTAGTGGCGGAGAGACCGGGATTCGAACCCGGGCATCCAAGAAGGATGACAGCTTAGCAGGCTGCTGCATTACCACTCTGCCACCTCTCCGTTAAATTATGAACGTATGCAAATGTTTTTGCGGTTGCAAACTTAAAACATACTTAGCTTCTAACCAAAGTATTTTTAGCTTTTTTTTTAACGAAATTCTACATTTCTAACTTGCAATTACTTAGCTTCAATAGAATTTTCTGCTTCAATTATTTTTACGACTAACGGAATCATTTTTTGATGATTTCTTACAAAAGGATTGTTCTTATTCCATACATAGCCAGCTAACACAGCACAAATTTGTCTTTTTATTTCTTGGGTAGGGTTTTGATGTAGAATTAATTTTTGCAAATTACCTGTGTACCATTCTTTTACATAGGTAGAAAATACTTCTACGCCTTTTTGCATGTAATCTACATATTCTTTTTGCCAATCTACTTTTTCGCCGTTTAATTGTTTTGCACATAATTTTGCGGCTAATAAACCGGATTCAGTAGCAAAAGAAACCCCTGAAGAAAAAACAGGATCTAAAAATTCTGCACTGTTTCCGGTTAACACGAAGTTATCTCCGTAAAATTTGGTCACATTTTTAGCGATATTATTTATTTTGATCGGTTTAAAATTAAAATCGAGATTTTTAAATTGATGGTAATATTTTTTAGTTTCGGGAAGCATTTGTGTTAATGCTTCAGAAGGGTTAATAGAAAATTTTTGAAACCACTCTTTTTTTCCCACAAAGCCAATACTGGTATTTCCATTGGAAAAGGGGATGTACCAAAACCAAACTTCTTTTTCAATAATATCAAACGTGATGAGTTCTCCTTCTTTTCCTTGTGGTCGGTTAATATCGTTTACTTGGGTAAAAATGGAAGAATGTATTGCAGTTTTCGGCTCAGCTTCCAAGTTTAATTGTTTGGCTAAAACCCTTCCGGGTCCGCTGGCATCGATAATAAATCTCACTTGGTATTTTTCGATGGTGCTATTTTTTGATGTAGTGACCATCACTTTTTCAGAAGCTAAAAAATCAACATGTTCTACGTTGGTTTCAAATTCAATAGAAACACCTTTTTTTAGGCATTCTTCAGCTAAGACATTATCAAAATGATCGCGCGGTACTTGCCACGTCCAGTCCCAACCTTCGCCAAATTTTTCAGAAAAATCAAAATTTCCTTCGACTCCATTTCTAATAAATCGGGCGCCTCTTTTTACTTGGTAATGCTGTTTTTTAAGACATTCTAATAATCCGGCTTCTTCAAAATTATCCATACAACGCGGAATTAAACTTTCGCCAATGGTGTATCTTGGAAATTTCTCTTTCTCAATTATTTTTACGGAAAAGCCTTTTTTACGTAAGAAAGATGCGGCTACCGTTCCAGAAGGTCCGGCGCCAATAATAAGAACATCTACACACTCTTTTATCATCCTAGATTTTCTTTATGCGGTAAATATACTACATTTGCGCTAGCTACTAGCGCTCATAATTTATCTGATTTTATGCTAAAAGTAACTCAATCTATACAACTTCAAGATTTTTATTCGGTTTTATTTGAAAACGAAAAAGTGGAACTTTCTACGAAACAATTTACTAGAATAGAAAAAAGCTATAAATTTCTTCAAGAGTTTTCTAAAGATAAAGTTATTTACGGTGTAAACACCGGTTTTGGACCGATGGCGCAGTATAAAATAGATGAAGACGATCAGCATTCACTTCAATATAATTTAATTAGAAGTCACGCTTCAGGGACCGGTAAAATTTTAGCGCCAGTTTATGTAAAAGCTTTAATGCTAGCGCGTTTAAACACCTTAAGTTTAGGGAAGTCTGGCGTTCATAAAAGTGTTGTTGAAGTAATGACGCAACTTATTAATAAAAATATTACCCCACTTATTTTTGAACATGGCGGAGTAGGAGCGAGTGGAGATTTAGTGCAATTAGCGCATTTGGCCTTAGTCTTAATTGGTGAGGGTGAAGTGTTCTATAAAGGAAAACGCGTAGCGACAGAAATTGCGTTTAAAGCTGAAAAAATTAAACCGATTCAAATAAAATGCAGGGAAGGTTTGGCTTTAATGAACGGTACTTCGGTGATGACTGGAATTGGCATTGTAAATACCATTTACGCCGAACGCCTGTTGAATTGGGCTGTGTTTTGTAGTTCGTTAATTAATGAAGTGGTAAAAGCCTATGAAGATCATTTTTCGGCTCCTTTAAATGAAGCAAAACTTCATGAGGGGCAAAAAAATATTGCTGAAAAGATGCGTAATCATTTAGCCGATAGCAGCCGAATAAAAAAACGCGATCAGCATCTTTTCAAACCAACGAAAGAAAAAGTTTTTAAAGAAAAAGTTCAAGAATACTATAGTTTGCGTTGTGTACCGCAAATTTTAGGTCCGGTGGAAGACACCCTAAAACAAGTGAAGAAAATTTTAGTGGAAGAAGTAAATTCTGCTAACGACAATCCTATAATTGATGTTGCTTCCAAAAATGTTTATCATGGCGGAAATTTTCATGGTGATTATGTTGCTTTAGAAATGGATAAACTAAAACTAGTCATCACCAAATTATCGATGTTAGCCGAACGCCAGCTTAATTATTTATTAAATTCGAACCTCAATAACTTTTTAACGCCTTTTGTAAATTCAGGAAAATTAGGACTTAATTTTGGGATGCAAGGCACGCAATTTACCGCGGTTTCTACCACGGCAGAAAATCAGGCGCTTTCTAATTCTATGTATATTCACAGTATTCCTAATAACAACGACAATCAGGATATTGTAAGTATGGGAACTAACGCCGCGAATATGACAAAAAATGTAATTGAAAATTCTTTTGAAGTCGTTGCTATCGAATTAATCACGTTAGTTCAAGCCGTTTATCAATTAGATATTTTAGACGAATTATCGTCAACTTCTCGAAAAGAACTTCAAAAAATACAAGAATTTATTCCGAAGTTTTCCGAAGATCAAATAATGTATCCTTTTGTTCAAGAGATGAAATCTTATTTACTTGAACACGAAGTTTATTCAGAAAAAAAATAAGTATGAAATATGCTTTAATTACTGGCGGTTCAAGAGGAATTGGAAAAGCAATTGCAATTTCATTGGCTTCAGAATTAAACTATAATATTCTTCTAACTTATAAAAATAATACGGAAGCCGCAGAAAATACACAGCAAGAAATCGAACGTTTCAAGGTAAAATGTGATCTTTTAAAATTTGATGTCGCTAACGCGGAAGAAACTACAGAAGTATTAAAAAAATGGGAAGAAAAAAATCCGGATGCAAAAATAGAAGTCATTGTTAATAATGCCGGAATTACTGCCGACGGTTTATTTATGTGGAATTCTACCGAAGATTGGAACAAGGTTTTGCAAACCACGCTAAACGGTTTTTATAATGTCACGCATTATTTTATTCAACAAATGCTTAGAAATCGCTACGGAAGAATTATTAATATTTCTTCGGTTTCCGGTGTAATTGGTACAGCAGGACAAACCAATTATTCTGCGGCAAAAGCAGGTTTAATTGGTGCCACAAAAGCTTTGGCGCAAGAAGTTGCCAAACGAAAAGTTACCGTAAATGCAGTTGCCCCTGGTTTTATAAGTTCCGATATGACCAAAGATTTAGACGAAAAGGAACTGAAAAAGCAAATCCCGATAAATCGCTTTGGAAAACCGGAAGAAGTAGCCGATTTGGTTTGTTTTTTAGCTTCCAAAAAGGCAGCTTATATTACCGGAGAAGTCATTAATATTAACGGCGGAATTCCTACCTAAATCTATGGCTGAGTGGAAAGGAAAATCCAGAGGAACCGTTTCCGGACTCAAAGTTTTTGTGTTTTTTATTAAACATTTTGGCTTACGTGCCGCTTATATTTTATTGTGCTTGCCGGTTCCTTATTTTGTATTTTCTGCTCCAAAAGCTTCTAAAAGTATTTTTGTTTTTTTCCATAGACGTTTGGGCTATTCTAAAGTAAGTTCTTTTTTCCAAATTTTTAAAAGTTATTACGTTTTTGGGCAAACCTTAATCGATAGAATTGCGGTTACCGTAGGGCATCGAGATAAATTCACCTATGAATTTGATGGCGTGCATCACATCGAAAATTTATTAAAAAAAGGCGAAGGCGGAATTTTATTTACAGCGCATATCGGTAACTTTAATATTTCAAGAACATTTTTTGAAACCCTTGAAAATCCTGCGAAAATAAATATGGTGGTCACCGATTTGGAGCATGAAAATATCAAGGAATATTTAGAATCGGTTACCGGAAAAACCAATTTAAATTTAATTGTGGTTGAAGAAGATTTATCGCATATTTTTAAAATAAATGAAGCCTTAAAAAATAATGAGTTATTGGTGTTTGCAGCAGATAGAAGCGGAGAAGGAAAATCTCTAACCCAAGAATTTTTAGGAAAGAGAACAGATTTTTTTAGCGGTCCGTTTAAATTAGTAGCTAAAAAAAAGCGTCCGGTTTTATTTGTTCATATTATGCGTGAAAAAGGATTTCATTATCATTTATATGCCAGACCTTGCGAAACGGAAATAAATTCAGAGAAAGAAATTTTAAAATTGTATACTGATAATTTAACTGAAATGGTGAAAAAATATCCCAACCAGTGGTTTAATTTTTACGATTATTGGGCAGATTTTAAAAAAGAAAAACTGAAGAATTAAGATGAAACTTCCTATTCATACGCTAGAAGAAATTAAAAAATTAATTCCGCAGAAAGAACCCTTTATTATGGTGAGTTCTCTATTGTCCTGTTCTTCAGAAGAAGGGATTACCGCTTTAAAAATTGAACCAAATAATATTTTAGTAGAAGAAAATAAATTTTCGGAAGCCGGTTTGTTAGAATATATGGCGCAAAGTATAGCCTTGCAAAGTGGTTTTTTAGCGAAGCAACTTACTAACGGAAAACCACAAATCGGTTACATTGTTTCCATAAAATCTGCTGAAATAAATAAACTTCCGCGTGTAAATTCTACCATAACATCTACCATTAAAAATTTGCATGAAATTGCGGGAATAAGAGATTCGGTAGTTACGATAAAAAATGAAAAGGAAGAAATTATCGCACGCGCTGAAATAAAAACATATCTTGTTGACCATGAAGGCTAATTCTACAAACAATTTATCACATATTCATCACACAAAAGTTCGTTTTAGCGATTGCGATCCCTTTCAGATCGTGTGGCACGGAAATTACTTATTGTATTTTGAAGATGCGCGCGAAGCTTTTTGCAGTCAACATAAGTTCTCTTATCTCGATGTAAAGAAAATGGGGTTTGGCACGCCTATTGTTTCTTTTGAATGTAAACACAAACACCCTTTAAAATATGGTGATACCGCAATTATCGAAACCACTTTTGTGAACTCATTAGCGGCAAAATTAATTTTCTCTTATGTGATTAGAAATCAGGATGACCAATTAATTTGCACGGGTAAAACCACTCAGGTTTTTGTAGATGAAAACAGAGAACTCGTTTTAAACACACCAGATTTTTTTAAAAAGTGGAAAGAAAAGCATAAGTTGTAAGTATGGATCCGGTTTTTATTACAGACGATGAAATTATTAGTCCCTTAGGTTTTTCTTCGGAAGAGAATATTGAAAACCTACGGAAAGGTATTTCCGGGATTCGACCTATAAACGATGAAAATTTAGCACCTTTTCCTTTTTACGGCGCAAAAATATCTTCTGAAAAATTAGCTGAACGTTTCAGTTCTATTGCCAACATTAAGGAGTTTACCAAATTGGAACAAATGATGATTTTGGCTATCCATAAATTAGTAGCCAAGCATCCAGAAACCGATTTTTCACAAACGCTACTTGTAGTTTCCACAACCAAAGGAAATATTGATTTGTTGAAAAATGAATCTGGTTTTCCGAAAAAACGTGTAAAATTATTTGAATTAGCACGAGTAATTAAAGAGTATTTTCAGTTTAAAAATGAACCGATTGTAGTTTCAAATGCGTGTGTTTCCGGTGCGCTTTCTATTGGAGTTGCAAAAAAAATGCTACAAAGCAAAAAATATAAAAATGCTATTGTAGTTGCCGGCGATATTTTATCTGAATTTGTGTTATCGGGTTTCAATTCCTTTCAAGCTTTAGACAATAAAATTTGCGAACCCTATTCAAAAAATAGAAACGGAATCAATCTTGGGGAAGCAGCGGCAGCTGTTTTACTTGAAAAAAAAGCTACTTCTACAAACGCTATAAAAATTTTAGGAGAAGCTTCAGTAAACGATGCCAATCATATTTCGGGTCCTTCCAGAACCGGCGAAGGTTTGCAAAAAAGTGTAAAAAATGCACTTCTTGAAGCCAATATTTCAACTGAAAAAATTGATTTTATTTCAGCTCATGGAACAGCGACTTTATTTAATGATGAAATGGAAGCAATTGCTTTTCATCAGTTAAATTTAGCCGAAAAACCCTTATATAGCTTAAAAGCCTATTACGGTCATACTTTGGGTGCTTCGGCTTTAATTGAATCGATTATCGTAAAACATGCCTTACAACATAATGAACTTTATAAAAGTTTGGGGTATTACGAAAATGGCGTAACGAAACCGCTAACTATTACCGAAAAATATGAGCAAAAACCACTGAAGATTGCTTTAAAAACCGCTTCAGGATTTGGTGGTTGTAATTATGCCATTATTTTTGAAAAAAATCACGCTTGAAGGAAAACTATTACATAACCGATTTTGTAAAAATTACTGATCAACAACTTTATCATCGTGATAAAAAAGTTGTCGAAGAGGTAAACGGAACGCTTAAAAGTTTACTCAAAAAATCTTATAAAAGTCTGGAAATTAGCTATCCGAAATTTCATAAAATGGATTCCCTTTCAAAATTGGGTTTTATCGCGGTTGAATTTTTAAAGCTCGAACAAGAATTTCCATCAGATACTGCGTTGGTTTTTCAAAATAGTGAATCCAGTTTGCATACCGATTATCAACATCAGCAAACTATTCAGAATAAAGAGGCATATTTTCCATCTCCGGCTGTTTTTGTCTACACCTTGCCCAATATTGTAATGGGAGAACTCGCAATCCGGCATCAATTACAGAGTGAAAACACGTTTTTCATTCAAGAAAAATTTAATGCTGAATATTTAACCGATTATGTACAAGAACTTTTCAATTCAAAAAAAGCTTCCGCAGCCATTTCTGGTTGGATTGATTTGAATAACGAAGGATATAATGTATTTTTGGCTTTTGTTTCAAAAAATGGAACATTACCTTTTACTAAAGAAAATTTGGAAAATATATTTTATAATAAATGAGCAATTTAAGGGAAGAGCTGAAAGTAAAAATTATTGAGCAACTTAATTTAGAAGATATTTCTGCGGAAGAAATCGATAATAATGACGAACTTTTTGGAGATGAAATCGGTTTAGATTCGATAGACGCTTTAGAGTTAATTGTTCTTCTGGAAAAAGACTACGGCATAAAATTAACCGATCCTAAAAAAGGAAAAGAAGTGTTTTACAGCGTAGAAACCCTTGCTACATTTATTGAAAATAACCAGTAAAGATGCAAAACCGTGTTGCAATTACAGGAATTGGGGCAATTTCCGCGATCGGAAATTCTGCTGAAGAAAATTTCAATTCCTTGCGACAAGGAAATTCCGGTATCGGGAAATTACATCAACTTCAAACGCGACATAAAGATCATTTTCCTTGTGGAGAAATTAAAAAAAGTAATGAAACGTTGGCTGATTTACTTCATATTTCTTCCGATAAGGTTTTTACACGTGCAGCTTTATTAGCTTGTATTGCAGCAAAGGAAGCCTTGCAACAAGCCGATATAAATTTGCCCGACAACAAACTTGCCTTTGTAAACGGAACGAGCGTTGGCGGAATGGATTTTACCGAAAAATTCTATTCCAGTTTTTCTGAAAAGAAAACAGCAACAAAATATATAGAAGCGCAACATCCGGGTTTTACAACCGATTCGATTGCTGAATATTTAAAAATTCATAAACTGGCGACTACAATAAGTACGGCGTGTTCTTCGGGAGCGAATGCAATTTTAACAGGTGCAAAAATTATTCAAAATAAAACTGCAAACTATGTGTTGGTTGGCGGCACCGATTGTCTTTCAAAATTTACCTTAAACGGATTTAATAGCTTAAAAATTCTTTCTGAAGAATTATGCAAACCTTTCGATGAACACCGAAATGGTTTAAATTTAGGCGAAGCTGCAGCATATTTGGTTTTAGAATCCGAAAACCAGGCAAAAAAACAAAATAAAAAAATTTTAGCTTACGTTAGTGGTTTTGGAAATGCGAACGATGCGCACCATCAAACTGCTTCTTCAGAAACAGGCGAAGGTTCTTTTTTAGCGATGAAAAAAGCTTTGGAAAGTGCAAATTTAGCTCCTGACAAAATTGATTATATAAACGCCCACGGAACCGCTACGTTAAATAACGATTTAAGTGAAGGAATCGCCTTAAAACGAATTTTCAATAATATTCCTGCTTTAAGTTCCACGAAATCGTTTACCGGTCATACGTTAGCCGCTGCGGGAGCTCTAGAAGCGGTTTTTTCAGTTTTAGCATTGCAAAATCAGTGTGTTTTTCCGAATTTAAATTTTAAAACGCCTATTGAAAGCTTAAATTTCTCTCCGGAAAGTCAATTTTATTCCAAAGAAATTAACCACGTTTTATCGAATTCTTTTGGTTTTGGAGGAAATTGTTCGAGTTTAGTATTTTCAAAAGCGGTATGAAGACAAAATGCTATATTAACGGTATAGGAATGCTCGGAGCGCAATATTATTCTCCAAGAGAAAATTCGTTGGTTTCAACAGTAAGTGAATTTAATACGCCTGTTTTACGCTGCCAGTTTTCAGAATACGAAAAATACATTAAAAAAGGAACCATGCGACGCATGTCTTCTTCCGTAAAAATGGGAAGTGTAGCGGCAAAAAAAGCCTTAGAAGATGCAAAAATAACAGAACCTGATGCTATTATTACCGGAACGGGAATGGGTTGTAAACAGGATTCTGATATTTTTTTAGAAAATTTACTCGAGCAAAATGAAGAATTATTAACGCCTACAAAATTTATTCAATCAACTCATAATACAGTTGGCGGTCAACTTGCGTTACAATTGCAATCAAAAGTTTATAATTCTACCTTTGTACAAGGTTCCATCTCGTTTGAAAGCGCTTTATTTGACGCGCAATTATCGATGAATAGTGCTGAAGATCATCAGCATTTTTTGGTCGGAGGAATAGATGAGATTTCGCTAAATACCATTGGTTTACAGCAATTAAACGGACAAGTAAAAAAAGAGTCGGAAATTAAGAATATAAATTTACTCAATTATAAAACTACCGGAAGTATCGCTGGAGAAGGAGCCAGTTTTTTTGTGATTTCTACTGAAAAAAAGGCAGCATCTTATGCAGAATTAACCGCTTTAACTACATTTAATTTTTTAAAGTTAACTAGTCTAAAAGAGGAAATTCATTTATTTTTAAGTGAAAATAAGTTGACAGAGAATGATATTGATGCCGTAATTCTAGGAAAAAATGGCGATGTAACTGATGATGAATTTTACAAAGAAATGGAACAAAAAATTTTTCCTGAAATGCCGCAACTTTATTACAAACACTTGACAGGTGAATTTTATACAGCTTCTTCCGTGGGCTTTGGGCTTGGCGCTCATATTTTAAAACATGATTCGATTCCAGAAAATTGTAGATTAAATAAAATAGAAGCAAGGAAACCGATTCAGCACATATTATTATACAACCAATATCACGGTAGAAATCATAGTTTTATAGTACTTGAAAAATGCTAAAATTTAAAGTAGTAAATAGTTTTTTTTTACTGCTTTTGGCAGGAAATATTTATTTAATTGTCCTGTTTTCCTGGCCAATTTTTACGCCATTACTACTTTTATTATTTTGGTTTCTTATTACGTTAATCGGTGCCACAAATGTGCGATTGAATTATTTTTTTAAGGCTTTACATCTAAAAAAAAATCATCCTAAAAATGAAATAGCACTAACCTTTGATGATGGACCAGCGCCACAAACGCTAGAAATTCTAAATATTTTAAAAAAGTATAACGCAAAAGCTACTTTTTTCTGTATCGGCCATAAAATTGATGAAAATCCTGAAATTTTTAGAAGAATAATTGCTGAAGGTCACACGGTTGGAAATCATTCTTATTCACACGCAAAAAATATTGGATTTTTTAGTTCAAAATATATACAACGTGAATTAGAAAGTTGTAATCAAGCCGCCAAAAGTATTGCCAAAATTAATATGAAATTATTTCGGATGCCGTTCGGAATTTGCAATCCAAATATAAAAAAGGCTTTACGTAAAACAGAACTTCAACCGGTAGGTTGGAGTATTCGTTCGTTTGATGCGCTTTTTTCTTCCCCAGATTTTATTTTTAAAAACATTCAGAAAAAAATACGACCGGGCGATGTTATTTTATTGCACGACACACAACAACACACGCCGGAAATTTTGGAGCGATTATTGATTTTACTGCAAGAAAAATCTTTACAATCGGTAACTGTAAATCACTTATTTAAAATTTCAGCTTATGCTTAAAAAACTGTTATTACTTTCCTTTTTCTGTTCATTCTTCAGTTTCGGACAAAAATCGCTTTCTACTGAAGAAACACAGCAATTGAAGTCCAATATTCAAGCTGTAGTTCAGAAAACACATTCACTAAAGGGAAATTTCAGTCAGTTAAAATCGATGGAAGTAATGGAAGATGATGTGGAAAGTTCAGGTAATTTTTTCTACAAAAAACCTTCCCAAATTAAATGGGAGTATAAAAGTCCGTTTGAATATAGCATTCGCTTTTTAAGCGGAAAAATTTTAATTTCAGAAAACGGAAAAACAAAAGAAATCGATGCGAATTCCAATAAATTATTAAAGCAACTTAGCGAATTATTATCGAATAGTATTACCGGAAAATTATTAGAAAGCGATAGTTTTAAGGTAAATTATTATCAAAATCAACAACATTATTTTGCAATTTTAATTCCGAAAGAAAAAGAGCTGAAAGATATTTTTACCGAAATAAAAATGCATTTTGATGAGCGTTATTTAATAAGTAAAATTCAACTTACCGAATCTGGCGGAGATGAAACGATTATTAGCTTCAGTGAAGTTAAAATGAATCCTGAAATGAATTCTTCTATTTTTGAAACTCCTTAAAAATGTTAAGCGATTTATACGTAATAAAATCTCGAAATTATTCTGAAGATAGAGGAGAAGCCATTCTTAAATTAACCGCTAAACATCAAATTTTTGACGGTCATTTTCCAGAAAAACCCATTCTTCCCGGCGTTATTTTAGTACATTTTTTTAAAAAAGAAGCCGAACATTTTTTTCAAGAAAAACTTCAAATTAGTAAGCTAAGCCACGTAAAATTTTTAAAGACCATTGAGCCAACGCTTGTAAGTGAACTTCAACTTGATTCAACATTTCGAAAAATTGACCAAACTTATGAAATTACAGGAAAAGTAGTTTCCCAAAAAGAGGTTTATGCAAAAGTTAAACTTGTATGTAAAAAAGTGTAGTTTTGCCGCAACGAGCTAAAACTATGAAATTGCAAGAAAAATTTGACACGTTTAAGTGTTGTGTGTTAATCCCGACTTACAACAACGAAAAAACTTTAGCTCGTGTTATTCGTGATGTTCAGCGGTTTACTTCAAATATTATTGTAGTAAACGATGGTTCTACAGATGCTACGGTTAAAATACTTGAAGATTTTAAAGAAATTCCACAATTTCACTTTCAAGAAAATAAAGGAAAAGGTCGCGCTTTAAAATTTGGTTTTCAACAAGCCGGAAGATTAGGTTATGATTTTGCCATTACTATAGATTCTGACGGCCAACATTTTGCTGAAGATTTATCCGTTTTTTTAAATGAATTGGAGCGCCAAAACGGAAAAGAAATTTTGCTGATTGGTTCTCGAAAAATGGACGGACCGAATGTGCCAAAACAGAACAGTTTTGGGAACCGATTTTCCAGTTGGTGGGTTTATATTGAAACTGGCGTAAACTTAGAAGATTCGCAATGTGGTTACCGATTATATCCGCTTCAAGTGGTAAATAATATGCAACTTTTTACACCAAAATTCGAGTTTGAAATAGAAGTCATAGTAAAAGCTTCTTGGCGTAAAATTGAAGTGAAAAATATTCCCGTTCAGGTTTTGTATGATCCAGATGAACGCGTAAGTCATTTTCGCCCATTTATAGACATTGTAAGAATTACGTTGCTGAATATTTGGTTTGTGTTTGTTGCCTTTATTTTCATTATTCCACAGAAAAGATTTAAGGAATTAAAGCAAAAAAAGCGAAAGCAAATTTGGCGAGAAGACATTTTAAAAATAGAAGAACCGCCACATAAAAAAGCCTTGGCAATATCATTAGGAATTTTCATAGGGATTTCACCATTTTGGGGTTTACAGACGTTATTGGTTTTCTTTTTAGCACAACTTTTTAAGTTGAATAAAGTTGTGGCATTTTTATTCTCCAATGTAAGTATTCCGCCATTTATTCCGTTTATTGTGTATGCGAGTTATAAGTTGGGCGGATTTATGTTGGGAAACAATTCAGCATTTCATTTTTCGTTTACCAATATTGAAAATGCATTGGCAAGTTTACTGGAGATGAAACAATATTTGCTAGGGAGTTTTGCGCTCGCAATTATAGCCGCGTTAGTAATTGGTTTTATTTTTTACCTTGTTTTTTTAGTGAGCGATAAATCGAAAAAACCTTCTTGATGAGTCGATTTTTCATTAAGTTATATCACGTTATTCAGCAGCGAAAAATGGCAAGTTTAGTCGTTTTTCTGTTGTTAATTATTGTATTTGGTTTTTCAGCTTCTAAACTTCATTTTAAAGAAGATATTACCGCATTAATTCCTGACAATGAACAAGCTGAAGAAATGCAGGAAATCTTGAAAACCGTAAGTTTTTCAGATAAAATTATTGTAAATATTTCTTCGGAAGAAAAAAATAAAGATTCGCTGGTTTCTGTAGCGGAAGAATTTCTTACAAACCTTGCGAATGATTCGTTAATCAAGAAAATTCAAGGAAAAGTTTCTTCTACACAAATGAATGAAACGTACAATTTTGTGCAGCAAAATTTACCTTTCTTTTTAAATGAAAACGATTATAAAATAATTGAGCAGCGTTTAGCAAAAGATAGTGTAGAAAATCGTTTACAAGGAATTTATAAAAGTTTACTTTCTCCGGCCGGATCTTTTACAAAAAAATACGCGTTGAATGATCCGTTACAAATCACTTCTTTAGGATTGAATAAATTTAAACAATTGCGCGTTGGTGAAGAATACGAGCTTTATCAAAATTTTTTATTCGCCAATAATTGTAAAAATCTTTTGCTTTTTCTCACCCCAAATTTCGAAAATACGAATGCTGAAAAAGCTGAATTATTAGTAGAAAAATTAACCGAAATTTCATCGAATATAGCGAAAAAGCATACTTCGGTTAAAATTTCACTTTTCGGTTCGGTTTTTTATAGCGTAGCAAATGCCAAACAAATAAAGGCCGATATTCAGTTTACGGTTGGAATCGCTTTTTTTATTCTACTACTAATTTTAATTTTTTTCTATCGAAAAATTTATATTCCATTTGTTTTATTTCTCCCGAGTTTGTTGGGTGCTTTAACCGCGTTGGCATTTATTTATTTTTTTCAACAGGAAATTTCATTAATTTCTTTAGGAATTGGCGCGGTTTTAATAGGAATTTCTATTGATTATGGTTTGCATGTGTTAACCCATTATCGCAATCATCAAAATATAAAGAAACTTTATAAAGAAGTTAGTATTGCAATAATAATGAGTAGTTTAACTACGGCAACAGCGTTTATTTGTTTATTGTTTTTAAAAAGCAAAGCTTTAAACGACTTGGGAATTTTCGCCGCAATTAGTGTAGTTTTTGCCGCATTTTTTTCTTTGGTAATTATTCCGCAGTTGTACAAAAAATCGGCTGTAAAAAAAGTTGCTTCTAAAACGATATTCGATCGCTTGGCGAGTTATCCTTTTGAGCGTTCTAAAATCATAATCGGTTTGTTAGTTGCGGCTTTTATATTTGGTTTATTTGTATTTCAAAAAGTGAAATTCAACGAAGATCTTTCCACGTTAAATTATGAACCTGAAGAATTAGCAGCAGCTAAAAATCAACTTTCAGACATTACATTTCAAGATAAAAAAACTTTGTATGTAATTGCATATGGAAACAGTTTTAATGAAAGTTTAGAAGCAAATAAAACGCTTGCCAACCGTTTAGAAAAGTTAAAAAATAAGGAAACAATTCTTTCCTATAGTGGAATAGGAGAGGTGGTTTTGCCAGAAAACATTCAAGACAAAAAAATTAAACGTTGGAATTCTTTTTGGAATGAAAACCATACACAAAATTTAATTGAAGAAATTAATAAAACCGGTAAAAATTTAGGGTTAAACGCCAAAGCTTTTTCAGGTTTTCAAGAACTTATCGGGAAAAATTATGCACCGATTTCTTTAGAAGAATTTCGAAAGGTTGAAACACTTTCTATTGATGAATTTATTTCCACAAATAAAGCCCAAGATTTTTACACCATAATTTCTTCGGTGAAATTAGAGGAAGAAAAAATAAATGATTTTAAAGCTGAATTTAAGAACGACAAAGCACTAAAAATAATTGATCGTCAAGGTTTTAATCAAGATTTGTTAAGCGGATTAAAAGAGCATTTTAATTCCCTTTTAGGGTATTCATTTGCCGCAGTATTTTTAATTTTGTTGCTCTTCTATAGAAATTTTAAACTGAGTATTATTACCTTATTTCCTATCGGAATTACGTGGATTATCGCTTTAGGAATGATGTATTTACTGGAAATTCAATTTAATATTTTTAATATCATCATTTCAACGTTTATTTTTGGTTTAGGAGTCGATTATAGTATTTTTATGACCAATGGTTTGCGTCAACAATTAAAAAATAAAGAATGCGCGTTAACCACGCATAAAACTTCAATTATTTTATCGGTAATTACTACGTTGTTGGGAATGGGCGCGTTAATTTTTGCTAAGCATCCAGCATTACATTCCATCGCGTTAATTTCTATTATTGGTATTTTAACCGCAGTTTTGGTTTCCTTTGCATTGCAACCTTTTATTTTCAAAATTTTAATGAAAAAGCATGCGTAAATTTTTACTCCATCATAAAGTTTTTTACCTCCTTTTTTTAGGATTGCTTTTACAAGCTTGTGGTGTAAAAAAATCGCTAAACGATTTACCCCATAAAACCGAACTACAAAAACCGCTTCCTAAGAGAATTAAAATTGCTGCAAATCACTTTCAAATCGGAAATAACAGCTTAAAAAAAAATGATTCAGGTTTGTGGGAATTATATGTTGAAGGAAATCCGTTGGAACGCGGTTATGCGATTGGAAGTTTAAGCGAAGAGCTTATCCAGAAGCAGGAACGCGTGTTTATGGATAAAATTTTTGAACACGTAAATTCAGGTTCTTATCAAAAATTTTTAAGTAAAATAATCGCTTGGTATAACCGAAAATTATATTTGCACGTAAATGAAGAATTTAAAGAAGAAATCTACGGAATTTCACGTTACAATCTTCATACGTATGATGAATTTGCGAAGCCTTACGTGCGTTCTTTGTATTTACACGGCGCGCACGATATTGGTCACGCGTTACAAGATTTAATGTTAGTGGGTTGCACTTCTTTCGCCGCTTGGGATGAAAAAACGAGCGATGGACAATTATTGGTGGGAAGAAATTTCGATTTTTACGCGGGAGATCAATTTTCAGAAGAAAAAATAATCGCTTTTATCAATCCAACCGAAGGTCATAAATTTATGATGTACACGTGGCCAGGATTTATTGGCGCGGTTAGCGGAATGAACGAATACGGATTAACCGTAACCATAAATGCGGGAAAGTCTCAAATTCCGCTCTTGGCGAAAACGCCAATTTCTTTAGTAACGCGTGAGATTTTACAATACGCAAAAACAATAGATGAAGCTATTGAAATTGCAAAACGAAAAGAAGTTTTTGTTTCAGAATCGATTATGGTTTCCAGTGCGAGCGACAAAAAAGCGATTTTAATTGAAGTTTCTCCCAATAATTTCGGAATTTATGAAGTTGAAAATAGCAATCATTTAAGTTGCTCAAACCACTTTCAAAGTGAAGCATTTGCTGATGATAAACGGAATTTAAAAACCATAGCAAACAGTCATACAACGGCGCGTTTTAACCGAATGGAAAAATTAATTCGGCAAGAAAATAAATTAACACCAACAAAAGCTGTAGAAATTTTACGCGATAAAAAAGGCGTTGATGGTGAAAAATTAGGCTACGGAAATGAATTAGCGATTAACCAACTCTTAGCGCATCACAGCATCATTTTTAAACCCGAAGAAAAACAAGTTTGGGTTTCTACAAATCCGTATCAACTTGGGAAATATATTGCCTATGATTTAGACGAAGTATTTTCAGAAACTAATAATGAAAACAAAATTTGGACGATCGATTCGTTAACAATTCAAGAAGATCCGTTTTTGAATACTGAAGCTTATAAAAAGTATGAAGAATTTAGAAGCTTAAAACCTGAAATAGAGAAAGCGATTCAGCAGAAAAAAGACATTTCTACAGAAAAATTAGCGCATTTTATTCAGTTAAATCCTGAATTTTGGGAAACTCATTTTTTAGTCGGTAAATATTATTACGAACAAAAAAATTATAAAAAAGCGATCATTAATTTTAAACAAGCTTTGCGACGTGAAGTTACCACTGTTCCCGATAGAAAAATGCTAAAAAAATACGTGAAAAAAAGTTACCGAAAACTCTAAATGAATAACATAACTAAACATAACGATTGGGAGAAAAAGCAGCAAATTTTGCTAAAAAAGCAGTTGAAATATATTGCTGAAAATTCACCTTATTATCAACGCATTTTTCAAGAAAAAGGAATTGAAATAGAGAATTTCGATTTAAAAAATTTTCAGGAATTACCGGTAACTTCAAAAAATGATTTAGCGAACCATAATTCAGATTTTATATGTGTTCCCAATAGTGAAATCATCGATTATGTAACTACTTCGGGAACCTTAGGAAAACCGGTTACTTTCGCTTTAAATGAAAACGATTTACAACGTTTAGCGAAAAACGAAGAAAATTCATTTCAGCAAATAGGAATTACAAAAAATGACATCGTTCAACTCACCACAACGCTCGATCGGCAATTTATCGCGGGACTTGCGTATTTTTTAGGGCTTCGAAAAATTGGCGTGGGAATTATCCGTTTAGGTTCCGGCGTTCCTGAATTGCAGTGGAATTCTATTTTAGAATTTCAACCTACGTATTTAGTCGCGGTTCCTTCTTTTTTATTAAAATTGATTGATTTCGCCGAAAAAAATAATATCGATTGTAATAAAACTGCCATAAAAGCCGCAATTTGTATTGGTGAACCCATTCGTGATAAAAATTTTCAACTGAATACCTTAGGGAAAAAAATTACAGAAAAGTGGAATATTGAACTTTTTTCAACCTATGCTTCAACCGAAATGTGTACCGCGTTTACTGAATGTTCATTTCATCAAGGAAATCATATTCAGGAAGAATTAATTTATACTGAAATTCTCGATGAAAATGATAATCCTGTTGAGAATGAAGAAATTGGCGAACTTACCATAACCACATTAGGAATTGAAACGATGCCCTTATTGCGATACAAAACTGGCGATATGGTTCGAAAAATTACTGAAAAATGTAAATGCGGAAAAAATGGAAACCGAATTAGTACGTTGTTAGGACGAAAAAAACAATTGATAAAATTTAAAGGAACCAGTTTATATCCGCAACAGATTATTAATGCGTTAACCGATTTTGAAAAATTACAGCTATTTTTAGTGCAAGTTTCTACTAACGAATTAAATACCGATAGTTTAGAAATTATTATTCCGCAGGAAACTGCTCAAGAAATTCAAAAAGAAATACAACTACATTTACGTGCAAAATTGCGGGTTTTACCGAACATTATTTTAGAGGAAGAAGAAAAAATTCAGCAACAAATTTTTAATCCGCTTTCTAGAAAACCGATTCGATTTATCGATAAACGAAGCTAAATTTTTTCGCAAACCAGTAAGACTTTTTTATCATTTGCTAAGGTTGTAAAAAATAAATAGGTATTTCCGCCGTCTTTTATTCCGAATTTTTTTCTGATTTTTTCTACCGATAGTGGGAAATTTCGTGTGGTAATATTCGCTTTTGAAAGTTGAAGCGATTTTATATTTTTTTTATTAAAATCGACAGTTTCTAAGATTTTAAAACTTCTTCCCGGAAATTTTATTTTTTCTTCGGAAGTATATAAATGACTGTTTTTTGCAAGTTTAAAAACTTCTAATTTTTCTGAAATAGAATTGAATAAACCGCTTTTCATTATAGCGGAATTTGGTTCAAATAAATAAGTTAACGGATTGCAATATTCGATTGCTAATTTTTTTTCTTCTTGAAAAATACCTTCAAAATCTGCGGTGTTTTTCCCATCTAAATTTATAGTCTTCAGCTTAATTTCTTCAGTTGAAATATTTTCATCTAGAATCCATAAAATTTCTTTTACTTCATTTTTAACTGCGACAAGATGAATTTCTTTTACAACATTGAGTTGTTGAATTCCTAAACTAAGATCGAGTAGTGGAGAAGTTTTTACGAGAATTTGCTTCGCTTTTTTTAATAATAACGGAAGATTTTTAAGCAAATCGGGTTCGCAATCTTCTAAACGAAAAACCTTTCCTTTTACTGAAGACCTACGAGAAGGATCGATGTAAATCCAATCAAAATCAGTATCTGTTTTTTGTAAATATTCTATTCCGTTTCCCGCATAAAACGTACAATTTTTTGTAGCAGAAAGTTTATGGAAGTTGTGTTTTGCAAGTTCAGAAAGTTCTGTATTTAATTCACAATGGATAACGTGTTCTACTTTTTTTGAAAAATAAAACGAATCGATTCCGAAACCACCCGTAAGATCGATTAATGTTTTTCCTGAAACAAGTTCACTTTTATAAGCCGCTGTTTTTTCAGAAGAAGTTTGTTCTAAATTTAAAAGTTTAGGATATAAAATTTGATCGGTTTTATACCAAGTTTTAAGTTTGGTTTTAGCTTTTTTTCGAGCGCTAATTTGTTGAGCGATTAATTGGATGGAAATTTCAGGAAACGGACTTCCTTTTAAAACCAAGGTAGAAATATCTTCGTTTTCATTCTCTTTAATAAACGCTTGAACTTCTGGTTTTAATAATTCCAACGGAAGCATTTTACAAATCTTTTGTCAGTTTTTTTACGATTTTATACTCGCTAAAAGCTTCTTTTGCAATTACTTTTAAAGCGGTATAAACCGGAATTGCGACAATCATCCCGACAACGTTAAACATTAATCCAGCGATTAAAATAATTAGAAATATTTCCAGCGGATGCGATTTTACACTTTTACCAAAAATTAGCGGTTGGTTAATGAAATTGTCTATAAGTTGCGCAATAGAATATCCTGCCAAAACATATAGTAAACGCGGTAAAATTATTGTTGAAAAATCTGCGCCAAGATTACTTGAAATCACAAAAAGCATCATTAATATTCCGGCGAAAAGTGGTCCTAAATACGGAACAATATTTAAAAATGCGCAAATAAACGCAATCGCGATAGGATTATCGACTTTAAAAATGATGAGCAAAATGGTATATAACACAAAAAGCACAAAAATTTGAAGCGTTAAACCCACAAAATAACGGGAAAGTAAAATTTTAATTTTATTGAAAACTCGCTTGAAACGTTCTTCTTCTCCCACATTTGAAAAAACCAACACGCTATTCAGCATTAATTTACTGTCTTTCAGTAGAAAAAAGGAAATAAAAAGTACCGAAAAAAGGGCGATAAAAGTAGCTCCTAATCCGCCAAAAACCATATTCAGAAAATTCGGGATTAACTTTAAATCGAAGTTTTTAATGAAACTTGTACGCTGTAAACCTTCAACAATATTTATTTGTTCTTCCAAGCCAAGATATTCTCGAACTTGAACATTTAAGACATTTAAATCGTTTTTAAAAGCTTCAATATCGATCTGACTTAAATTCCTACTTTGTTCAACAATTATAGGAATGAATAAGCCTATAAGACCTACAAAAACTGCTAAAACTAAAATTAAAACAGCAATAACCGCAAGCTGATTGGGAAATCGAAGTCGATCTTTTAGAAAAATAACAACAGGTCTTCCAATTAAAGCGATTACACTAGCAATACCAATGTAAACAAGCACCGATTGAATTTCCCATAAGAAATACAACAGGAGCAAAATACCGGCTAAAATACCGATTGCTTTTAAAATTCCGGATGCTAAGGTTTTTGAATTCACGCGGATAAAGGTATTATTTCTTTTGGAAAGCGAGTAATTTTTTTGTGATTTCGTAAAGCGCAATTCCGCCGGCTTGAGCCACATTCATGCTGCTGTTTTTTCCGAACATATTTATATGAACCGTTGCGTTTGCTTGGTCTAAAATTTCTTTATTTACCCCAAAATTTTCTTCGCCTAAAACCAATATTATTTTTTCATTTTCAGCTAATTCAATAGTTTCCAGCGGAATACTTTTATCGGTAATTTCCAAGCAATACAGTTTATAATTTTGCGCTACATAATGCTGAATGGTTTGTTGAAGATTCTCTGTAATTTCATGCGGAACAAAATTTACCGTAGAACGCGCTGTTCTTCGCAATCGGTTGCTGGACAAATCGACATTATTTCCGAAGAGAATTAATTTTTCAATTTGAAAAGCGTCTGCTAAACGAAAAAGACTTCCAATATTTGCAGGACTTTGTAAATTTTCTGCGACTAAAATAATCGGAAATTTTTTTTCTGAAAACGGTGAAGAATCGTGCGTACGTTGGGTACTCATAACTTAATTTTCGAAAGCGTATTTTATAATATTCGCGCCCATTTTTAAAGCTTTTAAGCGAATTTCTTCGGGATCATGATGTACTTCTTCATTTTCCCAGCCATCGCCAAGATCACTTTCAAAAGTAAATAAAAGTACTAATCGGTTGTTATACGTTATTCCAAAGGCTTGCGGTTTTTTACCGTCGTGTTCGTGAATTTTGGGTAAACCTTTTGGAAACTCATAAGCTGTTGAAAATATAGGATGATTTGCGCCGAGTTCTTTTAAATCTAAATTCGGGAATATTTTCTCGATTTCTTTCTTTACATAATCGCTCATTCCGTAATTATCATCGATATGCAAAAAACCGCCACTTATTAAATAATTACGCAATTGTGAAGCTTCTTCTTCAGTAAAAAAAACATTTCCATGTCCAGTCATATGAATAAATGGATAGGAAAATAAATTAGTATCGTCGGGTTCTACTGTTGCCGGTTCGGTTTTTATATTGGTTTTAATGTTTTGGTTACAAAATTTAATTAAATTCGGTAAAGCGGTAGGATTGCTATACCAATCGCCGCCACCGCCATATTTTAAAACCGCAATTTCTTGTGCTTGAATACAGCAGGAAAAAATGCAGCAAAGCAAAAGAATGAAAGCTTGTTTCATAGTCAAAATTTTTTGGAAATATACGGAATTAATCGTGTTCTAAAAGCTGATAGCAAATTACTCATAATTATTATAAATTTTTTCTATATATTTAAATGTTGTTTAACGGGATGTTTTTGATTTAAAACTGAAAATATATGGAGGATTATGTGAGAATTTTGACGGATACTTCTATTATTGTGAATAGAATCGCTTCTTTTTTAGAGGAAAATAATATTTCAATACGTATTCGAGATAATGTGGAATCTGCACGTTTAGCTGGTTTTGGTGTTCCACAAAATGATGTTGAGTTATACGTTCATAAAAATTCGAGTGAAAAGGCGCACCAACTTATTGAAAGTTTTATGAAAGGTGAGGAATTGTAGAAGTTAATTTTTTTAATTCAACTCGTTAAAATTCGGTAATCGCTTTAACTAATCTTGTTGCATTTTATGGTTGTTCCAGCCTAATTCTTCTTGAATTCTTTTTTTATAGTTTTCATCTTCAATAGGAATGGAGTCTATTTTTTTATCTAGAAAATTTTCCAATTCCGGGGAAGGTTCTAGAAGTCCAAAAACCTGTGTTCCGTTTTTTACGTAATGGAATAAATCATAATTTTTAAAAATCATGTAATCCATTTCATTTTTTAGATAAGCTTTTTTATAATAGTTAAAAAAAGTGTTCCAATATTCAGTTAGTATTTCATTTGAAGATTGTAGTAAATGCAATTCTGCAGTTGCTAAACCATTTTGGACTATCGCAAAGTTTTTAGCTGTTGGGTACGTATCAATTTTTTCTGAAAGTATTTTTAAATTTTCAACATTAGAAAGAAAAAAATCACCTAAAAGTTTATCTAGTTTTGATTTTTGTAAAGAGTCGAGCGAAAGGTGTTGATCTATTTTGGCATATTGACCATTAACCAATTGATCTTTAGTGTATATTTCATTTATTTTTTTTAGATCGCGTTGTTTGTCAAAATTATTTTTCATCCAAATAAAATGGTTTTTCAGGTACATTTTTTTAAACCAAATGGATAATTCACCTTTTGTAATGGCATGAAAATAATGTTCATTTTCAGAGAAATAATTAATATTTACACCATAATTTTTCACTAAATCTGTTAGATTACTTTTGAAAAAAGGTATATCATTATTAACGTAACTCTGATTTAATAATTTATACCGAAAACTGGGTTCTTTGCCAAATTCTTTTTCTAACGATAATACTAATCGCTTTACTTCTTTATACTTATTAAAATTGTAAAGAATCGGTTGAATAGAGTCGTGAATAAGAATATCTCGTCGGTTTTGAGAACATAAGGTTGTAGTAAATAGTAGGGTAAAAAGAAAAAATAAATATCTCATAGGGTTATTTCTTATTTCCGAAAGTACTCTATGATAGCTTCATCGGTTCTAAAATTTATAGGTTCTGGAACTCTAGGTGGCATATTAACTCTTCCATTAAGATGCCAAAAAATATATTCTTTTTCGTAGTTAGAAATTCTTTTGGCTTTAAACTCTTTTTCAATCAATTTTTTAATTATAGGAAAATATTTTTGATCAGCATGAACAAATACCATATGTACGGGAAAATCGTGATTTAATCGCCACATTCCTGGAAAGCCATATTTTTTAGTAATTTTAATGAGTTCTTTAGTATTTTTTTCATCAGAAGGATTTATCACTTTTTCAAATAAAACAAATTCGGCTCTTCTCACATTTCGAGGTATATTGTATGCATATTTAGCACCTTTCTGATCATTTTTTAAATCTTCATTCTCACAACTTCTCTCGAATATTGACAGCATGCTTCTATATAATTGATCTTTAAAATAAAGTTTTTCTACTTTGGTTAATATAGCTTTTTTCTGTTTCTCTTTCAGTTCATATTTATTTGAAATAGATTGTTTACAGGAAAGTTGAACAAAGCAAAATAGCAAGATGTAACCACTATAATTGAATAATTTCTGAGGTGAAAATTCAGCTAACATGGTTATAAATATTTTGAAATTTCAGTTTCATAATCTAATCCATGGTCTTCAAGATAAGTTTCCAGACTTTCATCAAATTCCATTTTTTCTCTTCTTTTCTCTACATTTTCGGGATCATAAAGTTTATATAATTTGCCATTCTGGAGTTGAGTTCCATAAATCTGTGGTTTGTTATGAAGCAATAAAAAACGATCTTTTAGATAGGCTAAGTACTTTTTCTCAATCGCGCCCGATTGTGTCGCTTTTTTAAAATCTTTAAAATAATATGCAATCCACTCGCGTTGTGTATGTTGAAGAACCACAAAAACAGCATATTTACTTTTATAGTTCGTGAAATCTTTTTTGGTAGGAAATCCGCATTTTTCTACTAAAGAAACAAAAGTTTGTAAATTTATAAAATCTATTTGTTCTCTATCTTTTGTTCCGGTATTTCTAACATCTTGATCTTCATTAAAAATTTCGACTAATAATTCACTTGTATTTTCACAATTTACATCAATATATTTAAAATTTTTAAGCGGGATAGAAGTTTTTTCAATCAATCTTTCAATTAACTCGTCTTGATGATTATCTTCTTCTTTACAAGCTGTAATTGCAATTAAAAAGAAGAGTAGTATACAAATTTTATAATTATTTAAATAGCGCATAAGTTGAAACTTGTTTAATTTTTTTAAATTCTTCTGTTAAATTAATATTCAATTAAAAAATCCATTTTATTGGCTTCTGATATTTCACTAAACCTTTTTTTAAGTGCATCATTTAGTTCTTTTTCAGATAAATTTAGGCAGGTTTCAAAAAACTGGAAAAGCTGCTCATCTTTATTTCCAGCTTTGAGTGCTTCTTTTAAAAGTTCAATTCCGCCTTGTTGAAGAATAAGATCACACATAATTGCACCAATAAAATAGATTGGTTCCGTAACAGAATCATTACTTTTTATAGAATTAAAATCAGTAAGATTTAAATTAGAGTTCTTTTTTATGCGCTCATTTATTTTTTTAATATGGTATAAAAAAGGTTTTCCTAAAGAGCTATTTTGGCTTTTGGTATAAACGCTTAAACCACTTAATAAAAGGTAATGTGCTTCAGGAAATTTTGAGTTTATTAGGTGAATTAATTCGTGCTTATGATTTGCACCGGAATCTTCAATAGTATAAACAATATTATTTATTTTGTCGAAAAATGCACATTTATTGGGTATTGCACCGAGTGAAATTATAAATTCAAAACCTGTTGAATTAAAAAGGGTATCACAATCTTTAAAAAGATAATACGAAATTTCATCTACATTTAAATCAAATATTTCTGAAAGCTTATTTACAAAATTATTAGCTTGTCTTGCTTCAGTAATATTTAGTTTATACGATTTAGGATATTTGTAAGTAATTATGCCTACTTTTTTAGAAATCCAACTTTCTGTATAAATTGGTAACCAATTATATAATTTAAAAGTTCCTAAAGTATCTTTTTTTGCAACCACTTTTGTAATAGCGAGTGGCGTCATTTGGTTATTAGTTAACCAATAAAACATAGAATTAATAATATAATAATCCTTTTCTTTTTTAAAATATAAGACTACGTTTTCTGTATTTAGTCCATATAAAGAAGGAGTTAAAAAGCCTTGAGTTTTTAATAAATCGTAACTTTTATAATGATTTTTTTCTGAAGCATTCCAATAAGGACTGTCATATATTTTATCGGGATCATCAGCTAAATAAGATTTCCATAGCTCGAAAATCTCCATAAATTCTTCATTATTTTCATCTATCCCGGGAGCCAATTTTGTATTTATTTGTGCTGAAAGTTGAATAGAATTTATCAATATGAAGGTGAAGCTAATTAGAAAGATTTTCATTTTACTCATATTACTTAGGCTATATTATAAATCTAATTCATTTTTTTAGATAATTTTTATCCTGATAGTTGAAAACGTTTTCTTCGAGAAAAACTGCATGTTTTCTATGTATTTCTTGATTTAAAGATCACTTAAACCGCTTGTACCAAAATTCTTCTTGTTTTAACGTTGGTAAACCCGCATTTTTTCGGAGGCTATCAATTTTTTTTGCCTTGGAAGGATTATTTTCAAAATAAGTATTAAAAAATAAATAATAAACCGGATCTTTTCCTAGAATTTGATTTCTTCTGTCAATCATATGGCCAAGTAAGACAGGATCACATTTTCCTTCTTTAACATACTTAGTTAACTTTTCTCGATGATATTTGTAATCTCCGTGATAACTCATATGATTATAAATAAGTAATAGATCTATTTTATCGTATGTTTTACAATCGATAGAAGCAGCTCCAATAAGTTCCTTAGTAGGAAAACCATAATTTTTATAAATTTTCTTTAGTAAAGAATCATTTTTTTTATCGACTTTCGCTACCTGCTTTTCTTTATTCTCAATATTTGAAAGTCTAACCGCTTGGTCTCGCTCATTCATTTCAATAATAATCTTTCGCAAATCTTTATTTAATGAATTTAAATACTCCTTTCTTAACTTTTTAAAATCAGAACTATCAATTTTAGCTATTTTTAAACCTCTCAAAAAAATTGAATCACTTACTAAATCGTTATAGCAATAACCATAACGTGAAATTAAATTTTTCATCAATTTTTTATAATTTTTGCTAGCATTTACTTTTATAGCAGAATAAACAAAGAGTTTATAAGGTTTGTATCTTATAAGTTCTACCGGTTCATACTCTTTAAATAAACTATTAAGAATCTTGTAAGAAGAATTAAAATTTCCAGTATAGAATAAACTATCTGCTTTATATACTTGCAAATAATAATTGGTATAATCTTTATTTTTAGAAGATTTTTCTTGTGCTAAAGCACAAGAAAAAAAGCTAACAACAAATATAAAAGAAAGTAAAATTCTCAAAAATAATTTAAATATATTCATTTTTAAAGTTACAATTCACGTGTAACTTTATCAAATATAAAATAATTGTTTTTTACAAGCTATTCGTGCGCCAAATTTATGGTATGACAAGCAACAATAGCAGCAGTTTCTGTACGCAAACGGTTTTTTCCTAAACTTACCGGTTTATAATTTTTATGGATTGCGGTTTTTATTTCTTCGGAAGAAAAATCGCCCTCAGGACCAATTAAGATCGTGTAATTTTGATGAAGTTCAATATTATTTTTTAACGGGTTTTTCTCTTCATCTTCTTCACAATGTGCTATAAAACAAGAATCGGTAGTTTTTTTATTTATAAATTCCTGAAAACTTAGGGGTTCTTCAATTGTAGGAATAGTATATTGAAGCGATTGTTTTAACGCACTTTGCAAAACACGCTCAAATCGATCGAGTTTTACAACTTTTCGTTCGCTGTGATCGCAAATGATTGGCGTAATTTTATCGATACCAATTTCAGTAGCTTTTTCTAAAAACCATTCAAAGCGGTCATTTTTTTTGGTAGGCGCAATGGCAATATGAATTGAAAAAGATTTTTTTTCATCCGTTTTAACTGAATTAACTTTCGCAATACATTTACTATTACTAATCTCGGTAATGGTAGCCGAAAATAAATTTCCTTTTCCGTTTGTAACCAATAGTTCATCGCCGGTTTTTTTGCGAAGAACTTTTAAAATATGCCTGCTTTCAGCTTTTGGAAAGCTAATAAACGCATCATTTTCATCAACAGAAGGATTATAAAATAATTGCATGTTTTTAAAAATTAAAAACGATAACGCGATTTCGCACTTACCGAGGTATCTGTAAAATCCTGATTTAAATATTTGTAATGGCCAACAATTGCGATCATTGCAGCATTGTCGGTTGTATATTCAAATTTAGGAATGTAGGTTTTCCATCCCAAATTCTTTTCGGTTTTTTGTAAGGCTTCTCGAATTCCAGAATTTGCTGAAACGCCACCACCAATTGCTACGCGGTTAATGTGCGTTTGTTTTACAGCTTTTTTCAGCTTGCTTAAAATGATATTTACAATGGTATATTGAAATGAAGCACAAATATCAATAAGATTTTCTTCAATAAAATTGGGGTTTTTTTCGGTTTCGCGTTGTAAGAAATACAACATTGAAGTTTTTAATCCACTAAAACTAAAATCGAGATCTTTTACATTCGGTTTCGGAAATTGAAAAGCTTTCGGGTTTCCTTCTTTCGCATATTTATCGATTATCGGTCCGGCAGGATAGGGGAGTTCTAGCATTTTTCCACACTTGTCAAAGGCTTCGCCAACCGCATCGTCTAAAGTTTCACCGATAACTTCCATTTTAAAATAATCGTTAACTTTTACAATTTGCGTATGTCCGCCACTAATGGTCATTCCTAAAAAAGGAAAAGTAGGTTTTTCAAATCCGTCTTCTTCAATAAAATGCGCTAATAAATGCGCTTGCATATGATTGACTTCAATTAGCGGAATTTCCAGCGCCATTGCCATTGATTTTGCAAACGAAGTTCCTACAAGCAAAGAGCCCATTAAACCCGGACCGCGAGTAAAAGCTATTGCACTTAAATCTTCTTTTTTAATTCCTGCTTTTTCAATCGCTTGGTGAATTACTGGCACAATATTTTGTTGGTGCGCTCTGGAAGCGAGTTCCGGTACAACGCCGCCATATTCTTCATGAATTTTTTGGGTAGCAATTTCATTGCTAAGAATTTTTCCGTTATGTAAAACTGACGCGGCGGTATCGTCGCAAGAAGATTCAATTCCTAAAATGTAAATATTTTGTGAACTCATTAAGATTTTTTGGGCATAGAAATTGTTAATATTGATATAATCCTACTTAAATTTGCAATTTAATGGAAAGTTGAGTTTTTGCTGCTTTTCTAAGACAAAATTAATATTATTCTTTGCAATTAGAAATGTATTGTAGAAGATAATTTAAAGTTAATTACATCAAAAAATTTTTGAAAATACTCGGTAGAATAGTGATAGCAATTTTGCTGTTGTTTCTCATTTTAATTTTAGTGTTTTCAATTCCTTCGGTACAAACTTCTGTAGCTGAAAAAATTACCACGCGACTTAACAAAGATTATAATGTTGATATTAATGTAAAAAATGTAAGCATTTCCTATAACGGAAAAATTGTGTTAGATGAAGTTTACATTGCAGATCACCATCAAGATACGTTAATTTCAGCCGAAAATTTAAAAACTTCAATTATGAATATTCCCGGTTTACTATCGGGAACACGCTTAGATTTTAGTAACGTAACCGCCGATAAATTAAAAGTTCGCGTACATCGTTATAAAGGTGAAGAGCAAGATAACCTCTCCATTTTTGGCGATAAATTTGATGATGGAACAACTTCTCAAAACAAGTTTGTGCTTACCATCGACCATATTATTGCTACCGATAGTGAGTTTAGTTATGTTGATGAAAATAACGAATTCTCGAACATCATCGGACTCAAAAACTTAAACATCGACGCTTCTAATCTACTGGTCGAAGGGAAAGATTTTTCGATTGATGTAGAAAGTTTAAACGCGATAGAGCAAAAAGGTTTAAAAATTGAAAATCTGCAAACCAATTTTTCGTATACCACTCAACAAATGGCGCTGGAAGATTTGCGTCTGGAAACCTCAAATTCAACTTTAAAAGGCGATTTAATTTTTTCTTATGAAAGCCCAGAATCAATGTCAGATTTTGAAAATCAGGTTCAATTAAGCGGAAATATTGAAGAAGCCACTATTTCAGCAAAAGATTTAAATTATTATTACGATGAATTCGGTGAAAACGAAAATCTTAATTTTAATACTTCAATTGCCGGAACGCTCAATAACTTATCGCTAAATGAACTCTCGCTTCGTGGAATGGATAGAACTGTGATTGATGGCGATTTAAATTTAAAGAACCTCTTTAATTCTAATTCTTCAGAAAATAATGGATTTGTAGTAAGCGGAAATTTTAAAGAATTATCTAGCAATTATTACGATCTCACCAATTTATTACCCAATGTTTTAGGAGAAAATCTGCCCACTGAATTAAAAGAAATCGGCAGTATTTCACTCAACGGTTATTTAGAAGCAACACCAACGCGTGTGGTTACAAAGTCTACTACTAAAACTCAATTAGGAAACGCTAATTTAGATATTGTTTTAGGCGATTTAAACGATCCTGATTTTGCAACTTACGAAGGAAATATAACCTTAGAGCAATTTAATTTAGGAAGATTATTTGGCATTCCATCGTTAGGAAAAGCAACTTTTAATATAAACGTAGACGGAAGCGGTTTTACTGAAAAAACTTTAAATACGCAATTAGACGGAACAATAGAACGCTTCCGATTTAATGGATACACTTACAAAAATACAAGTGTTTTGGGTGTGTTCGACAATCGAATTTTTAATGGAAAATTAGAAATTAACGACCCGAATTTAAAATTCGTTTTTAATGGTGTTGCCGATGCTTCTAAAAAAGAAAATATATATGATTTTGAAGCCCAAATTGAATATGCCGATTTATACGCGCTAAATTTTATTGAACGCGATTCTACCGCAATTTTTAAAGGCGATTTAAAAATGAACATGCGCGGAACTAATCTCGATAACGCCAAAGGAAGTATTTATTTAGAAAACGCTTCGTATAAAAATCAGAAAAGTACTTACACTTTCGAAGAACTTACGGTAACTTCCACCTTTACCGGAAATGAGCGTAAAATCACCGTAAATTCGCCGGATATTATTGATGGTGAAATTGTTGGGGAATTTAACCTGAAAGATATTCCTTCACTTTTTAAAAATGCAATCGGAAGTTTATACGCTAATTATAAACCCATTCCTATAGAATCGTATCAATATCTAGATTTTAATTTCAACATTTATAACAAAATTGTAGAAGTAGTTTTACCTCAAGTTCAACTCGCTCCAGATACGTTTATAAAAGGAAGTGTAGAATCGCAAGAATCAGATTTTAAACTCACTTTTCGCTCTCCTAAAATCACCGCTTTCGAAAATGTTTTAAGTAATGTAAACCTTCAAGTAGATAATGATAACCCGTTATTTAACACCTATTTAGAAATTGACAGTGTGAATACCGGTGTTTATAATTTTTCAAAATTTAATTTGATAAATGTTACCTTAAACGATACGCTTTTTATGCGATCAGAATTAGTAGGCGGCGCTTCGAATAACGATGAATTTAACCTGAGTTTTTACCATACGATAAATGAAGAAAACAAATCGGTTTTCGGAATTAGAAAATCTGACATAAAGTTTAAAGAGAGCAAATGGTATTTAAACGAACAAAATAAAAACGACAGCAAAATTGTTTTCGATAATGATTTGCGTGATTTTAAATTAGATACACTTATTTTAAGCCATAAAGATGAAGCAATTCGCTTTAGTGGAGAAATGCGAGACAGTACGTATAAAAATTTCAATTTAGATTTTCTGAAAGTAGATTTAGCTAAAATTACGCCTTCTATTGACAGTTTAAATTTAGAAGGAACCGTAAACGGAAAACTCAATTTCCTGCAAGAAAAAGGCGTCTATAGACCAACTTCTTCCTTAAAAATTGAAGATATCGCTATAAATGATGTGGCTTACGGCGATTTAAATTTAAATATTAAAGGAAATGAATCGCTCACTAAATATAAAGTAAAAGCTTTATTAGGGAATAAAATCTATGATTTTCTAGAAGCAAACGGAGAAATTGACTTTAATGATTCCGGTTCCACAATTGATCTCGATGTTAGTTTAGAAAATTTTAAACTCGATGCGTTCAGTGCATTAGGAGCCGAAGTAATTACAAATATTCGCGGTAAAGCTTCGGGCAAAGCAAAAGTCCGCGGAAATTACCAAAACCCCGAAATTTCAGGTCAATTAAAACTAGAAAACGCGGGTCTTAAAGTACCATATCTAAATGTTGATTTAGATTTTGAAAATAACGCGATTGTAGATCTTACTAAACAGAAATTTGTTTTTAATGAAATTGATATTGTAGATACCAAATACAAAACCGAAGGAATTTTAAACGGAACAATTTCCCATAATAATTTTTCAGAATGGCGCTTAGATTTAAATCTCGAAGCACCAGATCGATTACTGGTTTTAGATACCAAAGCCGAAGAAAACTCATTGTATTACGGAACTGCATTTATTAGCGGTGACGCAGAAATTACCGGACCTACCGATGAATTGGTAATTAACGTAAACGCAACTACAGAAGAAGGAACTATTTTTAAAATTCCGTTAAGCGATACCGAAACCATTGGTGATAATTCTTTTATTTATTTTATAACTCCAGAGGAAAAGAAAGCTTTACAAGCCGGGAAGAAAATTAAAATCAAGGAAGTAAAAGGGCTCGAATTATTTTTCGAATTAGACGTGACCAGCGATGCTGAAGTAGAAGTGGTAGTCGATCAAAATAGTGGAAGTACGCTACGCGGAAGTGGAGCGGGAACTTTGTTAATTGAAATAAACACCAACGGAAAATTCAATATGTGGGGAGATTTCGTGGTTTATGAAGGAATTTACAACTTTAAATATGCAGGTTTGGTTCAAAAAGAATTTGAAGTAATTTCTGGAGGAAACATCACTTGGGATGGAAGCCCAACACGCGCAAATTTAAACGTTAGCGCACTTTATAGAACTGAAGCTAATCCCGCTATTTTACTGGAAAACCCAACAATTAATAGAAATATTCCGGTAGAAGTTTATATAGATTTAACAGGCGAATTAACCTCGACCGACTTAGAGTTTGATATTGAATATCCAAACTTAAGTTCTGTGGTAAAATCAGAATTAGAATACCGAATATCCGATCGTCAAAATACAGAATTACAAGCGTTATCATTAATTACCCAAGGAAGTTTTTACAGCCAATATACAGTTGGGCAAAACGCGGGAAGTTTACTTTTTGAAAGAGCTTCAGGATTATTCGATGATATTTTTTCAGATGAAGACGGAAAATTTAAAGTCGGCATAAATTACGTGCAAGGCGATCGAACGCCCGATCAAGATACCGCCGATAGATTTGGTGTCACGCTTTCAACGCAAATAAGCAATAGAATTCTTATAAACGGTCGAGTAGGGGTTCCTATGGGAGGTGTTACAGAATCGGTTGTGGTAGGAAATGTGGAAGTAGAATTATTGCTGAATAAAGAAGGAACCTTGCGTGCGAAACTTTTTAACCGTGAAAATAACATTCAGTATATAGGGGAAGAATTGGGTTACACGCAAGGTGTTGGTTTATCCTATTCAGTAGATTTTGATACGTTTAGAGAATTGATTCGAAAAATTTTAAATCAAGAAATGAAAGTAGAAGACGTTCCGAAAAAGGTTGAAGAATCAGATGAAAAATCATTAGCTCCAGATTATATCACTTTTCCGGGAAAATAATATTTTTATACATTTGAAATATGCAACAAGATTTCTGTGAAAAATATAAAGTTTATACGTGGAAAAACGGGATGTATCTTCATTGGATCCTTAATCCGGGTTTAGTTATTAATGAATTAATTTTAGGGCAACGCGTTCCCAAAATTACTTTACAAGACAAAACTTCAGATTTACCAAGATTTGAACGAAATTTTATTCCGTGTCCACATTGTGAGAAAATTCACGATAGCAGAACGTGGTCACCTCAATTAGGAACCGGGTTTAAAAACTGGTTTGGTTTATATTGTCCTAATTGTGGTGAGGTAATTCCTTGCTTATTGAATATTTTTTCTTTTATACTCCTTGCTATAACTTTTCCGATTTGGGGCTGGTTTAAGAAAAACTTAAAAAGTGCTTGGTTAAAAAAGCAACCGCAACGATTTGAAAATTCAGATTTCAAAACTATTAAAAATCCTTTTAGAAATAAAGGCTGGATTAAGTTAGGCTTAGGTTGGGGATCATTTATGTTTATTTTCATGACTTTTATATTTCCTTTAATTTCCGGCTCTAAAATAACAATGCTAAGTGTTATTGTCGCAATTCCTATTTGGATTATCGCAGGACTTCTATTTGGTTATGCGATGAAAAAAATTCTGAATAAAAAGTTGAGCAAAAGTTCATAGCTAGCCTCATTTTCTATCTGTAAATTTTCTATATTTAGCATCTAATCCAGTTGTTATTATGAGAAAAAATACTTTTTCATCAGTTCTTGCTATACTATTTATTCTTTTTTCTTCAATTTCACTTTTTGCTCAAACTGTTTCAGGTAGGGTAATCGACAAAAAAACAAATGAAACTATTCCTTTTGTAAATGTTCAAATAGGGGAGAATTACGGTGTAATTACCAACCAAGAAGGAAAATTCAGTATTAATGTTAGCCAATTTGCAGAAACCGATTCGTTAACCTTTTCAATGGTGGGTTATCAGAAAAAAAGTATTGCTTTAAAAGATTACCAAGAAGAAAAAGTTTTATTACAAGAAGCCGTTGATGAGCTTGATGAAGTTTTGTTGATGGATAGAAAACTTACTGCGGAAGAAGTTATGCAACGCGTGAATGAAAACATTAAAGAAAACTACAATAATTCATCCATGAAGTTCAGTATTTTTCATCGTGCGAAAAATAGTACAACACCGGGAAGATTAAAATTCGATATAAAAAAGGCAGATTTTATTCCGAAGAAAACCTTACGCGAGTTTAATGAAAATATGGAAAAGTTTGCCGCAAAAGCAAAAGGTACTACCACAAGTTTTTTTGATGCAGACTTAACGGAAGTTGCCATAAACGAAAAAGATTCGCTAAAAATAGCTGTTAAAAAAGCCACTACGCTCGTAAACGAAAAAAAGAATAACTCGATGAGTTCGCTCTTAGGTGATGTGGTAGAGCAAATAGGAAAAAAAATAAAAAGTTCGAACACTTTTAAAGTAAGAACAGGAATTATTCCAATTGGTGATTCTGTAGATCTTTCAAGCAGTTTTATGAATGCAGAAAAAGACAGTATTGATTCTCTCTCAACAAATTCGTTGCGTTATAAATACGATAATCTTCTAGCAAACGATATTTTCCATAATGCTGACGAAGGAGTTCAACTCGCCATTGGCGGAACCGGAAATGGCGGCGGTCCCATTTTTAATTATATTACTGAAATTGATGATTATGAATATACTATCGATAATGTTTCTACCTATAACGGCGAATTTATTTATGTAATTTCTTTTAAACCCGATAGCGGCTTTTTTGGCGGCGGCGGAAAATACATCGGTAAAATTTATGTTTCAACCGAAACTTTTGCCGTAGTAAAAGCCGATTATCAATTAGATGAAGGGGAACACGGCAAAAAATTTAATTGGAAACTTTTATTGGGAATTAAATTTGTAGAACGAGAAAAAGGAGGAACGGTAATATTTCAGAAAAACGAGAACGAAAAATATTCTCCTAAATACATTCGAACTACTGGAAAAATGTACGCTTATGCAGATCGGTCATTTGTTTTCAAAGAAAATGATGATAACAAAGACGACAGAATTAAGTTGAAATTTAAATTCACTATGGAATTTGATAACGCTTATACAAATGAATATTTAGTTATTGATTCTAAAACAATTACTACAAGTGAATTTGCGTCATTTAAAGAAAATTTAGGCATTCCTGTTGAAAAAACATCAACTTATAACCCTGAAACTTGGAAAGATTATAACATCATCGCACCAACTGAAGATATCGAAGAATACGAATATTAAATAATTTTCTTCCAGTTTTTAAGCAATAAAACCCAGCAAATTAAACTGGTTAAAAACGCGATTCCGGCAAACAGAAAATCGTTATAAATTACATAACCGGTACCAAATAAAATACTGTAAACAGCAATTGTACCTAAGAAAAAAGCAGCGATTTTAAATTTAAAATTATTGAATCTTCCTTCTTTATCGAAAACTTGGTTTTCAAAAGAACGAATTTTTTCTGCGGAAGTAGGCCGGGTTAAAAAACTCACGCTTACCCAAGCCAGGGTAGTTATACAAACCCCAAAAACCAATTGCCAATGCGAAGCGATTTCAATAAAAGGATTTTCCATTTTATCATTTATAAAAAAGAATACCGCAACTAAAAATGAAACACCCATCGCCGTAATTTCACTAAACGGATTAATTCTATACCAAAACCAACGTAAAATAAATAACAAACCGGTTCCCGCCCCAATTTGAAGTAATAAATTAAAGGCTTCTTGCGCTTCTTCTAAAAATAAAGAAAGTAAACCCGCCAAAATCATCATCACGAAAGTTGAAATTCTTCCGACTAAAACCTTTTCTTTTTCTGAAGATTTTGGTTTTACAAATCGCGCGTAAAAATCATTTACCACATAACTGCTTCCCCAATTTAAATGTGTAGAAATTGTACTCATAAAAGCCGCGATAAGCGAAGTAATTACAATTCCTAATAATCCGGCAGGAAGAAAAGCCAACATTGCCGAATACGAAAGATCATCTTTAATAAAGGTCGCGCTTAAATCTGGAAATGCTTTTTGTAAACTCGCTAAATCAGGATAAATTATAACCGAAGCTAAACCAATAAGAATCCACGGCCAAGGACGTAAAGCGTAATGTGCGATATTAAAAAACAAGGTGGCTAAAATAGCATGTTTTTCATTTTTTGCGGCCAACATTCGTTGGGCAATATAACCGCCTCCGCCAGGTTCAGACCCGGGATACCAAACGCTCCACCATTGTACCGCAAGCGGAATTATTAACAACGGAATAAATATTTCAGGTTTGGTAAAATCAGGAAAAAATTGAGTTTTTTCAGCAATAGCAGGATTTGCTAACAATTTTTCAACGCCGCCAATTTCAGGAAGATCTAAAATGTAAACCGTCGCCCAAACGCTTCCGACCATCGCGATAATAAATTGAATAAAATCAGTAATTAAAACCCCTTGTAAACCCCCAAGCATCGAATAAATTACCGTTACCAATGAGGCGATTACAAGCGTTTGAACTTCAGAAAAACCGAACATTACGTGACCGATTTTTATGGCTGCCAAACAAACACCCGCCATAATCACAATGTTGAAAAATACCCCTAAGTATATTGCTCGGAAACCTCGCAAAATCGCGGCGCTTTTTCCGCTATAGCGAAGCTCATAAAATTCTAAATCTGTGGTAATGTTACTTTTTCGCCATAATTTTGCGTAAAAGAAAACTGTGAGCATTCCAGTGAGTAAAAAACTCCACCAAATCCAATTTCCGTAAACTCCATTTTTTCTTACAATTCCGGCGACTAACCCTGGTGTATCTGCTGCAAACGTAGTTGCAACCATAGAAACGCCTAAAAGCCACCACGGCATATTTCTATTCGAAAGGAAAAAGCTATTAACGTCTTTTCCACTTTTTCTGGCTATTACAACTCCAATAAGTAAACTTATGGCAAAAAAGGAAATAATAAGAATCCAATCTATACGAGCTAATTCCATGGAGTTGAATGAATTTATTTTACAGCAATAGCGCTAATCTCAACATTTACAAATTTTGGTAAGTTAGCCACTTCTACAGTTTCTCTTGCAGGAGCGGTTTCTTCATTAAAATAAGTAGCGTAAATTTTATTTATTTTAGCGAAATTATTCATATCACTAATAAAAATAGAGGTCTTTACTACATTTTCTAAAGTCATTTCAGCTTCAGCTAAAATCGCTTTTAAATTTTCCATAACCAAACGCGTTTCCTTTTCTAAAGAATCGGTTACCAATTCATTTGTTTTTGGATCAATTGCAATTTGCCCAGAAGTGTATAGAAAACCATTCACTAAAATTGCTTGATTATAAGGCCCAATTGGAGCCGGAGCGTTTTGGGTAGTAATTATTTTTTTCATAGTTATAAGTTTATAAGCTTCGGTCGCGTTCTCTGTTTTTATCGTATTTTATGTCGCTTAATACGCTTGCTTTAATTCCGATGAAGAAATACCACGAAGCCCGATTTCCGAAGGGAGTCCAGTTAAAAGTCATTCGCCAGCTTTCTAAATCACGGGCAAATCGTAATTGAGTATAGGTAAAACCTTTATTTTTTAAATCGTAGCCTGAAGAAGCACCGACAGACCAACGTGGTGAAAGTTCTACATTTCCTGAAAACATGATGGAATGAGAAGAAATTTCACTATTTCGGGTTGCGTTATCATAAGTCATCGTGTAAGACAGACGTAAATCCCACGGAATTTTATAATTATAGCGTTCGGTATCGTTTTCTACAATTTCTTCTTCCTCTTCTTCTTCGTATTCGTCGTAAAATTGGCCATCTTGGTCCATTGATTTTCCGAATAAATCATCAGGTCTTCCACCATTTCTAAACGTTTCATTTTCTAATTCATCGGGGTTTTTCTCACCTCCGGTAAAATCTGAACTTGAAAAAGAATAGCCAAAACTAACATTCGCACGCGTTAACCTGAATAAACTTCCGCCATTATTAATGTTGAGTTTATCAATTCGTTGATTTTTATTATTTAGCGCATACGGGTCGAGCGCACCATTAAAATTAATATCGAATTTATCTTGAACTACCGGAAGCGTTCCGCGAATAGTCACCGGTGTTAGTTTTAACGAATCGGCAGCAAGATCATAAGAGGTTGAAAATTGCAAGTTTTTCAGCAGACTTATTTTTCTCGGTTCTTCCGCTAACGAATCTTTGGCTTCTATTTTTGCTTCAAAATCATTTGTGACCGAAAGTCCGACAGAACTGGAATACCTTCTACTAGGAGCTCCAAAAAGTGTATTTTCAAAACGAGAGTATTTAACTGTTTTTTCATCTAATCCTGAGGTTGCGGGAATTAAATATGAATCGTAAAATTGGTCGAATTTCGGATTAATATTATAACTCAACGAAGGTCGAATTACATGGCGAATCGCTTTTATTTTACTATCGGGATTAAATTTGAATAATCCGTAAATTGTAGTACCAATACTCGAATTGAAATTATAAGTTCGGTAAGCATCGAAACCATTTACCGTGTCGATTACTTCTTCTTGCCGTTGCGCATCGTACGATTTTTCATAGGTTTTAAAAACCCAATTTTCTTGCAAATTCGTTCCGGCACTTACACTAAAATAATTGAGTACTTTAAAGTTTGTATTTATAGGAATGGTATGTTGCACACCGGAAATCATATTTTCAAACATTTCAGGTTTAAAAAATAAAGAATCGGTGGTTCTAAATCTGTTTTCACCTCTAATGTTGTATTGAAGGTTGATGTTTTCAATAATTCCTTTTTTAGTTCCTGAACCGGAAGCAAACGGATAAATTCTAGAAACGCTACCTTGTAAAGTAGGCAAGGTCATATTAATTTCTTGTGTTCGTGTATTTTGATTATGCGTAGCATTTAAACTAACGTTTACCTGCGGATCACCTTCAAAAGTTTTAGAATAACTTACGGAAGAATTCATACTATTGTTCAAGAAATTCCCCGTATTGGTTTGGTTAATGGTTTGTTGGTAATAGGTACTACTTCCTAAGTTAACCGAAGCTTGAAAACGGGAAGAAGGATTCGCTTTTTGATCTTGCGTATGCGTCCACCGGAGGTTATAAATAGATTGTTCAGAAAAATTTGGAAAACCACGTTCTTCATTTAGTAATTTCTCATATCGAAAACTTGCATTTCCGCGATACTGATAACGATTAGCGTAATTCGATTCGAACCGCAAACCGTAACTTCCATTGGTGTAATAATCGCCTAAAACCGTTAAATCTACAAAATCGCTAAGCGCAAAATAATAGCCTCCATTTTGTAAGAAATAACCACGATTTTGGTTATCTCCAAACGATGGAATGATAAAACCTGAAGCGCGTTCATCAGTTAACGGAAAATAACCAAATGGTAAACCAAGTGGCGTGGGTACATCTGCAATCCATAAATTTACCAAGCCTGTTACAATTTTTTTATCGGGTACCATTTTTATTTTTCTAGCGAAAAAATAATAATCAGGATTTTCGATATCTGGAGCGGTCGTGAATTTTACATTTTTCATGTAATAGACCGAATCGTTTTCGCGCTTGGTCACTTCACCTTTTACTTTGAATTCTCCTTGTTCGGTTCTAGAATTATAAACCAGCGCTTTTTCAGTATCGAAATTAAAACGAATGCTATCAGGTTCAACGGTATTTTGCAATTGTGTAAAAACCGGACGTTGCGTGTACGCGTCAGCAGAATCTTTTATTCCGAAGGCGTAAACTTCATTTTTAGTGTTATCGAGAATAATTATTCCGGCTTTAATAGTCATATCGCCGTAAACAATTTCAGCTTCATTATATAAATATACACGATTGTTTTTTCGGTCGAAACGAATATAATCTTTCGCGGAATAGTTAACATCGCTTGATAAAAAACTTTGTTTTGGCTTAACCGAATCTAGTTGCATGCTATCTGTTTCGCGGAGATTATCTTTTTCAGTAAGCTGAATAGAGTCGATAGGTTGTGGTTCGTTTTCTTCTACAGCCGGAATTCTTGGTCGCGTAATGGTGTCAATTTCTTGAGCATGAGCGCTATTACCAAAAAATATTACTAATAATATAAAAAGTATGTAAGGTAAGTTTGTCCGCAATGCTTATAGTACTATTTTTGTAATGTTTGGCTTGCTTTTTGAATGCCCAAAATTACATATATTTTTGAAAGCTCGCCTGAGAAATTTACAAAATAAAATCTATAGTGATCAACAAGCTTAATCTATCGTCTTTTATGAAAACGAATATATTTCAAATTTTCGTATTAATTATCTGTTTTACTCAATTCAATTTTACGGGTTTTGCAGCAGAAAAACCCAATAGAGAATTTGTTGTGGTACTCGACGCAGGGCACGGTGGAAAAGATCCCGGAAAGTCTACAAATGGCTATTTAGAAAAAGATATTGCCCTAAGTATTATTTTAAAAGTAGGTAAACAACTGGAAAATATGGAAGGGATAAAAGTTATCTATACAAGAAAAACAGATGTTTTTATTCCACTTCATAAACGAGCAGATATTGCAAATAATGAAAATGCAGATTTATTTGTTTCTGTTCATTGCAATGCTGCAAGTTCTTCACAAGCCTATGGTAGTGAAACTTTTGTGTTAGGGCTACATAGAAGTAAAGATAATTTAGAAATAGCAATGAAAGAGAACTCCGTAATTTATTTAGAGGAAGATTATGAAGTTAAATATAATGGTTTTGACCCTAAAGATCCTTCATCATATATAGGAATGACGTTAATGCAAGAAGAGTTTTTAGACCAAAGTATTTTATTGGCAGATTTTGTACAAAAACAATTTACGAATGTTTTAAAACGAAGAGATAGAGGTGTAAAGCAAGCAGGTTTTTTAGTATTACGAGAAACCTATATGCCAAGTGTATTGATAGAGACAGGATTCTTAACTAATAATTCCGAAGGAAAATATTTGAATTCCCAAAGTGGCCAGGATAAAATGGCTGAAGCTATTTTAGAAGGCATAATAAATTATAAAAAAAGTTTAAATCTGAATGCATTTGAAAATATATCATCAGAACCAACTTCTAAAAAAACGGAAGTTTATGAGAATATTATCTTTAAAGTTCAAATTGCTGCTGGCTCTACAGCATTAGAAACCGCGCCCTATAATTTTAAAGGACTAGAAAATGTAGAGCGCGAAAAAGAAGGGAAGTTGTATAAATATTACTATGGAAATACCTCCGATTATCTTTTAATTCAAGAAAAACAAAATAAAGCGAAAACTGCCGGCTATAAAGGAAGTTATATTGTCGCTTTTAGAAATGGAAAGAAGATCAGCGTTAATGAGGCGTTAAAAACTAAAGCTAAATAGTTCAACTTTTCTATATTTAATCCTTAAATTTGTCATTAACTAAATTCTATTCATTTGAAACTAACCAGAGAAGTTAAAACTGCTTTACTCGTAATTGTCGCAATTATTTTATTGGTGTTCGGGTACAGTTTTCTTAAAGGGAATAACCTGCTTGAGTCTAACAGAACCTTTTATGCCGTTTACGATAATGTTGAAGGCTTAGCAAAATCATCGAAAGTAACCATTAACGGGTTACAAGTAGGTACTGTAACCGATATTAAATTTTTAAATGAAAAAGGAAAATTATTAGTCAGTATGACGGTACAAAATGATTTTGCTTTTTCAGAAAATAGCATAGCTCAAGTTTACGGCGGTGGAATTATCGGCGGAAAATCTATGGCGATTATTCCTAAGTATGGCGGAGAACTCGCTAAAAGCGGCGATACTTTACAAGGCGAAATAGATGAAGGTTTACTAGAATTGGTAAATAATCGGTTAACGCCGCTTCAGAAAAAACTAGAAAACACAGTAACCAGTGCAGATTCGTTACTTACCGGCTTTAATCAAGTTTTAGATAAAGATACGCGAGAAAATTTAAAAGGTTCCATTAAACAATTAAATGAAACGATGACTTCTTTTAAAGGAGTCGCCGCTTCAATGGATAATCTTTTAGCCGAAAATAGTAATAAATTAGACCGAACGTTTACAAATCTTGATAAAACCTCTCAAAATTTCAGTAAATTTTCAGATACATTGGCGCAAGTCAATATGAATAAACTTGTAAAAGATTTTGAACATGTAATTGCAGATTTTCAGCAAATTTCCACTGATTTAAATAATGGGAAAGGAACGGCAGGAAAACTGTTAAATGATGAAAGTGTATATAATAATTTAGATAACGCAACCCGACAATTAGAAGAATTGTTACAAGACATAAAGTTAAATCCAAAACGCTATGTACATTTTTCAGTTTTCGGAAAAAACAACACCAAATATAAAAAGCCAAAAGATTCATTAAAGTAAGAAAACCCTATGCAGTTTATTTCCCAACTTATTTTCGTTATCGCCTTTGTTTTTGGAATAGGATTTTTTATTAGAAACGTTCGTAAACTAATAAGAAATATAAAATTAGGAAAAGACATCGACAGAACCGATAACCCAAAAGAGCGCTTCGGAAATATGGCGAGAGTGGCCTTAGGTCAATCTAAAATGGTTAGAAGACCAATCGCAGGCATCATGCATATTTTCGTCTATGTTGGTTTTGTTATTATAAATATTGAAGTTTTAGAAATTATTATCGATGGTATTTTCGGAACACATCGAATTTTTTCATTTTTAGGTACTTTTTACGATGTCTTAATCGCTTCTTTTGAAGTATTGGCTTTACTTGTATTAATTGGCGTAATTGTATTTTGGTTAAGAAGAAATGTTCAAAAAATAAGACGTTTTTGGGCAAATGAAATGAAAGGTTGGCCAAAAGATGATGCCAATTATATCCTTTATTTTGAAATGGTTTTAATGGCCCTTTTTTTAATTATGAATGCTACCGATTACCAACTTCAACTTAATGGCGCCGAACATTATGCAAACCAAGCAGGTATTATGGGTTCATTTCCCATAAGCCAATATTTACTACCTTTATTTGATGGGTTCAGCAATGCTACACTAATTATTGTTGAACGTGCGGCCTGGTGGCTTCATATTCTAGGAATATTATTTTTCTTAAACTATCTCTACTATTCTAAACATTTACACATTTTACTTGCCTTTCCTAATACGTATTATGCGAATTTAAAACCAAAAGGTAAATTCGATAATTTAGAATCGGTTACCCAAGAAGTAAAATTAATGATGGATCCGTCAGCAGATCCTTTTGCAGCGCCCGATCCTGAAGAAGAGGAACAAGTACCAGAAAAATTTGGTGCAAGTGATGCAACCGATTTAAATTGGGTTCAGCTTTTAAACGCCTATACATGTACCGAATGCGGAAGATGTACTTCTGAATGTCCTGCAAACCAAACCGGTAAAAAATTATCTCCACGAAAAATAATGATGGATACGCGCGATAGAGTAGAAGAAATCGGCGCTAACATTAGTAAAAACGGAGAGTTTAAAGAAGATGGTAAACAACTTCTTGATGATTATATTACTAAAGAAGAATTATGGGCGTGTACCACGTGTAACGCTTGTGTAGAAGCTTGTCCTATTGGTATCGATCCATTATCTATAATTATGGATATGCGACGTTACTTAGTTATGGAACAAAGTGCCGCGCCAAACGAACTAAATATTGCGATGAGCAATATTGAAAATAATGGAGCACCTTGGCCTTACAATCAAATGGATAGGTTAAATTGGGCAAAAGAAGATTAATTTAAATGGAAAAAAGGGCTTGTAAACTTAATTTAACAAAGAAGAAATCGAAAGATGGCTCTCACGTTAGTCCTATACTTTCCGCTGAAATAAAAAATTTTTTAATTGATATTGATGGTACAATAACCGATGATATTCCTAATGAAGAACCCGAACGAATGGAAACCTGCGAACCTTATCTGGATGCTTTGCAAACCGTAAACAAATGGTATGAAGAAGGTCACCAAATTTGTTTTTTTACTTCAAGAACAGAAGAACATCGGGACGTAACCGAAAATTGGTTAGAAAAGCATAACTTTAAGTACCACACCTTATTAATGGGAAAACCCAGAGGTGGAAATTATCATTGGATAGATAATCATATGGTAAAAGCAACCCGCTATAAAGGGAAATTTACCGATTTAATTGAAAAAGAATATAAAATACAAGTCTTTAAAGACGAATAAAGCATAAAAATATATGGCTGAAGCAGAAGCAATAAAAGTTCCAACAATGGCAGAATACATGGCAGAAGGCAAAAAACCCGAAGTGTTGTTTTGGGTAGGTTGCGCCGGAAGTTTTGATGATAGAGCCAAAAAAATTACCAAAGCTTTTGTAAAATTACTTACGAAAGCCGGAGTAGATTTCGCCGTTTTAGGAACCGAAGAAAGTTGTACGGGAGATCCGGCAAAACGTTCTGGAAACGAATTTTTATTTCAAATGCAAGCCGTGACCAATATTGAAGTTTTAAACGGTTATGAAATTGAAAAAATAGTAACCGCGTGTCCGCATTGTTTCAACACCATAAAAAACGAATATCCAGAATTAGGTGGGAATTATGAAGTTCTTCACCATACACAATTTTTGAAATCCCTTTTAGAAGAAGGAAAACTAAAAGTTGAGGGTGGAAAATTTAAAGGAAAACGAATTACATTCCACGATCCTTGTTATTTGGGAAGAGCCAATAACGAATATGAAGCTCCGCGTGATTTATTGCGAAAATTAGAAGTGGAACTTGTTGAAATGCGCAAGTGCAAAAAAAACGGCCTTTGTTGTGGTGCCGGTGGCGGACAAATGTTTAAAGAGCCCGAACCGGGAAATAAAGACGTAAATATAGAACGTACCGAGCAAGCTATCGAAACCAATCCAGAAGTTATTGCCGCAGGTTGTCCTTTTTGCAATACCATGATGACCGACGGTGTGAAAGGAAAAGATAAAGAAGGAAAAATTGAGGTGAAAGATGTAGCCGAAATGATTGCCGAAGCAGATGAACTTTAATTAATTTTCTAACTCCAGAAGCCCTAAATTTATATGCTCGTTCCTTTTGACAGTTTACCCGATGAAGCCAGAATATGGATTTATCAATCCAATCGCCCTTTTACCGAAGAAGAATTAACTAAGCTAAAACCGGAAGTTGACCAATTTCTCGAAAAATGGACAGCACACGGCGCCAATTTAAAAGCCGGGGTAACTTTTCCTTATAATCGATTTATTATTATTGGTTTAGATCAAGAAGTAAATGCTGCAAGCGGTTGTTCAATCGATGCGTCCGTTCATTTTATTCAATCCTTAGAGAAAGAATATAATATAGATTTACTCGATAAAATGAATGTTACTTTTAAGCAAGGTGAATTTATTGCTTATAAACCTTTAATCGACTTCAAAAAATTAGTGAAAAATCGCTCGGTTTCTCCTAAAACTATTGTTTTCAATAATTTAGTAAACACAAAAGAGGAATTCGAATCAGATTGGGAAATTCCTTTAGCAGAAAGTTGGCATAATCGCTTCCTATAAAATTCCTTTAACTTAATAATTGGTGCTATTCTTGATTCGTTATCATATCGATAAAGCGGTTAGTTTATGAATAAAAAAATCAGTTTACTTTTTTTCCTTTTAAGTTATTTTTTTGTCAGTAGTCAAGAAAAAAATCCCTTAGCAACCGAAGATTTCTTAATGCAAGAAATTTGGGTGGATAGTTTGTATAATTCTCTTTCTACGGAAGAAAAAATCGGTCAACTTTTTATGGTCGATATCTTTTCAAATAAAAGTAAAGCTGAAACCGATAAAATTAAAGCCTTAGTTGAAGAATATCATATCGGCGGAATTATTTTTTCAAAAGGCGGACCAATTCAGCAGGCAAAACTTACCAACGAATACCAAGAAGCCGCGAAAATTCCTTTATTAATAGGAATGGATGCCGAATGGGGTTTAGCCATGCGGTTAGATTCTACCTACGCTTTTCCTTGGAATATGACCTTAGGCGCTGTGGAAGATAATTTGTTAATAGAACAAGTAGGCGCTCAAATCGCCAAACACTGCAAACGCTTAGGCGTTCATATTAATTTTGCTCCCGTTGCCGATATTAACGTAAACCCAGAAAACCCTATTATTGGTAATCGCTCTTTTGGGGAGAATAGAGAAGAAGTCACCGAAAAAGCTATTGCTTTTATGCAAGGAATGCATAGCGAAGGAGTTTTATCGAGTGCGAAACATTTTCCCGGTCACGGCGATACCGATACCGATTCGCATAAAGCTTTACCGACCTTAGATTTTAGCATCCATCGTTTACGAAAAACAGAACTTTATCCGTTTAGAGAACTTATAGATGCAGGGGTTTCCAGTATTATGGTAGGTCATTTAAATGTCCCTGCCTTAGATAATCGCTTAAATTATCCTTCTTCCATTTCAAAACCCATAATTACCGATTTATTAAAAGAAAAATATAATTACAAAGGCTTAATTTTTACGGATGCTTTAAATATGAAAGGCATCGCCAATTATGATGAACCCGGGCGTGTAGATTTAGAAGCATTTCTGGCGGGAAATGATATTCTTTTAATTCCTGAAGATGTTCCTAAAGCCACAGATATTCTCATAAAAGCCTATCAAGATAGCGTCATTACAGAAAATAGATTGCAACATTCAGTTAAAAAAATTCTTGCCGCGAAATATAAAGTTGGCTTGAACAATTACAAAGCAATAGATACAACCTATTTAATAAACGATTTAAATTCTATCAGAAATGATTTAATTTATAGTGAAGTCATGGAAAAAGCCGTGACGGTTATAAAAAACAATCGTGGTATTTTACCGATAGAAGACCTTCAAAATTCAAAAATCGCTTATGTTTCAATGGGCGATGATAACGGAGATGCTTTTTTAAAGCAACTAAAAGCCTATACCAAAATCGATAAAATAGAAGCAGCTCATCTCGATGAATTGCTAACAAAGTTAAATGAATACGATATTGTAATTGCGGGTTTCCATAAATCTAATGAAAGCCCTTGGAAAGATTATAAGTTCACCGATCAAGAATTGGTTTGGCTTCACGAAATCGCGCGTAAAAACAAACTGATTTTAAGTGTTTTCGCTAGACCTTACGCTTTACTCGACATCAATAGTTTTACCAATATCGACGGGATAATTTTAGGCTATCAAAATAGTGAAATCGCGCAACAAAAAACCGCACAAGCAATTTTTGGAGCAATCGAAGCAAAAGGGAAATTACCGGTAAGTATCCACAAAAATTTTCCTGCGGGAACCCAATTTAAAACCGCTGCGTTAAAACGCTTGTCTTATGGAATTCCTGAAAGTGTCGGAATGAATTCAGCTAAACTTTCTAAAATTGATTCTATTGCACAATTAGCGGTTGATAAAGAAATGACACCGGGTTTACAAATGCTAATCGCGAGAAAAGGAAAAGTAATTTATCGTAAAAATTTCGGTTACCATACCTATGATAAAGAAATTCCCGTAAATCATGACGATGTGTATGATTTAGCTTCGCTGACAAAAATTTTAGCTACGCTTCCTTTATTAATGGAATTACAAGAAGAAGGAGAAATAGATGTTGATACGAAACTGAAAGAAATTTTACCCGAAACAAAAAATTCAAATAAGGCGAATATTACGCTTAAAGAAATGCTAAGTCATTATGCACGCTTAAAACCATGGATTCCCTTTTATATAGGAACGCTAGACAAGAAAACAAATAAAGCTTCCTCTATTTATTTCAGAAATCAAGAAAATTTAATTTTCAACACTAAAGTTGCTGAAGATTTTTATATGCGTGGCGATTTAAAAGATTCGGTTTATCAAGAAATTATAGAAAGTGATTTGCTTCGAAAAAAAGAATACAAATACAGCGATTTGCCGTATTATTTAATGAAAAAATATTTAGAACATCATTATACTTCTTCTTTAGCAGCACTTACCGAAGAGCATTTTTATGAAGCGTTGGGTGCAAATAGAACCGGTTATTTGCCGCTAAATAGATTTGAAAAAGATGAAATAATCCCTACGGAAGAAGATGATTATTGGCGTGAACAGCGAATTCAAGGGTATGTTCATGATCAAGGCGCTGCAATGTTTGGTGGAGTAGGAGGTCACGCGGGACTATTTAGCAATGCAAACGATGTCGCTAAAATTATGCAGATGTATTTAAACGGTGGTTTTTACGGCGGAAAGCGTTTCTTTAAACAAGAAACCATCGATGCTTTTAATACGTGTTACTATTGCGATGAAGATGTTCGCCGCGGAATAGGTTTCGATAAACCACAATTACATCAAGTTGGTCCAACTTGTGGTTGCGTATCCATGACAAGTTTTGGGCATACCGGTTTTACAGGAACGTACGCTTGGGCAGATCCTGAAGAAGAAATTGTCTATATTTTCCTCTCTAATAGAACTTTCCCCGATGCTTCCAATAGAAAACTCATTTCTGAAGATATTAGAACAAAAATTCAGCGTTTAATTTACGAAGCCATTTCATTTTAATTAACGTTAAACTTCGTTTATTTCTTCTTTCACTTCCTCGGAAAGGCTTATTTTTGAGCTATATTAAAAATTTCTATTGGTAATAAAATTAACTAACGAATGAAAATAGGTATTGTTTGCTATCCTACTTTTGGTGGAAGCGGAGTTGTGGCTACAGAATTAGGAATGGCACTTTCAAAAAGAGGACACGAAATACATTTTATTACCTATAAACAACCGGTTCGTTTAGAATACCTTTCTAATCACATTCATTATCATCAAGTAAACGTTCCCGAATATCCACTTTTTCATTATCAACCTTATGAACTCGCTTTATCAAGTAAATTAGTAGATATGGTTAAGCTTCATCAATTAGATGTTTTGCACGTACATTATGCAATTCCGCACGCGTACGCAGGTTATATGGCAAAGAAAATGCTAAAGGAAGAAGGAATTCATATTCCTATGGTAACAACGTTACACGGGACTGATATTACCTTGGTTGGGAATCATCCTTTTTATAAACCCGCCGTAACCTTTAGTATAAATAAAAGTGATGTGGTCACTTCAGTTTCGCAAAGCTTAAAAGACGATACCTTAAAATATTTTGATGTTAAAACTGAAATTCAAGTAGTCCATAATTTTATCGATTCATCGAAAAGAAAAACAACTTTTGAAGATTGTCAACGCGGAATTATGGCTGAAGAAGATGAAAGAATAATTACGCATGTTAGTAATTTTCGGAAAGTAAAACGAGTTGACGATGTAATTCGGATTTTTCAAAAAGTAACTGAAAAATTGAAAGCCAAACTTATTATGGTTGGTGAAGGACCCGAAATTGAAAACGCGAAAAATTTAGCAAGAGAATTAGGCGTTTTCGAAAAAGTTATTTTTATGGGAGAAAGCAATGAAGTCAATAAAATTTTATGTTTTTCAGATTTATTTCTACTCCCATCTGAAAACGAAAGTTTCGGTTTGGCCGCTTTGGAAGCAATGGTGAATGGAGTTCCTGTAATTTCTACAAATACTGGAGGTTTACCGGAAGTAAATAAGCACGGTTTTTCAGGATTTTTAGCAGACGTAGGAGATACTGAAAAAATGGCGCATTACGCCTTAGAAATTCTAACTGAAGATGTTGAATTGAAAAAGTTTAAGGAAAACGCAAAAAAAATGGCTTCAAAATTTGATATTGAGACGATTGTACCCCTTTATGAAGAAGTGTATGCAAAAGCACTACAAAAATCTTGAAGACAGGTTTAATTTAAAAGGGACGTTTTCCTAATTTTTAGAGTAATGAATACAAAGGTGAGTATTAACGGTGCCCATTTTCTCTAGTACGCTTATTTTTTTGAGTTCCTAATTAATGAGCCCTTTTTCGGTTATTACTTTCGGTTTTATAAACCGGTATTTCGTACTTTCAGAGATATTTACCTATGGGGACGCTTCCTAGAACTTCCTATTTAGTCCACACTGCTCATAGGGCGTCACTACGATTATATGGAAATTTTTATTGTAAACCTGATTGAATAAGTTAATCCAAAAACTACCCATTGGTAGAATCCTTTTAAATGGATTTACACGAATTTTTTCATATAAATCAGATTCTTTTTCAAAATGAAATCTTCAATTATTTTATTCAGAATTTGGTTCATTAAATTTAAAATTGGAGTATCTGTATTGGCTACAACGTGATTGTATATGATTATTGGCGTATTTAAGTACCTAATTTAGCAAACAAAAGCGGAATAGAAAATCCGCGAGGATTTTCAGAAGTAGGCGAGAATAAGCAATTACTTGTAGTCATTGTTGTGCGTTCGTTTTTTTAGTGTCTGTTATCACAAAGTATTTGTATTTCTGGTTCTGTTTCATCTAAAATTGTGATTGATGGGCATCCAAAACTATGACCTACGAATCCAAATACAACGGTAGCTTTATTTTTTATTATTTCTCCAGTCCATTGAGATTGGCGTATGTCTCTTTCATTTTCACTTTCCGCAATTTTTAGTCGTGTTAGGTATGTCGATTCCCCATCGTAATAGTTTGTATTTAATATTTCGGATTTAGTAATTTTATCTAAAATTACTAAATGGTAACTGCTTATATTTTCTGTGGGCTTTTGTAAATAATAATCATATTTTTCTGTCGCAAAAAAATAGGTGCTCAAGTCAATTTTGTTCTTTAAATCTTTAGCGATTGGAAATTGATTATCTTCAATTTTTGTCCAAATTATCGGTTTTATTTTTCCTGTTTGAAAAGGATTTTCTTTACCTACATATACTAAATTCTCATCCCAGTTTGAAATGCTTTTCCCCAAATCAAATCCGAGCATATAATCCAATTCATCATTTCTATAATCGTTTGAAGGTCCATAAGGGTTCATACAAGCTATTACAGGCAAGTCATTGACATTGTAAGTTTGTATTTGATCACTTGATATTAAATAGACAAATACTTTATCTGATTCTGATATATCTGAATACTTAAGAAATTTATCCCTTTGACTTTTATTAAGTCTTATTGTGTCTTTTTCTAAATCACTTTCGGTAAAAATTGAATTTCTATTTTTATTACCGGTTTCGTTATAAGCATCTTCAAAGTAAGTTTGAGATAGGTTTAAAAACGCAGTTCTCGTTTTTCCGTCTTTTTCTTTATAGAAGGAAGAAGCGTAATATAATTTAATATCTGATTGAACAAAGGAATTTGATAAAAAGCCATTAAATACATATACTGTATCCATTTTTTTGTCAGGAAGCATCCAGTTTTGAACTCCAACCCATTTATCAACAATTAATTTACCAGCGTCATTTATTGTGTCAGAGATTTTTGTGTACTCTACTAATCTTAAAGATGTGTTTAATGGAAATTTACCCAGAACTTTTCCATCTGGGGAATCTCTATAATTTAAACCTGACCTTGCAATTACGTATTTATGTTCATAGTGCGTTGGTTGTACTTTCTTCTTTTTTTCTTCTATCGCATCTTTTTGTTGTTCAAACGATTTTTGTTGTTCAATTTGTTTCTCGCTTTCCTTCTTTTTTTGTCCGCTTGTTTTTTCTTTACAACCAAAAGTCAAAAGTAAAATTGATAGAAAAATTAGTTGTAAATAAGTTTTCATACTTGTTTCGTTCGGTTTTTAAAATAATGCATAACGGTTTTGTATATAGCAATTAGCGTGCAGATATGATTTAATTTTCAATCTCCCCACAAGCCAAAACTTTTGTATTTTGTTTTATCTTTTCTGTTTAAAATGTCTACCGAAGGACTACAACCAACAACTATAAAATAAAAAAGAGTTGTAAATCAAAAGATTTTGCGGCTATCAAATATACCAATTTTTCTGATTTATAAAAGACGCAACTATTTGTGATATGCATTGTTGGCTGTAGTTATTTTATATATTCCAAATGAACCTAAAATTATTCCAACTAAAGGCAAAGACCAATAAATAAAATTAAAATTTAATTGGTAAATCCAATTAAAATAATTTTCTCCATAGAGTAATAAAGCTAACCAAAAACTGTTCATGAAAAAATGTAATAAAATACTATAGATTATTTTCTTTGTTTCAATAAATATGAAACCGCTAATAATTCCGAATATAAAAGTTGGCAATAGATTATTTGGAGTTTCTATATGAATTAATGAAAAGCATAAAGAAGAAGTTATCAATGCTATTATTTTGCTATTTCTTAATAATAGTTTTCCAAGAATATACTTTCTAAAAAAGAGCTCTTCAAATATTGGAGCTATTAAAATAGCAGAAACTGCTTGATAAATATTTGAAATATTAATTGCATAATAGTCTGGAAAATCAATCAGACTTTCTTCATTAAAGTAGAAATCTTTAAGCTTATCTAAATCAAATAATACTCTGTCAAAAAGTTCCAATCCGAATGCAATAAAGAATAAATAAATGAAATTAATAGGCTTTAAATATTTTAAAGTTTCTTCTTTAAAATCAAATAGTTTTGGCTTCCAAAAAAAATAAAAAATTATAGAATAACTTATTAGAAATCCCAAGATAGTAATGATCCCAAATAAGTGTTCAGCTAAGTCGGGATTTGAAGAGAGAAAATCTTTAAATGGTAATAAAGTTATTATTTGAAAGGTAGAAAATATTAGAATAAATAGGAAAGTTAATAATATTGCTTTAAATATGCTCATTTTTTTAATTATTTCTAGCGGTAACGTAAAAATATCAGCATGCAAAAAAGCGCCAATTTTTCTGCTAAAATTACTGTTTTTAAAATATAAAAAACTTTGCTGTTTGACAATATTGAAGAGTTGTTAGCTGTAGTGATTTTTATTCATCTGTTTCTGCAAATTTTATAGCTCTTTCTAAAATAGGGTCTTTTTTATTTACAAAATCTTCAATTTCATAGTTAACTTTAATATCAATTGGAATCCCAACTCGTTGAGTTTCGCTTCCATCAGCTTCATATATTCCCATTCCTGAGAATGATATGTTATGACCACCCAAAAAAGTCATTCTTGTTACATTTCCGTCAGCACCTGCAGTTTGAGTTCCAATAATAGTTGTATTGTTGTAAGTTTTTAGGATTAAGCAATCAAATTCAGGTAAACTTTGTGTTCTATAATCTACAAGTAAAATTAGTTTTCCTGAATACGGATTGGGATTCTTCTTTCCAACAGTTCTAGCAGAAGGATATTGGGAATTGAGGTCTCGATAATAGAGAAGTCCAGGATAATTAAAATTAATCATTGTTTCTTTTCCATATGTTGTAGGTTCTTTCAAAAAATAATTTGCAATTTTATAGGAAGGCATTGAGCTAGGATAGTTTCTTAAATCCAATATGATTGCTTTGGTATCCATTAAAGGTAGTATAATACTATCCATATTTTTCGAAGTAATATTGGCCGCATAAACGTAAGCAATATCATTGGTAATCTTTTTTGAGGTTATAGGACTTTTCATTTCAAAAAATTCTAAATATTCTTTCAGAAAATTACGTTCAGAAAGTACTATTTTAGAATTGAAGGTTGAACCATCTGGATTATATCCTGAATAAATTGACGAAGGTTTTTTACTATTTAAGATAAGCCGATGCAATCCCTTGTATTTTCCTCCCACATTCGAAGCTGGAACATAATCCCATAATTTTTTAATTCTCGATGTAAGGGAAGTTCCATCTATTTTCTCAATTACACTTCCTTGCTGCACATTTGCTTTTTTCGCTTTTTCTTGATCAAGAATTTTAGTGATTACCGCTTTATTGTCTACCAATCGAAAAAAGAAAAGTGGACTGTATTTTCCAGCGACACTTTGATACAAAAATGGATATATACCTCCGTGTCCGTCATCAATAGAAGCAGCCATTTTTAATACAGCTTTATGATACGAAATAGTATCATTGGCATTTATAAATTCAGGAATCAAATTAATGAGTACTTTATCCCAATTTTTTTCTGTAGCATATTTATATGGGTAATAGTAGTTAATCACATTCCAAAAACGAAATAATCCTAGTAATCTATAGTTACGATTGGGCATTTTCATTTTAGAATATGGTTTTTCATTGGGTGTTATGATATTGCCATCATCGTCGGGATTATTTTGAGCATAATAATTACCTCCTTGATTTGGATGAGAATAATTATACTTTAAAATATTCTTCTGACTTTCAGTGAGGTTTTTGCTTTTATTCACCCAAGAATGATTGATATTCCGGTAAGTATAAGGATGTGCTGACTTGTCGATTATAAATAAAGGGGCATCATTCTTACCTGCAATTTGAAACATTTTATCCAATTCCTTTTGAAAAGTGATTTTTTTATTTGAATCCAGAATTCTATCCAAGGAAGCCACCAAAACACTATCCCAATCGTGATTTCCCGATGCAATTTCAGGATGAAAATATTTCAATGTACCCCAAACCTTACATAAATCGGACAATTCTGAAATTTGTTTTTTTGATTGAGCATTCGCAGTATTTAACGTAACTGCACTAAAAAGCAAGATTAGTAGTTTAATTGAAACTTTCATTTTTTATTTTTATAATTTATAATAAAAAACTTAAAAAGATTACTATTATTATAGATGAAATTTTAAATTCGGATAAGTTTTCCATCATTACAGCTAACGTCTCGGCTATGAGTAGTTTCGTGGGTTAGCACTTAACTTTGCAAGTACACACCAAGTTGGAAATTCCTGCGGAATTTCAGAAGTAGGCACGAACAAGCAATTACTCATAGCCATTGTTGTAAGCAGTTTTTATTTAATTCGTTTTTTAATGAGTATTATTTGTCCGAGATGATAATATGAGTGTTCAATCATGGCGTCAATATTCCGGCAATAAGTCCCATATTGTTTATCTACAAAGTCGGACAATATTTTTTCTTCTGACATATTTTCAACGAGTTCGATAAATTCATCTGCGTCAAGACAAAACTTACTCACTAAATTTTGCCAATCTTGTTCAGATTTTATGGGTGGATAATCAAAACTATATTTGTCTCGTATATCGAGTGTTCCGCCTTTTAGAACTTTTTTTACGCCTGCTATGTAGTAATCAATGTGAAAAATCAAATCAGCAATAGTGTTAAAGTCATCTATTTTTTGAGTTGCTTGTTTCCAATCAAGGTCAATTATTTGTTCTTTGAAATTTGTACCTAAAACCCATTTTCCTTCAGTAAAAATTTCCTTTAGTCGGTTAGCTAAGTATTCGTTTAATTTCATTTTATTTCAACATCTTTAAATTTTTGGCGGTTTTCTCAAATTCCTTGCAACGGTCTCGTATAACCGAAGTTACGGGTTAATATGCGTTAATTTTCGGTTTAGCACAGACCTTAGTAATTCCGCGTGGATTCGGACGTAGTCGAATCCGCCGTAATTGCGGTTATACATTGTTAGCTATCGTTTTTTTGCGTTCAGTTTATCCTCTAATTCACTTTTTAGGTAAAACTTACCTTTGAATATAATTCCGTTTATAGTTTCCGTATTTTCAATATTTTCTAACGGATTTTCATTTAATAACACCATATCTGACTTAGCACCGACTTTAATAGTTCCCCATTCATTTTGTGAGGATAGCATTTTTGATAAGTTGTAGGATGTAGCTTTTAGAATTTCAAAATTTGAAATCCCTGCATTTTTATAGTGTTTCATTTCGCTATGAATTCCATAACCAGGAATACTGTAAATTCCCGAAGCGTCTGGACTTAGCAATAACATTCCGCCTTGTCTATAAATATATTTCAGGTAATTTAATCTTGCTTGAAATTTATCTTTGCTTTCTTTTCGCTCAACTTCTCTTTCGCTTTCGGTCGTTTTCTGATAATGTGCGGAAATTTTACTTTCCCAACTTTCTACCAATTCCGTTGGCAAAAATTCTACTCCATTTCGTTTTCTAAGCTCGTCTTCTGGAATTTGTCCAGTAAAATACCAATCTAAAGTTGGGCAATGATAAATGTTGTTTGTAATTGAAAGGTTTATTGCTGAATTTATATCATCTAAGCTTCTAAGACGAAAAAAACCTCCCAAGTGTTCGATGCTCTGAAAAACACTGCTTTGACAGACTTCTAAAAGACCTACGTTTGAAGGACAATGGCCAGCTAAATGAAAATCCTCAGATTTGGCGGATGCTACTAAATAATCAAATGTTTGTTCATCTTTTATTGACAAAACTTTTGCAAAATCGAACCCAGACTTTTTATAATTTGAAATCATTTTATTCGCTTCTGTTTCAGATATGGTGTCTCTTCTTGAAATTGGCGGTGAAGAAAGAATTAATTTAGGTGTAAACTCGTCCTTTTTGTCGATTTCCAAGTGCCACATTTCTCCTCGCATAGAACGTAAAGTTGTCACACCATTAATTAAATTCATTAGGAAATAACTCTTTAGATTTTCCTTTTTTGGAAGATGAGAGTGTGCATCCGAAAATGCTGGGATAAGATATTTACCACTACCATCTATTACACCTAGATCGTATTTGATTGTGTCATTTTCAATCTGTTCTCTTATTTCACGAATTATACCGTCTTCAATTATGACATCTTTGTTATTCAATTCTTGGTTAATATGAAGTGGAATGACGTTTACATTTTTAATCAGTAATTTTTTATTCTGACTAAAAACTTGAAAAACTGCTAAAAGTAGAATTGTAATGCTAAGTGTTTTTTTCATAGTTGAATTTTTTTTTAAATGATAGCTAACGGTCTCGGCTACGAGTAGTTGCGTGGGTTAGCACTTAACTTTGCAAGTATACACCAAACTGAAAATCCGCTAAGGATTTTCAGAAGTAGGCGAGAACAAGCAATTACTTATAGCCATTGTTGTAAAACGTTTTTTATTCAATTCCAATTACTATCGGAATTTGTAATTTAACTTCTTTTTCATTTACACAAGCTGGATACCAATCAGTAAATTCAATTAGCAATTCCTTAACTTGTTTTTGTGTTTCTTCATTCAAATTTCCGTAATCTCCAAAAAATCTAAATGGTTTATTTTCGATTTTCCCTTTTTCATTTATGATTACGAAAGCTCTTATTTTATTAGGCTTATAACCGTTAATCTTTTTTATTTTTTCAGTCAAAACTTTATGGTCAGATTTTAGTGAAGGCATTTTATCAGTTCGCAAGTAAACTCCGTTTTCATTAGTTATTCCATAAAAGATTTTATTCTGCTCTAATGCCCATAGATATTCAGCAGATGATTTTTCAATTCCTTTGAATGATTTGAATTTTCCTTTAAATGTTATCTTCTTTAATGATTCTCCATTTTCATTAACCTTTTCAACTTTCATTTCATATTGTCCACGTAATCCATCTGTTTTTTTAAATGGATTTTGATTTAATTTCAAGTCAATGTCAAGTACTTTGTATTTAGTTCCGATTTCGGGAACGTCTGTCCAATACTCATAGTTTGATTATATGATGTTGAGATTGTTGTCAATTTCAAAGGATATAGTGTGTCCAGTAAATACAGTACTGTATTGATTTAGAATCTTAATATTTGAATTTTCTTTGACTTCTAAATTGAAGTTTTTGTATTTTTTTAATTCATTCGCTATGTTGTCAAATCGGTTGAATTCGTCTTTCATCTCATACTTCACAACGTTTTGGTCAATCGTAACCTTTTCTTGTCCGAAAGCAAATTTTGTAATTAAAATCAGTATGATAATTAGAATTCTCAATGTTCGTCTTAAATGTTTTACAACTGGTTATATACTTACAAATATATGTATTAACAATAAACTGTTACGGGATAACATAAGTAAATATTTATATAGCTGCTAATTTTGCCAAAAATAGGTGGTACTAGTAATTGTAACACTTCAGTTCGTCAATCATTTATCTGTCATTCCTAAACTATTTTTTGAATTATGTAAGAATATGATTAGGAGGGAAACGTCCTATCGAGAAAATTATTAAAAATCAAGGTGGCAGCGAAGTGAAAAAGATAAAAAGCTATTTGACTGTAGGGAATTTTTTTATCTGTGGTGGAGGTCACCGTAGTATTTTCTTATATTTTACTCGTCAGCCTAGACTTTTTCTTCTTTTCGGATGGAAAAGAAGGGGTAATCCTAATTAAAATCTTTTGGATTCGAACTGCTAACTAAAAGATGGAGTACTGGAAATATTACCTATAAAATGGTCAATAAATATGTGGAACATAAAGGTCGAGATTCGGGTGACAATTCCGATTTCATATTAAAATAGTAAAGGGGGACTTTAAGTCCCCCAGTATTAATAAACCGTTGCCCTTTCAGTGCAGAATTGTTTAATTTTTAGAATTGGTAACGTACACCTAAAGCGATATCCGGTACAAATTCATTTAAAACATCATAATCGCTAAAACCAAATTCTGGTCTAAAATCTAATGAAAGCATTAATGGAATATCAAAATTATATTCAATTCCAATATTTCCGGCTATAAAAACAAACGCTCCATCATCACCATCTCTATCAAATCTGTCATCAAAGCGTTTATCATCAACACTTCCAATTCCTCCACCAATACCGGCATACCAGTTAAATCCGCCTTCAATATTCCAAACCCACTGGTAAAGCGCGGCTAATTTAAAAGCGTCAAAATCATTGTCATTTCGCCAACCTAAATCTAGTTCTAAACGGTTATTGTTACTTCCAATTGCTCGTTGATAAGAAACTTCTGCTCCAAAGCCATCGCCTCCACCTAAACGAAGACCTATTGCGTTGTCAGAAATTTCTTGTGCTTGTGAAGTCATGATACTTCCCAATGCTACTGCTACGATTAAAAATATTTTTTTCATATCTAAATTTATTTTGGGTCAAAGATATTTTTAAAAACAATTTTTAATTCGTGTTCATTTCTAATTTTTTGTTAATCTTGTTTAAAGTCTGTTAAACAATATGCAATTTCAAAACTAACTTGCAGCTAAAACCTTTAAAGAGAATGCTCGAACCTTTAGAAAAGTTAAAATTGAACTTAACGGGAGAATTTTTTACCGACGAGTTGGTAAAAGCCATTTATGCTACTGATGCTTCAGTTTACCGTAAATTACCACTAGCTGTTTCCTATCCGGCAAACATTCAAGACATTCAAAAAATAATTCAGTTCTGTATTCAGCATAAATTATCTATTATTCCACGTGCTGCCGGAACTTCGTTAGCAGGACAATGTGTTGGCGAAGGAATTGTGGTAGATATTTCTAAAAACTTCACTAAAATTTTAGACTTTAATAAAGAAGCAAAAACTGTAACCGTTGAACCGGGAATTATACGAGATGATCTCAATCGTTTTTTAGAACCGTATGGTCTATTTTTCGGTCCGAATACTTCAACATCTAATAGATGTACCATTGGCGGAATGGTCGGTAATAATTCTAGCGGAACAACTTCCATAAAATATGGTGTCACGCGTGATAAAGTTTTAGGCTTAGAATGCATTTTATCAGATGCTTCTCAAGTTCATTTTTCAGCTGAAAAAAATCAGGATAAAAATTCAATCGGTAAAAAAATTGAACAGGAAATTCGAGGACTTCTCGGGAATTCAAATTTACAAACTGCAATTCAAGAAAATTTTCCGAAACCTGAAATACATCGAAGAAATACAGGCTACGCGTTAGATCAATTGTTGAATAGAACTGAATTTAATATCGCGAAACTTCTCTGCGGAAGCGAAGGAACGCTGGCCTTTACTACTGCAATTACACTTCAGTTAGACAATTTGCCACCGGAGAATTCTGCGATGGTAGCTGCGCATTTCTCATCGATTTCAGATTGTTTAAATGCGGTAAAAATAGCGATGAGTCAAGATTTATTTTCTTGTGAAATGATGGATAAAACCATTCTCGATTGCACCAAAGAAAACTTAAAATATAAGGAAAACCGATTTTTTATTGAAGATGATCCCGAAGCTATTTTAATGCTTGAAATTAGAGCCGATGTTCAAGCCGATTTAAGCATTCAGTTGGAAGAACTTTTAGCAAAATTAAAACAAACAAAAGCTTATGCCACACCAATTTTATATGGCGAGAACATCAATTTTGCGGTAGAATTACGAAAAGCCGGTTTAGGTTTATTGGCAAATTTAAAAGGCGATAAAAAAGCTGTGGCTTGTATTGAAGATACAGCGGTTGCGCTAGATGATTTATCGAATTATATAGCTGAATTTACCCAGCTGATGAAAAATTACAACCAAAAAGCGGTTTATTATGCGCACGCCGGGGCCGGAGAATTACATTTAAGACCAATTTTAAATTTAAAAAAATCGGGGGATGTTCAACTTTTTAAACAAATTACCGCTGATGTCGCGAAGCTTGTAAAGAAATATCAAGGCGCATTTAGTGGAGAACACGGTGATGGTCGCGTGCGCGGGGCATTTTTAAAAGATTTAGTAGGGGACGAAGTTTATACTGCCTTTAAAGAAGTGAAAACTATTTTCGATCCGAATAATATATTTAATCCGGGTAAAATTGTAGATGCTTTACCAATGGAAACCGATTTGCGCTACGAACCTGATCGGAAAGAGCCTGAGATTCCGACTGTAATGAATTTTTCCGATTCTAATGGGATTTTAAGAGCGGTCGAACGTTGTAATGGTAGTGGAGATTGCAGAAAAAGTGTAGAAGCCGGCGGAGCGATGTGCCCGAGTTATCGTGCGACAAAAATTGAAAAAGATACTACCCGAGCTCGCGCGAATGCGCTTCGAGAATTTTTAACAACAAGTGAGAAAAAAAATCCTTACAATCATTCTGAATTAAAAGAAGTTTTAGATTTATGCATTAGTTGTAAAGCTTGTAAAAACGAGTGTCCTTCAAATGTAGATATGGCAACGTATAAAGCTGAATTTGAATATCAATACGCGAAAGAAAACGGGACTTCGCTTCGAACACAACTTTTCGCTCACAATCAGCAATTAAATGAATTCAATAGTCTTTTTCCTGAAATTTATAATTTTTTAATCAGCAATAATTTTTTCTCAGGTTTATTAAAATCTTGGCTTGAAATCGCGCCGAAACGAAGTTTACCTGAACTTTCTACTTCAACACTTCGAAAGAAGATTAAAAGCAAGAAAATAAATTTAAAACCTGAAAAAGCAAGAAAATCAGTTTATTTATTTATTGATGAATTCACGAATTATTCAGAGACTGAAATTGGCGAAGATGCAATTCAATTGTTAGTGAAATTAGGCTACGAAGTTAAAATTGTAAAACATCCCGAAAGTGGAAGAAGTTATATTTCTAAAGGTTTTTTAAAGCAAGCGAAAAAATATGCGAATGAGAATGTTGAACTATTTTATCCTTTAATTTCTGAAGAAACTCCATTAATAGGAATTGAACCTTCAGCCATTTTATCATTTAAAGATGAATATTTACGTTTAGCTAATTCTCCCGAAAAAGCTCAGCAACTTGCTAAAAACACGTATTTAATTGAAGAATTTATAGCGCGTGAAATTGGAAATGGAAATATCTCTTCAGCAGATTTTAAGGCGGAAAAAACGAAAATTAAAATTCACGCGCATTGTCATCAAAAAGCACTTTCCAACACAACATTCACCTTTGATATGCTGAATGTTGTCAAAAATTTTCAAGTAACAATTATTCCTTCGGGTTGTTGTGGAATGGCTGGTTCTTTCGGTTACGAAAAAGAGCATTATGAAATTAGTATGAAGATCGGTAATCAAACCCTTTTTCCTGCAATTAAAAAATCAGAATCGAATACAATTATCGCTGCAAATGGAACGAGTTGTCGCCATCAAATAAAAGACGGAACAAATCGCGAAGCAATTCATCCCGTCTCAATATTATTAAGTGCTGTAAAATAATTTTTATTCTACCTCATAAACGTCTATCGTTTGTGAAAAAGTTGAGTGTAATTCTGTACTTGGTGAATAAAATGTCGGAAAATCAATTTCTGAAAAAATAAAATCATAGGTATTTTTACTATAAATCATTCCCACATCTTTAGCGAAATAATTTTTTGAAAATAATACTTCTTGTTCTTCTAAAAGTGGAATAGGAAATCCAATAGATGCGTCTATTTGCATAGTAACGCTAATGGTTGATGTTAACACATCTTCAAAATTTTCCCCGTTAGCTTCATAACTTTCTAGAAATGAATCTTGATTTGTCTCTATGGTATAGGTAAAGGTTAACGGAATATCAAACCCTTTATATTCTATGTTTTGTTGAATCTCATCGGTTACTGAAAATAAATTGTCTCCTGCGGTCGCGTTCGCATCAAATACAATAGCATTTTGAATAGGAAGATTAATGGATTCTAACGGTATTTCAGTAAACCCTAAATCATTAAAATCAACTGACAAATTTCCACTATAAAATAACTTACCGTTTACTTTATTAACTGCACCCCGACTTAAAATTGCTGTAAATGAGCCTAAATATGGGGAAATGCTTGTGTTAAAAGTATAATTTTTATTCCCCGAAACTTCTGAAGACCCTGCGACAGTTAAGGTTTCGATATCTTCTTCTGGATTTTGACCTTCCATTTGATAACGATCATTATAAGTCCAAGAATTTCCTGTGGTTAACGGATAATAATTACTTGCTGAAGGATCTGGCTCATTATCACTTCCACTATCATCATCACTAGAACAAGCTGCAAAAATCACTACCGATAATACTAATAAACTGAATTTAATTTTTTTCATCATTATAAATTTATCCTCCTAAAGTAAAAATTTATAATAAGAAAAGCGAATATTTATTATTTTTTAGAAGTAATGGTAATCGCTGCCAGTAAATCTTGCATGCCTTTATCCTGATTTTTTTTGGGTGTTTCGTATTCATCTTCATTAAACGTAATAAGTTTCCAACGTTTATCATTATATTCTAATGAAGTTAAATTTTCGACCCAATCACCAGAATTTAAATAAAGACAAGTTCCAAATTTATTGACTTTTCGTACAATTTGAGGCTGATGAATATGACCACAAATCACGTATTTATATCCTTTTTCTATTGCTAAATCTGAAGCGACTTGCTCAAAATCTTGAATATATTTAATCGCTTTTTTTACACTGTTTTTTATTTTCTTGGAAAGAGAAAATTTCTCTTTTTTGAATAAAAGTAGCCACCAATTTAAAAATTGATTAATTAAAATAAGTAAATCATAACCCCAACCGCCAAGTTTTGCAATCCATTTTGCATTTTGAATAGAAGCATCAAAAACATCCCCATGAAAAAACCATGCTTTTTTTCCGTCAAGTTTCAATACCAATTTATCGACCACGGCAATTTTTCCCATCGAAATATCACTGAATTTTCGTAACATTTCATCGTGATTTCCAGTTATATAGATAACTTCAGTTCCTTTAGCTGAAAGATCAATAATTTTTTTAATAACTTCTAAATGCGCCTTTGGGAAATAACGTTTTCGAAACTGCCAAATATCTACAATATCGCCGTTTAAAATTAATTTTTCAGGCTTAATGCTATTCAAATACAGCAATAATTCTTTGGCGTGGCAACCAAAAGTTCCTAAATGAACATCAGAAATTACCGCTATTTCAACTTTTCTCTTTTTCAATGGCTAGCATTGTTTAGGTTTGTACAAAAAACGGAAAGCTTTATCAAATTCATATTATCCTGTGTTTAAACTAATTTGAAGTTTATGTTACCAGATTAAAAGCTATTCCGTAAATTCCATTTTTAAATATTAGCTTAAAAAATTACATTTGTTCAAAACAGGTTTATGGCAGGAAATTCCTTTGGCAACATTTTTAAATTAACCACCTATGGCGAATCACACGGAAATTCTATTGGTGGAATTCTCGAAGGTTGTCCTGCAAATCTCAATTTAAACCTAGAAGCCATTCAAAAAGAGCTAGATAGAAGAAAACCAGGTCAATCTTCCATTGTAACACAACGTAAGGAAAGTGATACGGTAGAATTTTTATCAGGCATTTTTGAAGGAAAAACTACCGGAACTCCCATTGCTTTTCAAATTAAAAATAAAGATCAAAAGTCCAAAGATTACAGCCATATAAAAGAAATTTACCGTCCGAGTCATGCCGATTTTACCTACGATAAAAAATACGGTCATCGTGATTATCGCGGCGGTGGGAGATCCAGCGCCAGAGAAACTGCTTGTAGAGTTGTTGCGGGAGCAATCGCAAAACAATTACTTCAAGATATTCAGATTATCGGTTTTGTTTCTTCTGTAGGAGAAATTTCGCTTGAACAATCTTTCGAAAAACTTGACTTTAAGTCTATTGAAGAAAATATTGTACGTTGTCCAGATCCTGAAATGGCCACAACAATGGAAAATTATATTAAATCGATTCGGAAAGAAGGCGATACCGTTGGCGGAACGGTAACGTGTATTATCAAAAATGTTCCAATGGGTTTAGGCGAACCGGTTTTCGATAAATTACACGCGCAATTAGGAAAAGCGATGTTATCGATAAATGCGGTAAAAGGTTTTGAATATGGAAGTGGTTTTGAAGGAACAAAAATGAGAGGAAGCGAGCATAACGATCGTTTTTTGGAAAATGAGCAAACACAAACAAATTTTAGTGGCGGAATTCAAGGTGGAATTTCCAACGGAATGGATATTTATTTTAAGGTTGCTTTTAAACCCGTCGCAACCTTAATGCAAAAACAAACGACTATAAATAAAGATGCTGAAAAAGTTGAAATGCAAGGAAAAGGACGTCACGATCCTTGTGTTGTTCCGCGTGCGGTTCCTATTGTAGAAGCAATGGCAGCTTTGGTTTTAGCCGACTTTTATTTACTTCAAAAAATTAATTCAGAAAAAATATAAAATAGAAATATGAAAAAATTAGCATTGCATTGGCAAATATTATTAGGAATGGCGCTTGGAATGATTTTCGCCTTAATCTTAAGTAATTTTGCGTGGGGAAGCGATTTTATTTCTGATTGGATAAAACCTTTCGGAACTATTTTTATCAATGCATTAAAACTAATTGCAGTTCCTTTAATTTTAGCCTCGCTTATTAAAGGAATTTCAGATTTAAAAGACATTTCGCAGCTTTCAAAAATGGGTTTCCGCACCATTTCTATTTATATAATGACCACAGTTATTGCCGTTTCAGTTGGTTTGGTAATTGTAAATTTAGTAGAACCCGGAAATACAATTTCTGAAGACACTAGAACTGAACTCGTAGAAAGTTATGGAGGTGATGCAGACCTTACTCGGCAAAACGCGCAAAAACAAAAAGAAGCAGGTCCGTTGCAAGCTTTAGTCGATTTAGTTCCTGAAAATATTATTGGTGCGGCAGGAAAAAACTCCAATATGTTGCAAGTTATTTTCTTCGCTATTTTCTTTGGAATAGGACTTATTCTCATTCCTGAAAAAACCTCAAAACCGGTTAAAGATTTTTTCGATGGCTTTAATGAAGTTATTCTAAAAATGATTGATATTATTATGCTTACCGCTCCATACGGCGTGTTTGCACTTTTAGCGGCTTTAGTAGTTGAAGCTCCCAGCGCCGATTTGTTCGCTGCTTTAGGAATGTACGCATTGTGTGTTGTTGGCGGACTTTTAATAATGATTTTAATTTACACCTTAATCGTTTGGGTTTTTACAAAAAAATCACCAAGCTTTTTTATTAATGGTATTTCTCCAGCGCAATTATTAGCTTTTTCCACCAGTTCAAGTGCTGCAACTTTACCGGTTACAATGGAACGTGTAGAAGAGCATTTAGGCGTTGGCAAAGAAGTAAGCAGTTTTGTATTACCGATTGGCGCAACCATAAATATGGACGGAACAAGTTTGTATCAAGCAGTTGCGGCAGTTTTTATTGCACAAGCCTTTGGGATGGAATTATCATTAGCAACTCAATTAGGAATTATCGCCACCGCTACGTTGGCTTCTATTGGTTCTGCAGCGGTTCCAGGCGCAGGAATGGTAATGTTGGTAATTGTACTTGCGCAAGCCGGAATTCCGGAAGCTGGTTTGGCTTTAATTTTCGCTATCGATAGACCATTAGATATGTGTAGAACTACCGTAAATGTTACCGGTGATGCTTCGGTTTCGATGTTAGTGGCAAAATCGGTGAATAAATTACGCGATAAACCTCTTGTGAAAAATTGGGACGATAATTATAAAAAGTAAATGGATTTTTCAGTCTAAAAACTTTGCCTGTATCTCCGGTGTTGGAATCATACAGGCATTTTTTTTGCCAAACCATTTATAGCGATTCTTGGCAATAAAATCGTAAACCAAATTTCTAAAACCTTCGGGAAGTCCTAAAAATAATCCTAGAATAGGGTAGAAACCATTCATTTTTTTTGCGATTTTTAAAGCTGCTGTAGATTTTACATCATAAGAAATACCCGGTTCAATTAAAATAATTGAATCTACTTTTTCAGTATCTATTCCGCGTTCTTGGGTTAATTTTTGACCGATTTCACTTTGTAAAGAAGCAAACCGAAAAACATCTTTTTTATCGTGTTTAATGATAAGTTGAATGGCATTATTACACAAATTGCAAACGCCATCGAATAAAATAATTTGCTTTTCTTCTAGATTATCTTTCATCATTTTTTGCTCGCTGAACGAGTTCTAATTTATCTAAAGCGACTTCAGTAGTAAACATTCCGTAGTTTACAATGGCTTTCCCTTTTTCAATTTTATCAATCGAACCTACAGATCGACTATCTTGTAAGCGAACGCGATCGTTTACTTTAAACGAAACAATTTTTTTCTCAGCTTCCTTTTTTGCAGTTTCTTCTTGCTGCTTTTTCTCTTCTTTCTTCTTTTGTCGAATGACGTTTATTTTCTTTTCAGCTTCTTTTTTTATTTTTTGTTCTTGGTCTTTTTTCTCTTTTTGTTGTTTTTTGGTTTCTTTTTTTCGCTTAGAATTTTCAATGGCTACTACTTTTAAAAATTCACCAATCAATAGTTTTTTGTTATTGTTGTTGAAGAATTTCTCACTTAACGAATCAATTTTTTGACCTAAATGAATTAAACGTTGGTTGCTATCATACAATTCTTGAAAACCTTCTAATTTCTGCTGAACTCGAGAATTTATTTCATCTAAGCGCTCTTTTTCTTCCGTAGCTTTTAATTCTTTTTCCTTTAAACTTGAAGTTGTTTTTTGAAGCTTTGAGCGTTCTTGTTGAAGTTTGGCTATACTTTTATCGAACCTGATTTTTCCGCGTTCTACTTTCTTTTTTGAGCGGTTAATTAAACTATACGGAATACCATTTTTTTGTGCTACTTCAAACGTGAACGAGCTTCCTGCTTCACCTAAATGCAATTTAAATTTCGGTTCAAGTGTTTTGGAATCAAAAAGCATATTCGCATTGCTAATCGCTTCGGTTTCATTTGCCATTTTCTTTAAATTAGCGTAATGCGTCGTGATAATTCCGTATGAATTTTTCTCGTAAAAAACTTCCAAAAACGTTTCCGCTAAGGCGCCACCGAGTTCAGGATCGCTTCCAGTACCAAATTCATCAATTAAAAAAAGCGTTTTATCATCACATTTCCGAAGAAAATATTTCATATTCTTTAAACGATACGAATAGGTGCTTAGATGATTTTCAATACTTTGGTTATCACCAATATCAGTCAAAATTTTATTGAACAAACACATTCTACTGTATTCGTGAACGGGAATCAGCATTCCACTTTGCAACATAACTTGCAGTAACCCAACGGTTTTTAATGTAATACTTTTTCCTCCCGCATTGGGTCCTGAAATCACGATAATTCTATTATCGGGTTGTAAACTAATATCTTGCGGAAAAGTTTTTTTATTATTTTTTTTATTGTTTAAAAATAATAACGGATGATAAGCTTCTTGAAGTTGAAGTTCTCTTGTTTTAGTGATTTTTGGTAAAACCGCATTTAATTCTTCAGCATATTTAGTTTTTGCCGCGATTACATCAATATCACTTAAATATTCCTGATAATCGATTATTAATTCGCGATAAGGACGAATTTGATTGGTTAAGGCTTTTAAAATCCGCTTTATTTCTTCGCGCTCTTCATATTCAAGATTATTAAGTTCGCGTGCGTGTTGTAAAGTAGCTTCCGGCTGAATAAAAACGATGCTTCCGGTTTTAGAATTTCCTAAAATGGCTCCTTTTACTTTTCGTCGATGCATTGCTGAAACCGCCAACACACGAACATTATCGACCACCGATTCTTTTATTTCATCTAAATAACCATAACTATGGTAACGTGATAAATCGCTTGAAAAACTCGAATTAATTTTACCGCGAACCTGATTTATCGAGCGTCGTATATTTTGAAGTAGAGGAGAAGCATCATCTTTTAATTCGCCAAACCGATCGATTACTTTGTTAATCGCTTCAATTAAATCGGTTGTAAACTCGAGTTCTTGAGAAGTTTGAAATAATGACGGGTAAATTTCTTGATACTTCTTAAAATATAAAATATGCGTATTTACCGTTTGCGAAATATTGGCGATTCTTCGAAAACCGATCACTTCTAAAATACTATCTTCAATTCCTAAAAATTTAATTTCTTGTTGAATAGGATCGAATCCGTGATTAGGAATACGTGTTTCCTGAAGCGCAGAAGATTTATACTCATTGGTTTGATGCAACCCAAAAAGCGCCTCTTTATACGATGAGAAAGGTTTTATATTCAACGATTTTTCTTTTCCCAGATCGGTGATGCATAACTTTTGAATTTGTTTACAAACTGTGGGAAATTCTAAATCGGTAAGTGTCTTGTCTGTTATTTTTATCATAGCAATTTTTCCTACTTTCGTAGCTGGGCAAATTTAATCAATAATTATGAAGGTAAACATAGATGAAAGCTGGAAAAAAGAACTCCATTCAGAATTTGAAAAAGAGTATTTCAAAAAATTGGTCAATTTTGTAAAACAAGAATATCAGCAATATACTTGCTATCCGAAAGGAAAAGATATTTTTTCAGCTTTTGATTATTGTTCTTTTGATGATTTAAAAGTGGTGATTCTTGGGCAAGATCCTTATCACGGCGTAGATCAAGCCAACGGTTTATGCTTTTCAGTAAAAGATCATATTGCGATGCCACCTTCATTAATCAATATTTTTAAGGAAATTGAAAATGATGTGGAAAAACCTTTTCCTAAAACGGGAAATTTAGAACGTTGGGCAAAACAAGGTGTTTTATTACTGAATGCAACGTTAACAGTTCGCGCGCATCAAGCCGGGAGTCACCAAAATAAAGGTTGGGAAAAATTTACCGATACCGTAATTTCTAAAATCTCTGAAGATAAAGAAAATGTGGTTTTTTTACTTTGGGGTGGTTTCGCAAAAAAGAAAAAAGCTAAAATCGATGCGTCGAAACATCATATTTTAACTTCTGGACATCCCTCGCCGTTAAGTGCGAATCGAGGTTATTGGTTTGGAAACAAACATTTTAGCAAAACAAACGCTTTTCTAAAAGAAAAAGGATTACAACCTATAGAATGGTAAAATTTTATTGGGACCGCCAAAGTATTTTATTAACCCAAGGTTCGTGTTGAAATTGAGAATTTATTTCTAAGAGTGCCTAATGGGTTTACACTCGATAGCTTACTTTTTTGCTGAAGAAACGCGCGGATCGCTGCTGTCTTCATGATTTCTACTGAATAAAAATAGAAGGGTATTTACCACTAAAAGAAGCGCTAAAATTCCAAAAAAATATAACATAGCTAATTTCGTTTAAAACTGATTTCACTATGTAGATGGAGATGTTAAGAAAAGGTTGCGTAAATTTTATAAAAATTTTATAATTCGTTCTTTGTCTTTAAATAATTATAAATTTCATACTGCGAACGAATTTTATCTTCTCCTTTTTTAGGCTGAATATAATTGTTCGATTCTTCTTCATCTTGAATTCGCGCTTTCATATTATCTTTCAATTGAATATTCAAAATATCTTTGAATTCTTGTGCAATTTCAGGATCGTAAACCGGCGCTAAAACCTCAATTCTTCGATCTAAATTTCGGTTCATCCAATCGGCACTTCCAAAAAATAATTCTTCATCACCATCATTATGAAACATATAAATTCTACCGTGCTCCAAGAAACGATCAATTATACTTGTCATATAAATATTTTCGCTTAAGCCTTCAACACCTGGAATTAAACACGTAAAGCCACGAACAATTAATCTAATTTGAACTCCACACGAACTTGCCCGATAAAGTAAATCGATAATTTCTTTATCTTCTAAACTGTTCATCTTAGCGGTAATTTTGGCTTCTTTTCCCGCTTCGGCGTGATCTATTTCGCGCAAAATCATATTGGTAAACGCTTGGCGTGTATTAAAAGGCGAAACCAATAGATTCTTAGTTCGCGGAATAATTAAATCGCCTTGTAAAACTTTAAAAACACGATTTAATTCTTTGGTTAATTTTTTGTGGGCTGTAAAAAGCGCGTGATCGCAATAAATTTTACTGGTTTCACTGTTGAAATTTCCCGTTCCGATATAAGCGTAATGAACAGATTCTTCATTTTCTTGTCGTGTGATAAGTAGAATTTTAGAATGCACCTTAATTTTAGGATAACTATAAATTACTTTTGCTCCTTTTTCTTCAAATTTCTTTCCCCAATGTATGTTATTTTCTTCATCAAAACGTGCTTTGGCTTCCACAAAAACCGTCACATTTTTATTGTTTTTTAAAGCTTTTAAAATAGAAGAAGTCAATTTAGACTCATCTGCTACACGATAAAGTGAAATTTTTATATCGGTAACTTTTTCATCGGTAGCGGCTTGTTCTACAAATTTTTCTACATAAGAAAAAGACATATACGGGTAATGAACTAATTGATCTTTTTCTTTAATCGTTTCGAAATAATTTGTAGATTTTTCTAAACCAGAATGGGAGAGTGGTGGTAATTTTTCGTAAAATAAATCTGCATTTTTAGTAGGATCTGGGAAACTGAAAAAATCACTAAAATTATGATATTTTCCGCCCGGCATCATATCGATTTTTCCTAAGCCTAAATGTTTCCGTAATTTCTTTTGAAGCGGTTTCGGCATTTCTGAATCGTATAATAAACGTGTAGGTTGCCCATCGGTTCGTTGTTGTAAAGATTCATAAATTTTTTCAGCTAAAACGCCTTCAAACTGGTCGTCGATGTATAATTCGGCATCGCGTGACATTTTTACTTCGTAAACGCCTTCAATTTCTTTATTCGGAAAAATTTGGTGTATTTGCGTTCGAATAACATCATCTAAAAAGCTAATAAAATGTTTTTCACCTTGTGTTTTATAGGTAACAAATCTTCCGTTTTGTTTCACCGGAATATTTACTAAACCGGCCAATTCTGTATTTTTAAAACTAACGAAAAGGTAAATAGTATTATTCTTTAGAAAAGCTTTTTTACCATTTTCAAAATCAATTACTTGGGGTTTTAAATTTTGGACTACTTCAGCATTAAAATAATTTTTTGCTTCTTCTTTTTGTGAAGTTGTAAAATCTTCTTCTTCAATTAAATAAATTGAATTCTGTTTTAGCTCAGGAACAATTTGTTCGTGAAAAATCTCACCGAATTTGTGCTGATGTTTTTTAACTTCAGCAATTATTTCTTTTACTTTTTTTGAAGGTTTTAAGGCTAATTTTTTCCGAAGACTTTTCTTTATCTTTTTTATTTGTCGAAGTTGCGAAACGCGAACTCGATAATATTCGTCTAAATTGGATGAAAATATCGCTAGAAATTTTAAGCGTTCATAAACCGGATTTCGTTTGTCTTCAGCTTCTTGCAACACGCGTTTATTAAAGCTGAGCCAGTTTAGATCGCGGTGTTTGAATTTATTTTCTAGCGGTTTCATCATAAAATTAACATTTCGTCAAAACTACAAATAAGCGAATGCGAAGCACTTTAAATTTGTGTTAAATAAAAAGCTTACACGAGTTTATTTAGCGTTAATTCGATTAATTCTTCAATTAATTCTTTTCCTTTTTTACTGAATTCTCCTGTGGCTCTATTTGCAATAATCGCATTTAGTGAAAGTGCACGATGACCAAAGATTTTTGATAATCCGTAAATTCCGCTGGTTTCCATTTCCAGATTGGTAATTTGCTGATTTTGGTAGTTGAAACTTTGTAATTTATCTACAAATTTTTCATCACTTAGTTTTACTCTTAAAACTCGACCTTGTGGTGCATAAAACCCAACATTTGTAGCGGTAATTCCTGCGTGAATTTTCTCATTATTGGAAAATAAATCAAACAAATTATCATCAGAATTAATCACATAAGGTTTTGCTAGACGTTCGTTTGAAAGATGGTTGTGAATTGCTGAAGAAAATTCGTTATCCTGAAATTTTTCACTTTTATAATAATGAAGAAGCGAATCGAAACCTACCGCTTTTTTTGAAGCTACAAACGAATCTACAGGAATATTTTCTTGTAAAGAACCGGAAGTTCCTATGCGAATAATATCAAGCGAACTTAGTTCATTTTTTACGGTTCTGGTTTTTAAATCTATATTGGCTAACGCGTCTAATTCATTTAAAACAATATCGATATTATCGGTTCCAATTCCGGTGGAAATAACGGTAATTCTTTTGTTTTTATAATAGCCGGTTTGGGTATGAAATTCTCTTTTTTGTGTAGAAAATTCAATAGATTCGAAAAAATTGGTAACGGTACTTACACGATCTGGATCGCCAACAGTTATAATAGTTTCAGCAATATTTTCCGGGTGAAGTTGAAGATGATAAACACTACCATCTGGATTAAGAATTAATTCAGATTCTTTTATTTTCATATTATAATTTTAGTAACGAAAGGTTATCTGGATTATAAAGAAAGTCATATTTAGATACGCCGCCAAAACGCGTATCGTCTTGCAAATCACGATAAAAGTTTTGTTTTTCGTGTAAGGCTAATTCTCCGTTTTCATTCAGTTTAAAAACACTACCTTTTTCGTGATAAAAAGGTTTTAATTTTTTAATTAACCGCATCCATTGGTGCGATTCGTATCCATAATAACCTTGATATTGAAGCGTATAACCCAATAATTGTTTTTGAGAGGTAATTTGATTGTTTGCAATTAATTTTAAAACATTTAATTCCAAAGCGTTAAACCCATTATTCATATTAGGAAAACGTTGCAAATGTGCACGAATACAACTCGCTAAATAGGGAAAGGTAGAATTTTTACTGGCTTCAGGTTTTAGTTTTAGTGGATTATTTCCGCAGTAATATTGCCACATCGATTCAGCAAAATCAATATCGTCAGCAGTTAAGGTGATTTTAAGATCTAATAATTGCTTTAATTCTTTATCATTTAAAGAAGAAATAGCTTGGTGTTTGGTTTCGCTAAGACTTGAAATGCTAGTGAAAGAAATAGTAATATTTTTTTCTTGCTGCTTTATAAATTGAATGGCAGCGAGCATATTTATATGACAAAACAGATCGAAATCTAGCCAAATTAAAACTTCGTCATCATTAGTTAATGCTGAGAGTTTTTCAAGCTCTGGTAAAAAATTTTCTTCGTAATTTTTAAAGGTTATCTGGTAAACTTCTTTTAAAAATTTCTTTCGAAGAGTATTAAAGTCAGTCGAACCAACTTCAGAAATGGTTGGACCTTCGCACATCATTTCTCGCCAAGTTACAATATTGCTTAATCCGAAAGCCTTGAGTTTTTCGGTACAACTATCTCCACAAGTAATGTGTACTGTTTTTTTCATAATTTTTATCCACCTACGCGTTTTACATTAAATCCTTTTTCTTTCAACATTTTCATAATTTCAGGTCGATAATCACCTTGAATAATTATTTTGTCATTTTTAGTAGTTCCGCCAACGCTAAGTTTTGTCTTTAGTTCTTTAGCGAGCTTTTTAAAATCTTCATCGGCTCCGGTATAACCTTCTATAATGGTCGTTGGTTTTCCTTTTCGCTTTTCATATTTACAAAGTAGCGGATCGTCTTGTAACCAAAGTTTATTCTCATTATTAGCTGAAGTTTCTTCATTTTCTTCAGGAACGTGGTCTGGAAATAAATCTTTTAATTGATCTTTTAAGTCCATAATTATTCTTTTATCAATCCTATTTCAACTAAACGCTGATGCAAGAAATCTCCCGCTGTAATATCTTCATATTGTTTAGGATGATCTTCATCTATACATTCTTCTAAGCAATTTAAAGGCATATCGCTTCGTGGATGCATAAAAAATGGAATGGAGTAACGCGGTTCGTGCCAACGTTCTTTTGGCGGATTGGTAACTCTATGAATTGTAGAACGTAATTTATTATTGGTATGACGCTCTAACATATCGCCAACATTTATGACTAATTCGTCTTCTTTCGGGATTGCATCTATCCATTCGCCATCTTTTCGTAAAACTTGTAAACCGCCGGTTGAAGCTCCCATTAATAACGTAATTAAATTAATATCGCCATGCGCGCCGGCGCGAACTGCTCCTTTTGGTTCTTCTTGAATTGGTGGATAATGAATAGGACGCAAAATGCTATTTCCGTTACTCGCCCAATGATCAAAATAATGTTCATCTAAACCAATATATAAAGCTAATGCGCGAAGAACATAAATTCCTGTTTTTTCAAGCATTCTGTAGGCTTCCATTCCCGTGTGATTAAAATCTTTTAATTCTTTTACGTGAACGTTTTCAGGATATTCTTCAGTTAAATTTGCATCTTCATCTGGTTCTTGACCAAAATGCCAAAATTCTTTTAAATCGCCTTCTTTTTTTCCTTTAGCGTGTTCTTTTCCGAAGGAAATATAACCACGTTGGCCGCCTAACCCTTCAATTTCATATTTCTTTTTGGTTTCTAACGGAAGATCGAAAAAGTTTTTAACTTCTTTGTAAAGTTCTTCAACCAAATCGTCACTTAAAAAGTGATTTTTCAACGATACAAAACCAATTTCTTCGTAGGCTTTACCAATTTCATTTACAAACTTTTGTTTTCTTTTCGGATCTTCTGAAAGAAAATCTGCCAAATTTACACTTGGAATATTATTCATCGCCATAATAGAATGCTTAATCTAATTAGATGTTGAAGATACAAAGTTACACAATTTAACAGACTAAAATTAAAAGGATTTTAACTGAAATTATTGAATAATAAAATATTTTCACTACAATTTTATAAGCTAATTTTTATAGCTTTGGTATTGATAATTTATAATGTAATAAATACTGAACTGAAATTTTAATAGAAAGAATATTTCATTAAAAATTATCACCATCACTAACTTTAACTACTGCGTAAATTTCATTTTATAATGAGCAATATCAATACTCTTGACTACTCAAAATCTTTAGAAAACACAGATTTATCTTCAGAAACATTAAAAGATCTTTATTACAAAATGCTTAAACCACGAATGATTGAAGAGAAAATGCTTATTCTTCTTCGACAAGGAAAAATCTCTAAGTGGTTTAGCGGAATTGGTCAAGAGGCGATTTCAGTAGGCGTTACAAGCGTATTAGAAGATGACGAATATGTTTTACCAATGCATAGAAATTTGGGGGTTTTTACAACAAGAAATATTCCTTTATATCGATTATTTTCTCAATGGCAAGGAAAAGCGAACGGTTTTACCAAAGGTCGCGACAGAAGTTTTCACTTTGGAACGCAAGAATTTAAAATTGTGGGAATGATCTCGCATTTAGGTCCGCAGCTTGGCGTGGCAGACGGGATTGCATTAGCGCACAAATTAAAAAAAGAAGCTAAAATCACCGCTGTTTTTACCGGCGAAGGTGGAACGAGTGAAGGCGATTTTCATGAAGCCTTAAATATTGCTTCCGTTTGGGATTTACCCGTACTTTTTTGTATTGAAAATAATGGTTATGGTTTATCAACGCCAACCGAAGAACAATACAAATGTGAAAATTTAGCCGATCGTGGAAAAGGATACGGAATGGAAGCTCACATTATTGACGGAAATAATATTGTTGAAGTGTACAGCAAAATAAAAGAAATTGCTGAAAGCATGCGCAAAAATCCAAGACCGGTTTTAGTTGAATTTAAAACATTTAGAATGCGCGGTCACGAAGAAGCAAGCGGTACAAAATACGTTCCTGAAGAATTAATGGATTTTTGGTCAGCGAAAGATCCAATCGATAATTTCTTGGAATATTTACACGAGAATGAAATTTTATCTGAAGAAGAAAATATCAACTATAAAAAAGAAATTTTAAAGGAAATTAATCTTCATTTGAAGAAAGCAAATAATGAACCTGAAATCTCATCAACTGAAAGTGAAGAATTAAGTGATGTCTTTAAATATTATAATAATCAAATAGTTGCTTCAGAAAAAAATACAAAGGAGATTCGTTTTGTCGATGCCATTTCTGAAGGTTTATCGCAAGCTATGGAACAGCACGATGATCTTATTATTATGGGGCAAGATGTCGCAGATTATGGCGGAGTTTTTAAAATTACCGATGGTTTTGTAGAAAAATTCGGTAAAGATCGTGTAAGAAATACTCCAATTTGTGAATCAGGAATTGTAGCTGCCGCAATGGGACTTTCGATTAAAGGAATGAAATCTGTCGTAGAAATGCAGTTCGGCGATTTTGTTTCTTCAGGTTTTAACCCTATTGTAAATTATTTAGCAAAAGTAAATTATCGTTGGAACCAAAATGCAGATGTTGTTGTAAGAATGCCTTGCGGCGCTGGCGTAGGAGCAGGACCATTTCACAGTCAAACCAATGAAGCGTGGTTTTTAAAAACACCGGGCTTAAAAGTAGTTTATCCCGCTTTTCCAGCAGATGCAAAAGGTTTATTAACCGCTGCAATTGCAGACCCAAACCCAGTAATTTTTTTTGAACATAAAGCACTTTACCGCAGCGTCAAGCAAGAAGTTCCCGAAAATTACTACACATTACCCTTAGGAAAAGCGGCGAAATTAAAAGAAGGAAATGATATTTCTATCATCACTTATGGTGCAGGAGTTCATTGGGCGCTAGATTATTTAAATGAAAACCAAAACATTTCTGCTGATTTATTGGATTTACGAACACTTCAACCACTTGATATTTCCGCTATTTTCCAAAGCGTAAAAAAAACAGGTAAAGTTTTAATTCTCCAGGAAGATTCTTCATTTTGTGGGTTAGCTTCAGAAATTTCAGCTCAAATTGCAGAACATTGTTTTGAGTATTTAGATGGACCCATAAAAAAATTAGGAAGTTTAGAAAGTCCTGTTCCTTTTGCGGCGGCTTTAGAGAAAAAATACCTGGCAAAATCGAAACTAGAAGAAACAATTCAAGAATTACTCGAGTATTAAATCACTAAAAAATTAGCGTTGCCTTAACATATTATCGTTAAACATTCTTAATTATTTTAGAGAAATTAGGCGTAGTCATAAATTTGACACGAACTAACCAACCTTTTATCTAAGTATGTTACGATGGATTGTTATTTTTTTAGTAATCGCAATTATATCAGCGATTTTCGGATTTGGCGGAATTGCCGCTGGAGCAGAACAAATTGCTAAAATTCTATTCTTCATATTCATCGTTTTGTTTGTAATCTCATTATTGAGTAAACTTTTTAGAAAATAAATTAACTAATATTAACCAAATCATTACCTATGAAAAAGATCCTTTTTTTATGTTTTACAGTAGTTTTAATAAGTGCTTGCGGTACTACCAAAATTGAGCGACAAGCAGAACGAACATTTAAAGGAAATTGGACTTTGAATTCAATTACCTATCCTAACAGCAATGGGTTTGTAGATGTAACGCTTTTCGACCACGCAAAAGCAAATTGTTTCAGAAATTCAGATTGGAATTTTGTTTCCAACAACAATCAAGGTCAATATAATTTAACAGGAGCCGATTGTCCAAGCGGAACGCAAAATTTCACGTGGGCGGTTCAAGAAGTAAATGCTGAAACCGGTTTATATGATTTTACGCTAAAACCTGTAGATGAAGGTGAAAACGCAAGAAAATTAAGAACTGGCTATCGTTTAAGTTTAAAAAGTTTAACTGAAAATAATATGGTTTGGGAACAAACCGTTTCGTTTGAAGGAAATCCTTTTATCATCAGAATGTCATTTACAAAAAAATAATAATCAACTTTAAAAATTATAATTTATGAAATCAATAATGAAAAAATCAGTCGCAGGCGTAATAGCTATAGGTCTATTATTTACTAGTTGCGATGCCATTAAAAATGCAAACAACACACAAAAAGGTGGTGCAATTGGTGCAACCGGTGGAGCAGTAGTTGGTGGTGTGATAGGAAATAATGTAGGTGATGGAGATAATACCGCACTAGGAGCAATTATAGGCGGAGTTGTTGGTGGAGCAGCGGGAGCTTACATTGGTAACCGAATGGATAAACAAGCTAAACAAATTGAAAACGAAGTTCCTGGAGCTGAAGTTACTCGAGTTGGAGAAGGTATTAACGTGACTTTCGATGAAAATAGCGGGGTTTATTTTGCAACTGAAAAATACAACATCAATGAAAAGTCTAAAGCTACTTTAGACAAATTGATCAATATTTTTAAAGAATACCCAAACACAAATGTTTTAGTTGAAGGTCATACCGACAATACTGGAAGCGAAAGTTACAACATGACGCTTTCTAAAAACAGAGCGGAAGCAGTGACTAATTATTTGACTTCTCACAATCTTGCTCCGGGAAGATTTACCACAAAATGGTATGGAGAAACTCAACCAAAATATGATAATTCTACTGTAGAAGGAAGATCTAAAAACCGTCGAGTAGAACTTGCTATTGTTGCAAATGAAGAATTAAAAGAAGAAGCTAAAAAACAATCTCAAAACTAAAATTTAGAATATTAAATCTTTATTATTCAAGCAAATCCACTCAATTTTTGAGTGGATTTTTTAGTATATTTAAAAAGTGAGAAAACCTGAAATAATTATAATTGGCGGCGGATTAGCAGGTTTAACTGCTGCAATTCATCTTGCGCGAGAAAATTTTAAGGTTACACTTTTTGAAAAAGAAACTTACCCGAAACATAAAGTTTGTGGCGAATATATTTCCAATGAAATTCAGCCATATTTTGAATCTTTAGAATTCGATATTTTTGAGTTACAACCTAAAAAAATTAACCGATTTTTATTTTCCACGCAAAGCGGTAAAACTGTAGAAGCAACTTTACCACTCGGCGGATTAGGAATCAGTCGGTTTTCGTTAGATTATTTTTTATTTCAAAAAGCGCTGGAAAATAACGTAACTATTCTCCAAGAAAATGTAATAAACCTAACGTTTGTAAATAATTTTTTTCAAATTGAAACCCATACCGGAAATAAATATGAAGCTCCAATTGTTTTAGGCGCTTTCGGAAAACGATCGAATCTAGATAAAGAATTCAAAAGAGATTTTATTCAGCAAAAATCTTCGTGGTTGGCGGTTAAAGCACATTATCAGCATTCAGAATTTCCGGCTAATCGTGTAGAATTACATAATTTTAAAGGTGGTTATTGCGGTTTATCAAAAACTGAAAATGAAGCGGTAAATGTTTGCTATCTCACCACGTATAGTAGTTTCAAAAATTATAAAAATACTACTGAATTCAAAGAAAACGTGTTAATGAAAAACCCGCATTTATATTCGTTTTTTAAAAACAGTAAATGTCTTTTTGAAAAAGAACTCACCATCGCACAAATTTCTTTTGATTCTAAAACACAAGTCGAAAATCATGTGCTTATGCTAGGCGATGCTGCTGGTTTAATTCATCCGCTTTGCGGTAACGGAATGGCAATGGCTATTCATAGCGCAAAATTAGCGGTAGAATCTATTTTATTATCTACAGAAAATAATCAATTCAATAGAAAGAGTTTAGAAAAATCATATCAAAAAAAATGGCAAAAGCAATTTAAAAAGCGAATGCAAACCGGTAATATTTTACAAAAAGTTTTGTTAAGACCTACTTTAGCTGAAGTTTCTCAAAATTTAATGCATAATTTCCCATCGCTGCTTTCAAAAATTATAAAGCAAACCCACGGAAAGCCTATTCAATGAAGTCAATCTCTACAAAAAAGCGTTCTACCGAAGCCGAAATTATGGATGATTTCGAACTGAAAGGTGAAGAATTAAAGAAAACGCTAAACGATCTAGAAAATATAAATGCTTGGCTCGGCGGAAATAAAATTACAATTAATGGAATCGATTTTTTACTAAAAAAGACCGATAAAAAAACAATTACAGTCGCCGATGTCGGTTGTGGAAACGGCGGAATGTTGCGTAAAATAGCACGTTGGGCTCGAAAAAAAAATTATAAACTCAATTTAATTGGTATTGATGCAAATACACATGCTATTGAAATTGCCAAAAAACTAGCGCACGATTTTCCAGAAATTCATTTTTCCACTTTAAATATTTTTAGTGAAGACTTTAAAAAAGAAGAATTCGATATAATTCTTTGTACCTTAACCTTGCATCATTTTAAAGATGAAGAAGTAAAAAAAATTAGTCAACTTTTTACAACACAAGCAAATTTAGGCGTGGTTATTAACGATTTAGAACGAAGCAAAACCGCTTATCGCTTATTTCAAGCCTTTTGCAAGGTTTTTATCAATAACGAAATTGCTCGAAAAGACGGATTAATTTCAATTTTAAGAGGATTTAAAAAAGAAGAATTACTTCAGTTTTCATCAGAAATTCCTGCAAAAAAACATCATATTAGCTGGAAATGGGCTTTCCGCTACCAATGGATAATTCAAAAATAAATGAGTGTAAAAATCACGACAGTTCAAAAACAACTTCCTAAATTTTCCAGAGAAACTACGGAAATTTTGCCTTTAGTTGAAACTTGGCTCGCAAATCAAGACCAACGCTTTCAACGAAAAATTTTAAAGATTTTTGAAGGCGCTGGTGTCGATAAACGCTTTTCTATTATGGCTCCTGAAGAAGTTTTTACCGCAACTTCTTTTGAAGATAAAAACAATATTTACATTCGTGAAGTCAAAAAATTAGGTTCTTCAGTTTTAAAAAAAAGTTTAGAAAAATCGGGTTGGAAAGCTGATTCGTTAGATTTTATTATTACCGTAAGTTGCACTGGAATTATGATTCCATCGTTAGACGCCTATTTAATTAACGAATTGAATTTACGCCAAGACATTGTGCGACTTCCGGTTACAGAAATGGGTTGCGCGGCAGGAATTTCAGGAATTATTTATGCTAAAAATTTTCTACAAGCCAATCCCGGAAAACGAGCGGCGGTTATCGCGGTAGAAAGTCCTACAGCGACATTTCAATTAGACGATTTTAGTATGGCGAATATGGTAAGTGCCGCAATTTTTGGTGACGGAGCCGCTTGCGTTTTACTTTCTTCTGAAGAAAATGCGATTGGACCAAAAATCATCGGCGAAGAAATGTATCATTTTTACAATGCTACTCAAATGATGGGTTTCGATCTTACAAATAACGGACTCAAAATGATTTTAGATCCGGCTGTTCCTGAAACTATTTCAGCGCATTTCCCTAATATTATTCATCCTTTTTTAGAAAAGCACAATTCTTCCATAGAAAAGGTGAATCATCTTATTTTTCATCCCGGCGGAAAAAAAATTGTACAAACCGTAGAAGAACTTTTCAGTGATTTAGGAAAAAATATAAACGATACCAAAGAAGTTTTACGTCAATTCGGAAATATGAGTAGCGCTACCGTTTTATATGTCTTAGAACGCTTTATGGAAAAAGAAATAAAAGAAGGAGAACAAGGGATTTTATTGAGTTTTGGTCCCGGTTTTTCTGCACAACGAATTTTGATAGAATGGTAAAAGAGTTTAAAAATAAAAATGAATGGGCACTAATTCTAGGCGGAAGTAGTGGTTTAGGTTTAGCTAGTGCAAAAAAATTAGCCAAACACGGGCTAAATATTATTATTCTTCATCGAAACCGAAAAGCAGATTTGCCAAACATTCAACAAGAATTTGAAGAAATAAAAAATGAAGATATTCAATTAAAAACGTTTAATATCGATGCTACAAATCCCGAAAAAATAAAAGAAATCCTAATTGAATTAAAAAATGTTTTAGCTGAAAAAGGAAAAATAAAAACCCTTATTCATAGCATTGCGAAAGGAAATTTAAAAACAATGACCGGTGAAAAAAATTCACTTTCCGCTACCGATTTTCAACTTACCATTCAAGCAATGGCGGTAAGTTTATTCGATTGGGTTCAAGCAATTCATCAAGAAAATTTGTTTGCTGAAGATGCGCGCGTTATTTCATTTACCAGTGAAGGAAACACGAAAGCGTGGAAAAATTACGCGGCAGTTTCCGCGGCAAAAGTTACTTTAGAAGCCATTACCAGAAATATTGCGTTAGAATTCGCTCCTTTCGGAATAAAAGCAAATTGTATTCAAGCGGGAATGACCGATACATTTTCCTTTCAGCAAATTCCCGGAAGTGAGCAATTAAAAAAAGTTGCGTTAAATCGAAATCCAAATAAACGCTTAACGCTTCCAAAAGACGTCGCCAATGTAGTTTATTTATTATGCAAAGATGAAGCAAAATGGATAAATGGAACAATTATTCCCGTTGATGGCGGTGAACATTTATCATAAAAAGTAAAATTTTGAACTATGCTAACTTCCGAAGAAATATTAAAACAGCTTCCATATTCAAAACCTTTTCTTTTTGTAGATGAAATTACTTCCGTAAATTTTGAGGAAATTAAAGGAAATTATCACTTTTCTAAAGACGAATATTTTTATAAAGGACATTTTAAAAATTCACCCGTAACACCCGGCGTTATTTTAACGGAATGCGCTGCGCAAATTGGTGTGGTTTCCTTCGGAATTTATTTGCTAGCGGAAGAAAATCCTCACTTCAGCAAAGAGAATTTTCAAATAGCATTAAGTTCTTCTGAAATGGAATTTTACCTTCCCGTTTACCCTGAAGAAAACGTTTTTGTTTCAGCTAAAAAAATCTACTTTAGATTCAATAAATTAAAATGCGAAGTGAAAATGTATAATTCCGAAGAAAAATTAGTGTGTAAAGGAACTATTTCCGGAATGCTAAAAATAAACCGATGAAAAAAAGAGTAGTTATTACGGGAATGGGCGTAGTTTCCCCTAATGCGATTGGTTTAACCGCTTTTGAAAAAGCAATAAAAACCGGTAAAAGTGGAATCCGTTTTTTTCAAGAATTAGCAGATTTAAATTTTAGCTGTCAAATAGGAGGGAAGCCCGAAATTTCAGAAGAATTATTAAAAGAATATTTTACTGAATTACAATTACGCGGTTTAAACGCAAGTGGAATAAAATATGGCGTCATTGCTGGAATAGACGCGTGGAAAGATGCTAATTTAAAAATAAATGAAAATGAAGCGCCCGATTATGATAGCGGAATTATTTTTGGAACCGGTATTTTAGGCGTCGATAAATTTCGCGAAGCGATTCATTTAATCGATGAAGGAAAAACACGCCGCTTAGGAAGTACAAGCGTAATTCAAACAATGGCTAGCGGAATTAGCGCATATTTAGGCGGAATGTTAGGTTGTGGAAATCAAGTCACCACAAACTCATCAGCTTGTTCAACCGGAACCGAAGCATTAATAATGGGAGCGGAACGAATTCAAAACGGAAAAGCAAACCGAATGTTAGTCGGCAGTTGCAGCGATCACGGTCCGTATGTTTGGGGCGGTTTTGATGCCATGCGAATTTTACCGAGCAAATTTAACGACAATCCAGAAAAAGCTTCGCAACCGATGAGCGCAAACGCAACAGGTTTTGTTCCGGGAAGTGGAGCAGGAGCTTTGGTTTTAGAGGAATATGAAACTGCAAAAAAAAGAGGTGCAAAAATTTATGCTGAAGTTTTGGGAAGTTCGGTAAATAGTGGCGGTCAACGTTTAGGTGGAAGTATGACAGCGACAAATAATCAAGCAGTTCAACGTTGTATAACTGAAGCGATGAAAGATGCTAAAATTCAAGCAAATGAAATTGATGCAATTAATGGTCATTTAACGGCAACCACTAAAGATTCTGTAGAAATTGAAAATTGGACGAAAGCCTTACAACGAAAAGTAGAAAATTTCCCGATAATTAATTCGTTAAAAGGTATGACCGGACATTGTTTAAGTGCTTCGGGAAGTATAGAATTGGTAGCGAGCGTTCTTCAGTTAAAACATCAATTTATTTTCGGAAATGTGAATTGTGAGGAAATTCACCCGGAAATAACAGAACTTATTTCAGAAAATAAAATTCCGAAGAAAACAATCTCAGAAAATATCAATATTTTGGCTAAAGCAAGTTTTGGTTTCGGCGATGTAAACGCAGTAGTTATTTTAAAAAAATATGACGAAAACCAAGCTTGATAAATTTGAAATGTATGAATGAAAAAGAAATAATAAATTCAATAAAAAAAATTGTAAAACCCTACGTGCAAAGAGAAGAAGGTTTACAAAATTTTACTGAAGAAACTAGGTTTATTAATGATTTAGAAATTAATTCTGCCAATTTAGTCGATGTGATTTTAGATGTTGAAGACGAATTTGATATTGAAATTGATAACGATTCAATGGAAGGAATGTTAAGCGTTGGCGATGCAAAACAAATTATTGAGAAAAAATTAGCTGAAAAGTGATAGGGAATGATGTGGTTAATTTAAGTTTAGCCAAACAAGAAAGCAATTGGCAACGACCGCGTTTTCTTCAAAAAATTTTTACTAAACGCGAACAGCAACAAATTAATAAATCTTCTGAACCTGAAAAATTAGTTTGGCTGTTTTGGAGTATGAAAGAAGCTGCGTACAAAGCTTCTCAACGTTTGCAAAATTCTTCCCCAACATTTAATCCGTCACAATTTGAATGCAAAATAGATGTAGAAAAACACAATTTTTTTCGAGGAAAAGTTTCGTATAAAAACGAAACTTTTTTTTCAACTTCTCTAATTATAGAGAATACTATTTTCAGCTATTGTAAAAAAAATAATTCAGTTGAAATATTTCATAAAATTGTTGAAGCAGAAAAATTAAAATCGGAAATAATTAAATCTTTTTCTCGACTTAAAAATCTACCAGAGGAAAATATTAGCATTCAAAAAAATGAAAATCAAATTCCTTATTTCTTTTATGAAAAGGAAATGTTATCGAATTCTTTTTCTTTATCACATCACGGGAAATTTGCAGCTTTTATAATCGCTTCATAAAAAAAGCCGTCTATTTTTAGACGGCTTTTTAAATCTTTTAAAAAATGATTTACAAATGCGTACTCATTTTTTCTTTTTTCTTTTGTAATTGAGTTTTCAATTCATTAATTGTTTTGCTTACGGCCATATCAAAATTTTCTTCATTAGCAGAAGCAAATAGGCGAGGTCCCGGTAAACTTAATTGTATTTCGCAAACTCTGCCTTTTTCGTTGGTCGATGATTTTTCTGTTTTAAAATAAACTTCAGCACTTACTAAGAATTCATAGCGTTCTTTCAATTTATTTAATTTCTCGTTGGTTAAGTTTTCTAAGCGTTCACTCGCTTTTACGTGTACATAATTAAAATTAGTATCCATAGTTTATTTTTTAGTTGTTTAAAGATAAAACTATGTTGGCAGCTTTCCTAAAACTTTAATAGACTTTTAGGATTGTTTTTTTAGCATTCATTAAAGCCCTAAAATGTTGTTAAACCTACGGTTGAATTCTGCTTAAATATGTAAATTATTAGCTCTTAATTACAACTAAAAAAACTAGCAAATGGCTGCACTAAACGTTACTCAAAAACTTATTAATGAACATTTAATTGAAGGTGAACTTATACCAGGAAAAGAAATTGGCTTAAAAATAGATCAAGCACTTTTACAAGATGCGACCGGAACCTTGGTTCAACTTGAATTGGAAGCGATGGGATTGGACAAAGCGAAAACAGAAGTTGCGGTACAATATGTAGATCATAACCTATTGCAAACCGATTTTAAAAACGCAGATGATCATTTATTTCTGAAAACCGCGGCCCAACGCTTCGGACTTTGGTATAGTCGCCCTGGAAATGGGGTTAGTCATCCCGTTCATATGGAACGTTTCGGGAAACCAGGAAAAACATTAGTCGGTTCAGATAGTCACTCGTGTGCTGCCGGATCTTTAGGAATGTTGGCCATCGGGACTGGAGGTTTAGATGTAGCTTCTGCAATTGCCGGGCAACCTTATTACGTAAAAATGCCAAAAGTAATGGGTGTAAAACTTACCGGAAAATTACCAGATTGGGTAAGTGCAAAAGATATTATTTTAGAAATGTTACGCCGTCATGACGTGAAAGGAGGAGTGGGAAAAATAATTGAATATTATGGCGATGGACTAAAACATTTAAGCGCAATGGATCGTCATGTTATTGCAAATATGGGCGCAGAATTGGGAGCGACAACAACTGTTTTTCCGAGTGATGAAGAAACCAAACGCTTTTTAAAATCACAAACACGAGAAGAAGATTGGCGTGAAATGATTGCTGATGAAGGTTGTGAATACGATTTACATGATGAAATAATTTTAGACGATTTAGTGCCGTTAATCGCGTTGCCAACAAGTCCGGGAAATGTGGTACCAGTAAGTGAAGTTGCTGGTAAAAAAATTAGCCAATGTGTAATTGGTTCTTCAGCAAACCCAGGCTTACGTGATTTTTGGATTGCCGGAGCGATTTTAAAAGGACAAGCGGTTCATCCTGAAGTAAGTTTAGATATTAATCCGACTTCTCGTCAGATTATTCAAAATATGATTGAAAATAAAACCTTTGCAAATTTAATTACTGCCGGTGCCCGTTTCCACCAAAGTGGCTGTATGGGTTGTATTGGGATGGGACAAGCTCCTGCCAGTGGAACAATCAGTTTACGAACAATGCCTAGAAATTTCCCTGATAGAAGTGGAACAAAAGACGATCAAGTTCACTTATGTAGTCCAGAAACTGCGGCAGCTTCAGCAATTACAGGAGAAATTACCGATCCGCGTGATTTGGAGAAAAAAATGAATATGAAGTATCCAAAGTATAAAAGTCCCGAAATGCATATTATTAAAACCGATATGTTACTTGCGCCACCGGAAGATGGAACAAAAGTAGAACTGAAAAAAGGACCAAATATTAAATCGTTACCCCATATTGAAGAATTAAAAGATACCGCTGAAGTTCCTGTTTTACTGAAAATGGGCGATAATATTTCAACCGATGAAATTTTAAAAGCCGGTGCTGAAGTTTTACCGTTTAGAAGTAATTTACCTGAAATTAGTAAATATGCGTTTACTGTTATAGATGAAACTTTTTATGACAGAGCAATGGAAAGTAAACAACAATATGGCGGACATATTGTAGTAGCTGCAGATAATTACGCACAAGGTTCGAGTAGAGAACACGCTGCGATCGCGCCAAAATATTTAGGTCAAATTGCAGTGTTAGCAAAAAGCTATGCGAGAATTGCGTGGCAGAATTTGGTGAATTTTGGAATTCTTCCGTTGGAATTTGAAAATAATGAGGATTACGAAAAAATTGATCAAGCGGATATGGTTAAGTTTAAAAATTTACGAGAAGATGTTAAACAGCGTAATCCAATTACCGTAATTTTCAAGAAAAAAAATGGAGAAGAAGTTGCTATAAAAACTAAACATTCAATGAGTGATCGCCAAATTAGAGTATTGCTTAAAGGTGGAATTATTAATGATTTCAAAGAAAAATTAACCGATTAAGATAATTCAACTATAATATTGAAAACAAAAAAACCTGCTTTCTTAAAGCAGGTTTTTTTTATAAAATAATTAAATGAAATTTAGGGTTGCGGAATTTCTCCCGTATCCGTATCAAATAATTTTTTTAAATCATTAGATTGTTTTACTTGCACGGCTTTATTTCCTCTTACTCCGATTGGAAAAACTAAGGTTTGCGGATTATTCGCTAAAACTTTCATCGCGTCATTTTCATCTAATTCTACGTGATCATCGCCGTATAATTCTTTAAAAATAGGGTGATCTTGATCTATTAACTTATCTACGGTTACGCCCAACATTTCAGCAATTTCTGCCCATTCTGTTCCTGTTAAATTAGATTCTAATAAATCTACCGGTAAAACTTTTAAATCTGAAGATTCTGCATGCGCTCTTACTTTTTTACCCAATTCACTTTTAGAATCGTAATAAACAATTAATTGACGGTCACTTTTTGCTATCGTACTCATATAGTTTTTTTAGTTTCTTGTTAAAGTAAAGATTTAATCTCTAATTTACCAAGAATATTAGGGCTTTGTTAGGGAAGGTTTAAGATTCTATTTAGAATTTAGATAATAGCGTAAACCAAGTTGAAAATTATTTGAATAGAAATTCTTCAACGTATAAAATTCTGCATTTCCTGTTAGGTAGAAATAAGGCAAAACAGGATAATTTATTTCGCCTTGATAACGCTGAAAACTATCGGAAAACGTATCTAAAAATGTTGCTGCGCCTAAGCTAAATTTCAATTCAGATTTTGGGTCTATGTAGGCATATTCAATTCCTAAACCACCGTAAAGTCGCTCATTAATTGTCCAATACGGATAGCCATTTTCTCGATTTGTATTTCCCAACATTCCAGAAATTTCTGTGTAAGGAAGTAGACTCGATTTTTCTCTGATTTTTATTTTATAACCAAGATTGGTAAGCAATAATCCATCTAAAACATCATCACTGTAATAATTACTTTCCAAACTTAAAATTCCTCGCCAATGCTTATTCAACTGTAATTCTTCATAAATCGTGAGTTGCGTTTGATAAATACCTAAACTATATGCCGGACCGGTAATTGCGGGTCTAAATAAAAGTTGCGCAGAACTAAATAAACTATCTTTTGCAAACGAAATATTAGCTTGCGCGTGGTAAAATGCTTTTGAAGCTTCATTAAATTCAATTCTTGTGGAGGCTGAATAATTTAATTTTTGATTCCGCTCTTTGCGTTTAAAAGAATATTCTATTCCGTATAAATTCTGATCGGTATTATCTGGGAAATTTTCATTTAATTGTAATGAAAAAGCTTTGTACTGCGTAAGACCGAAGGTATGTGTATTTAAATTTTTATCTCGAATTCCGTAAGCAATTTTATTACCGAGTGAAGTTGCTCTTAAACGATCGGCAACCATATTGCTGTTACTTTCAATAAAATCATTTTCATCAACTCGTAATTTTCTCTGAAGTTTTTCTGAAATTTCTTCATCTATTAATTCAGGGAAATCTTCTATTATTTTCTGCTGTACATCACTTTCAGCATATATAATTTCTTTGTTGATTTTTTCTTTTAAATCAGTTTGTGCTTTTCCCGAAGGAAGGGAAGCCGTAAGTTTAGCTGAATTGTATAATTTATTAGAATACAAATAAATTTCGGCTAAAGTTGCAGTTAATTCATCAGGATTTTCAGCGGTCGTAATACTTTCATTATAGACTTTTTCTACATTTTCAAGATCTTGCAATTCATAATACCACAACATTTTATCTTTTACCGGAAAGTTTTTAGCGCAATTTGCCCAAGCGATCGCTTTTCGATAACTTCCTTTATCGCCATACGCGTAAGCAATTCCGTAGGCTTGATTGTGAAGTTTAGCGTTTTCACAGGGATTTTCGTTAATTAATTCTTCGGTAACTTGAGTTGGGTTGTCGGCTAATAAATATTCAATATAGCGCGGATAATTCTGTTCTTTTAAAAATTGAAATTCTCCGGTTTTAATTCGCCATTCTTCGATTGTTTCTTGGGAAATCGAAGTTTCACAAGAAGTCCACGCAAGTGCTTTTTTGTAATTTTCTTTTTCAGCATAAAGCCAAGCAATATCGGTTCGTAAAGCTGGAGTTAAAAATGTTGTACAAGGTTCTATTGTATTGATTAACTAAATTGCTTTTTCTTTATCTGAATATAAAATATCGGCAAAATAATTCGCTTTTAAAGTTGAATCTTCTGAATTTTTAAATAGGCTGATTTTTTCTGAAGTAGTTAATTTAGTTTCTTTACTTCCGACAAAAAGTTGATTGTATTCTTGCTTTAGTGCTACATTATTAGGGTCGAATTCAAGTTGTCTTTTTAACCATTTTTGTTGAAGGTTTTCTGTGGAATAGCCATTTTGTTTTGCTATAGTTTTTGAGGTTTTTACTATTTTTTTAGAAGGATTTTGCAGGTATTTTTTTTCTAAAATCGGCCAAATTTCATCGGTTCTTTCTTCCCAACCTAAATATTTATTCAGTTCAAAAATTTCTTCAGGATTTAAGTCTTTTTCAGTTTTAATTTTTTCCTTTAAAATAGTAATGGCTTTATTAACTTTTCCTTCGGCAATGAAATATGTAATTTCTTCTCGTTTATCGTCAAAACTTACGCTATCACTTAAATAATTGTTATACGCTTGAAGTGTTTTTTTAATTTCTGGGCTTGATTTTTCAGAAGAAAATTTTGGAAGTTTTATTTCTGCTTCTTCTTCAGTTATAATGGTGTATAAAAATCCTTTTAAAAATTCAATTTTCGAGAAATTCAATTTTTCTTGCTGAAGATATTCTTCGAATTCGGACTCATTTTTTGAAGAAATATAAGTAAACCAGGTTTGTTTTTCAGTTTTAAGCTTTTTTTCTGCACTTACTTTATAAAAATCTTTTTCAGCAGTGTGTTTGTATTTTGTTTTTCGCCATTGTTCAGTACGTTTTGCACCTTCTTTAACCGAATAAAAATTCATTAACGGAAACTCTTTTTTTGTCTGCTGAATGTGTTCTTTAAATCTGGGAAATAATCCCGGAGAACCATCTTTTGAAATTCGCCAACCTAAATCGAGTTTATTTCTATATTCATAATTCCCGGCAACGGCTTTATTTTTATCTTCTGCAACTTGATAAACATCGTCTGGATGAACAAAATGCGTCCAAATTCCGGTATAGAGGTAAAGCGATTGTTGGTTAAATTCTTCAGCTTCATCTAAAACATAACCACTCGTAATTCGGGGGAAATTAAAGAAATTATTATTGTACGGTTCCAGATCGAATTCTCTTGATCCGCCATCTTCAAAATCGCCCATATAAATACTACAAGTGTATTTTATACTTGGCATTCCGCGTTCTAAAGCAGCAAATCCCAAACTATCGATCACGTTGCTTGGTGGCACATAAGTTACCGGTAATTTTCCATATCTGCCGGCTTTCCATTTTTTTTGAGCCGAATGTAAAGAAGCGACCATAAAATCTTTATTTGGCCATTCTTCTTCCACTAAAGAAACGTGATTATAACCGTGAAAGGCTAATTCGTGTTTACTTTTTCTGATTTGCCTTGAAATGTAACCGGGTTGTGATTGTTGTTTTCCATCTATTAAAAAGGAGGAAGCTTCCCATTCTTTAAATAAAAATGGTGGTTCGGTTAAATTTCTATAATCGAAACAGAGATAGGCTGAATAAATAAGGTTTTCTTCTTCGGCAAGTTTTGCCATATCCGGCCACCAGACTTCGCGGTAAAACTCACTTTGGGTAATGTCCATTTCAGATTTAATATTTTCCTTTTTAATATCATAAACCGGTGAAGGAAAATCATCTAAAAAAATAGTACTCACATTAGCCACAGGATATGGAACTCCTTCTAGACCCGCTAAAATTGCTGAAAAAAATAATCCGCGATCTTCTTTTTCGGCATATTGAGTGGTGTTGAAAGCGATAACTTTTCCTTTTCCTATTGAATTTTTGATAATGGTCGGGAAATTTTCATCGGTAAAACTATTTGCCCAAACTTCAATTTTATTGTTGAAATTTTCGCGAACTAATCCAAAATGAGGAACTCGGTTTTGATAGGATCTATTCTTAAAATTTGGCAAATAGGGAATTTTAAAACTATAGCCTTGTGGTTTATCGGTAACATCATATTCTGCGGTTTGTTTTATTCCGCATAAAAAACCAAATCTCTTATTTTCTGTGGTATTGGGTAAAAATAGGGTTCCGCCAGCAGCAACAAATTTCACAACGTTATCCATCGCGCAATCGCTTAGCGGTTTTAAATCGTAAATAACTAGAACTTTACAAGTTGGAGCGATGAGAGCATTTTTATTAAATTCTTCTAAGGTAATTTTTCCGTAAGGAATTTTTGCATAATCTAAACTTTTACGAATTTGTTTATTACATGTCACACTTTGCGCATTTTTTGTATTTACCAAATACGTAACAAGCGGTTTTTCGCTTTCAGGATCGAAAACAATTCGGTCTATAGTTTCAGCTTCAATATTTATATTTTCATCTTCTTGACAAGAAAATAAAATGCATAATAAAAAACTGAAAACTAATAACTTAATAATTTTTTTGGGGGAAATTATCATTAATAGAGTAATTCTTTAATATTACTTTGCCTAGGCAAATTTACTATTTCATATACTTTTACTAAGCTGCCATCATAAAATACGTAAATTTCCCGACCTTTTGCTTTTAATCTTTCAATATTATTTTTAACCTGATTTTGTAAGGCTTGGTTTTTAATTAATTTAGATTTTTCATCATATACAAAAACAAAGGTGCTCGCGGGTAAAACTGATTCTGGATTTTGCTTAAAATAATCGGGACTCTCTTTATGAATGGCGTAAATAGAATCTTTTTTTAAGTAACTGTTATTGAAATAATCATAACTTATAAAATAATGGCTGTCTTCACTAATTACTGAATTATTCTGAGTATTTACCACGCCGTAAGAATAGGGAAGGTGTTTACTATCGATTTCATTATAAGCTTCAATAATTTGTTCTTTGGTGAGGTTTTTTCTAAACGGGATTTTATCGATCGTATTTCTCGCAAAACTTATAAATAATGCTGAAATCACGATGGTACTGATAATGGCTTTCAGGTTAAAATTCCAGCGAACGTAGAATGAAAAAACTTCAAAAACACTAAATAGCAGAAACAAGCTTAACCCAAATAATAAGGGAATAAAAACTGCTGAAGTTTCATTTAATAAATCAATATCAACTATTAAATCTTTAATGCGGTAACTATTTAGAAATATATTTAAAAATACCGCCAACGCTAGTGAACCGCTAAAACGATTGGGCGATTTTATATACAATAAAATAGAAATCAATAAACACGCTAAACTTGCCACTTGGTAATAAATTACCAATTCTTCCCATGGTAAAATTAATTGTGGCGTATAGGTATAAGAAGTGTAAGAATATAAATTGGAATTAATAAACTGAATTAAATCGTAATTCAACACGTAAGCTGCTGCCAGATGAATTAAAAACACAACCAAAAGTGCTGCAAAATAAGCACCTAACGCACGAGTTAAATATGCTTTATCTCTTCTGAAGTTTAAAATACTAATAATAAGTACAAAGGGAAAAACGATAAAAATAGCGACAAAAAGATCGATTAAAAATATGGCGGAAAATAAATAAAACATCCAGCGCATATAAACTTTTAGGTCTTTTCTTAAACTCGTGGGGTTTAAGGTATACATTATAGCGGGAATTCCTAAAACCAACGCGAGAAATATAGATTTATGTTGTGAGATTAAATTAATATTTAAGGGCAATAACGGATAAAGTAAAGTAAAGGATAATGAAGTTACCAATGCCGGAATTAATTTTTTAGACGTTAATTTATAGGTAAACCAAAATAAAATCACCGCTAATAAAGAAGATTCTATTAAACCGAAAGATTTTAAAGCAATGGTATTGGTTATACCGGTTAGACCGGCGTAAACATTCATGACTAAATATTCACCCATCATTGTTCCTTCATGAAAAAACCAATTCTGTTGCGTTAAATCGGTAATATTTTCAATTTTTTGATACCAAAGATCTGAAAGTGTAAAAGTATCGAAATTAAAAAAGTAAAAACGGGAGAAAAATGTGAGCAAGGCAATAAATACGGCTAAAATATTTTGCCACATATAATCTATTGCTGTGGTTCTATCTTCTTTAGTTTTTGTAATATCTATTTTTTTCTCTAAGTTTTGAAGGCGTACTAATTTTTGATGTTTTTCAAAATTACGAACCGTATAAATCAATAAGCGTTTTCGCATTTTTAAAAACTGAAATCGTAACGGTATTTTAGAATTTAGGTTTAGAAATACCAAAATCATAAACCCAAATAAAATACTTAAACAAACCAATAAATCGAATGCATTAAATTGGGTAAGTCCCATACTTACAATTATAATGACCGATAGAAACATTACAATTCTAGTAATAAAATAATCTAATCCACGTTGATTTGAACGTCTAAAAGAAATTAGCTGTTTAATTATATAGATGAAGAGTACGAAAAATACCAATCGTAACGGACCTATAAACATGGAAGAAATATAAAGCATAGTTTACTTAAATCTTGGCAGGTTCTGTAAATCTATTTGACCAATAAAATAAGACCAATTTGTTTTTTCTATTCGTTTTAAAACCTCTTTTCGCATTTTATTAGTTTGGGCGTATTCCACAAATATTATTGGAATATGGTAATTTGCATGAATTTTTTCCAGCTGATTTAATTGCTCTTTAAATTCATTTTTATTCCGAAGTTTATACGCTTTTTTTTCGAAATCATAATTGGTAGCTACAGATTCTATAGCAATTGCATCGATGCAAGAACGCGTATCTTTTGCGATTAATAATCCTGCATTTTGCATAAGAAAGATATTTGGAAATTTTTCTTTTACCTTTTCTAAAAAATTGATTAAATAAATTTTATTTTCAGGCGTAGGACCGTATTTTGTATAATTATCAATGTTATCGAGAAACATTCCGTCGAGACCTTTATGCGCTATATTCGTCTGAAAAATATCTAATAAGGCTTCTTGTGTAGTTTCATCTCTCATATTTAAAATATGACTATTCCATAATTTATTTTCGCCTAAGGTTTTATCTTTAAGCTTTTCATAATGATTTGCAGCTTCGTTTACTTCACCTAAACTAATGTAACCCAAAACGTATTTATTATTATTTTTTAAGGTTTCAATATCACTTTCAGAAAAATGTACGCTTTCTAAAATTACGTATTCATAACCTTTTACCGATTCCGGATAAAAATCTCCATAACAAAAAAGGACATCTTGTTTAGTAGATTGACTGAATAGATTCAAACTAAAAAAACACATACAGAAAACTGAAAATTTAATAAGCTGCATAATAAAAATAGTCTAATCGTTTAAAAAAACGAATGGTTAAACGTGTGGTAAATACCATAAAAAATAATGAACCTACTAACATTCCTATCGCGCTGTATTCATAAGAAATAATTCTACTGCAAAGAATACCAACACCTATATTTACAAAACAAGCGAGAATTATTGCTGTTAGTGATTTTTTATGCTGATTTAACGTATAAAGATATAAAACATTCAACATTCCTAAGGTGAGGAATAAATAACCAAAACCGCCAATAAGACAAACTTTTATGCTTAACTCTGAAAGCGATTCATCGAAACCGGCTTGGTAACCCCAAGGTTTTGTAATCACTGCGTAAAGTAAAATTCCGATTAAAATGGCACTTCCTGCAAAAAGGCGCAAATGTTTGTAATACATTTTTAGCATTTTTGTATTGAATTCCTCTAAGTCATAATACGCAATCTTTCGTTGATAATAGTCCATATACCGGCAAAAAGAAGCGATACTATACTCTAAAACGCCGGCTAATAAAAAGAAAACAAGAATGGCTAAATCCATTCCTATTTCGTAATCTTTTTCGAAGTACACAATGTAAGGTAAATTTCTTTCTAAGGTCGATGACCATGCTAAAATTCTATCGGTAAAAACAAAGAGGAAAATTAAGATTCCGTAAAAAAAATAATCGAAATTCCGATAAATAGACAACATCATTTTAGGCGTTGCATTATTTCTTCCTTTATCTTTTTTAATAGTTTTTTTGAAGAAAAAATATAAATAACTTAAGGCTAAAACGCTTGCGAAAATAATTCCGCCCCAGTGAATAAAATAAACTCTTATTTCAGTTAATAAATTAACTATAAGCGCAGAACTTGTCGCAATAAATATAACTGCTGAAATTACCCAGCGCTGTTTTATTGTATAAAGAGAAGATAAGGAAAGTAATAAAATACCAATAAGAAGTGCGTAAACAAACACAATACCGACAAATAAAAAAGGGTATAAGTGAAGAAATAAATTTACTACTGAAATAAGTAAAAATATTAGAAAAATTATTTTAACCCCGGTTTTAAAAATTCGAATAACCGATTTTCTGGTCATTTGGTAATCTTTATTATACCAATAATAAGAAACCTGTTTCCCCATTACTTGTACAAAACCGCCGGTTGTAACCAAACCAATAATTACGCCTAAAACGACTGCGGTAGATTGTAAGCCATTAAAATCTGAAAAAGTCCACAATGAGAAACCGAAAAGAACAATACACGCAATTTGAATAAAAACAGGAATTGTATGAAAAATTCCTGTACTATATTCTTTTACAAATAACACATTACGCGCTACCATATAATCATTTACAGCTATTTTTGCGTATTCTTTACGTTCTGCAGCAAGTTGTTTTTTATTTTTTAATTCAGGAATTTCTGAATTTCCTATCGTTGAAAAAATATGCTCTGCCAACGTTTCAATTGAAGAAAAACCGTAATCTTCAGAAATATCGATATCGCGTATTCCTAACGATTCTATTGTAGCCATTACCACTTGAACATTTACTGGTTTTCCATTTCGTTCTTTAATGGTTTCAATTAATTCAACTAAGTTTTTTTCCTGTTTATTCATAGTTGATCATTGTTTGGGCGGCTTTTAATTTTTTCCCTATTTCATTCACATTTATATAAGCTTCTTCATAATCGCCTATGAATTTAGCTAAGGTGAAATTTTCTAAAACGCGTTCTCTGGCGTGTTTTCCCATTTTTTTCCGTAGTTCTTCATCTTTTAATAATGTAATTATACATTTTCCAATTTCCTTAGCGTCTTTTGGTTTACAGGTAAAACCAGAGTTTTCATCTAAAGCTTCTTTTACACCGCCAACATCGGTGGCAACAACGGGAATACCGCAACCCATAGATTCTAAAACAGTATATGGAAACCCTTCAGAAATAGAGGTTAAAATAGAAACATCTCCTTCAGGAAAAATTAAATGCGGATTTGGTCGTGGTCCCAATAATTTAAAATTTTCTTCAAGATTTAATTCTTTAATCAGCGCTAAACATTCGGCTGTATATTCCGGTACAGCTTTATCATCGCCATAAATTAAATATTGCACATTCGGAATCTCATCTTTTACCACCGCGCACGATTTTATCATGGTAAGAATATCTTTCAATTCAAAAATTCTAGCGGCAGCTACTACAGTTGGTATATTTTTTAAATGGTCGGGCTTTTCTCTGGGTTTAAATAAGTGATGATCAATTCCGTTATAAATAATTTGTAATTTATCGGGATCTGCACCGTACATTTTTTCCCACTTTTTATTGAATTCATTTACAGAAATAATAGTTTCAGCTTTAAAATAAGTAAGTCTTGCTACCGCTTCAGAAAAACGAATTAATAAATCTTTTAAAAAGAAAGGATATTCAGAATTATTAATTGCCAGCAGACGTTCTCTAATAAATACGCCATGTTCGGTTAGCATAATTGCAGCACCATATTTGTAATGCGCTATTAAAGCGGGAATTAATGGAAAACCACTGAGCGTTAAATGAGCGATATCTACTTTAGGTACCTCTACAATCGCCAGTGGAATTAAAAATCGATATAACCAACGCAACCCAATGGTTAAATCTAAAATGGTAGCGGTTGGATTGTGTTTTTCTTCAGTATAATCTGATACAATTTTTACATACGAATCCCAAACGACTTTTTTTCGCATCGTTTCTTTGTAATCGTAATCTTCAAAATAAAGCCAGAGATTGTAAAAAACCTGATCTAAGGCTTCTATATTCTTTTCATCGTTATAAACAATGTGAAGTAAACGTTCAAAAAGCGGAACAAATTTATTTGTTACTACTGACGAAGTTGTAAATTCTTTTCTACCTACAGTTTTGTAATATTCAGCGCCATAACTTGTATAATCGTAAGGTTCATCGGGAGTCCAAAGCGGCACTTGAAGAACTTTTTTAATATTCTCTCCAAGTTCATAGCGCGATTCCAGTTCAAAAGTAGCATTTATCGAGTAAAGGGTGTAATGAACGTTATTTACGCGGTTACATAAAATATCTGCCCAAGTCGAAACTCCACCACCATTAAACGGATAAGTTCCTTCTGAAATAAGCATTACGTCAATTTTCTCCATAAATTGAAATAGAAATTACTTCTTTTAAATCACTAAATATAAAATACTTTACGAGAAAATAGATTGAATAGTTTTATTTTTTAAATGCTTCTACTGAATACATTTCACGTAAATTTGCAAAAAATTAAAAAGCGATGAGTACATTTTTAGAATTAGGTGTAGATAAAAATCTTGTAAAAGGCCTAAACGAATTAAATATAAAAAAGCCTACCGAAATTCAAGAAGAAGCAATTCCGCTTTTATTAAGTGAAAATACCGATTTCATTGGCTTGGCACAAACCGGAACCGGAAAAACCGCGGCTTACGGATTACCAATTTTGCAGAAAATCGATCACACCAAACTAGAAATTCAAGCGTTAATTTTATCGCCAACACGAGAATTAGTCCTTCAGATAAAAAAGCAACTTTTTAAGTTTACAAAATATTGCGATCATAAAATATTTGCTGAAGGTGTTTACGGTGGCGAAAAAATTGACAAGCAAATAAAAGCTTTAAAAAGACCCACACACATTGTTATTGCAACTCCAGGAAGATTAGTAGATTTAATGGATCGTGGCGATATTAAATTAACGAACGTGAAAACGCTAATTTTAGATGAAGCCGATGAAATGCTTAGCATGGGTTTTAAAGATGATTTAACTAAAATTTTAGCCCAAACGGCAAGACAAAAAAATACCTGGTTATTTTCTGCTACAATGCCGGAAGAAATTCAGCGGATTGTAAAAAAATATATGTCGCCAAAAGCACCACAAGTTGCAACGAATAAAAAATCGATTATCAACGATAATATTATGCATCAATTTGTAAGGGTTACACGAGAAAATAAAGATGCCGCTTTAATTGGTTTACTGGATTCTAGAAAAAATGAACGCGGAATTATTTTTACTCGAACAAAAGCGCACGCGCAACAAGTGACCAAAATGTTGAAAGAAGAAGGTTTTTCTGTTGATGCTTTAGAAGGAAATATGCAGCAAAAAGAACGAGAAAAAGCAATGCGCGCTTTTAAAAAGGAAAATTTACAATTTTTGGTTTCTACCGATGTTTCAGCCAGAGGAATTGATGTACAAGATTTAGGTTTTGTTATTCATTATCAATTACCAGATCAATTAGAATATTATACGCACCGAAGTGGAAGAACAGCACGTGCAGGAAACACTGGTTTTTCAATCGCATTAGTTTTACCACATGAAATGGAATTAATGAAAAGCATTAGTAAAAAATTAAATATTCAGTTTAAAGAGAAAAAATAAGTTGATTTTTTAGTTGAAACTTATCGTTTTAAATTGTTGTAAAATTGATTATCCGTAATTTGTTATAATTGGGGTTTTCATCATTCCAGACTTGATCCGGAATCTCATATTATATTGAAAAAACAAAACCTTCAGGATGAGAACTTGAATCAAGTTCAAGTTGACGACAAAATGGAATTCATTGCTGACATTCAATAATTATTTATTGATGATTTCTAAACTTAATCTGATGGTGTGATAAGGCATTTTCTCTTCAAAAAATTCATAATAAGGTTTTAATCCTTCCGGGGAATTTAATTCAGTTTTTGCCTTTTTTACTTTTTCCACTTCAGCTTTAGAAACATAATTATAGATATTAATTTTTTTGCCTTCAGCATATAATTTAGCGAGATGCGAATAAATAGTTGTTTCACTTAAATCGCGTTCTGCGGCAATTGCTTCAATAGGTTTTTCTTGTTGAAGTAATTCTAGCGTTTTTAAATAAGTTGCTCCTTTTTTCTTTTTCTTGGTTTTCTTTTTCGATTTTAAAAACTCCCTAATTTCAGCTATAAATTCATCGCCATAAACTTCAAGTTTTCGTTGTCCAACACCATTAATTTTTATAAAATCATCATCGCTTAACGGCCGTTCTCGTTCAATTTCTTTTAGCGTAGCATCGTTAAAAACTAAGTAGGCAGGAATATCTTCTTCTTTGGCAATTTTGTAACGTAATTGTCGTAAACGTTCAAATAAGGTATCTTTTTTACGTGTTAACTTTGTTGAAGTTTGCTGTGCTTGTTGTTCTTTAACAGCTTGAGGTTTGGTTAAAAATACCTGTTGATTTTCAAACAAAACCTTTTTAGAAAATTCAGTTAATTGTAAAGCGTTTTTTCTGTGAAAAGCAATTTCACAATATCCCTGATTTATCAATTGCGTTAAATAGTGTTGCCAATCGCGCCAAGAAACATCGCTACCAATTCCGTAGGTTTTCAATTCTGCATAACCGTTTTCTAAAACCGCTTGATTCTGTGCGCCACGTAAAATATCGATAATTATGCCCGCGGGTTCACTTTCTTTAGCGCGCGCAATGCAAGAAAGTATTTTTTGTGCCAAAACGGTTCCTTCAAAAAATTCCGGAGGATTTTTACAAACATCACAATTCCCACAATTTTCAGCTAAAAGTTCCCCAAAATAACCCAGCAAAATTTTTCGCCTGCAATCGGTTGCTTCAGCAAATTGCTTCATACGTTCTAATTTCGCATTTTGCAATTGTTCATTTGCAGCACCTTCTGTAAATCTTCTCAACTGAATTACATCAGCATAGGTATGAAAAAGTAACGCATAGGAGGGAAGTCCGTCACGACCCGCACGACCAATTTCTTGATAATAGGCTTCAATATTTTTAGGCATGTTATAATGAATTACAAAGCGAACATTAGATTTATCGATTCCCATTCCAAACGCGACTGTAGCGCAAACAATTTTGGTTTTATCGAAAATAAAATCTTCCTGAACTTGGCTTCGATCGTCAAAACTTAAACCCGCATGATAAGCGGTTGCTTCAATTCCTTTTTTCTGAAGTTTTTCAGCTAAATTTTCAGTTCCTTTCCGGCTTAAACAATAAATAATACCCGATTCATCTGGACGTTTTTCAATAAATCGAATAATTTGTGCTACGCGATCTGTTGCCGGACGAACATCTAATTCAATATTTTTTCGATCAAAAGAACTGATAAATTCTGAAGCATGTGAAATATTTAACTGCTGTAAAATATCTTTACGCGTCGCTTTATCTGCTGTTGCGGTTAAGGCAATTATAGGTATTTCTGGCAATGATTTTTTTAAAAAACCAAGTTGTTGATAGGAAGGTCTAAAATCGTGACCCCAAGAAGAAATACAATGCGCTTCATCTATAGCAATGCAACTAATGTAAGTTGGTTTTAAAATATCGTTTAAGGCTGAAAGACTTTCTGGAGCTACGTAGAGTAATTTTAATTTTTGCTGACTTACTTTTTCAAAAATTTCTTGTTGTTCGGCTGCTTCTTGACTGCTATTAAAAAAAGCAGCTTCAATTCCATTTGCGCGCAAGCCATCAACTTGATCTTTCATAAGCGCAATTAACGGAGAAATTACAATAGTAACGCCTTCAAAAAGTAAAGCTGGAAGTTGAAAACAAATAGATTTTCCGCCGCCGGTTGGCATAATAACCAACGCATCTTCTTTGTTTAAAACGGTAGTAATTATTTTTTCTTGTTGTGGCCGAAATTTCTCATATCCAAAATATTTTTTTAATGTAGGATAAAGTTGTTCTTGTAGTTCGTTAACAGCCATAGAATCTCTTTTTGAAGAATTCAAAAGTAAGGAAAAGGAGGGAAGCTCACTAAAAAAAGCGACCTAAATAGATCGCTTTTGGTTTCACTTTAAAAATTATTAGCTTAATTTTTAGTGCTATGATCTTCTTCTAAATCATTGTGAGTTCCACCTTGACTGTAGATATCGTTTTCTTCATCTTTTAAGCCACGCTCTCCTTTATTTTTCTTGGCTTTCTCACTTCCGGTAACATCCATATCTTTACCTTCAAAGTCCGGTTTACGTTTGCGGTCTCTTAAAAAATCGTCATCACCACCGTCGGTATGAACATTTTCGTTTTCTAGCCGCTCACGTTCTTGGGGCGTAATTTCTGAATTATACTTTTCGTCTTTCTTTTTAGTATTCATAATTTTTATTTTTAAGATAACAACTTCTACTGAAAATGACTGATGTTTTAACGTGATTTAACAACAGAATGCAAAAATTGAAACCTGTATTTTAGCTATTAATTATCATTTAATCTTTAAAAAAACCTGTAGTTTTGCGCTACAATTTCTGAATAATTTTCATGGCAAAAAATGATCCTTACGCGGCGTTGCGTTACAAAGAGTTCAATATATTTTTATTAGTTCGTTTTGCCATGGTTTTTGCATGGTCTATGCAATTTATCGTCATAGAATGGGAAGTTTACAGTTTAACTAAAAACCCACTTTCTTTAGGAATAATTGGTCTTATGGAAGTGATTCCGGCAGTTTCTTTAGCTTTATTTGCGGGTCATATTGTAGATCAAAAAGAGAAAAAAAGCTTATTGTTAAAATGTTTGTTGGGGTTTTCTGTCATTAGTATTGGATTATTTTTATTGACTTGGCCCAGAATTGTAGCCGATTTTAATCAGCAAAAAATATTGTACGCCATTTATTTTCTGGTTTTTCTTGGCGGAATTGTTCGCGCTTTTATGGGCCCGACGATTTTCTCCTTATTTTCTTTAATTGTACCGAAAAAAGTTTATCCAAATGCCGCGACTTGGAGTAGTTCAGTTTGGCAAATGGGAGCTGTTTTAGGACCGGCTTTGGCTGGTTTTTCCATTCATTGGATCGGCGTTCATTGGTCGATGTGTTTAATTTTCTTCTTTTCTTTAATGGCTTTAATGGGGTTAAGTCAAATAAAAACGAAGCCTATTTTAAATCCGAAAATTGGTGAAAATGTCTTTAAAAGTTTACGGGAAGGTGTTCGGTTTGTATTCACTAAAAAAGTAATTTTAGGCGCGTTAACACTAGATATGATTGCCGTTTTATTTGGTGGCGCAGTAGCTTTATTACCGGTTTTCGCACAAGATATTTTAAAAGTCGGGCCCGAAGGTTTTGGAATTTTACGAGCCGCTCCGGCAGTTGGCGCGTTAATTACGATGTTTACCTCGGCTTATTTTCCGTTGAATAAAAATGCGGGCTTAAAATTATTAGGTGCTGTTTTCTTATTTGGAGTCTGCATCATTATTTTCGGACTCTCTTCTTGGTTTTGGATTTCAGTAGTAGCTTTATTTTTTAGTGGTGTAACCGATGGAATTTCAATGATTATTCGGCAAACTATTCTTCAATTAAAAACGCCCGATGAAATGCGCGGTCGAGTAGCTTCAGTAAACTCGATGTTTGTAGGTTCTTCTAACGAATTGGGGGCTTTTGAAAGCGGATTAACTGCAAAATTAATGGGCACGGTAACCGCAGTAATTTTTGGTGGAAGTATGACCGTAGCGACCGTAATTGCAACAGGAACTTTCTTTCCAAAATTGCGTAAATTAGACCTTCAAAAAGATTTGGAAGAACATGAAAAAGCTACTGCTTAATAATGCATAATTCTCAACAAAAAATTTTGACGCACGTCCAAAAAGATATTCAACTTTCAGATGAAGAAGCAGCTGAGTTTTTAAGTATTTTAAGCGAAGTGAAATTGCGGAAAAAACAACAACTTATTCAACTTAATGAAGAAGTTTCTTCAGAATATTTTGTAGTAGAAGGTTGTTTGCAAGCGTATTATGTAGATGAAAATGGCGACAACCATATTATTCAATTTGCTATAGAAGATTGGTGGATTAGTGATTTTGAAGCCTTTTTCAGTAATAAACCTGCAAAATTATTTGTTGAAGCCATTGAAGATTCAGTTTAATTAGCATTAAATAAATCTTCTTTAGAAACCCTCTATAAACGTATTCCAAAATTTGAACGCTTTTTTAGAATAAAAACTACCAACGCATTTGTAAGTTTACGTAAACGAATTTTATCATCGCTTCAGAAAAATAGTAAAGAACGCTATCTTGAGTTTTGCGAAGATTATCCTATGATGGAAAAGCGAATTCCGAATTACCAAATCGCAAATTATTTAGGTATTAAAGCTGAAACTTTAAGTAGAATTCGAAAGGAATTGACCTAGATTAACATTTTTTAACGCGTTTACCTAACTTACATCAAGCTTTTTGTTGAGAAAGTATTTTACTTTTGAATTCCACAAAAAATAAACCCAATGGCAAATAAAAATCAACCTCTTTTACAGGAATATAATTTAAACGGATTAAAACTTCCTAATCGAGTGGTAATGGCGCCTATGACGAGAAGTAGAGCCGATAATCCTTATAACGTACCCACTGAAGAATTACAAGGCGAATATTACAAACAACGCGCTTCAGCTGGATTAATAATTTCAGAAGGATCGCAAGTTTCGAAAGAAGCGGTAGGTTACGTAAATACCCCCGGAATTTATTCAGAAAAGCAAACCGAAGGCTGGAAAAAAGTCACCAAAATGGTACACGAAGCCAATGGTAGAATATTTATTCAACTTTGGCACGTAGGCAGAATGTCGCATCCCGATTTTCATAATGGAGAAAAACCCTTGGCACCTTCAGCCATAAATCCGAATGCGAAATCTTTTACACCGGAAGGTTTTAAAGATACCGTAACGCCAAAAGAAATGACTGTTGAAGATATTAAACGAACTGTTCAGGATTTTGCAAATGCAGCTAAAAATGCGATGGAAGCCGGTTTCGATGGCGTTGAAATTCATTCTTCAAATGGATATTTATTTCATCAGTTTTTTAACGGAACTTCTAATCACCGAAAAGATGAATACGGCGGAAGCATTGAAAATAGAGCACGGTTTTTATTTGAAGTGCTAGATGCGGTTAAAGAAGTGATGCCGGAGCAAAAAATTGGTTTGCGCTTAAATCCTTCGCTTGATGGAATTTTCGGGATGAAAATGGACGAAGAAACCATTCCTACATTTGATTATATCGTGAATAAATTAAACGATTACGATTTAGCGTATTTACATTTATCTGAACCTTTTAACGATGTTTCTGATGTTCCTTACGCGGTAAAAGAAATTGCAAAACATTATCGCCCGATTTATAAAGGAACTCTAATGATTAACACTGCTTTTGATCAGGAAAAAGGAAATAAAGTAATCGAAAATGGGGATGCAGATTTGGTAGCTTATGGAAAACCTTACATTTCAAATCCAGATTTAGTAGAACGTTTTGAAAAAAATATTCCGCTAACCGATTGGGATGAAGATACTTTTTACGTTCCCGGTAAAAAAGGCTATTTAGATTATGAAGCTAAAGCTCGAAAACAAGAAGCATAATAGTATATTTTTATTTCATAAAAGCCTGTTTCTCTTTAAAACAGGCTTTTTTTAATTTAAATGAATTTAGTTCGAAAATATTACCACTCTTATTTAAAATAAAGCTGTAGTATTTTTATTATCGTAAACCTATGCTTATCTTTACCAAAATTTTGAAATAGGCTTATCGCTTTACGCTCTCTGGATTACTTTTTAGAAAATTCCTTTTTAATTATACTTTCCCTTGAATCTGTTCCGCGATTTAGAATCCTTCTCAATTTTATAACGGAATAGTAATTTAAAAATATTGAATGGCAAGATCTGGACAAACTCAAAACAAACGCGAAAAAGAAAAGAAAAAGCTTAAAAAGCGTAAGGAAAAAGAATTAAAAAAGCAGGAACGTAAAGAAAACTCTAACAAAGGAGCTTCTTTTGAAGATATGCTGGTTTATGTAGATGAAAATGGAAACCTTACAGACACGCCGCCAGATCCCGATAAGAAAGTAGAAGTTGAAGCAGATGAAATCGAGATAGCGGTTCCTAAAAAAGAAGATCGCCCTTCTGAAGATCCAATTAGAATAGGAAAAGTTTCTTATTTTGATCATTCAAAAGGTTACGGTTTTATTTTCGATAAAGAAAATGGTGAAAAATATTTCGTTCATGTTAGCGGACTTATAGATGAAATAGAAGAAAACGACAAAGTAACTTTTGAGCTTGAAAGAGGACTAAAAGGAATGAATGCCGTAAATGTAAAAAAGAGCTAAAGCTCAAATTGCATTTTCAAATAAACATTCAGCCTTATCTTTTAGATAAGGCTTTTTTATTGTAATCAATAAGTTTTTTTCAAATTAAGATGTAAATTTCGAGTAGCTAACTTATAAACACTCGTGAAATCAAATCTTAATATATTTTTTTTGGTATTAGCGTTAGTTGCCGAAATTGTTGGTACAATTGGTGGCTTCGGCTCTTCGGTATTTTTTGTACCTATCGCCAATATTTATTTAGATTTTTATTCAGTATTAGGCTTAACCGCTTTATTTCATCTTTCCAGTAATTTGAGTAAAATATTTCTTTTTAAAAAAGGAATTGATAAATTCTTATTGCTCTATATCGGCTTACCGGCAGTAGTTTTTGTAATATTAGGAGGTTACCTTTCCAATTTATTTAAGGGAAAATATTTAGAAATTTTATTAGGTATTTTCTTAATCCTATTAAGTTTTCTCTTTTTAATAAAAAAGAAACTCGTTATTAAAGCTGGAAAAAAAGAAACTTTAATCGGTGGAAGTCTTTCTGGTTTTACCGCAGGTTTATTAGGAACCGGCGGTGCTATTAGAGGATTAACAATGGCTGCTTTTAACCTGGAAAAAAGTGTATTTATTGCCACTTCTGCATTTATCGATTTTATGGTAGATTTTTCACGCACTTTTGTGTATTACCAAAATGGTTATATACATAATCACGATCTAAAATATGTCCCTTTTCTATTTGCAATCGGCCTTGTAGGGACAATTATTGGGAAGCGGATTTTAAAATATATTCCTCAAAATAAATTTAAACAAATTTCACTCCTTCTAATTTTAATAATTGGTATCGTGACACTCTTAAATAGCTTTTTAAGCTAATAAAATTCAGCCCAATCGAAGAATCATAAAGTTCTTCTAAATATTTTAGCACTTCGTTTTAATTCCCGTAATTTCCATTAAATAATTTATTTTAGAGAGAGGTTTGAGCTATGAAAACGAGCATTCACAAATATGCTTCAGCATTAGAAATAAAAAGTAATATTTTAGATAATATTGGTAAAACGCCTTTAATAAGTCTTGGCAGGCTTTTTAAAGATTTACCTTTTTCTGTCTTCGGGAAATTAGAAAGTGAAAATCCCGGCGGAAGCATTAAAGACAGAACTGCATTAAATATGCTAACAAAAGCGTTAGATACCGGTTTAGTAAAACCGGGCGACACTATAATTGAATCAAGTTCTGGAAATATGGCGATTGGTTTAGCCCAAATTTGTAAGTTTTATAACCTTCATTTAATTACGGTGGTTGATCCTCACATTAATTCTCATACAGAAAAATTATTGCATGTTTACGGCGCCAAGTTAATAAAAGTTACTACCACAAAAGACAATGAAAGTTTTTTAGAAAGTCGTTTGCGAAAAGTAGAAGAACTCTTAGAAGAAATCCCAAATAGTTATTGGCCAAACCAATATGAAAACCAGGCTAATCCCCAAACGCATTTCCAAACCATGGGAGAAATTGCCGAAGTTTTAAACGAAAAAGTAGATTATCTCTTTGTCGCCACAAGTACCTGCGGAACCTTAATGGGTTGCGCTGAATATATAAAAGCCCATAATTTACCCACAAAATTAATAGCAGTTGATGCCGTAGGAAGCGTAATTTTTGGCGATGAAAAAAGAGAACGGCTTATTCCCGGTCACGGTTCAGGAAGAAAATCTAATTTTTTGAAAAAGGAATTCATTTACGATGTAATTCATATAAACGATGAAAACTGTATTCGCGGTTGCTGGCAATTGCTACAAAACGAAAGTATTTTATGCGGTGGTTCCTCTGGAGCGGTAATTTCAGCTATAGAATTTTATCAAGATAAAATTGAAAAAAAAGCAAATTGCGTGGCTATTTTGTGCGATCGCGGCGATCGATATCTCGATACGGTTTACAACAAAAAATGGATTGCTGAAAATTTCTCTAACCTTGATGTAAAATCTCTTTAAATTACAAAAAGTGAAGACTTTTTCTGTTGCAATAATTGGTTTTGGACCCAAAGGATTATACGCGTTAGAACGTTTATTGGCTTTTATAAAGGCTGAAAAAACACATCAAATTTCAATTTATGTGTTTAATAAAACTTCTTTTTTTGGTTCCGGTGATATTTACCGAAGCGATCAACCGCATTATTTGTTGATGAATTACGCCAATGAAAATATAAATAGCTGGTATAAAAACGAACCTGAACCTATTGTAAAAAATGCTGAAAGTTATGTGGAATGGAAAGCGAGAAAGGAAAAAATTCAACAAGAAGAACTGTTGGAAAAATTTTCTGCACGCGCCGAAGTTGGTGAATATTTAGAATGGAGTTTTCAGCAACTCTTGGAAAATTTACCTAAAAATTGTTCCATTCATCAAGAAGTTATTGAAATTGGAGATTTGCAAAAAGAGAATGAAAAAATTCAACTTTTTTCAACTTCAACTGAAAAATATCATGTAAAATTTGATCAAGTGATGATTACTACCGGTCACCAACGTCATAAAATAGAAAAAAATCATTCTCAAGTAATTCCATTTATTTATCCGGTTGAAAAAAAATTAGAGGAAATTCTGCCAAACAAAACCATCGCTATAAAAGGTTTGGGATTAACTTTTATTGATGCTGTTTTAGCCTTAACCGAAGGAAAAGGAGGGAAGTTCACTAAAATTAAAAATGGATTTTCTTATCAATTTTCAGGAAGCGAGCCTAAAAAAATAATTCCATTTTCAAGAACCGGTTTACCGATGTTTCCGAAGTTGAATTTAAAAGATGAAAATTTACCTTCGTATCTTTCTCAAGCAACATCTAAATTCTCACGACCTTACGATTTTGAAAAGGAACTTTTTCCGTTAATTCTTCAAGATATTTTGTTTGCTTATTACAAAAGCTTTTTTCAGCAAAAAAATGAAAAATTAAGTTATGCTGAAGATTTTAAAAAAGTTGAGCAACAGATAGAAAAATTTCATCAAAAATATCCTAAAATAGAAAAATTTTCTTGGAAAAAACTGACTAATCCTCACTTTTCAACAGAAAATCTTCACGATGCGACTGCAAAATATTTATCGTTTTTAATTTCAGAAAAAGAAAAACCGCGTGAAAGTCCGTATTTAATGGCGGCAAGCGCTTGGAAAAAAATTAGTGCTGAATTTAACGAATTGTATAGTTTTAACGGATTAACACCAAAATCGCAAGAACTTTTCGACAAAACCTACTTCGGCTTATTTAACCGAATCGCTTTTGGACCACCGGTAAAAAATCTTCAAAAAATTCAAGCTTTAGTAGAATGCGGAATTATAGATTTCAGTTTTGTTAAAAATCCGATAGTTGATTTAAATTCAGAAAAAGTTCAATTGAAAAAATCTCATGAAATTGTAGATTGTGATTATTTAATTGATGCGCGCATTCCTAAAAACGATATGGAGAAGGAGCAAAGCGGCTTATTTAAAAATATTATTCAGCACAAATTCGGAAGACTAAATAAAAATAAAAGTGATGATTTTACTTACATTCCCGGCAATTTAGCGATTAGCAAAAAAGGAGATTTACTAGAGCCTTCTGGAAAACCTGATGCTCAAATTTCGTTGTATGGAACGCCCACCGAAGGTTCTGTTTACGATAATGATACGCTTTCCCGAGAACGAAATAATTTTGCAGATTGCTGGGCGCAAAAAGCAATACAAGCTATAAAAAACAAAACACATGCATAATTTACCCAAATTAACGCCAATAACATCAAAATGGATGCATGAAATTTTAGCTAAGAAAGGAAGGCTAGAAAATTTATTTAACGAGTTTGGATCTCCTCTAAACTTGCATTTTTTACCTGAATTTGATAGAAATATTTCAGCGTTTAAAAAGACGTTAGATAACTTCGGAATTAAAAATCAGCTATTTTACGCGCGAAAAGCCAATAAAAGTAAAAGTCTTGTCGATCGTGCTCATAAAAATGGAATTGGCGTCGACACCGCGAGTTTTCGCGAATTACAGCAATGTTTAGGATTAGGTTTGCCACCAAAAAATTTAGTGCTTACGGCGGCCATAAAAAATGAAAAATTACTTCGATTTGCTGCTAAAAATAACGTGCTCATTATTTTAGATAATGAAGATGAATGTAAATTGCTTCAACAAATTGCTGAAAAACTGAAAATATCCGTAAATGTTGGATTTCGAATTAGCGGATTTATATATAAAAATGAAAAATTATACAGCCGTTTTGGGTTTGATATTTCAGAAATTGAAACTTTTTTGAATCAACATCTTGGAAAAGAAAAAACGTTTAAAAATTTACACTTCACAGGATTTCATTTTCATCTTGATGGGTATTCTACCGAGCAACGTGGCGAGGCGTTGCTGCAAACTTTAGCGATTTCAGAACGAATTCAGGAAAACGGATTTACCACAGAATTTATAGATATTGGTGGCGGAATTTTAATGAATTATTTACAATCAGAAAGCGAATGGAATAATTTTCAGGAAGAATTAAAAAAAGCGGTAAAAAATGAACGCGAAGAAATCACTTTTAACAATAACGGATTAGGTTTTGAAATTGTTGAAAAAAAACTTCAAGGTAAATTAGCTACTTATCCTTATTTCAACACATTAAATAAAGAAAATTTCTTAGAAAAAATTCTTCAACATACAAATGAAAATGATTCAACGGTAGCTGAAATTTTAAAAGAAAAAAATATAGAATTGCGTTTAGAACCCGGAAGATCGTTGCTCGATCAAGTTGGATTAACGCTGGCTAAAGTCGCTTTCAGAAAAAAAGATTCCAAAGGACGAAATTTAATAGGCTTAGAAATGAATATGAGTCAGTTACAAAGTTCAAGCGCAGACTTTTTACTCGATCCAATTGTTGTAAATTTTGAAGAAAAACCGGAAGATAAAACCGAAGTTTATTTTGTAAGCGGCTATTGTTTAGAACGCGATGTGGTGCTAAAACGTAAAATAGAAGTCAACCAATTACCCGAAATTGGCGATGTAGTCGCTTTTATAAACACCGCGGGTTATATGATGCATTTTTTTGAAACGCAAGCGCATTTATTTGAACTTTCAACTAATCTAGCAATTGATAGAAATTCAGAAAATAATTTTAAAATTAAAGCTGATGAAGAATTTTAAATGCTTCAACCAGCTTAATCGATCGTTAAACTTAATGTAAAGTCTTATTTTTTTATCGTTAAACTTTCAATATCTCGTACTTTAAAAGAAAAAACCATGAGTGAAATAAAAGCATACGGTGCAAAAGAATCTAAAGCCGATTTAAAACAAATGACTATTGAACGTCGTGAAGTAAAAGACAACGATGTAAAAATTAAAATTACCTACTGCGGAGTTTGCCACAGCGATATTCACCAAGTTAGAAACGATTGGGGAAATTCAAAATATCCTGTTGTTCCTGGTCACGAAATTATTGGTAGAGTAGTAGAAGTAGGAAAAAATGTAACCAATTTCAAAAAAGATCAATTAGTTGGCGTGGGTTGTATGGTAGATTCTTGCCAAGAATGCAGCGCTTGTAAAGATGATCTTGAACAATTTTGCGAAAACGGAATGGTCGCAACCTATAACGGAAAAGATGAACATCTTGGCGGTCACACTTTTGGCGGTTATTCTGAAACCATTGTAGTAAAAAAAGATTTTGTTTTAACTATTCCTGAAAATTTAGACGAAAAAGCTGTCGCTCCTTTACTATGCGCGGGAATTACAACTTATTCACCGATTAGACATTGGAATGTAAAAAAAGGAGATAAAGTAGGGGTTATCGGTTTAGGCGGTTTGGGCCATATGGGAATTAAATTTGCCGACGCTTTAGGATCTCACGTAGTAATGATTACGACATCTCCTGAAAAAGCCGAAGACGCTAAACGTTTAGGAGCCGATGAAGTATTAATTTCAAAAGATGAAGAAGCGATGAAAAAACACGCCAATTCTTTTGATTTTCTATTGAATACCGTTCCGGTAAAACACGACATTAATCCGTATTTAACGTTGTTAAAGCGAGATTCTACAATGGTACTTGTAGGCGCAATTGAACCTTTAGAGCCAATGCACGGCGGAAATTTAATTATGGGAAGAAAACGTGTCGCCGGTTCATTAATTGGTGGGATTAAAGAAACACAAGAAATGTTAGATTTCTGCGGAAAACATAACGTAGTAAGCGATGTTGAAATGATTGATATTCAACATATAAACGAAGCTTATGATCGCGTAACGAATTCTGATGTAAAATATCGTTTTGTGATTGATATGGAATCGCTTAGAAAATAAATGAATCTTAATTATAAAATAAAAAAGCTGTCGAAAATTTTGACAGCTTTTTTTATATCTAAATTTATAGAACAATTGTAAATACTTATTTTTGTTATAAAACTATTCCTGCTATGAAAATTCATCATCTATTAGAAAATAATTCTGTTGCCAATACTTTTATTGCTGAATTACGTTCTGCTGACATACAACAAGATCGTATGCGTTTCAGAAAAAATATTGAGCGAATCGGAGAAATTTTGGGATATGAATTAAGTAAAAAACTGAATTACGAAGCTGAAGAAATTAAAACACCGTTAGGTAAAATTTCTCAACCCTTACCTTCAGATGAATTAGTTATTTGTTCCATTTTACGAGCAGGTTTACCATTACATAACGGACTTTTAAATTATTTTGATAAAGCTGATAATTCCTTTATTTCAGCTTATAGACACCATATTAATGAGAGAGATTTTGAAATTATGGTGGAATATTTAGCATCACCATCATTAGAAGGAAAAACCTTGATTTTAGCCGACCCAATGTTAGCCACAGGAAGATCTTTTGTAAATGTGTTAGAAGCGCTTAAAAAATTAGGAACGCCAAAGAAAATTCACATCGTTGCGGTAATAGGAGCGAAGGAAGGTATAAAATTTATAGAAGAACACTTTCCAGAAAATACAAGCTTATGGATTGCCACAATTGACGAAAAATTAAATGATAAAGGATATATTATACCGGGTTTAGGTGATGCAGGAGATTTGTGTTTTGGAACAAAAATTCAACATTAAATTTCAACTAAAAGAATAGTTTTAATTATAGTTTTATTTTAAAACCTTTTACTAAATTTGCCCACAAACATATAACGTTTTTATACAAATAATTTAGCATGAAAATTGTAGTTAGGAATATTTTGGCAGTATTAATTGGTTTAATTATTGGCAGTTTGGTAAATATTGGAATTATTTCCGTAAGTCATTACATTATTCCTCCACCAAACGACGCTGACGTTACTACATTTGAAGGTTTAGCAGAAACCATCCATTTATTTAGTCCAAAACATTTTATATTTCCGTTTTTAGCACACGCTTTAGGAACCTTAATAGGATCAATTTTAACTGCAGGAATTGCTAAATCTTACAAAATAAAACTTGCGCTTATCATCGGCTTCTTTTTTCTAATTGGCGGAATAGCGAACGCGTTTATGTTACCGGCACCAAGTTGGTTTATTGTTACTGATTTACTTTTGGCGTATATCCCGATGAGTTTTATTGGGGCAAAGGTAATGACTAAAAAACCTTCAATACCTTTTTTTTCTGAAGAAGGTAAGGATTGTATTTCTTAGCTTTTTAAAGATATACTGAAGATCTCAGGGAAAGAAAGAGAAAGTTTTTTAGCTTTCCAAAATTATTTATTAGTCACAAAAAGATCTTGCTCTTTTAATTCTTTGATTAATTCTTTAGAAAAAAGACGTAAACCTTCCTTTACTAAATAATCAGAATCAAAAGCTTGCTTAATATCAACATTTAATTTCCATATTAAGTCTTCTTCTTGATTCTGTTCGCAAATACAGTATAAATTAGAAGCCACTCGATGTACATAGTAATCTTTAAAACCTTCATCTTCAGAATATAAATCTTTATTCTTCATGATATCTTCTTTAAAACTACCAAAAAATTCATTGTAATACCTCACTATTGCATTTTTAGCATCTTTTCCTTCTTGTCCAACAATCTTAGTAATTAACACAGAATCAAAATTTTCTTGTTTTAATTGTTGAATATACGGAAGCCAGTCATCCATTGTTTTTGGTAAAGTTTCCATTTCTTTACCAAAAAAAGCTAAACTACCATTTGCCGAAATCCCATTTTCTTGTAAAGTTTTGGTAAGTTTATTTTCGACTTGTTCTCTTAAATCTGTTTTCTGGCTCATAGCTAAAACCAGTACCTTATGAAATTTCATTTGTTTAGAATCTGGTTTTCTCCAGTCACTAACTACTTTAGTCGTTGAACATGAAAATGTTATAAGTAATAATAAAGTTATGCTACTTATAAAAGAAAGTTTATGATGAGCTCGCATTGAAGGCTTCCCTGTTTTTCATACAGTTTAAAAATCAACTATTTTTAAGTTATGAAGAAAAGCAGATTTACAGAAGCACAAATAATTGCAATGCTTCAACAG
>NZ_JBHLUA010000001.1:0-12383 GCF_042433895.1 Mesonia maritima | reverse complement strand
AAAAGCCCTAATCAGATCTATAAAGAATTTTCATTGGGTCTAGACCCAATGAAAAAAGAAAAATTGTGTAATTTAGAGCTGTCCGAAAACGGGTAAGTCTTCAACGCAATTTAACTGTTTGGTAAACTCATACAAATACAGTAAAATGAGTGAATACGATAAATTTATTGAACCAAATTAAAAGCCCACAATATTAATTCATACAATACATGGTTACCCATTATTTAAAACAAAATTTTGGTATATTTGAAGTGTTTCGAGATTAAAAAACAAAGTATAATTGCACGCTACTCCTCGACAAAAGAATCGGTTGGCAATAATATTGAAAAATGAAACGAATAATTCTAACTTTATTTTTACTTTCTATAAGTGTATGTTTTTCTCAAGAAAAATATAAATATAAGATTGGAAGAGAATGGAATGGAAATAGAGAAGTTTATTCGATTATTAACCAACGGGGTGATACCATTCGAAAATTAGATAGTATAAAATACTTCAATACGCTTCACAATAAATTTAACCACTTCGTTATTTTTCAAATTAAAGGAAAACCTGGCTGGAGCGCAATTGATATTAATGAAAATTACTTATTTCAAGTCTATAATCGATTATCAGGAGAACCCTTCCCGGATTATGTAAAAGAAAATCGAATTAGAATTATTGGTAAAAACAATAGAATCGGATTCGCAGACGCTTTAGGAAATATTGTAATAAAACCACAATTTGAAAAAGTTACCGAATTTGATAATGGCTTTGCAATATTTCAATCCGAGTGTGTAAAAATTCAAAACAACGTAGCTCAAGGAGAACATCCGGGAGTTAGATACAAATGCGAAAAAATCGGGTATATCGATAAGAGTGGAAAAATTATAGAACTCGGAGAGTTTAATTTTAAAGAATTAAGAGAAAGAATTAACTGGAATGGTAATTAAAACATACTTAATTTATACAATACCTAGTTACCCTCAATTTTAAACCGAAATTTTTGGTATATTTGGGGTGGTACAGTACATGGATAACCCGTAATTGAACGCGATTTCTTACCCTAAACACGTTATATTTCATTAAATACCAATCTTATGAAAAATATCATTTTAATAATTTCAATCTGTATTATTTCTTCGTGTAAGCCCAATAAACAAGATTCAAAAAAGGATATAACATCTTCTCCCATAGAAGACAATGCGGAGTTGATTGAAATTTATAAAAATGACCAGGCCGACCGCCAAACCACCAATATAGACTGGGGCGTCGTTTCTAAAAGAGATAGCTTAAGAGAAGTAAGAGTGTATCAACTTTTAGATTCAAATAAAGTAAAAACCTCTAGAGATTACCACAATGCCGCAATGATTTTTCAACACGGAGGAGATTCTACCGCCTATGGAATGGCCGTTAAATTAATGCGTAAATCTATTGAGCTTGATTCTACAGCAAATAAATGGCTTTTAGCGGCCGCTATCGACAGGCATCTGCTAAGTAAAAATGAACCTCAAATCTATGGAACGCAATACCATAAAATGGGAGATCAACCTTGGGTTCTTGCCGAAATCGATACCACCAAAATCACCGATGCGCAACGAAGAGAATATGGGGTCGAAACCTTAGCGGAACAAAGAGAGAAGGTAAAACGAATGAACAAAAAAGAACTAGCAGAGCTGCTGGATCAGGGAAAATCTGTTAAAGAAGTAATTACATTTATAAAATCAGAAAATAACGATAAAACTAATTATGACATCTCAGAAAATGGAATTAATAGTTTCGGGTATGATTTAATGGGACAACAGAAAGAAGATGCATTGCTAATTTTTAAACTCAATACAGCGTTATACCCAAACGCGTATAACACCTGGGATAGTTTAGGCGAATGTCTGTTAGCACTCGGAAAAAAAGAAGAAGGCATACAAGCTTATAAAAAATCTTTAGCATTAAACCCTAACAATCAAAATGCGAAAAGAATAATTGAAGAAAATAAATAAGGGTATCACTTGAAAAAAATAATTATAATCACCGCATTTATTTTAGTTACCTTCAATCTCATCGCTCAAGTAGCGAACGTGGAAGAAAAGTTTGATTTACCAATAGTATTGAGAGAATCATCAGGAGCTATATTTTTTAACGATAAACTTATTCTTCATAATGATTCGGGTAATGAAAATAAACTTTATGAGTTAGATACGATTTCTGGTTTAGTTAGTAGAATAGTGACAGTTACCAACGCAACAAATGTAGATTGGGAAGATATCGCACAAGATGAGACATCAATATATATTGGCGATATAGGCAACAACAGTGGAGATAGAACCGATTTAAAAATTTATACAATAAATAAAAATGATTATCTAAGTTCCTCCAATGTAACAGCAGAAATTATAAGCTTTAGCTATTCAGATCAATTAGATTTTGTCCCTAACCCTAATAATACAGAATGGGATGCAGAAGCCCTAATTTCTTTGGATGCAAATAACTTGATTTTATTTACTAAAAACTGGGTTAATGGCACTACAAAAGCTTACTCAATCCCAAAAAACAGCGGAACATTTACGATAGCCCCCTTAACAACAACGCTATCTAGTGGAGGGTTAATCACCGGGGCTACCTACAATCCATCGACAGGAAAAGTATATTCAATAGGGTATAATTCGGCATTACAACCTTTTGTTTGGGTTAGTGAAAACTTTACAAATAATGATGTTTTTTCAGGCACTAACACACAAATAGCACTTACAAGCTTAGAGTTTGAACAGGCAGAAGCTATAACATATATTGGAGCTAATAGGTATTTTATTACCTCCGAATCATTTAATATTGGTCCTTTATCCGATAATGCAAAATTAGTTTCATTTACTACAAATGACAATGTATTATCTATTACAGAAAAGAAAACGAGCGTTGTTACTTTATATCCAAATCCTGTCCGAGATGTGCTGTATATTAATGGCTTAGCATTTACTTCAATTGAAATTTATGATACTAAGTGTTCACTTGTTTATCGAGGATACAACGAAAAAATAAATGTTTCAGCACTTAACCAAGGTATTTATTTGGTTAAGGTTAATTTAAAAGATGCTACCTATAACCTCAAGAAAATAATTAAGTATTAATTAAATATTGTTTTAGAAAAATATTATAAATCAGAACTTCCAACAGAATTTAATCCCGCAATATTTTTTGTCCATTCAAGAAAAAAATATTGGAACGAAATTAATGAAATTGCAGAAAGAGAGTTTAAAAATGGGAATATGGGAAAGTGCGATTATGGTTATATCAAATGGCATACTTCTGGAAGAAAAGAAAATAAATATTTGGATAAAAATGGAATAAAATATGTTGCAAATGCTGAAGGTCGAGCTGTTTTTTGTAGAAATTTGTGAAGACAAATAGAAATATCTTACAGCAATTTATATAAGTAATAGCGGTTTAAGTGCAAAACTTGAATCGCTTTTTTATTTAATTTAAGTACTTTGTAAACTGAAAATTAATTGCTTAAAATTCAGTTTCACCTATATGCTAAACCATTTTAGGGAATTTAAAAATTAACCTAAAAAATGATAAATTAAATGAGATTAGGGTTAACAATATTATTTTGCCTTTCTTCCGCATTCTTGCTTGCTCAAGAAATCAATATTAATGGAACGGTGGTTGAGAAAATGGATGGTCAACCCCTACTTTCAGTGGACATTACCAATAATAATGGAGAAAAAATTGCAAAGACTGATTTCGATGGTAAGTTTTCTATAGAAGCAAGCAGGAATGACTCATTAACTTTTTCACTCGACGGTTTTGAAGCTAAAAAAATAAGCGTGGGAGATATTTTAACTAATAAGTTAGTGATACGCTTAAAAGAACATCCAAATTATGTTACCGTGGAAGGCTTTCATATAAAATATGATCCGTGTCCCGGAATAGTAATCTCACCAGACCAAATTATTTATACGGGGAAGCCAAAGACATTTTTTAAAGAAAATAAAAATAAACGTTTATTTATAATTTTCGTTGAGGGATTAAACCCAACATTTAAGAATGAGAAAGACTCCATTTATGAGCAAAAATTCAATATAGTATATTATTCGAAAGCCTTCGGTTGGGATGATAAATTTGCTACCGAATATAATAAACTGACTTTTAAATATCTTGAAAAAAAGTATAATCGAGATTGGCTAATTGGAATTCGAATGGATGCTGTAGGAATTGAAGAACATTTAAAATAAAACTGCCTACCACACAGCTATATTCTTTTCGAAAAATCCTTGCAAATATACTATCTTCGGGATAAGACGGAAAATTCTTACGAATTTCACCCAAAGAAACCATATCCAAAACGTTACTGCAAACCAAAAAAATGAATCCAATTGAAAAATTAGTAGAAGAAATTGAAAGTCAAAATTTATGGGAAAAAGAATTGAATTTGACGAGAAAAGAATATTTAAAAGTTCAAGGCAGTATAGATACTAATCTTTATTTTATAGTTAAAGGAAGTTTACGAATTTTTATTATTGATGAATTTGAAGAACATACGATAAGATTTGGATATAAAAATAATCTTATTGCAGCTCTTGACTCATATATAAAAAATGAGCCTTCAGATTTGTATATTCAAGCAATTAAAAAAACTGAATTAAAAGTTATTTCAAAAAACAGTTTTAATAATTTCATATGGAGTTCAAAAAAATATATAAAAATGTGGCTGGAAATAGTCAATGAACTTGTATACCAACAAATGGAACGAGAACGTGATATTTTAACCAAATCGCCAGTAGAAAGATATAAGCGTGTTTTAGGCAGAAGTCCGCACTTATTTCAAGAAATACCAAATAAATATATTGCTTCATATTTGAGAATGCAACCTGAAACGCTTTCGAGAATTAAAAAATCTTGATTTCAATCAATTTTAGATCATCTTGTTATTTCCAAATTTGTAGAAAATTCAGATATGAAAATAAAAACAGAATCTTTAATATTGGATTTAATTGAGCGAACACGACAGAATATCAATCAAGTTGAACAATTGAGCCAGTTAACAGAAAAAGAACTCAACAAAAAGAAAAACCAAGTGACTTGGAGCGTCCTTGAATGCATTGAACATCTTAATCTATACGGCGAATTTTATATTCCTGAAATAGAGCAGAAAATAGAACAAAGCAAAACAGATCCAGATCAACTCTTCAAATCCGGAATCTTAGGTAATTATTTTGCTAAAAGTATGTTGCCTTCAGGGAAAATGAGAAAAATAAAAACATTCAAGGATAAAAACCCAAATGGTTGTAAGTTGAATAAGAGAACTTTAAAAAGATTTTTAGAACAACAAAAGCAAATTCTGGAACTTTTAAACAAATCAAGAAAAGTCAATTTAAACAAAACCAAAACAGCGATTAGCATCTCAAAACTGCTAAAATTAAAATTAGGAAATACATTTAGAGTTTTAATTTACCATAATCAAAGGCATATTGAACAAGCAAAAAAAGCAATTGAATAAAGCCAGCAAGTAACCACGTTTATAACAATTAGCTGCGTCACCTCTAAACTGATTATTTTGATATATTTGAAAGCTTTCTAAATCTTTTAATTAAAGATAAAATACAAAAGTTTTAGCTTGTGGAGAGATTGAAAAATAACTCATAAATCCATGCTATTTGTAATAGATAAGCAATTGACTGTAATTTGAAACAACATTCTCGAAAACAAAAAAATGACCCAATCTGAACTCATAATTTTAAATTTCACAGAAATAAGGAGAAGAAGTATAAAGCTTTGGAATGGACTCCCTGAGAAATATTACAATTGGAAACCTGACGAAAAAGCAATGAGTGCATCAGAAATGATAAGACATGTTTTGCAAGCTGATTATGGTTGGAATATAATTATTAATCAAGGAGATATGGCAAACTATAAAACACCTTGGAAAAACCGACCATTCACAAACCTAAAAAATGAACTTGAATTTGCTGCGCCTATTAGAGAAACTTTTTTAGAAAGTGTGCGACAATTTTCGGACACCGAACTAAATGAAATCGAAATTGTACACCCAGGACAAGAAGGCAAGAAAATACTTGGAAAATATTTATTACGGATTGGATATCACGAAGCTGTTCACGCGGGACAATTCTTGTCGTATTTAAGAGCAATGAAAATCGATAGACCAAAAATATGGGATTAAAAAACACTACAGCCAACATCGTTGCTATAACAAATAGCCTACAGGTTCTTAAGTTAATTAATAATTTATTTATTTTTGAAACCAACCTACCTATATGATTGGTAGTTACGGCTACTTTTTATATACGCGACACGTTGCATGTCATTTTAAAAGACCGAAAATAAAGTGAAATTTATAAATAAAATTCAATTCTAATATTGCTCGGGTCATTGAGCCAAATCTTTTCTTTTTTACTTGAACTATCGATATGAATACCACTATTTTTTATTTCCTTTTCATTTAAGACTTTTTCTACTTCCTCTAATTCTGATAGGTTTTTAAGTCCGAATGCAACGTGGTCAAGTCCAATATTTGAGGGGTCGAATTTTGTACTTAATTGATTTTTGTGTCGTTTTTGTATAAAAATCAACATCGTTTGACCTACTTGATACATTACTGTGTTTGAATTGGTATAAAGTGCTGGACCGAATATTTTGGTATAAAATTTTTCTGTCTCAATTACATCAGAAATCGCAAAAACGATGTGATGCATAGTTAAATTTTCTTTAATACTGTTTTTTATCATTTTTATAAAATTACAGGTTAATGATTACGTTGCATTTCGTACAGTAGCTAACAAATCGTGAGGATAACCTAATGCTACCTTGCTTAAATTATCCAGATCTATAATATGTTCTTCTGTTAATTTAATATGGGCGGCCTTTAAGGACTCCTGGAAATGAGAGATTTTACGCGCTCCAATTAAAGGAAATGCGTTCTTTGATAATACCCAGGCAAATGCAACCTGTCCAGCAGTTGCATTAATTTCTTTTCCTATCGCGATAAGCTTATCAATTATAGTTTTTGTTTTTTGATCTTCCTTGTATTCAGCATCACTTCCTAAATTAATTCGACCCGATTCTCCATTTCTATATTTTCCAGTCAGCACTCCTCCCGCTAATGGGGAATACATCATAGTTGCTAAACCAAATTCTTCTGCCATAGGCAGAAACTCACGATCTGCTGTTCGCTGCAATAAATTGTATTCTATTTGTAGTGCAGTTAAGTTTGTTAAACTTGCAATAGACGCAACTTTCCAAGCTGGAAAATTAGTTAAACCCGTATATAAAACTTTTCCTTCTTTCACTAAGTCTTCTAAACCTCTAATAATTTCATACATAGGAGTTTTACCATCATCAAAATGAGGCATATAAATATCAATATATTCTGTTTTTAGACGCTTCAAGCTTGTTTCTACTGCTTGTTTCATCGACTTACGATGATTTCCATAGTTACTTATAGCAGGATTAACTTCACTACTTTTTGTGTACTTTGAACAAATAATAAAATCGTTCCGTTTATTCTTCAAAAAACCACCTACAATTTCTTCCGCTTCGCCAAGTTGATACAAATCAGATATGTCTATAATATTTCCTCCAGCCTCTTGGTATGCTGAAAGTATTTTTGTGGATTCTTCTGGGGTTGCCCCATATCCTTTTCTAGTTCCAAAGTTGGAAGCTCCTAACACAACTTCACTTGCATATAATCCTGTATTGGCGCCAAATAATTTATAATTCATCATCATTAAATTTTATAGGGCAAACATACAACCCTTCATTACTGCTATCAAGTACGGATAAATTTACCCGTATTAAAAAACCGGTATATTTGTATAGAAACATCTTCATTTATGTACAAGAGAAAAACACCGGTAACTGTTGATTGTGGACTTCATCTTTTTATGGAAGTGGTAAACGGCAAATGGAAGATTAATTTAATATGGTGTATCTATAATGGCATTATACGTCCAGGTGAATTGCAAAGGAAAATTCCTAATGCCACAAGAAGGGTTTTAGAAACCCAATTAAAACAGCTAGTTAGCCACGGTATTCTGGTGAAAAAAGATTATGAAACAAAGCCTCCCAAAGTTGAATATCATCTAACTGAATTAGGAGAATCATTAATTCCAATTATTAAGTCTACAGCAAAATGGGGTGAAGAAAATAGAGAAATATTGGAAAAATTAGTAGTGAACTAAAAACGCCGGACAACAATTGTAGTCGTTGCACAAGCCTGTAATTCTTAGAAAACCAACACTTAAACTCCCTCAAATTTTAAATATATTAGCATCGATTTAATGGCTTTCTTGAGAGTAGTCATGATCTCTAAAGATAAGCCCAGCATGCCTGCTCCGCTTTTTACGCGTTTTTGAGTAAACGTAAGGTATTTTTTCAGGTTATTGGCTATGGCTGTAAGCTGCATACACTTCGGACCTGTTTTTAAGCCTATGCTTTCCTCAATTCCATAAATTGTATTTTACCAATACAAGAATTCATAAAAGTTAGTATCTTTGGAATATGAGTACAACAGCCACACCACATATCGGAAAAAAAATAAGCCGCATTCGGGAACTTCGAGGGATGAAACAAGAAGCCCTCGCCTTAGAGTTAGGCGTTAGTCAACAAACCGTTTCCCACTTGGAGCAAAGTGAAACGATCGATGAGGAAAAACTAGATAAAGTGGCGAAGGTCTTAGGGGTTAGTAAAGAAGCTATTGAAAACTTTAGTGAGGAATCTATTTTTCATAATATTAATAATTTTAATGACAACAGTGTTAACAATGGTCCTTTAAATAATGTTCATTGTACATTTAATCCCATTGATAAAATTATAGAGCAATCCGATAAAATTGAGGAGCTTTATAAAAAATTGCTGCAAGCTGAAAAAGAAAAGAATACGTATATGGAAAAGTTGCTGAATAGCAAATAATTTAGTTTTTATAATCTAAAAGCCATTAGCTGTAAAAAGTTAGTGGCCTTTTTTATGGTTAAATGTTACTGTTTTTATTTATTTTAAATCGGGTGTACTTTTATTATCAAATTCTTATAACCATAACAAAAAAGTTCTGTTATCCCGGGATAATATATTATAAACAGATATATTTGTTTGGATATAACCTGTTGTAAACAATTTAAAACAAAAAAAATGAAATTAAAACATTTACTTATTCCTATCGTACTAATATTTATTAATACAATTTATTCTTGTTCTGATGATAATGAATCAGTTTCAGAAAATAATAATGAAAATCCAACAGAAGGAAATGAAGATGGAAATGGCGATGAAACAATTAAGTACATTAATGAAATAGATTATACTAATAATCAAAATAATGATAAATTACTCTATGAAAATGATAAATTACATCAAATTTTCATTTATTGTTGTCAAGTAACTAATAGTAATGGGTCTTTTAAACAAGGTAACCTATATCAATTTGAATATAACAATGATAAAATATCTTCTGTTTACGTTAAATCTTTACAGTATAACGGCGATTATCCAAATTTAAATAATCAAGAAATCAATAATAGCCAAAATAAACAATTCACATACGTTTATGATAATCAAAATCGATTGATTGAACTTGCTCCAGAAAATAACCAATATCGAAAATTAGAGTTTTTATACGATAGTAATAGAATTTCTCAAATTAAAAGATATTCCTTACAAGATGGAGATTATATTTGGACAACTAAAACAGAAATTTTTTACGATTCAGAGGAAAATGTTTCTCAAACTGCTTTAACTTATTTATCATCAGGTTTTACATATAATCAATATTTTACTTATGATGATAAGAAAAACCCATTTAATGTTTTGAATGAAAGTTTTGGTTTAATTGACTTTTCTTTTAGTTTTTATGGTTTTGATACCAGCAATGGAAATTTACAATATTATCTTTCTAAAAATAACGTAATCGAAACAGCTAATAATGATGGACCTCAAAATAGCGTAGACTACGAATATGAAAATAATTATCCTGTCGAATTATTATTTAATAGTGATGGAATAAATAATTCTCAATATTTAATATACCAATGATAAAAAAAGAAAATCTAATAGGTGTTTGGGAAACAAAAGACTTTCCTTTATATAATTATGATGACAATAAGACTTTTGTTTTTTATATAAGTGATGATTACAAATCAACCTTTTATAAAAAAGAACCAAATACTGATAATTATATATATGTAATTAGCGAAATCAAAATTAGAGATAATGAAGATGGCTCATTTTTGTTATCTTTTAATGACAATGCAGTGTCAAATGAATATCTTGAATTTAAAGGAGAAATGTTTGGATTTCAAAAACCCAATTCATTTGTTTGTGAGATTCCAAAATTTGGGAAAAGATACTTTGAAAAAATAAATTAAAAAACTGTTTACAACACCGTATATAGCTCATAGCTAATTATTTGCCTAACCAAAGTTAAGGTATATTTGGAAAGTCGCCAAATTTTTAAATTTGACGATTTCCAACAAAAAAGATAAATAGTAAAATTTAAAAATCTGGCTTGTGCTCAATCCGAAAATTAATTACTAATTTGCACGCTACGAGCCATATACAAGACCGTTGGCAGTAATGTGGAAAAACGAGATAAATTGAAAAAAGTATAAATATGGACAGAAAAGAATTTTTAAGAAACACGGCAATTTTAGGTGGAGCGACAATCCTACCAATGAACAACGTTTTTTCACAAAATGTAACGGAAAACGGAATTGACAGATTAGTGGACAGTAATGGAAATTTCATTCAAAAATCACTTCCATACAATAAAACTTTTTTGGAGCCACATATGGATGAAGAAACCTTACATCTGCACTTTGAATTTCATCACGGTGGAGCAGTAAAAGGGGCAAACACAGATTTGATTAAAATTAAGGAACATCTAAAATCGGGCGATTTAGACCAAGTGGATTTGTGGACCCGAAAGTTAGCTTACCACTTTTCAAGCCACGTGCTTCATTCCATCTTTTGGACGAACTTAACGAATAAAAAAACTGAACCCAAAACTGAACTCTTAAAACAGATAGAAAAGGATTTCGGTTCATTTGACAAACTGAAAAGCTATATCGGGAAAATATCAAAAACTGTAGAAGGAAGCGGTTGGGGTATTTTGGGTTACCAACCTTATTCGGATAGCTTGACATTGTTACAATGCGAAAATCATCAAAAATTAACACAATGGGGAGTTGTTCCGATTTTGGTGATTGATGTTTGGGAACACGCCTATTATTTGAAATACAAAAATAAAAGAGCCGATTTTGTTGATACAGTTCTTGAAATTATCAATTGGGACAATGTAGCTGACCGATTTATGACAGCAAAACGACTGACAAAATAAACACTACTGCCAACAATGGCTATAAGTAATTGCTTGTTCTCGCCTACTTCTGAAAATCCTCACGGATTTTCAGTTTGGTGTGTACTTGCAAAGTTAAGTGCTAAACCACGCAACTACTCATAGCCGAAACCGTTGTGCAACATTTGAAAAAAATACGAGTGTCTAACAAAAACCACATAATTCGATTAATAATTATTGTAGGAATTGGAATATTTCTGACCTATAAAATTTATCAATTTCGATTTTCAAGTTTTGTATTTGATTACATTCTTTTTTCTCGGAGTCGCATTATTCGGATTTATATTTTGGCTTTGGACAATTTTTAGAGATTATAAGCAATACAAAGCGACAGAACAAATCAAATTTTTAATCGGTCCTTTAATTGGTATAATCTTTTTGATAACCATTTTCGGAATAAATTGGAAAAATGAATCTGATTTAAACAAACCGACTTTAGTGCGTGCTTTTTATGATGGAGATTTTAATGGAACAGGAATTGATTTCAAAACAGACGGAACTTATATTTTTAACAATTCTGCTATTGGTTTGAGCGATTACACTTATGGTACTTACAAAATTAGCGGACAAAAGATAACTTTGGATAAAAACGAAATAGACAATGTAATTAAAACCAATTTACTTGAAATAAAAGATGTAAAAGAAAACGGAGTTGATTATTTAGCTGGAGAATATTTATTTCAAATCGAGCCGAATGGAAACGAAATAAAAAGAGCAACAAAATTTAGAATTGTAGTAGATAACAGAACTGAATAAAAAACGTTGCACAACACCGTATATAACAAATAGCTACGTCTTTTCCAAACTGGAAATTTTAGTATATTTGGTAAGTCGCCAAATCTTTTGATTTGGTTTTTTGAACTAAAAAAGATAAAAACAAAATACAAAAGTTTTGGCTTGTGGTAAGATTGAAAATTAACTCCTAATTTTACGCTACTTGTCAAGAACTGTGTTAAAAAACAAATAAATTCGAATATTTATTTCGCTAATACGCTTCTATGATTTTCATCGTATTTCAAACCTGATTTGGCAATTGCAAAGGCCT